>NZ_FNBO01000004.1 GCF_900102375.1 Halorubrum xinjiangense
TTGACATCCTCCTCCGCGTGAACGCGGAGGAATCCCGACCGCGTTTGGGATATTAGGGTTTGCAGTCTACCACTTGTTCCTGCGGTTGGAATCCGCTGGACAAGTCGTATAGGTGGACTGCGGGCTGTGCCAACCAGCCGGTACTCCTATCTCCGAACGACTGTCCGGGAGACTCGGAGTTACTTTTCTCGTTGATATTGAGTCGGATGTTCTCCGCTCCGTTCACGTCCGCGTTGAACGCCGCATCGCACTCCTCACAGACATACAGGCCACGCTCGACGCGCTGGCTGTCCTCCTCTCTCCCGCACATACAACACGTCTTGCTCGTGGCACTCTCGTCCACTTCCACAACTTCGATCCCCTCGACCTTCGCTTTGTATTCGAGGATGTTGGTGAAGCGGTTGAATGCCCACCCGTGTAGATCGAGGTTGCCGTGCTTGCCCCAGTTTTTCGAGTTGCCGTTCTCGTCCTCACGGACGCCCTCCAAGTTACCGATATTGATACGGCCAACACCCTTCTCGATACATCGTTGAACGATGTGTTTGGCGAGACCGTGGAAGAAGTGGGTGCGGCGTTCCGACCATTTCGCATGGAGACGTGTGGCTCGTTCACCACCGCTGTCGTCGCACTTGGCAATTTCCTTCGGGAAGTAGTACCCGTCCTGTTTCAGACGGGTTCCGGGGTACAGGTCGGCGTCTTCGGTACTGTAGGCGACAGCGGCGAAGTTGCTGATGCCGAGGTCGATGCCCGCTGTCTCGGTACCGGGAGCGGTGGGTGTCTTGGTTTCGTCTGTACAGACGAGGTGTAGTTCCCACCGCTCTTTCGCTTGGTCGTAGACGGCGCGAACCTGTTGAAGGTTCTCGACGGTGACGCCGGGACGCGTCTCGTATTCAACAAGGATGTATTCCCGCGCTCGGGGGTGTTCCTTGTGGTTCGCGCCCTTCGAGAGTCGCACTCGATTGTTCTTGGTGTCGTGGCGGATGCCGTTCTGCTTCCACGTCACCGTGCTACGCGGGTGTTCTTCGTGGACGCGGTTGCCGTCGGTGTCGTAGTAGTTGCGTTTGCGGTAGCCGGGCGGATTCGCCCTGTCGTCGGACTTCCTCTTTTCGTACCACGAGTTGAAGGCTTCAGCGAGTTCCTCCAGAACGCGCTGACTGGACTGCGAATGTAATCCCTTGTACTTGTTGTGGGTCTTCAACTCGTCTTTGAGGTCGCCGTGATCGGGAATCTCCCCGGTTTCTTCCCAGACTTCTCGGGAGTGGTAGTTGGCGACGTTCCAGAGTTTGCTGGCGCTCCACCCGTGCCGGTCGAGTATCTCAGCCACTTGATTGTGGTTAAGAATTTTGGCGCGGTGGGTGCGGTGAACCTCCAGCATTCTGAACGCCTATATAACCTGTTATACGAGCTTTTCTTGTAAAGGTTCGGCTGAGAGCGTGGAATATCCGGCCTTGCTATCGGCGGTGGATTGTTGAACGGGTTGTCGGATTCATCCCGCGCCTAAAGGCGCGGGTATTCTCCTTGCGATTTATAATCTTGGAACTGTCGGACAAATATACGTCGGCGTCTTTGCGCTCAGCGGTCTGATCTGTTTTGCCGCCATCGGTCGGGCACAGGAGTTTCAGGACCCCGACGTCCGCCGCGGACTGGTATGGTTACTCGCCACTGCCGGCGGGTGGGTGCTGTTTAGAGTTGCTGGGTTTTTGCTTCCCGACCCGTTTCGTGTGCCGGCGTACATCATCGGGCTCGCCGTTGGCTTCGCTACCGTGTGGGCGTGGCTCTACTTCTGTTCTGCCTACTCTGGACGACGATACCATCGAAACACGTCGTTGCGACGGGTGAGTGGGGCCATCTTCCTCGCCGTAATCGCGGTCAAAGCAACGAATCCCATCCACGGAGCGTACTTCACAGCGACGGAAGTGTCGACGCCGTTCGTTCACCTCGCGGTGGAACACAACGTGCTCCACTGGACCGCGACGGGCCTGTCGTACGTGTTGGCGGCGGTAGGGCTGTTCATGATCTTTCAACTGTTCTTCGAATCCGGATACGACACCCGACCCCTCAGCGTGCTATCGGCCCTGATCGGCCTCCCAGTCGTGCTCGATATCGTCGCTCAGTTCACGCCACTACTCATTAACATCATCTACGCGCCCGTCGGGGTGGCGGTGTTCGCAGTCGGTGTGCTGTTCGTCTTCGAACGCCGCTTCCTCGCGGTACAGCGAGCGTCTCTCGGCGACGACCTGTCCATCTATCTCGACGAACGGGGCCGTATCCGCGACTACTCGGCGGCCATCAGGGAGGTGCTCCCGGAACTCGACGGAGCGACGGGTGACCGGCTCTCCGAGACTGTTCCCGCAGTCGTTGCGGCGCTCGAGACCGACGATCAGATACTCGAACGCGAGCAGTCCGGCGAACAGCGGTACTACTTCGTCTCGACGAGTACCACCATGTTGGGTGAGTCTGGAGCGCAAATCCTCCTGCTATCCGACGTGACGCAGACGGAGCGCCAGCGCCGCCAACTCGCCGACCGCGAGACCGAACTCAACGAGCAGAACGAGCTGTATCGAGGCGTCATTGACGCTAGTTTCGGCGTCGTCTTCCGAATCGACAAACAGGGCCGGTTCACCTTTGCCTCGCCGTCTGTCGAGGGGTTCCTCGGCTACTCGCCGACGGAACTCGAAGGCCAATCGATCTCGGTCACGCTACCGAACGAGTCGACGACCGAACGGGCGTGGGAGGAGATCGAGCCGATACGCAACGGCGAACGTAACGTGGTGCGGGACTTTCCACTAGAGCGGAAAGCTGGGACGACCGTGTTCACAGACGTACGCGGCGTTCCAATTTATGAGGCGAGCGTTCCCACCGCCGAGCGAACGACCGAAGATATCGTCGGCATTCAGTTGATGGTCCGTGACGCGACGAACCGCCGCGAGCGTGAGGGCCTCATCAGCGTCATCAATCGCGTGCTACGCCACAACATGCGGAACAAGATGGGTATCATCACCGGGTACGCGGAGATGCTCGAGAACCGACTCAGCGGCGACGACGCCAAAAAAGCGTCACAGATCAAAGACACGGCCGACCTGCTGTTCGATCTGACCGAGTCGGCCCAGCAACTCGAGGAGTTCCGGGACCTGTCACCCGATCTCGAACCGGTCGATATCACCCCGATGCTCGAGGACACCGTCTCGGAACTCCAGATGCAGTATCCCGAGGCGTCCGTGACTGTCAACGCTCCTGACACCGTCGTTGCGGATACCCACGACCGTCTCAAAACAGCGCTCTGGGAGGTCCTCGAAAACGCGGCCGAACACGGCGGCGATCCGCCGGTCATTGAGATCGACGTGACAGACACGGAGACTGGCGTGACGATCGCTGTCAGGGATACCGGACCGGGTCTTCCCGAGATAGAACAGGAGGTCCTCGAGTCGAGCAGGGAGACGCCGCTGGTTCACGGCGAGGGGCTCGGCTTGTGGCTGGTCCACTGGATCGTCACCAGCCTCGACGGCGAACTCGAAACGACGGTGGCGGATGCGGGGACGACGGTCACGATCCGCCTCCCGAAGCCCTCGTGAAGGGGGCGCTCTGCGGTTAGCCGTTCCCGCCTCGTTCCACTCGACGGAAAACGGCGGCGACGCAGGAGGGGCAGCGACCGCCGTCAGACCTTAGCCTGCCGCGCCCTCGTTGATTGTCATGGACTCGCACGCCGGATTTCACTCGCTTCACGGGGAGACGGCGGCGTCGGTTCCGATCAGGGGCGACCTGCCACCGTGGCTTCGGGGCAGCCTGATCCGGAACGGACCGGGGGCGTTCTCGTTTCCGAACGGCAGCGACGTGGACCACTGGTTCGACGGCCTAGCGATGCTGTACCGCTTCACCTTCGACCCGGGCGACCGCGCCGGATCGGGTTCGGCGGGCGACGGCGACGCCGTCCACTACCGCAACCGCTTCCTCCGGACGGACGCGTACGAGGCGGCGACGAGCGGCGAGTTCGAGGGCGGGTTCGCCACCGGGGAGACTACCCTCCGCTCGCGGCTGTCAACCTTCCTCGCGGAGCCGTACGACAACGCGAACATCGTCGCCGAGCGGATCGGCGACGAGTACGTGGCGCTGACCGAGTCGCCGAGGGGGGTCCGGTTCGACCCGAACACGCTCGCGACGACCGGCCACGTCGACCGCGAGGGAGACGCCCCGAGCGGCCAGCTCTCCTGTGCTCATTTCAAGCGCGACCCGGCGACGGGCGCGCTCGTCACCGTCGACACCGAGTTCGGTCGGACGAGCCGATACCACGTCACCGCGTGGACCCGAGACGGGGACCGGCGCCACGTCGGCAGCGTCGACACCGATCGGCCGGCGTACATGCACAGCTTCGCGCTCACGCCCCGCTACGTCGTCCTGACGGAGTTCCCGCTCCGGCTGGACCCGCGCCGATTCCTGAAACCGGGCCGGCAGCCACCGTTCATCGAGCAGTTCGAGTGGGAGCCGGAGCGCGGGACCAGGATCGTCGTGTTGGACCGAACGACGGGCGACGTCGTCGCTGAACCCACCGCAGGCCCTCTCTTCGGCTTCCACCACGTCAACGCCTTCGAGCGGGACGGCGGGACCGAGGTCGTCTTCGACCTCGAGACGGTCCCGGACGCGACCGCGATCGATTCGCTGTACCTGAAGAACGTCCGTGCCGGCGAGATGGGGACGATGGCGGGCCGGATCGAGCGGTTCACCGTGGACCTCGGGTCGGCGACCGGTGCGGACAGGTACGGCGGCGGCGACGCGGCTGTGACTCGAGAGTCGTTATATGACGGCGGCAGCGCGCTGCCGACCGCGTCGCCCGCGCGGTGGTGCCGCCCCCACCGCTACGTCTACGCCATGGGGATGGACACGCCGGTCACGGAGTGGGCGCGTCGGATCATAAAGGTCGACGCAGAAACCGATAACGTCGAGACCTTCGACGACGGCGGCGACTACTTCGGCGAACCCCTGTTCGTCCCGGCTCCCGACGGCGACGCAGAGGACGACGGCGTCGTCGTGACCGTCGCGCTCAACGTCGACGCCGACCGGTCGCGGCTCCTCGTCCTCGACGGCGAGACGCTCGACGAGCGCGCCCGGGCGACGCTGCCGCACGCGCTTCCCTTCGATTTCCACGGCCGGTACTTCCCGGAGATCCGGGCGTCGGCGAGCGAGTGAGAGACGACCGCGGTCGGCTTGTCACCGACGAAGGGCCCACCGTTTTCACGCGCCGGTCCGTATCACGGCTATGACTCGCACGGCAGTCATCGCTGGCGTCGGTCCGGGGCTCGGAGAGTCGCTCGCGCGGACGTTCGCGGCGGAGGGGTGTCGGGTGGCACTTTTCGCCCGCTCGACGGAGTACATCGAGGAGCTCGCCGACGACCTCCCCGACCCGGGCGAGGGGCTCGCGGTCGCGACGGACCTCACCGACGTCGACGCGGTCCGGGAGTCGTTCGAGACGGTCCGCGAGGCGTTCGGGCCGGTAGACGTGCTCGTCAACCACGCGAGCGCCGCGTCCTGGACCGGGCTCATGGACACGAGCGTCGAGGCGTTCGAGGAGGCGTGGGCGGTCAACGGCCGCGGTGCATTCGTCTGCTCGCAGGAGGCGGTCGACGACATGCTCGAGACCGGCGGCGGCACGGTGATCTTCACGGGCGCGACCTCGGCGGTGCGGAGCCGCGGCGGGGCGATCGGGTTCACGGCCGCGAAGTTCGCCGCCCGCGGGATGGCGATGGACATCGCACAGGAGTTCGGCGGCGACGGCGTCCACGTCGCGCACGTCGTGATCGACGGGCAGATCGACTCGCCCGAGGCCCGCGAGCGCCAGCCCGACCGCGGGGCCGAGACGTTCCTCGACCCCGACGAGATGGCCGAGACGTACTGGCACCTGATCGAACGGGACGACGTCGGCACCCAGCCGTTCGAGGTCCATATCACGAACGGGCCGAACCCCTCGGAGTTCATCTAACGGGGCGGCGGCGAGGGACGGGAAGTTCCGGACGGGCGGGCTCGACTCTTCGTCCGAGTGGACCGCCGAGAACCGCGGCGTCACCGCCGACAAATGCCCACGGCCGGAGAACGGTCGGTCGTCCGGGGCGGTCAGCTCCGACCTCCGTCAGGGCGCCAGGGGGCGCTCCGGCGCTCAGAACGTGATGATCTCGTAGTCGTCGTCGACGAGCGAGCGGATGCTCGGGTGGCCCTCGTACTCGTCGAGCGTGACGAGCCCGGAGTCGGCGACGGCGTCCTCAACGCCGAACGCGCCGGAGCAGAAGTCACAGACCGCCGCGTCGTCGCGGACCGCCTGATACAGCTCGTGGTAGTCGCTCTCCTCGTCTTCCAGCTCCGGGATCCACTGCGTCCCGGCGCCGTCGAAGATCAGCTCCAGCTCGTCCCCCTCGGTCTCCGCGAACTCCTTTGCCGCTTCGAGGGCGTTCGCGAGGCGGCCGTAGTCGGCGTGCGATTCGTTGCCGGCGAGAATCACGATTGCTGCTTTTGCCATCGTGACTCTTTATAAACCACACTCGTACAAAACCCGTCCGCGGCTGTGTGTTCGGAGCGTCATTTCGACACTCGACGACGCGTCGGACCGCCGCCGACTCTCACGACCCGCCGACGGCGCTCCGGACGACGCGCTGTGCTCGATAGAGGGTGTACGCGACGGAGAGGCCGACGAGGGCGACCACCGCCCCGACGGCAGCGAGCTCCGGACCGGACGCTGGGGGTAGCAGGTCGTCGTCGGGTCCGCAGTTCCCGCACCCGTCCTCGCCGCAGTTCCCGCACCCGGGTAGGTCCGCGTCGGCGGTCTCGTCGGCCGCCGCTCCCTCGTTTCGAGAAGCCGATGCGGTGGAATCGGTCTCGGCGCGTACGTCCGCAGCCGGGGCGTCCGACGAGTCCGTGCGCTCGGGCGTCACGGCGTCGGCACCGGCCGCCGTTGACGCCTCGTCTGTTTCGTCGGTCACACCGACCGGCTCGGGGGATGCGTCGACCGATTCGGCGGTCGAGTCGGTCGATTCGGGGGTTGCGTCGGCCGCTCCCTCGGACGCATTGGCCGCTCCCTCGGACGCGCGGGTCGCGCCGTCCGCCTCGTCGAACAGGTGCGGCGCGTGCGACCGGAGCGCGTCCAGTCCCGCCTCGATTTCCTCGCGGTCCTGGTGGCCGACCGCAAACGCGGACAGATCCTCGACCATCGAACGCGCACGCTCGGAGCGGTCCGTCTCGACGTAACAGCGGGCGGCGTCGAACATCGCCCGGCCGAGCCAGTGCGCGAAGACCGGGTTGTCGTACCGCTCTTCGAGGGCTTCGAGCCGTTCGAGCTTCGCCTCGCCGGCTTCCACGTCACCGTCGAAGAACGACGCTCGCGCCGAGAAGAAGGTCGCGACCGCCGTCCACGTCGCGCTCGACGGCGTCGAGAGCCGCTCGTGGTGGGCGGCGGTCTCGCCGGCCCAGTGTTCGACCCGGCCGACGTCGGCCGCCTCGAAGCCGGCGCGCGCGGCGTTCGCCGTCGCGACCGGGAGCCACCGGACGATCGACTCCTCCTGTGCCGGGTACCGGTCGGCGAGCGCCTCGATCCGGCCGATTCGCTCTTCGATCGCCTCCACGTCCGTCCGCTTGGCGTCGGCGTTCGTCCGCCCGGCGAGGACGCCGGCGAGCCCGGCGGCGACCTCCCCGTCCGGATGCGCCCGGAACAGCTCCTCCGCGCGGGCGACGCGGTCGCCGCGGGCGTCCGTTCCGGGAGGCGTGTCAGCCCCGTCGAGCGCGTCGTCGCCGCCGAGGGGGACGTCGTCAGACTCCTCGGCTCCCCCGTCCGCGCCGAGATACAGTTCCGCGTGAGCGTACGCCCGCAACAGCGAGGCGGCGACGTCCGGCTCGGCGTGCGCGTCGTACACCGTCTCGAGCCGGTCCAGCAACGGTTCGATCCGACCGCGACGGTCGCCTTTTCCGTTCGCGTGGATCGTCTCGGCGGTCGCCCGGGCCAGCGGCGCCGCGATCACCGGGTCGGGACGTCGGTCGTACAGGTCCTCGATCCGGCCCCTGTACGCCTCGATCCGGTCGGGGTCGATCGCGGTCGCGTAGAGGTCGTCGCGGTCCCGCACGCTCGTCGCGTTCGCGAGGGCGTTCGCGAGGTGGACGTCGACGTCGGCGGCGCCGCTCCGGCCGCGCAGTCGGTCCAGCCGCGCGATCATCTCGGCCTCGGCGTCGAACTCGCCGCGCTCGCCGTAGGCGTCGGCGAGCGCGACGAGGGCGTCGGTCAGCCGCGCGCGGTCGTCCGCGTCCCGCTCGGCCGGTGCCGTCGCGTCGATCGCCTCGACGCATCGCTCGAGCTCGCCGACCGACCGCGTGTCGCTAGATACCATATGTGTTGATTCGTGGTTGGGGCGAACCGACGTAAACGCTCGGCTTCGAGCGCGAGCGCGGTCACGACGACCGGGAAGGCGGCCCCCCGCCCCCACGCCGTACAACACGTGGGGCAGCGTCCCCTGTTTCAAGTGTGCCGCAGACTGCTCGTCACCGACGAACGGGGCCCAGATGGCGGCCGTCGGCGGGGGAAGCCATCGTGATCTGCGACGCGCGCCGACGATCCGACAGCGGTTACGTTCTAATGACAGCGCGCGAACGGACGGGTACCGGGGTTACCGGTCGGTTGCGGTCGGGGCGGGAGGTGCGGTGTTTATACACCATCGAAGCGGGTGGACGGCATGAACCGCTCGCAGTTACGGCGACGGGAGTTCCTCGGCGCAGTCTCGGCGGGCTGCGGAGCGGTCGCGGGGTGTACCGGTCGACATCGCGGTGCGTCGGACGACGACGGCGTGTGGAACGTCGCGTCTCACGGAATCGAGGGAGACGGGAACACTGCCGTCGGCGAGGCCGTTCACAGCCTCCTCGATGAGGTACATGACGCTGGCGGCGGGATCGTTTACTTTCCGCCCGGGCGGTATCTGTTCGACCGGACGCCGCTGGTAGGCGACGATACGATTCTCACCGGGGCGGGACGGGCGACTGTCTTTGAGGGTTCTCGCCCCGGCGACATCACGGGAAAGGCGCTCCTGTCCAACAAGGGATTCGACGCGACGGGATACAACGGTGCCGCGAACTGGGGGGTTCGGAACGTCCGTATCGACGCTCCGGATTCGAACGGCATCATGCCTGCTCACGCGGAAAACGTTCGACTCGAGTCGATCTACGGCGACGCCATTCACCACCATCATATCGACATCGTCTCGTCGAAAAACGTCGTCGTGGACGGGTACTGGGCGAGTCGAGGTGGAGCGGGCGACTCGGATGCCCCGCTACAGGTCGACGCACAGCAGTCCGGAACCACGTCGAACGGGGTGTGGAGCGGGACCGACACCGACCTAGCCGCGGACGACGGCACGCCCACGAGACGGTGCCGGATCACGAACTTCGAGATCGACCCCGAAAACGGTCCGCAACACGGCATCCACCTCCATCGGGGACCCCACGAGTCGATCGCCATCACTGACGGGTACATCTCCGAGTGCCGATACACCGCGATTCGCTCCGACCCCGACGAGCTGGTGACGGATCTGACGATCGACCGCGTCTCGTGTCTCGGAAACGCGCGCGGGATCACGCTGGGTCACGTCGACGGCGGACGAAGCGGATTGACCGTCAGCGACGTGACGATCGAGACCGAGGACGAGGAGACAGCCGCCGGGTCGGGACTGTACGCGGCCGGATTCAACGAGAGCGGTCTCTCGAACGTCGTCGTGACGGGCGAGTTTACGAACTCGATCATCTTCGACGAGATGACCGATTTAAAAATGAGCAACGTAACGGCCACGGGGGCCACGGATCAGGCGTTCCGCTTTCGCGAGAACGTTGAGGCGACGCTCACGAACGCCCGTGCGGAGGACTGCGGCGGCGCAGGTATCTATTCAGGCCCCGGAAGCAGCGTCGCCTACGGCGGCGTCACGTTCGAGAACGTCGGGAGCGAGGTCGCAGCCGACGGCGAGATACGCGAGTGGGCTTCGTCGACGAGCTCGTAGCGACGCTACTTTTGACGCGTCACCAGTGCCGGAGTAGTCGAACAGTCTCGGACGAGTCGCCAGCTAAGCGTTCTGTGTTTCGAACGGGTATCAGAATGTCTCTTTCGAGTAGCCGAGACTTCTCGAGGAGAATCCGTGGGCACACGCTATCGGCCGTGTCACTCCTTGGATCTGAAACAGCGGTCCGACGAACCGGGTTTATAAGTGGCGCGACGCGGGTATGACTCTCTGCCGATTGTAAGAGAAGATCACACACGACCGCCGCCCCAATGTCGGTCCACGTGCGTCCACTCACGTCGCACACCCAGCAGCGATTTATCAGCGAGCGCCCCGTCTCGGCTGTATGACACTCGCGCTCTCGGCCGGACTGGTGGCGGGGATCGCCGTCGTCGTCGCGGTTGCGGGCGCCGTCAACGGGGTCGCGGGGTTCGGCTTCGCCGTCGTCGGGACGATGGTCCTCGCGACGGCGCTCGACCCCGCGACCGCCGTCGCGTTCATGATCCTCCCGATGTTCGCCGTGAACCTCGCGCTCGTGGGGGACCTCACCCGCCAGGAACTGCGCACCTGCGGCGCGCGGTTCGCGCCGCTGCTCGTGGCCGCGCTCGTCGGCACGATAGCGGGAATGGCGCTGCTCGACCGGCTCCCGGAGGCGCCGGTGCGCGTGCTGCTCGGCCTCGTCTCGCTCGGCTTCGTGGCGAGCGCACAGCGCGCGGTCCCGCTGCCGTCGCTGTCCGGCGCAAGCGACCGCGAGGCCGCCGAGTCACCGGTCACCATGGCGGTCGTCGGCGCCGTCTCCGGCGTCCTCTTCGGCGCGACGAACGTCGGCGTCCAGCTCGTCGCGTACGTCCGGCGCTTCGACCTCTCGCACGGGCTGTTCGTCGGCGTCGTCGCGCTGGTGTTCGTCGGGATCAACGGCCTGCGCGTCGCCGCCGGCGGCGCGCTGGGGCTCTATCCGGACGCGGCGTTCGCCCTCGCGTCGGCGGCGGCCGCCGTGCCCGCGGTCGCCGGCGTCGCGGTCGGGAAGCGCCTCCGAAGTCGCGTGGGCGATCGGCTCCGGCGCGGCGTCGTCCTCGGCCTGCTGACGGTCATCGGCGTCAGGCTCGTGCTCGGCGGCGCGGCGGGAATCTTCTGACCGCCGGCGGCGTCGCGCCGGCGCCGGAGATCCAGAACGAACACTACGTCGACGGCGACGCGGTCGCGAACGACACGCCCGGACAGGCGACCGTCGAGATGGAGTCGACAGCGCCGTCACAGACCGTCCTCGTCGATCCCGACGTCGAGCCGCAGGGCGCGGTGCCCGCGAGCCCGCTCGCGCTGCTGGGCCTCGGGGGGTCTGAGGTCGCTGACCGCGACATCCGGCCGCTGGCGAACGCGCTTATCGAGAACGGCCACGACGTCGGCGTCTACGTGCCGGACCCGGAACAGCAGCGGCGAAGCGTCGCTCGGGGCGGCGAGCAGGGGCCGACGCAGCTCGGCGAGCGGCTCGCTGAGGCCGACGCGTTCGTGACGTTCCGCACCGACTACGACAAGCGGGAACTCGAAGAGATTGAGTCGTTCGTCGAGTCGGGCGGCCACGTGATCGTGGCGACCGAGCCCGACGCCGCCTTCGACCAGCCGGGGGCGGCCGGCCTCGACGCGACGCTCGACGTCACGACGAAGCCGGGCTACGTGTACAACATGGCGGAAAACGACCTCAACTACCAGCGCGTGTATGCGTCGCCGGCCGACGACGCCGACAGCGCGCTGACCGAGGGCCTCGACCGCGTCGTCCTGCCGTCGGCGACCCCGGTCGGGACGACGGCCGCCGGCAGCGACGTGCTCGCCCCGATCGACGGCAGCGAGCTGTCGACGACCCGAGCGCCCACTGAGGCGCCGCTGCTCGTTCGGAACGACGAGGTGGTGATGGTCGGCGACAGCGACTTCCTCTCGCCCGAGAACGCCGCGCGCGCCGACACCGACGTGCTGGTCGGCAACCTCGCCGACTTCCTCGTGTCGAACGACCGGACGCCGCCGGGGACGGCCAACGGGACGCCGCCGACGGGTCCCACTCCGCCCGGGTCGGACGGTCCGACGGGTAACGAGACGGCCGGGTGATCCGGACCGACGTAATCGGCGGTCGACGGCGACCCGCAGCGACTCCCCTTTTTTAGTCCCAGTCCCGCGACACTGGCGTCTCGCTGGCATTGACGTGCTCCAGCAGCCACGCCGTGGCCGCGTCGAGTTCGTCGTCGTCGGTGGCGGTCACCTTCAGCCGGTTGTGGTCGGCCTCGCGGTCGGGGTAGCAGCCGACGGCGACGTCGAACTGGTCCATCGCCTCCTCCAAGGCGGCGATGATGTTCGACTCCGGCTCGACGGTGTAGCAGAACCGCGAGCGCCGGTCGCCCGCGAACTCGTCGGCGACGGCCTCGAACGTCGCCTTCAGCTCGTCCGGGATGCCGGGCATGACGTAGACGCCCTCGATCACGCAGCCGGGCGCGAGCCCCGCCTCGGTCACCAGCGGCCGGCTTCCCTGGGGGACCGACGCCTCGGCCTCGACGTCGACGTCGAACTCGCGGTCGGGCACCCGCTCGCGGATCGCGGCCAGTCGGCGCTCGACCGACTCGCGCGTGAGGTCGGTCGGGGCCATCTCGCGGTCGAAGGCGTCCGCGACCGCCTCCATCGTCACGTCGTCCGGGGTGCTGCCGATCCCGCCCGTGACGATCACGGCGTCGAAGTCGGCGGCGTACTCCCGGACCCGCGCCGCGATCTCGGCCCTGTCGTCCGGGATCGAGAGGATCCGCGGCACGGCGACGCCGCGCTCGCTCAGCTCGGCGGCGAGCCAGTTGGCGTTCGTGTTCACCGTGTCGCCCGAGAGCAGTTCGTCTCCGACCGTGATCAGCGCGACCTCCATCGGTCCGCCGTACGGCCGGGCGACGGATACGTCTCTCGCCGGATTCCGATCCGAATAATAATGAGGGACCGCGGCGTCGGTCGGGAGGTGACACGCGACACCACGCGGCGCGCGGTCCTCGCGAGCGTCCTCGCCGCTGGGACAGCCGGGCTGGCGGCGAGCGACGCGGCCGACCTCCTCGACTCGTTCGCCCCGCTGTCGGGCGAGGCGTGGGACGCGGCTGACCGCTCGCTCCCGGACCGCGTCGAGAGCCCGCACGGGGCGGCGACGGTCGCCCGCGACGAGTTCGGCGTGCCGCAGGTCGAGGCCGATACGGAGCCGGCGGCGTACTTCGCGGTCGGCTACTGTCAGGCGTTCGACCGGCTGTTCGCGATGGACCTCCAGCGCCGGGTGATGCGCGGCCGGCTCTCCGAGGTGATCGGCGAGGCGACGCTCGGCGGCGACGAGTTACACGTCGCGATGGGGTTCGCCGACGCCGCGGAAGCGACCTGGGACGTCGTCGCCGAGACGCGCGCCGGCCCCCTCGTCGAGGCGTTCGCCGACGGCGTCAACGCCGCGACGGAGGACCTCCCGCTCCCGCTGGAGTTCGAGCTGATCGGCTACGAGCCCGAGCCGTGGACCCCGGTCGACTCGATGCTGATGGAAAAGCAGATCTCGTGGACGCTCACGGGCAACTTCGGCGAACTGCGGCGCGCGCTCGTCGCCGACCGCCTCGGCGCGGAGCGCGCGGCGACCCTGTTCCCGACGCGGTACGACCACGAATACCCGATCCTCGACGGGACCGAGACCCGGCTTTCCGAGGCGACGGCGAACGCGCGCGATGCGGACCGGCGCGCTTCGGGCGGCCGACCGGTCGGTTCGCCGGCCCCCGTCGACCCCGCGCTGACCGACTGGCTCTCCGGCTTCGAGTCGCCGACGGGCGTCGGCTCCAACAGCTGGGTCGTCTCGGGCGATCACACCGCGAGCGGGACGCCGATCCTCGCGTACGACCCGCACCTCTCCCTCCAGGCGCCGCCGCTGTGGTACGAGCAGTCGGTCGAGACGCCGGAGCGGTCGGTCCGGGGCGCGACGTTCTCCGGCGTCCCGTTCGTCATCGCGGGCGCGAACGACCGCGGCGCGTGGTCGTTCACCAACCTCGGCGCCGACGTCCTCGACTGCTACCGGTACGAGATCGACGACGCGGGCGACCGCTACCGGTACGACGGCGAGTGGCGCGACTTCGAGACCGACGAGCGCGAGGCGATCCCGGTCGCGGGCGGCGACGACCGGGAGCTCCGCGTCCGGCGCACCGTCCACGGCCCCCTGATCGAGCGCGAGGGACGGACGGTCGGCGTCGCGTGGACGGGCCACACCGCGACGCGCACCACGGCCGCCATCGAGGCGTACGGGCGAAGCGAGGGGATCGACGACCTGCTGGAGGCGACGCGCGACTTCGACCTGCCGACCCAGAACCTCGTGTACGCGGACGCGGACGGCCGGACGCTCTACTTCGCGACCGGCCGGCTGCCGATCCGGCGTATCGACGGCGAGGTCGTCGACGGCGACCGGATCTTCGACGGCTCCGCCGGCGAGGGGGAGTGGGCGGGGTTCGAGCCGTTCGGCGAGTCCTCGTGGGAGGGGTTCGTCCCCTTCGAGGAGAAGCCGCACGCGATCGACCCCGACGTCCTCTCGACGGCCAACCAGCGCCCGATCGACGACCCGGTCCACTACGTCGGCGTCGGCTACGCGACCCCGTACCGCGGCGCGCGGATCGCCGACCGGCTCGACGAGGGGGTCGGCGGGAGCGAGGGCGGGGACGGCGACTCCGGCGGCGAAGGACCGACCGACCCCGACTTCCACCGCGGCCTCCAGAGCGACGTGCGGGACGGGCGCGCGGCCGAACTCGTCCCCGAACTGGTCGAGGCGGTCCGCGACCGGCACGGCTTCGACCAGGACGTGATCAGAGCGGCCAACGACCTCGACGAGTGGGACTACCGAATGGAGCGCGACTCCCGCGCCGCGCTGGTCTTCGCCCGCTACCTGCCGAAGTTCCGCGAGCGCGTCTTCGGCCCGACCTTCGACGACGCCGACCTCGGCGAGGGGTACTACCCGAGCGACTGGACGCTCGCGCGGCTCCCCGACGACGACCCGCTGTTCGACGGGCGCCCGCGGGGCGCCCTCGCGGTCGCCGCCCTCCTCGACGCGCTCGACGAGATCGAGGAGGCGGGGTGGGACCGGTACGGTGACTACAACACCACGCGGGCGATGAGCCACCCGCTCGGCGGCGAGGCGCCGTTCCTGAACTACGAGGAGCTGCCCGCTGACGGCTCGCCCGCGACCGTGAAGAACTACCGCGTCGAGTCCGCGGTCGGATCGAGCTGGCGGATGGCCGTGCGGCCGGGGACCGACGCGACCGCGGTGCTGCCGGGCGGGAACTCGGGCGACTACTTCTCCGAGCACTACGACGACCAGCTCCGGCGCTGGCTCGACAACGACCAGCGCCCGATGCCGCTCGGGGCCGGCGGCGACCCAGTGGTGCGGTTCGAGCCGTCGACGGAGGGGTCGCAGTGAGCGACTCACCCGAGTCGGCCTCGGAATCGACCGAGCGTTCGGAGTCGGCTGCGCCCTCGGAGTCGACCGCGTCTTCAGGGTCGCCTTCGCTCCGCGACCGCGTCAGGACCGAGCCGCGCCCGCACGCGGTCGCGGTGATCGGCGCACTCGTCGCCGGCGTCGGGCTCGCATCGCTCCACTGGCTCGGGCTGATCGCAGCGGGCGCGCTCGCGTCGCTCGCGGCGCCAACGGTGCGCCGTGGGGCGGGGTACGCGCTGGGTGCCGGCGTGGTCTGTCTCGCCGCGTTCGCGGCCTCACTCGGGCCGGCGGCCGGTGCGGCGTCGGACATGCTTCCGGTCGTCTACGTCACGGTCGGCGCGGGGCTGGGGCTGCCGCTGTTCGGGTCACTGACCCGTGCGGTCGTGCCGTGAGAGTCAGTCGAGGCGTTCGAGGTCGGTCACGGTCTCGTCGGTCTCGACGTCGCCCGTGTTGCGCGTCTCGCTCGGTTCGAACAGTAGGATTTCGGCCTCCGGCTCGGCGACGGGTCGGTGTTCGGTCCCGCGCGGGACGATCGTGAATTCGCCTTCCTCCAGCACCGCGTCCGCCTCGTCGCGGAACTCGATCCGGAGCCGGCCCGCGTTGACAAGGAACAGCTCGTCGGCGTCTTCGTGGTGATGCCAGACGAACTCGCCGTCGGCCTTCGCGAGCTTGACCGCCTGCCCGTTGAGTTCGCCGGCGAGCCGCGGGGACCACGGCTCGTCGAACGAGTCGAACGCCTCCGCGAGGGACACCGTCTCCATATCGGCGGTGGGGGGCGGAGGGATAAAGTCGCTGTCCACCGGTGTCGAGACCGACCGGGGGCGACCGCCGAGATGCGGTAAGGGGGATATATACTGCTCCGGAGCGGTCCGGACGTCTCGGCTGGCCGCGATACCCCTCATATAAGGGTTTACGGGGGATCTGCGTGTGCCGCGTCGTATGGCAGCGACTCACGCGGACGAGGGGAGCGAGCCGATCCGGGCGGCGCGGGCCGCGCTCCGCGTCGAGCGGCGCCGCATTGTCGACGAGCGCGAGGCGTTCCAGGCGTTTCGCGGTCGGGTGTCGTCGATTCCGGACGTGAGCGGGAGCGCGGGCGCGTCGGACCCCGCCGCGGCCGACAGGTTCTCCGGTGCGGGCGGACCGGCCGGCGTCCGCGGCGCAATCGGGGGAACGACGGGGGGAACCGGCGGTGCGGCGTCGCCCGGCTCCCGGCTCGTCGCGGTGCGCGACGCCTACCGGGCGACGGTGATGTCGGTCCCGCACTACGAGGCGGAGTACGACGACACCTACGAGCGGAGCGTCGCCGAGGAGTTCGGTCCCGAGCTCGCGTACGCGCTCACCCGCACGGACTGCTTCCACGAGGAGTACAAGCGCTCGCTGCTGAGCGCCGTCGAGACCGCGGTTCAGGAGCGCGAGGCGTTCCTCGACGCCGTGGAGTCGGAGATCGAATCGGTCGAGCGCGCGGACTCGCGGCTCGAACCGATCCGGACGGAGATCGAGGCGATCGAAGACGAAGTCGGCGGCGACGAAAGAGCAGTCGACGGCGACGGGGGCGACTCGGCGGGCGACGGTGGCGACGCGGCGGCTATCGGGTTCGGCGCGCTCGACGCCTGCCGGACCCGGACCGCGGCGCTCAGAGAGGACTGCGACCGCATCGCGGCCCGCCGTCAGCGCGTCCTCGCGGACCACGAGCGCCAGCTATCGCTTGGCGACGAGATCGACCTGCCGGGGTACTGCTACCAGGACCTCGACGTCACGTACCCGGTTCTCGCGGCCGTCGGCGCGGTCGGCGACCGACTCGAAGGGCTCAAGGGGAGGATCGAGAAGGCGATGGCGCGATCTCGCTGATCCGTCGGGCCGGCTCGATAGAGGGACTGCGATCGCAACTGTTCTACTCGAACGCGGTCGATACGGACGCGCGACGGCATTTATATACGGAGGCGATCCAGCGGTTAGTCCTCCAAAGCCCCAGCCGCTCGCTTATAAGTGACTGACTGGAGATCGGCGGAGAACACTTCCAAAGCCCCAGCCGCTCGCTTATAAGTGACTGACTGGAGATCGGCGGAGAACACTTCCAAAGCCCCAGCCGCTCGCTTATAAGTGACTGACTGGAGATCGGCGGAGAACACTTCCAAAGCCCCAGCCGCGAGGCCGCAGTACGCTCGTTGCGCTCCTCGCTCGCTTCGCTCGCTGCGGTGCTTACGTCGCCTACTGCGGCCTCGCGACTGCCCCTTTGAGTCCCGCCCCGCACAGCAACCGCACCTCACGCCTCCCCAACCTCGCGGCTCACGGCTCGCGGCTTCGCCGCTCGCGTTCGCCGCGTCCCTCGCGCGTGCTGCCTCGCGGCCGCCGGGGGCGGCCGCTCGCAGGCACGCGCCACTACCCGTGTTTATAAATGACGTCGTCGCCGGTCACGGCCATTTATAAACCATCTCCGACTGTCGGGTTTCGTCGACACACCTCTTACCCGGTAACACCCGTGTCCGCGCCGATTCAAGTCCCTCCGGGACGTAGCATGTAGCATGACAGACGAATCAGCGAACGCCGGAGACGGCCCGACTCCGACCCCCGGAATCCACCACGTGACCTGCGTCGCGGGCGACCCGCAGCGCAACCTCGAGTTCTGGGTCGAGACGCTCGGCCTCCGACTGGTGAAGCGCTCGATCAACCAGGACGACCCCGGGACGTACCACTTCTTCTACGGCGACGCCGAGGGCACGCCCGGCACCAGCATGACGTTCTTCCCGTGGACGGACCTGCCGGAGGGCGATGTCGGCGCCGGGCAGGTCTCTCGGACCGCGTTCCGCGTGCCCGAGGGGAGCCTCGACTACTGGGAGGCACGGTTCGACGAGCGCGGCGTCGACTACGACGCCCGCGAGGAGCGCTTCGGCGAGACGGTCCTCCCCTTCCGCGACCCAGACGGGCTCCCCGTCGAACTGGTCGCGGTCGATATTCCGGACGACGACCCGACGACCGCGTGGACCGCGTTCGTCCCCGAGTCGGCCGCGATCCGCGGCTTCCACTCCGTGACGCTGTGGCTCGACGACCCCGAGCGCACCGAGCGCCTCCTCCGGACGATGGGGCTGGAGGCGGAGGCGACCGAGGCGGACGCCGCGGCCGGAAGCGACCGAACCCGCTTCGTTGCGGGCGGGGACGTGGGCAAGTACGTCGACGTCGTGGAGACGGACCGACAGGGGAGTTCGGGCCGCGGCACGGTCCACCACGTCGCGTTCCAGACGCCGACGGACGCCGACCAGTCCGCGATGCGCGACGCGGTCGCCTCGATGGGGCTCCGCCCGACCCAGCAGATCGACCGCCACTGGTTCCGCTCCGTCTACTTCCGGGAGTTCGCGGGCGTGCTCTTCGAGCTCGCCACCGCCGAGCCCGGGTACGCGAGCGACGAGCCGCTCGACGCGCTGGGCGAGCGACTGGTGTTGCCCGGCCAGTTCGAGGACCGCCGCGAGGCGATCGAGGCCGGGCTCGCCGACGTGACGGTGCCCCGTCCCGACACCGAGTTCGCGGCGAACCGCGCGGACTAAGCGGGCGCCGAGCGGTCACTCGTTCCCGAGACTGCTCTCCGAGACCGATCCTTCTAATCGCGCGCGGCCGAACGCCCTCCCATGACAGAGGACCTCGGGACGCCGGTGCTGGACAATCACCTCCACCTCGACCCCCGACACGGCCGCGGGGTCGAGGCCGTCGAGGAGTTCGCCCGGCTCGGCGGCACCCACCTGCTCGTGGTGAACAAGCCCTCGTGGCTGCTCGACGTCGAGCCGGACGAGCCGGCCGACTTCCGGGCCGTCTTCGAGGAGACGCTGGAGACCGTCGCGGCCGCGACGGAGGTTCTTCCTGGGCGCGCGTGGCCCGTCCTGGGTGTCCACCCCGGACTGATAAGCCGGCTCGTCGACGAGCGCGGCTTCTCGCCGGAGGCGGCCCGCGACCTCATGCGCGGCGGGCTGGCGGTCGCGAGCGAGTACGTCGCGGACGGCGACGCGCTCGCGTTAAAGTCCGGCCGCCCCCACTACGACGTGAGCGACGCGGTGTGGGCGGCGTCGAACGCGGTCACGCGGCGCGCGTTCGAGCTCGGCGCCGAGGTCGACTGCGCGGTCCAGCTCCACACCGAGGCCACCGAGGACCTGACCGACCTCGCGGCCGTCGCGGAGGAGGTCGGGCTCGACCCCTCGCGCGTCGTCAAACACTACGCGGCCGGCGAACTCGCGGGCGTCACGCCGAGCGTGATGAGCGACAAAGAGCGGCTGGAGCGCGCCGCGGAAGCGGGCGAGCCGTTCCTGATGGAGACCGACTTCGTTGACGACCCGGACCGCCCGGGGATGGTGTTGGGACCGAAGACCGTCCCGCGGCGGGTGCGCTGGCTGTTGGAGGAAGGGCACGACGACGCGATCCGGCGCGCGCACGTCGAGACCCCCCGAGCCGTGTACGGAATTGACACCGAGGCGACGCTCGAACGGGAGCCCTGAATCCGGGATTCTCGCGGGTGAGACGCGGTCTCGGGCGGCGATCGATAGGAAAGGCATTTGAGTTGGCCGGGCGACGTACGGCACATGACCGACGACGACGCCGTTGAAACGTTCTATACCGACGAACGCTGGCAGAACTGGCTCGACAGGCTGGCCGAAGAGGAGCTCGACCCCGAGAACGAGGACTCCGCCCGGCTCCTGTTGAACCTTCAGGACGACGCCGCCATCGCCGTGGTGAAGGTGCTGGCCGCGTTCGACGAGGACCGCATCGACGAGGAGCGCGCCGTCGAGGAGGTCCGCGACATCCGCGAGATCGTCCTCGCAGACGTCGAGTTCGACGACGAGGACAAGGTGATGCTGATCGACGGCGTCCAGACCTCGCTCGTCCCCGTCTTCTACGCGGCCGAGGAGTACGTCGTCGGCGGCGTCGTCGACGGCGACGTGAGCGAGTTCGTGCGCGCGGCCGCCGAGGCCGAGGAGGGCGACGACTTAGACGCCGCCCTCGGCTACGTCGTTCAGGCCGGCACGCGCGTCATCGACGGCGAGGCGCTCGACATCGAACTCGTCGAGGACCTCGAGTACGGCCTCGTCTCCGAGTGGGTCAACGGCCTCGACTCCCTCCAGTCGGCCATCGAGGACCCGGAAGTCGTCGAGGAAGAGGACTAAGCGTAGCCCCGCCGACCCGTTCGTCCAGAGCCCCGTTCGAGACACCGTTTTGAACCCTCGCGGCGTGAATCCTCTATGGCGTTTCCCGCGGCCGAACTGGCGATAGCGCTGCTCGTCGTCTGGACGGCCAGCTCGTTCGTCCCGCTCGTGCCGAGCGGCGTCCTCGCGGCGTTGACCGTCGTCGGCTACGCGTACACCACCGGCTTCGCGGAGCCGAGCCTCGGCGTACTGCTCGCGCTCGTCCTCGTCTCGCTTCTGGCCTCGGCCGCGGAGCTCGTCTCGGGGATGGTCTCCGGGAGGCTCGGCGGCGCGTCGACGCGGACCGTCGTCGTCGGCACGCTCGCGGGAATCGCGCTCCTGTTCGTGATGGGCCCGATCGGGCTCGTCGTCGGGCTAGGCGGGGTCGTCTTCCTCGCCGCCCTCTACGAGGAGGGCGCCGAGCCGCGGGTCGCCGCCCGGCGCGCCGCCTTCGCGGTGGTCGGCGCGCTCGCCAGCGCGTTCGTTCAGGCGGTCATGCTGGGCGCCGTCGCTGTCGTCTTCGCGGTCGCGGTCCTGTGAGGCCGGACACCGGAGCCGGCCTCACGCCGCCACGGAGAACAGCAGCAGGTTGTGCGCCGCCGGGCCGAGCCCCATCGCCGCGACGAACCCCAAGAGGAGGTACCCCTCTCCCGGCTCCTCGCGGACGTAGGCGGCGAACAGCCACACGACTGCGGTCGCGACCGCGAGCTTCACGAGGAGGAACAGCCATCCCTCGCCGACCACCGGGAGCGAGGGGAGTCCGCCGACCTCCAGCAGGAGCCGCGAGAGCGGCGTGCGCTCGCCGAAGCCGAGCTGGGTCGTCCCGACCGCGGTCGAGACGCCGTCGAGCGCGTGGCCGAACACCGCGAGCGCGCCGACGCTGCCGGTAATCGCGGCCTCGGGCCTGACGCGCGTCAGGCCGACCCAGGCGGCGCCCGCGATCGGAACGGTGAGCGCGAGCGCGACCGCCGACCAGCGCGCGCCAGCGGGGGAGAGTCCGGTGCCGACGGCGACCGCGACGACAGGCATCAAGAGGAGCCCGCCGGCGACCGCGAGCGTCACGGCGACGCGGTCCGGACGGACGGCGTCGGCCGCGAGCCACGCCGCGCCCGCGAGCGTTCCGACGGTGAGGTAGACGGTCGGCGAGCCGGCGAACGGGGCGAGCGAGGACGGGAGCGCGTCGACGACGTAGAGGACGTGGGCCGCGGAGCCGAGCACGATCCACGGCGCGAGCGCCAGCACGCGACGCGCGGTGACCCGCGGGCGGCGTCGGCGGAGCGCGGCGACGACCCCGCCGGCGGCGAGCAGGACGACGAGGAGGTACGGCGCGGGCGGCAGCGTCGTGCCCGCCGGGAGGAGGCCGCCGACCATCAGACGGACAGGACGGGCTGGCTCGCGTAGAGGAGGACGTACTCCGCGGCCTTCCCCAGCACCTCGCCGGGGTCGCCGGAGACCGGCTCGCGCGGGACGACGATGAAGTCCGATTCCAGCTCCTCGGCCGTGTCGAGGACGACGCTCCCGGGGTGGACGGTCTTCACCGAGGTGGAGAAGCCGTACGCGATGGAGTTGCTGTGAGGCACCCCGGCGGCCTCCGCGCGGCGCGCGACGGAGTCGGTGAACGCCTCGGAGTCGTCGGCCACCTCGCGCTCGTCGACAACGCCGTGGTCGATGGCGCGGACGACCTCCTCGTCGAGGACGTACAGCGCGTGGACGCTCGCGCCGTACTCGCTCGCGACCGCGATGGCGTAATCGACCGCCTCGTGTGACTCCTCGCTGCCGTCGACCGGCACGAGGACGAGGTCGATGTCGAGATCGGTCATACCCGACCCGTCGGCGGGGGAGGTCAAAAAGCCCGCCCCAACGGAGCGGTCCGACGACCGCACGGGTCCGCGATGTTCGCGGTACCCCGGTCTGCGCGATTCCGTCGAGGCGCTCCTGTTGAATCCGTTTCTTCAGACGAATTCTCGCCTGAAACGACTGGTCGCTGAAGCGTGCGAACTGACCGACGAGAATCCTACCAGTTTCAAATCTTGGACTACAATCCCACATCGAACACCGGCGGATATGCTAATTCTGCTGTTTCAGACTCACCGAAAGAAGTAAGTACTTAAATAGCCTTGTGCGTCATGGCAACCGTGCTCACACTTGCCGTATTGACTCTTGTCTGGAGTATCTTTGTTCTGTACTCGCTGTCTGTTTTGTTTTGGCTATACGAAGTCCTCGTTCTCGCTCGCAACCAGTTAGTCTCGGCTGATGAACTGGCATACGGTCACGACGACGTACAGGTGCGGATATTGACGATTGGTGCCGAATCAGTCGTTCAAGCAACAGTTAACTCGGTCCCAGATGGGGTCGATGATATTCGAGTTATTGCGGAAGAAGATATCCAAATTAGCGGGGCAACAGTACACGTAGTCCCCGATGAATTCGGCTGTAAGGCCCGACACAAGGGACGTGCGCTCGAATGGGCCCGTCGAAACGTTCCATGCTCTCATGAGTTTATTCTGTATTTGGACGAAGATACCATCGTCCAGCAATTCCGGGGCTTGCCCGACGCGGACGTTGTCCAGATCACCGAGATGCCACTGTACACCGGCTCGTGGATCGCGTATTTATCAGAAACATTCCGTATCGGCTATCAGTACGAGCAACGTGCCTTCGGTCGGTTCAAATATCCACTCTACGCATGGGGTGGCGGCATTGCCATTCGAAAATCGTTAGAAGATGCGATTACGTGGGATACAGAGACGATCACAGAAGACACGAATTTTATTTGGCGCGCAGCACAGGCAGGCGACCTTGATTTCCGAGTTCTGAATCTGAAGTTTCGGAATCAGGCCCCACCGTCGCTTCGAGGAATGTTTCGACAGCGGCGACGGTGGTTTGCCGGTACCCAACAGTCATCAGACTTGCTTCCACAGAAGTACCGTCTCTTTCTTGGGTTCCGGATGGTTGCGTGGTCGCTGTCTCCACTAATCCCCGTCATGTCACTGCTGCTGTTTTTATTTCCACAGTTTCTTCCACAGCCGATATATTATCAATTCGGCTCACTCGCGATGTTTCTCGTCTTATTCGTGATCACACTCGTCGGCGTGTTCGTGTATATCCGACGAGAACGGGTTCCCCTACTGGCTATCCCGCTGACACCCCTTTTGGTCGTCTTAAACACCGTTGGCGCTCTGTGGGGATGGATCTCTCCCGTGGAGACCTTCGCTGTGACTGAAAAGGTCGCACCAATAGCTGAAAAAGTTTCACCGAAAACAATAGAGAAAAAGAATCCATGGCTTGGAGAAGGTGACTTGGAGAATCATGATGGCGAAGAGCTCCTCATCGAAGACGGCGGTTTCGAGGCGGTAGTATTAGACGATTGATTGGTGGTGTGGATTAATATAATTCCGGGCAAAATCACAGATAGTGGTTTCAGATCGCTCTCGGCGAAGGGCTTTACTTGCTACCGTCGGATCCGTGAGTCTCGCTGGCTGTCTTCGTTCTGGGTTTGACGAGATAATGTCACGTGATACACAATCCGGTAGCGGTCCAGATGGTGAGTGGCAACTCGTCGTCGACGAACAGTGGGAGTCGTTTGATACGGATGGATGGGGAGTCGGGTTCATCGACCCCGAAGACTGGATTCCAAATGATGATGCGACAGTGCGTGCGGACAACGTGACAGTCAACGACAGGATATGTGAACTGACAATAGAATCTGAAGGGACTGGCCCGAGTGGTTGTTATCAGGGTGTGATTAATTCAAGTACCGGGGGAGAGCCCCATCACCCGACAGCGGGTATTCCGATCGACCCGACAAGGGGGCAGTACGTTGAGGCACGGCTCAAACTTCCCGGAAGAACCGGTATCCTACCCGCCTTCTGGATGCACCCGGCAAATATGAATTGGCCACCGGAGATAGATATTATTGAACTGTTCCAACCGGGAGAGAATCCAGAATCGGAACGCCAGCAACTTCACGTGAATGTTCACTGGAGCGAGTCGGGCGAGCCAAATGACAGAGAATCCCATACCGATAACCCGTTCTCAATGGACAGTGGAACCGATCTCACGGAGAGTTTCAATACGTACGGTTGTGCGGTGTTTGAAGATCGAGTCGAGTGGTACTTCAACGGGAACCATGTCGTAACACGCTCCTCACCACCAGCGATGATCCAGTCACTGACTGCCCCTGAAGCCCGCCCGTTCGGCCTGATCTTCTCAAACCATGTTAACCGGATTGGGCAAGCAAATCTCAATGAGCGATGGACAGAACGACTTGCCATCGATTGGGTCCGAGTCTGGGAACTGAACTCGTGATGTTGTACTGGCTTTGACATCCTCTCCGCCCTGAAGGGCGAAGATTCCCACGGCACTGTACCTCTGGTTTGGGATGTTCACGGTTTGTAGCCGTCTTGCTGACGGCTACTGGCGGTGCCAACCAGCCGTTACCCCTATCCCGGCATGGGATTCGGAGGTACTTCTTATTGCCTGTACCCTATTTCGGCACGGAAGAGGGTGTCTTCCGCCTGAAATTAGGGAATCCCGATATTGTCCGATTAGTGGGGCGGGTAGACCGCCTCGGTTGTGTTTATCTACAGTTCCAACTCAGTTAAAACATCCGTTCAGTGCGTCGAACGTAGTTCGTGTAGGGGTGTCGGATTCATCCCTGCCGTGAACGGCGGGGCTTTCTCCTCGCACCTCCGTAAGTGATCCAGAAGAAGTATTCATATCAATTTTCACAGATATAGCCTTTGTGCTAGGATCGGTGTCTCGTATATTTTGTGACAGTGAAGCCAAGACTGGCCACGACATATACGCTCTGTGTCGGTCAATTCGCAGGCAGTACTGAGCGATCGAGGACGAAAAATATCGAACCCCAAGCATTTCAACGAAGCCGCAGGCTCAGAAATCGGGCAGTTCCCGCTGCCCGGCTTCCCGGCGCTCGACGGGCGGGACGTTGGTCGCGACGATCTCGTCGACCGCGTCGCGGTTGTCGGCGTCGCTGTTGATCGCGCGGGTCGCGTCCTCGCGGTCGACGCGGAACCCGGCCTCGGCGTACGCGTCGTACATCACGCCGCTGTTCGAGAGGACGACCCACACCCCGGCGTCGTCGAGTTCGGCGGCGACGTCGAGCAGGCGGCGCTGGTCCTCGCGGTCGAACCCCGACGCGCTGTACTCGTTGAAGTTCGCGGTCGCGCTCATCGGCTCGTAGGGCGGGTCGAAGTAGACCAGGTCGCCGGGCTCGGCGGCGTCGAGGACGTACGCGAAGTCCTCGTTGCGGATCTCGGCGTCGGCGAGCAGGTCGCTCGCGCGCCGGATCCGGTCGCGCTGGACCCAGTCGGGGTCGGCGTACCGCCCGACCGGGACGTTGAACCCGCCGTCCGCGTTCTCGCGGTAGAGGCCGTTGTAGCAGGTGCGGTTGAGGTACAAGAGGAGGGCCGCCTCCTCCAGTGGGTCGAACTCCCCCTCGTACGGCCGGCGGTTGAACCGCGCGCGCTGCTGGTAGTAGTAGGCGTCGACGTCGCGGCCGCGGGCGGTCGCCTCGGCGTACGGGTGGTCCGGGTCGGGGTCGCTCTCGGGGTCGTCGAACGACGCGAGCCGGCCGATGAGCTCGTCCGGGCGGTCGCGAACCTGCTCGTAGAAGTTCACGAGCCGCGGGTTCGCGTCGTTGACCGTCGCGCGGGGCGGCTCCAGGTCGAAGAAGACGGCGCCGCCGCCGACGAACGGCTCGTGGTACCGACCGAACTCGGCCGGGAACCGGGCGTACAGCTCGTCGAGCAGCTGCCGCTTCCCGCCGGCCCACTTCAGGATCGGCTCGGCCATCGCTGTCGGGTGTCGCCCGCGCCCGGGCATAAACGTCCCGGGCCGCGTCCGCGGCGGTCAGTCGTCGGAGGGCTCGACCTCCGGCAGCGGGAGGTCGTCGACGTGGCGCGCGGCCTCCTCGAAGTTCGGGCCGGGCTCGATGGTCCCGGCCTCGCGGTCCCACTCGATATAGCCGGCCTCCTCCAAGGCGGGGAGGTGCGTCTCGCGGAGCTCGGCCGCGATCTCGTCGGCCCGCCCGCGAACGCGCAGGTCCGCGACGGTCTCGACGACGCCGTCGGCGAGGCCGGCGACCACGCGCTTGCGCTCCGACGCCGCGACGGCGGCCGCCGGATCGGATGTGGGAATGTCCGGTGTCATCGTGTGTCTATCCGTATCTACGAAAGTCGTTGGATCGGAATAAAAGCACCGCCGAGCGCGACGCGGCTCGCTCCCCGAGAACGCCGACGAGTGCGATTCGCGCCCGGGACCGCGACCTGTCCGCGTCCGTCGAACGCCGCCCGGACCGAGTGCGACGAGCACCGTATGACGCGACACCTCACAGAAATATGAGAAGTATACCAACGCGTACCATGCTACTACTTACACCCCATGAACAACCGTTTCAGATGTTTTGCGTGCGTGTTCCGTGGTATCGTTTCTCAAAACCTATTTGAGAAGTGAAAGGTTTTAGTCGGCCGAGAACGTACGGTGAGATATGTACCAAGGCTCTATCACCTCGGCGGAGGCGCACCGCTCGATCGGCTCCGAGTCGCCGCCCGCCGGTCGCTCACCGCTGGGGACGCTCGTGTACCTGGCGCTCGTCGTCGTTCCATTCGTCGCGTTCGCGTACCCCGTCGCGACCGTCGCGTTCCTGACCGGGACCGTCGCGCTCGCCGTCCTCTCGCGGTCCGTTCTGCGGACCCTCCGACGGCGTAGCGGTCGGGTCCAGACGCTCACGCTCCCCGGACTGGGCACCGTTGAGTACCGCATCACGACGAACTAAGCGCTCCGACCGCGGTTCGGACCGCTCTCGCATCGCTACTTCGGAAAAGTCGTTTCCTGGGCAGCGACGGCGCTGTCGATCGCACCGCCGTCCCTGGTTTTTAGATCCCGTACGCGACGCGCTCGCCGACGTCGAGCCCGTTCGCGATCGCGGCGTGGAGCCGTCCCTCGCCCGCGACCCAGTCGCCGAGGAGGTACAGCCCCGCGTCGCGCGCCGAGTCGACCGGCCCGCGGTCGACGCCGCCCTCGGGGAGCGCGTAGCGCCACCCCTGGTGGTCGGTCCACGCGGGGTCGGCCAAGCGCTCGTCGCCGACGATTTCGGCGGCGTGACCGGCGAGCGACGCGACGTTCTCGACCGGGTCGTCGTCGTAGTGCGCGTCGGACCACGCGTCGTTGGCCTGAACGACGAGCAGCGTCTCGCCGTCCGGGACGTGGCCGGCCTTACACTCCTCGCGGGAGATCCAGCCGACCGCGTGCTCCTTGTCGGTGTTGACGAGCGCGTAGTAGGGGACGTCGAGCGCGAACGGGTAGCGGAGGACCGCGGTCCAGACGCTACGGTACTCGACCGCGCCGACCGCCTCGGCGAGCGTCTCGCGGAGCGGGTCGTCCCACTCGGCGGTCCGGAGCAGCTCGGCCGTCTGCGGCGCCGGCGGGTTCATGAGGAGCACGTCGAACGGGCCGTGGGTCTCGCCGTCGGCGTCATCGAGTTCCCATCGGCCGTCGCCGTCCGCGCCGTCGACCCGCCGAACCGCCTCGACCCGAGTCCGTCGGTGGACGGTCGCATCGGTGCGGCCGAAGAGGCGCTTCGCGATCTGGGTGAGCCCCTGCCGGTAGCTCCACTTGTGCCCGTCCGCGTCGCGCCCGGGCGACACCGCGCCGTCGGCCTCGAACGTGTACACCGGCTCCGTCACGTCGACGAGCCCCTCGTCGTCGAGCGTCTCGGTGATCAGTTCGACGACGCGGTCGTCGTCGCTCTTCAGATAGTTCGCCCCGTAGTCGTACGTGAGATCGCCGTGGCGACGGGTCGCCGCGCGCCCGCAGAGCCCGCCGGACTTCTCCAGCACGGTCACGTCCGCGTCGGGTACGGTGCCGTCGACCACGAACGCCGCCGCGGCCGCCCCCGCGCCCGCGCCGACGATGCCTACGTCAGTCACACCGACTGTTGGGGGCCGATCCACTTAACCGGTCCTCCCGCACCGCGGTCGGCGGCGCCGTACGACGCGGTCAGTCGTCGGCGCCGACGACCAGCACAGGCGCGGACGCGCGCCGCTGAACCCGGGTGGGAACCGTCTCGGGGTGGGCGAGCCGGTCGAGGCCGGTGCGGCGCGCCGACCCGACCACGATCAGGTCCGCGTCGTGGGCGTCGGCGAAGTCGAGGACCTCCTCGTGGGGCGTGCCGTACCGGAACCGCTTCGCCACGTCGACGCCGACCGCCTCGCCGCGGGCCGCGGCGTCCTCGACGAGTTCCTCGCCGGCGCGCTCGCGGCGCTCGACGGCCACGTCCCAGTGTTCGGTCGTGTCGACGACGTACAGCGCGTCGACCGTCGCGCCGTGGGCGGCGGCGACGTCCAGTCCGGCGTCGACCGCGGCGCGGCCGGCCTCGTCGTCGCCGGTGACGACGAGCACGCGGTCGAAGACGGACCCGACGCGGTCGCCGTCTGCGGCGGCGCCCTCGGCGGGTTCGGCGGCTACAGTCGAGCCCTCGGACCCTGCGGTCGCGGTCGGATCGGCGGCGTCGGCGGCGTCGGTGGCGTCGGTGGCGTCGGTGTCGATTTCGGCGGACATGTGTGGGAGGCTTGGCCCGTTTGCGGAGGGCCGTTTTGTTCGATTTACTCTTCGGGCAGGCGCCACTTAACGATTTTCGACAGTATAGACGATTATCATTATTTATACAGTCGTACTCCCGCATATATTGTAGTATTCTATCAGAGATCCCCGATATTTCTTCATAAACGTCTATCCAGCCGAACGGCGAATTCGAGAAACTATCGGACGCTTCGGCCCGAGACCGATCGAGGAGCGTGCGCCGCCGCGGCGGTGACTGCCGGCCGCTCGGTTCGGTTGACGGTGCCACTGGCTAACTGGGGGTCGTGCTCGGCTGGAGACGTTCGCGAGCACCTGGAGTGTGGCTTGGCGCAACAGTTCTTCACAGTGGGTGCCGATACACTAACCATGACCGACGAATTCGACGTCCCGACCGAGCCGCGGGCCGCGGTCGACGCGCTGGCGACTCACCTAACTGCGACCGCAGACCGCCCGGTACCGCCAGCGACGAACCGGTGGCTCGGCGAGGCCGAAGCCGTCGCCCGCGATGCCACCAGTGACGATCTGGACACGCAAACCAGACGGAAACGGGTTCGCCAAGTTGCCACACTGCTCGAGTCGGCTGACGAAACGGACGACGCCGTCGCCGACCGCCATATCGAAGCGGCGATCGAGTGCTGTCGAGTCGTTCTCGCTACCGAGTGACGGCGTTCCCATTTATACGGAGTAGCCCCTCCCCCACATATTAAATTCTATTAACCAGAGAAACCAAATTAAACCTCGTAGAGTTATTCACTTTCGTTAAAGAAACTTATATAGGTTACAAGCGTATGTTCTAGCGCATCACACTTATATTCGTAGTCTCTGAAGAATACTTTGATGAGTTCAAAACAAGACGATCTCAAGGAGACGAACACCGAGGCTCGCTTCGAGTTCAAGAAGGAGGAGAACTCCGCCTTCAAAAGCGAGAAAGGCCTCACCGAGGAGACGGTCCGCGTCATCTCGGAGGACAAAGACGAGCCGGAGTGGATGCTGGAGCGCCGCCTGCGCGCGCTCAAGCAGTTCCAGGAGATGCCGATGCCGACCGACTGGCCCGGCCAGCCGGACCTGAGCGAGGTCGACGTCGACGAGATCGTTCCCTACATTCGGCCGGACGTCGACGTTCGTGCCGGCGTCGACGACTGGACGGAGCTCCCGGACGACATCAAGGACACGTTCGACAAGCTGGGCATCCCGGAGGCCGAGAAGAACGCGCTCTCGGGCGTCGGCGCGCAGTACGAGTCGGAGGTCGTCTACCAGAACATGCAGGAGCGCTGGGAGGAGAAGGGCGTCATCTTCTGTAACATGGACGAGGCGGTCCAAGAGCACGAGGAGATCGTCCGCGAGCACTTCATGACGAAGTGCGTCCCCCCGAGCGACAACAAATTCGCCGCGCTTCACGGCGCCATCTGGTCCGGCGGCTCGTTCGTCTACGTCCCCGAAAACACCACGGTCGACATGCCGGTCCAGGCGTACTTCCGGATGAACTCCGAGGGGATGGGCCAGTTCGAGCACACGCTCATCATCGCCGAAGAGGGCTCCGAGGTCCACTACATCGAGGGCTGCTCGGCGCCGAAATACTCGAAGTTCAATCTTCACTGCGGCGGCGTGGAAGTGTTCGTCGACGAGGACGCCCACGTCCAGTACTCGACCGTCCAGAACTGGTCGAAGAACACGTACAACCTGAACACCAAACGTGCCATCGCGGAGAAGGGCGGCCGCATGGAGTGGATCTCCGGATCGATGGGCTCGAAGGCGACGATGCTGTACCCCTCGACGATCCTGAAAGGCCGCGGCGCCTCCGACAACCACATCACTATCGCCTTCGCGGGCGAGGGCCAGGACATCGACACCGGCGCGAAGGTGTACCACAACGCGCCCGACACCAAGTCCACGGTCGAGTCGAAATCTATCGCGAAAGACGGCGGCCGCACTAACTACCGCGGCCTCGTCCACATCGCCGACGGCGCCGAGAACTCCTCGACCGCCGTCGAGTGCGACGCGCTGATGTTCGACAACGAGTCCACCTCGGACACGATGCCGTACATGGAGATCAACGAGTCGAAAGTCGACGTCGCCCACGAGGCGACCGTCGGCAAGATCGGCGACGAGGACATCTTCTACCTCCAGTCCCGCGGGCTGGACGACGACGACGCCAAACAGATGATCGTCTCGGGCTTCATCGAGCCCATCACCGAAGAGCTGCCCATCGAGTACGCCGTCGAGCTCAACCGGCTCGTCGAACTCGAAATGGAGGGCTCGCTGGGGTAATTCGATGCCGGAGTGCGCCCACTGCGGAGCACACGTCTCACAACAGTTTGTGACCGTGTTCGGGTTAGACGGCGGTGACGTAGTTGCCTGTCCGGCGTGTTCCGGTCGGGCACACATCGCAGAGACGATCGTGGATCGGTACTAGTCAGACCATGGAACACTGCTTCGCGTGCGAAACCGATTACGGATACCTCGGAACGGCCCCGCACGACGGGTCCTGTCCAGCCTGCGGCTCGACGACTGTCACCCCAGCAGGCGAGCTCGGCGTCGTCGACACGACAACGTGGGAGAGCGCGAACGGGCTCTCGACGATCCACGTGACGGCGACCGACGACCGGTCACGTCTCTTCGAGTTTGTGATTGCGGCGCGGCGCGGACGAGGGAAACTCGTCTGTCTCGCGATCGATGGAGTGACCGTACCCACCGAGACGGTGTGGTCGGTTCCATCCGCCGTCGCGACGAGAGTTACCGCGCACGGCGTCAGGATCAGCGACTCGATGTCGGCTCAGAGCCCGTGATGGAAAGATAGACGACACACAGTCGGCGGCGTCTATTCTGCCCCCGTCACGGGAGTGAATACGACGAGGTAACGGCTGAAGGCAATCAAGAGGCTGTTGCCGAAGTCACCGATGGAGACGTCAAATAAGAACTGAGTGACTTGCCCCCCGACCAACAGAGTGGTACGGGGTCTCTACCGCCCGAACCCCGGTGGATCCGTTATCACAGATAGAGGCGAAAAAACACGGTCACCGAGCGAGGTCGCTGCCGGCGAGGAGGGCAGCGAGCAGACCGGATCCTCCCCGACGGAGACGCACTGCGACGGACCCGGACGCGCTCTGCGCGTCGCCGGTTGTCAGAGGCGATTCGGTCGCGGGTCGACGAGGCAAGTACGTCCCCAACGACGCGTTTTAATCGGTCAGTCCGAACAGTACCGGTACGCACCCGAGCGGCGCGACGGGGAAGCCCCGCGTCGCGACCGAGGCACACGAAATGACACCGAACAGCACCACGCGGTCGACGGACGGCAACGATGGGTGAGGCGAACGACGAGGGAGGTCCCGCGGACGACGACGCCGGCGGGATCGATTACGCCGGGCGCGCGGCCGAGACGCTCGGCTTCTCGCGGTGGTGGCAGATCGCCGCCGCGGCCGGGATGATGGCCGCGGTGAGCCCGTACCAGTACGTCTGGTCGTCCATCTCGCCGGAGCTTTCCGAGGGGCTCGACATCGCGCTGCCGGCGCTGGGCGCCGTCTTCTCCTTTTACGTGGTGTTCCAGTCGCTCTCGCAGTTCCCCGCGGGCAAGTGGCGCGACAGCCGCGGGCCGGGGGCGCTCACGTTCCTCGCCGCGCTGCTTGCCGGTGGCGGGTACATCGGCCTCGCGTACGCGACGAGCCTCTGGCAGCTGTACCTGCTGTACTCGCTGGGGGCGGTCGGCGTCGGCATCGTCTACACCGTCGCGGTCAACACCGCGGTCAAGTGGTTCCCCGATCGCACCGGGCTGACGACCGGAATCGGGACGATGGCGTTCGCCGCGGGGAGCGCCCTCGTCGTCCCGTACGTCCAGGCGAACGCGACCGTGGCGGCGTACAGCGACGTTCTCCGCAATATCGGGATCGGAATCTTAGTCGTCACGCTCGTCGGCTCGTTCCTCCTCCGGGACCCACCAAAAGACTGGCTGGATCGGCAAAGCGAAGACGACGACGGCGACGACGGAAACGACGAGGGCCTCGCGGCGTCGATCCGCGGCCGAAACTACTCGACGCGCGAGATGCTCTCGACGTGGCAGTTCTGGCTGCTGTTCGCGATGTTCATCGCGATGGCGAGCGCCGACCTCCTCGTCATCGCGAACGTGGTCCAGTTCGCGGAGAACTTCGGTCTCGCGGAGCTGATCGCGACGCTCTCGGCGACGCTTTTACCCATCGCCGCCGGCGTCTCGCGGATGATCCTCGGCGAGGCGATAGACCGGTTCGACCGCAAGCGCGTGATGGCCGGGTCGTTCCTCCTCGCCGGGCTGTTCCGGGTCGGCCTCGTCGGCGCCGGAGAGGCCGGCAACGGGGCCGTGTTCGTCGCGTTCGTCCTCGGCGCGATGTTCTTCTCCTCGCCGCTGTACGTGTTCTTCCCGTCGCTTTTGGCCGACTACTACGGCGCGGCCAACTCCTCGGGCAACTACGCGGTGCTGTACACCGCGAAGGTCGGCGGCGGCGTGTTCTCCGGGGTCGCCGCCGGCTACCTCGTCGCGACGATGGGCTGGAACCCCACCTTCATCCTCGGCGGCGGGCTCGCGGTCGCCGCCGGGCTCGCGGTATTCGTCCTCCGCCCGCCGAGCGGGTCGGGACTGGAGTCGACGGAGCCGTCGGCCGCGGACTGACCGGCCGACCTCATCTCCCTCCCGGCTGGGGGCCTACCGCGTCGCTCGACGGACGGCGAGCGACCAGAGGCCCACCGCGACGCCGGCGACCGTCAACACGCTGTTGACGCCGCGGGGTTCGAGCCCGAACGGGGTGAACGCGGGCGCCACCGCGGCGTGAACCAGGAATCCGGTCGCGACCGCGGCGGCGGCTCGGCGCGGGCGCCACACCCACGAGTCCGCGGCTCTCCCGACGGGGGCGAAGAGTCGGTCCCCGGAGGCGACGAGGACGTGCCCGGCGCCGAACACGAGGCCCACGGCGACCGAGCCAGCGAGGTCGCCGGCGACGCTCGACGCGAAGAGGCGGTACCAGAACGCGTGCGCGAACCGCGCGGCGGCGCCGAGCGCGACGACGAGCGAGAGGTCGAACAGCGCGACCGCCGCGCGGCGAGGGGTCACGGGAGCGTCCCCACCACGGCGTAGAAGGGGTCCCCGTCCGGGCGCTCGGCGATGCGCTCGGCGACCTCGAATCCGCCCGCGGCGAGGTAGCGCTCGACGAGGTCGGCGCGCTCGTCCATCGAGGCGGCCCGCCACGCGCGGATCGCCTTCGTCGGGAACATCCGGTTCGAGAAGCTGACGACGACCGTGCCGCCGGGCGCGAGGACGCGCGCGAACTCCGCGAACGTCGGGCCGGGGTACTGGAGGTACTGGACCGAGAGCGCACAGCAGACCGCGTCGAACGAGTCGTCGGCGAACGGGAGCGACTGCCCGTCGTTGAGGTCGCTGACGACGAACTCGTCGAGGCGGTCGTTTGCCGCCAGCTCGGCCTCGTTGAGCCCGTGACCGACGACGCGCTCGTACTCGGTGTCCGGCAGGTGCGACACCCAGCTGCTCATCGCGTCGAGGACGCGGTCGCCGGGCGCCGTCGCCGACGCGTACAGCGACGTCAGCCGGTCGAGGAACGCGTCGTCGGCGTGGGTGACAAACCGCGGGTCGGCGTAGAACGTCTCGTCCGGCCGGTCGTCGCGCTTGCGTCGGTCGCGGTCCGAGAGGACGGTCGTCACGATACCGAAACGTGGGGTTCGGGGCAAAAGAGCGCGTCGCCGCCGCGGGACGCCGTCCAGCCTCGTTTGCCGTCGACGCCCTGATTCCCGCCCACGCCCCGATTCCCGCCCACCTGCCGCTCGTCGCCCCCACCGGACGGCTTTTGTCGACAGAGATTTTACCAGTTGGTAATGGACTTTACCACCGCCGTCGACCGCGGACTCCACCCGGCGCCCCGCTCCGAGGTCTTTCAGGACCAAGGGAAGTTCCGCACTCGGTTCAACTTCCCGGGTCGAAATCTCTCGGACCACGACGACCACGGGTACGGCCCGCTCTCGACGGTCGTCGAGTCGTTCATGGATCCCGGGACACTGATCCGGATGCACCAGCACCGCGACGAGGAGATCGTCTCGTGGGTCCCCGCGGGCGTGATGCGCCACGACGACCGCGAGGGCAACGAGCTCGTCACCGACGCCGAACACCTCCTCGTGATGAACGCCGGATCCGGGTTCTGGCACGCGGAGGAGACGCTCGCCGACGACCCGCCGCTCCGGATGCTCCAGATATTCGTCCGGCCGACGGAGCTCGGCTTGGAGCCCGGGATCCAGCACGGGCCGCTGCCCGACCCCGAGCCGAACGAGTGGCGCCGCGTGTTCGCGCCCGCGGGCGCCGATCACCCGTTCACCGTGCGCAACGCGGTCGACTGCTACGACGTCCGCCTCGACGCTGACGCGGGCGGGACCCTGCCCGAGATCGAGGGCCGGGACGCCTACGTGTACGTCTTCGAGGGCGCGGCCGACGTCGACGGCGTCGCCCTCGACGAGACGGAGAGCGTCCTGTGGACGGGCGACGGCGCCCCGCCGACCGTGACCGCGGGCGACGAAGGCGCAACGGCCGTCGCCTTCCTCGTCGACCCCGACGCGCCCGTGACGCGGCAGGGGACGATCGGGCGATAAGGGGACGGTGAGACCGATTTCGGGCGTTTGCGAATCGGACCGCTGCGAGGAAACTGTATTTAAATACCCCGAGCGCCGCCGACGATTACTTATAAAGAATCTGCGGTGGCGCGTGCCGATGAGCGCCCGAAGGGCGCGAATCGCACGCGCGAGGGAGTCGATGGTCCGGAGCGAAGCGGAGGACCATCGACGAGGCTGGGGAGGTGTGAGGTGCTTTGCGGTCGCAGTCGGGCGGGATTCAAAGAGGCAGTCGCGAGGACGCCGCAGACGACGTAAGCACCGCAGCGAGCGGCGCGAGCGAGGAGCGCAACGAGTGTGCGGCGTCCTCGCGACTGGGGCTTTGGAGGGGTTCGCCGGAGAGTAATCGGCAGCGATTTATAAGCTATCGACTGCGGTTGTGGAGGTGTCTATCGCCGGTCTGCCAGTAACCATTTATAAATGCGCGTCAAGTCGGAAAGGCTCAACTCCCGGCCCGCCGAACGCGGCGTATGCGCACCCCGCTCGCGGCCGCCGGGCTCGTCGCGCTCGGCGTGCTCCTGATGGCGAACCCCCTGTTCCTCCCCGTCGCGGTCGGCGAGCCGGACCCCGCCTACACGCACACCGTTCAGCCGGTGGGGGAGGGGTCGGTCGCCGGCATCGAGTCGCCCGCGAGCGACGAAGTGGGCGAGTCCAACACCTCTGACGCCGTCGTCGCGTACGACGACCTCGACCCGGCGGCGCGCGCGGCGTTCGACCGGGCTCGCGATGCGCCCGAGGGCGGGTTCGGCGTCGAAGCGCCCGACGAGCGGGTCGACTCGCTGTCGTACCCGACGGACCCGACGCTCGGGGACGGGCTGCTGATCGTCGAGCGCGACGGCGAGCGGTACGAGTTCTGGACCCGGACCGTCGAGCGCGAGCCGGGCGCCGTCGTCGCCCAGCGAGTCGTCCTCCAGCCGGTCGCGTTCCTCGTCGGGTTCCTCACGATCGTCGCCGGCGCCGCGGTCGGACTCCGGGGACGGCTCGGGGCCGAGTGACGAGGGGGAAGGCGGTGCGGCGCTACTCGGAGGCCGTCGACGCCGGCTGACCGACCGGCTTCGGCGCGTCGCCGGCCTCGATCGCCCGGCGGGTCGACTCGCCAATCTCCACGAGGTGACACAGCGGGTTGCCGGGGTAGACGACCGGGTTCTCCAGGAGGCCGATCAGGAGGCCGGTGAAGGGGGCTTCGACCGCGACCGCGTCCTCCTTGAACGGATTGGTGATCGTCGCGATTCGCTCGCCCTCGCGGACGAGCGAGCCGCTCTCGAAGTGGGTGTCGACGATGCCGCCGGAGTCGGCGCGCAGCCACGTCTTCTCGCCCGCGCCGGCGACGATCGTGCGCCAGCCGGGCCAGCGCACCGTGTCGGTCTCCAGCAGGCCGTACTCCGCGAAGACGGAGCGGACCCCGGCGAGGGCGTCGTCGATCAGCGGGCGCTGGAACCGGTGGGCCTCGCCCATCTCTATCGTGATCGTCGGAATTCCGTCGTCGGTCGCCTCGCCGCGGAGGGTGCCGCTCGGGCCGTCGCTGTCGATGATCACCTTCGAGCCGAACGCCATCGCGAGCCGGTGGACCGCCTCGTCGGTCATGTCCGCGCGGACGTGGAGCATGTTCGTCCGGCCGCGCGTGGAGGTGTGGAAGTCGAGCCCGAAGTCGCAGGGCGCGATGAAGTTCTCGTAAATCTGATGTGCCATCCGCTTCGAGCTCGTCGACCCTCGTTTCCCGGGGAACGAGCGGTTCAGGTCGCGGTCGTAGACGGGGAGGTAGCGCTGCTGTGCGAGGAAGCCGGGGACGTTGAGGACGGGGAGACAAACGAGGGCGCCAGCCAGCTCCGCGAGGTCCCACTCGTGGGCGACCTCGCGGACGACCTCGATCCCGTTGAGCTCGTCGCCGTGCGCGGCGGCGGTGAGGTACGCGGTCGGCCCGTCGCGCTCGCCGTTGACGATGGTGACCGGGATCCGCACCGGGTCGCCGAGGTACGTCTCGCTGATTCCGTAGCGGATGTTCTGGGTTTCGCCGGGCGGTACCGCCCCGCCGTTGTACGTGAACGCCCGGTCGTCGCTCATGCTCGAGCGGAACACGGCGCTGGGTATATATATGGCGGCCCGCGGATCCGGTCTCCCGACCCGCAGGAGCGATCGGCGCGTCTTTTAGGTCGGCCCACGCAGTGACGCGTATGAGTTCGGACTCGGTTCGCGTGGGTGTGTTGTCGCTGCACAACAGCAAGGAGACGAAGGCGATCTGTAACGCGGTCGAAGACCTCGGCCACGAGCCCGTGTGGCTGCGGGAGGAGAACGCCGCGGTCAGCGTCGAGGACGGCGACGTCTCCGTCGAGCCCGCGGTCGACGTGATCGCGAACCGCCTCCTCTTGTCGAACACCGACCAGCCCGCGGAGCTACTAGGGCTGGCGGCGACGTTCGAGCGCATCCGGCCGATGTTGAACGAGCCGAACGCGGTGCTGGCGTCGATCCACAAGTTCGCCACGGCCGCGACGCTGGCCGACTGGAACATCCGCGTGCCCGACGCGCTGCTCGCGCTGTCGAACGACCGCCTCAACGAGGGCCGCGAGCGGTTCGGCGACGTGGGCGTGTACAAGACCGCGATCGGGACCCACGGCGGCGGCACGTGGAAGGTCGACCTCACGGAGCGCGTGAACCCGAAGGTGGGCAACCGGCAGGCGTTCCTCCAGAAGCTCATCGACCGCGACGACGAGAAGCACCGCGACCTGCGGGTGTACGTCGTCGGCGACGAGATCGTCGGCTCGATGTACCGCTACGCGCCCGAGGGCGACTGGCGGACCAACGTCGCGCTCGGCGGCGCGGTCGAGGACGCCACGGACGACATGCCGGAGGAGGCGGCCGACACCGCCCTCTACGCGGCCGAGGTGATGGGGCTCGACTACGCCGGCGTCGACCTCGTCGAGGGGTACGACGGCTGGTACGTCCTCGAGGTGAACCCCACCGCGGGGTTCAAGGGCCTCTTCGAGGCGACGGGCACGAGCCCCGCGCCCCACATCGCGAAGCTCGCGATCGAGACGGTGGGCGGCGAGGTGGACGACGACGCCGTCGAGCGCGTCGCCGCGACCCTCGACGACTCGCGGCCCTCCTGCGCGCCGGCGCCGAAGCCGAGTTCGACCGAGCAGCCCGACATCGGCTACATCGAGGAGGTCGTCGTCACCGGCACCTCCGGCTCCACGCAGGCGCTCGCGAAGTCGGACACGGGCGCGACCCGGACGAGCATCGACACCCAGTTAGCCGCCGAGATCGGTGCCGGCCCGATTAAGAGCATGACACGCGTCAAGTCGGGCAGCGTGAAGGGAGGGAAAGCCCGCCCCGTCGTCGACCTCGTCATCGGTATCGGCGGGAACCAGCACACCGTCACCGCGAGCGTCGAGGACCGCGGCCACATGGAGTACCCCCTCCTCCTCGGCCGCGACATCCTCACCGACTACCGGGTCGACGTGCGCCGGCGCGCCGACACCGACGAGACCGAACGCGACGAGGCGGGCGAGATACTCGAAGAAGAGGAGTAGCGAGGATAGAAATCGACGATTTCTGAACCCTTGCGGTGGCGCGTGCCGATGAGCGCCCGCAGGGCGCGAATCGCACGCGCGAGGGAGTCAGTCGCCGGAGCGGAGCGGAGGCGACTGACGAGGCTGGGGAGGTGTGAGGCGCGGTTGCGGGGCTGGGCGGGGCGGGACTCAAAGGGGCAGCCGTGAGGGCGAAGGCGCGCGACGAAAGCACCGAGGGAGCGAACGGAGTGAGTGACCGAGGCGCGCAGCGAGCGCACCGAGCCCTCGCGGTTGGGGCTTTGGAAGCGTTCTCCGCCGGCCTGTTGCCGCCTATTTATAAGCGAGCGGCTGGGGCTTTGGAAGCGTTCTCCGCCGATCTAACATCAATCACTTATAAACAAACGACTTCGTTTTGGCGGTGTTCGCCGCGGAGTCCCGGATCACGTCTCGCCTAAGACCTATCCTGTCGGTGCGACTCGATCTTAATGACCGGGCTGCCGTCGCGGTCGGCGATGATCGTGGCCGTCGTCGTGTCCGCCTCGAACTGGAGGGTCATCTTGAGGTTGTTCTCCTGGAACAACCCGTCGAGCGCGTCCGCGTTGATGTCTTCGCTGATGACCCACCGTTGTTCGAGCACGTCCTCGTCGTGCGCCTCCGCGACCGCCGTCACGACCTCCGTGCTCAGCTCCTCGTCCTCGTCGGGCTCGTAGTAGAACTCCCTCGAGTCTCCCATACGCACGATGCCGTCGCCGGCGGCAAGTCGGTTGTTACCAGCCGGTATCGGGGTAGTCTCGTGTCGGCCCCGACGGAGCCAGAACGCATCGCCGGCCGCGGCAAAGCGCGACCGCACCGCCGACCGCACCGGCGGCCGCGGGTCGTGCCCCCGTCACGAACCGCAGACACCCCCCTAGGACTCGTACTCGGCCCAGATGTACCGCGTGCCGTAGCTCCGGTAGGGGCGCCACGCCTCGCCGATCTCGCGCATCTCCGCGCGCGACAGCGCCTCGCCGTCGTTGTAGACCTGCTCGATCCCCTTCCGCACCGCCAGATCGCCGAGCGGGAGCACGTCTTCGCGCCCGAGCGCGAAGATGAGGTACATCCGCGCGGTCCACGCGCCGACGCCACGTATCTCGGTGAGCCGGTCCACGACCGCCTCATCGCTCACGCCGGCCAGCCCCTCTCGGGTGAAGTCGCGCTCGTCGTCGCGGAACGCGGCCGCGACGTTGCGCAGGTACTCGACCTTCGTGCCGCTGAGGCCGGCCTCGCGCAACGCGTCCTCGTCGGCGGCGAGGACGCGCTCGGGCGTCGGGTCGCCGCCGAGCACGTCCAGGAACCGCTCGCGGATCGCGTTCGCGGAGGCGGTTGAGAGCTGCTGGTTTACGATCGAGGTACAGAGCCGGGCGAACTCGTCGGCCGCGGGCGCGACGTCGAGCGGGCCGTGCCGGTCGACTAGCGCCGCCATCGTCGGGTCCTCGCGCAGCGTCGCCGCCACGTCGTCGTCCATGTCTGGGAGATGGGGCCGCGGGCAGGAGTACAGTTCGGTTCGGCTGTTCCGCGTCGCCCGAATAAACTAACGGTGCGTTTCGCGTTTGGAAGATGAAAACGTTCAACCATGACGGTTCCGACCGTTCGAGTATGCAACTCGAAGACGTCCAGCGTGTGACGGTGCTTGGCGCCGGGAACATGGGCCACGGTATCGCAGAAGTAGCCGCGCTCGCCGGCTACGACGTGTCGCTCCGCGACATCAACGACGAGCTCGTCCAGGAGGGGTACGACCAGATCGAGTGGTCGCTCGGCAAGCTCGCCGAGAAGGACCGGATCGGCGACGACGAGGCCGACGCCGCGCTCGACCGCGTCGACGCGTTCGTCGACCTCGAGGACGCGCTCGACGGTGCCGACGTCGTTGTCGAGGTGGTCCCCGAGAAGATGGCTATCAAGAAGGACGTGTACGACGAGGTCGTCGAGTTCGCGCCCGACGAGGCCGTCTTCGTCACCAACACCTCCAGCCTCTCTATCACCGAGCTGTCGGAGGTCACCGACCGCCCCGAGCGCTTCTGCGGCATGCACTTCTTCAACCCACCGGTGCGGATGGACCTCGTCGAGGTCATCTCCGGGAAACACACCTCGGAGGACACCCTCGAACTGATCGAGGGGCTCGCGGAGTCGATGGGGAAGACCCCCGTCCGCGTCCGGAAGGACAGCCCGGGCTTCATCGTCAACCGCATCCTCGTGCCCCTGATGAACGAGGCGGCGTGGATCGTCGAGTCCGGCGACGCGACGATGGAGGCGGTCGACTCCACCACGAAGTTCGACATGGGCCTGCCGATGGGCTCGTTCGAGCTCGCCGACCAGGTCGGCATCGACGTGGGCTACCACGTGTTGGAGTACATGCACGAGGTCCTCGGTGACGCCTACCGGCCCTGCCCGCTGCTCGGCGAGAAGGTCGAAGCGGAGGACCTCGGCAAGAAGACGGGCAAGGGCTTCTACGACTACGAGGACGGCGACGGCGCCCAGATCCCGAGCGACGCGCTCGATGACGACGTCCGCCGCCGCCTGCTCGCGGTGATGGCCAACGAGACGGCCGGCCTCATCGGCAACGACGTGGCCGACGCCGACGACATCGACGAGGCCGTCAAGCTCGGCGCGGGCTTCCCCGACGGTCCGGCCAAGCTCGCGGACGAGGAGGGGCTCGACGCCTTAGTCGAGACGCTCGACGCGCTCGCCGAGGAGACCGGCGAGGCGCGCTACGAGGCGACCGACTACCTCCGCGAGGCCGCCGAGTCCGGCGGGTTCCGCGGCGGCGCCGGAGGTGGAGACGCGGGCGACGCGGACGGCGGCCCCGACTACGAGGTGCTGAACGTCGAGGTTGCGGACCGCGTCGGCCACGTCGAGATCGACCGCCCGCACCGGATGAACACGATAAGCGGCGAGGTGCTCGACGAGCTCGCCGACGCGATCGACCAGCTCGACGCCGACGACGACGTGCGGGCGATCCTGCTGTCCGGCGCCGGCGACCGCGCCTTCTCCGCGGGCGCGGACGTCCAGAGCATGGCCGCCGGCGGCGCCGACCCGATTCACGCGGTCGAGCTGTCGCGGCAGGGCCAGCAGACGTTCGGCAAGTTAGAGGAGTCCGACAAACCCGTGATCGCCGCCATCGACGGCTACTGTCTCGGCGGCGGGATGGAGCTCGCGACCGCGGCGGACATGCGGATCGCTTCCGAGCGCTCCGAGCTCGGCCAGCCCGAGCTCGACCTCGGCCTGCTGCCGGGGTGGGGGGGCACGCAGCGGCTCGCCCGGATCGTCGGCGAGGGCCGCGCGAAGGAGATCATCCTCACCGCCGACCGTTACGACGCCGAGACGATGGCCGACTACGACTTCGTCAACGAGGTCGTCCCCGGCGACGAGCTCGACGAGCGGGCCCAAGAGCTGGCCGAGCAGCTCGCCGGCGGCCCGCCGATCGCCCAGAAGTACACGAAGCGCGCGATCCACGCCGGGCGGACGGATAACGAAGCCGGCCTCGAAGTGGAGGCGATGGGCTTCGGCCACGTGATGAACACCGACGACCTCATCGAGGGGGTCACGGCGTTCATGGGCGACGGCGAGCCCGAGTTCGAAGGGAAATAAGGCGCGAGCGGGTCGGCCGTGGTAGTGGAAACGGTCGCGTCTCCGACCGCGCATTTATAAGTGATTACTCGCGGAGTGCCAACGAACACCACTGAAGCCCTAGTCTCTCAGCCGGAAGACGATACTTGTTATAAACAACTGATCGACATGAACACCACCGAAGCCCCAGCCGCGAGGCGAGCGCACACTCGTTGCGCTCCTCGCTCGTTCGCTCTGCTCACTCGCTGCGGTGCTTACGTCATCTGCGCTCGCCTCGCGGCTGCCCCTTCGAATCCCACCCCGCACAGCACCGCAACCGCGCCTCACGCCTCCCCAGCCTCGTCGCTGGCACCCTCCGCTTCGCTCCGGGAGCCAGCGACTCCCTCGCGCGTGCGGTTCGCGGCCAGCGGCCGCTCACCGGCACGCGCCACTGGGAAAAACTGACATTCCCATCTGGGGTCCGGTCGCTGCCGGCTATTTAAATACAGTCGCGGTTGCTGGGAACGACGGCGACCGACCGAATTCGAGAGTTAAACGTAGCCTTCCTCGACGAGCAGTTCGCCGTTGAGGAGGGAGGCGCCGGCCGCGCCGCGGATCGTGTTGTGCGCGAGGCAGTTGTACTTCGCGCCGGTGTCGGTGGTCTGAACGCCGCCGGCGACGATCCCCATCCCGTCCGCGTACGTGCGGTCGAGGCGGGGCTGCGGGCGCTCGGGCTCGTCCTCGCCGAACACCTTGATCAGCTGGTCGGGCGAGCTCGGGAGGTCGCCGGCGCCCTCGAACGAGCGCATCGCCTCGCGGAGGTCCTCCGGCGAGGGGTCGTCAGCGAACTCGGCGAAGACGTTCTCCAGGTGGCCGTCGAGCGTCGGGATCCGGTTACAGGAGGCGGCCACGTCGGCATCGTGGAGGCTGACCTCGGCGCCGTCGAACTCGCCGAGCAGCTTCCGCGACTCAGTCTCCATCTTCGCCTCCTCGCCGCCGATGTGCGGGATGGCGTTGTCGATGATCTCCATCGAGGTGACGCCGGAGTAGCCGGCCCCCGAAACTGCCTGAAGCGTCGAGACGCGGACGCTTTCGAGGCCGAACTCGTCGATCGCCGCGAGCGTCGGCACCATCGTGATCGTCGAGCAGTTGGGGTTCTTCACGAGGGCGCCGTCCCAGCCGCGCTCGTCGCGCTGGACCTCGATGAGGTCGAGGTGGCCGGGGTTGATCTCGGGGATCGTGAGCGGCACGTCCGCCGCCATGCGATCGTTCGAGGAGTTCGAGGAGACGACGTATCCCTCCTCTAAGAAGGCCGGCTCGACCTCGGCCGCGACGTCCGAGGGGAGCGAGGAGAACAGAAGGTCGACGTCGGCGTCGGCGACGCCAGCGGGCGTCGTCTCCGCGACCTCCATCTCGGCGACGGCCTCCGGGATCGGGGTGTTCACGCGCCACTTGGCCGCCTCGCGGTAGCTCTTGCCCGCGCTCTCCGAGCTCGCGGTGACCGCGGCGAGGTCGAAGGTCGGGTGGTCGTCGAGCAACTGGATGAATCGCTGGCCCACGGCGCCCGTCGCGCCGAGGATGCCGACTCGGACTGACATTGCGCGAGGGTCCGTGACAGGGACGTAAGTGCGTTCGGATAGCCGTCGATACCGCCGGTCGCGGCCGGCGTCGCATCCGCGGGTCGGCCCGATCCCGCCGCGGTCTTGCGATTAGCTCCGTTAGGGAACGCATTATCGATGGGGATGCGTGGCACTAACACGCTACGTCCGAGTTCGGGGTCCGCTCGGTCGTCCCGCCGCTGCTCGCCGTCGCGCTGGCGATCGTCACCCGCGAGGCGATCCTCTCGCTGTTCCTCGGCAGCTGGTCGGGCGCCGTGGTATACACGGGCGGGCTCGGGATCGTCCAGACGTTCGACTGGATCGTCGCAGGACCGACCCCGCCTCGGTCTCGGAGCCGCAGGCGGACAACGGCGAGCGCGTGGTCGGCGCCGGGACCGAAAAGGACTGAGCGACCCGACCGTTTAACCCCACTCGCCGGCTAGCCGGACTCGCGCGCCATTAGTCCCCGCCCGAGTACTCCCCGATGGGAGCGATGACAGCGCGGAGAACCCAGGCGCGTTACACCGGTCGCACACGCGACCCGCCCGTCGCCGCGCAGGCGACCGCCCGCCACGAGGGTTTCCCGGTCGACGCGGCACGCCGCCGGAGATGAGACCGGTCGTTAGTGTCGCGGGCGACATCACAACCGATAGACGCTTCTCCAGCGTCCGCGGTCCGAAGTCGGTATCGACTCGCTACCAACTCAGAGGGCAGACGTCTCTTCGACGGCTTCGACGACTCGGTCCAGAAAGTCAGCCTCGTACCGCTCTCCGACGTGGTTGATATTCCAGAGGCCCGACTCGGCGATCTCGCGTCGGGGGCTCTCACGGCCGAGCCAGTCGTCGTCCCGGGGGTCGATCGACTCAGTTCCATCGTTGCTGACGAGCGCGATCGCGTTGCGCTCGACGTAGGCCCGGTCGCTCTCTGGCCCCGGTTCGTCGTCGATTTCGACCCACAGAAACGGAAGGTCACGGACGTATCGGCTGACGCGCCGTTCGTGGTCCAGTTCGGCGAGCCGTCGCTCTCGCTTCGCGCCGGAGCCGTCGCCCCAGTGCGGGTACTCGTCGTGACGGTCGTCGCGTTCGATCATCGCCTCGCCGACGCGCTTGCGGAACACCGACCCGCGGTGGTTTCCGCCGCCCTCGTAGGTCCCGCTGTTCGCGCCGCGGTGTGTCCGGAGCCGGTCCCACAGCGACGTGCCGGAGCCGGAGGAGACGGCGTGGGTTCCAACTCGGGTGAGTCGCGGCTGGTCTGTCGACTCCCGCGTCTCGTCGGCGGCGAAAAAGAAGTAGACGCCGCGTTCGGGCCAGTCCATGTAACCGGTACAGTCTCGGAGTCGCCGCGGTCCGCCGGTTCGCTCCGCGAGATCGTCGAACAACTCATAGAGCCGATCGACGTCGGCCGCCCGTGACATTAGTTGATGTTCAAATAGAGCGGATAAAACATGCGGGGTGTTCGGGGCAGTGTTCGGGAGTTACCGGGGTTGTATGCTAGTGTTCCCAGATTTCACAGATTCGCTTGGGTCAGTTTCACGCACCAGCGGCCGACCCCGTCACCCCGAATCGCGTAACACCAGCGGCCCGATCGCGAGCGTCCGCTTCGCGAGGGTCAGGACGCGGAGCAGGTAGGAAACGAAAAGCGAGAACGGGAGGAGCGTGACCGCGAACGCGCCCGCGACGACGAGCGTCACGTGGTCGACCCCGAGCGTCCGACCGGGGAACGTTCCGGCGTCGACGACAGAGAGGGCGAGGCCCGCGACGAGCAGCGCCGGCACCGCGGCGTAGAGGATGAGCCGCGAGAGGTCGATCAGCGCCCACTGGAAGTACAGCGTCTTGACGTGTTCGCGGGCGGGACCGAACAGCGACAGCGACTCCGTCAGCTCCCCGAGGCGGTCGCGCTCGTCGTCGGTGAGCGCCTCGTCGTGATCCGCGACGAGACGCTCGACCCCCGCCATTTTCGGGCCGTAGTCGAAGTTGAGCGCGGCGAACACGACGTCGAAGGAGCCGAACTCGGCGCCGTCGAGCTGCCCGCGCACGGCGGTAGCGTTCTCGATGACTCCTTCAGCGAGGTCGTCGACGTCCTCTCGGAGCGCGGCCCGGTCCGACCTGTCGCCCCCAGCTCCCCGGTCGTTCACCGAGTCACGGAGCTCTTCGGCGCGTTCCGCCGCAGCGCCAAGGATCGCGTCGAGGAACGCGGCCGGGTCAGTCGGGGTCGGCGCGCCGGTCAGGGCCGCGATGTCGTCCCGGACCGCGAGCGTGGCGTCCATGCGCTCCTGTTGGTCGCCGAGGGGACCGTTCTCCCCTGTGAGCACGAGCTGCCCGATGGTGACGACGAGCGTCGCCCCCGTGACGATGGCCGTGATCATCGAGGCGAACAGCGTCTCGATCGGGTCGCTCGCGCCGACCTTCTCCGCGAGCGACGGCGAGAGCCCGACGGCGACGGCGACGAACACGACGAAGATCGCGAGCGTCAGGACCGCCACGACGACGAGTCGGTCCGCGCGCAACAGCAGCCAGAGCTTCGCGCGGTTCTCGCCGGCGCGCTCGCGCATCGTGTCGGCGGTGTCGGTGTCGCTTTCGGCGGCGTCCCCGCTTGCCGACCCTCCTGGCGACCCCTCTGTGGACCCGCTCATCGCGGGTCGGCGCGCACGGAGCGGTCGTCGACGTAGCGGGTCGCGTCCGCCACCCAGATCACGGCGGCGCCGACGGCACCGACCCCCGAGGGCTGCCGGAGCGTCCCGCGTCGAGTCGCCGCCGTCTCACGTCCGTCCATGACGGGAGTGACGACTCGCGAGCGGCATATAAGTACGCGGGCGCTACGGAGCCGACCGAAGGGACGAACTCGGCAGACCGGTCTTCACACCGCCGTTCGAGAACCGAGACGCACAGCGGTCGAGAGCGTCGACTGTCCGGATTTCGGGCGTCGGGTGACGCGAGGGGCCGCCGGAGACGCTGGCGACACCCGGGAGGGGACGGCGACACAAGCCACAACACCGCGCCCGACGAAGGAGCGGTAATGTCGAAAGCCGCCGGCGCCGCCGTCACCCTCGTTCGCAACGCCACGGTTCTCGTGACCGTGGGCGAGACGACCTTTCTCGTCGATCCGCTGTTCGCCTCGCAGGGCGCGCTCCCGCCGATCGATAACACCCCGAACGACCGGCGGAACCCGCTCGTCCCGATGCCAGAAGTCGACCGCTCGCACGACGCGGTGGTCGTCACCCACCGCCACCCGGACCACTTCGACGACGCGGCGGCGGCGGAACTCGACGCCGACGTGCCGCTGTTCTGCCAGCCCGCCGAGGCGGACGCGTTCGCGGAGGACGGCTTCACCGACGTGCGACCCGTCGAGGGCGAGGCGTCGTTCGACGGCGTCACGCTCCACCGGACGCCCGGCCGGCACGGGCACGGGGAGCTGGCCGAGCGGATGGGGCCCGTCTCCGGGTTCGTCTTCGAGGGCGAGGAGACGCTGTACCTCGCCGGCGACACGGTCTGGTACGAACCCGTCGCGGAGACGCTCGCGCGGTTCGACCCCGACGCCGTTATTCTCAACGGCGGCGCGGCGCGGTTCACCCAAGGCGAGCCGATCACGATGGGCGTCGACGACGTCGCGGCCGTACGCGAGGCCACCGACGCCGCGGTCGCCGTAGTCCACATGGAGGCGATCAACCACTGTCTGCTCTCGCGCGACGAGCTCAGAGCGGAGACGGAGGGCGTGTCAGTCCCCGAGGACGGAGAGCGGATTGAGTTCTAAAGAGAGCTTTCTTAGAAGGCTACCACCACTGCGCCGAAGGAAGCACTAAAAAACAGCAATTTATAAGATAGCTTGTAATTATGCCGCGGCAGTCCGAATTCATTGGGAAATCACACGAGAAGCTCACACGGGATCTGCTGAACAGCGATCAGACCCAGAACGATACGGAAGAGCAGTTATCGAAACTTGATAAGACGAATAGGGACCGGGTACGGATCGCTTCGGAAAAGAGTGCCGAGTACATTCGTCAAAAGACGGATTTTCCGATTGCCGAGGCCGAAGAAGTCGGTGACAAATTAAAAGCCGGAAGTAGCGACACGGACCTCAGAGTGTTCGGACCGAACGGACAGCGAAAACCCTTCTCGTTAAAGATCGATTCAGGAACGACAACGAACGTCCGGAACCCGACGCTTCGATCGCTATCTCGTGGCATTTTTGATCAGAAACTCAGCGAACTTCTCACAGACGAAGAGCACGATCGGCTCGGGAGGCTCACATCGCAGTACGCGACCGGAAAGATTCCTTCGACAATGAACGGGGAACTGCTCGATATTATGGAGCCAAAATTCATTGACTTCCGGAATCGCAACGAGAGCGCGCTGCGGAAAGCGCTGTTAGACGAGATGCGACTGGAAACCAACTTAGTAGCATGTAAAGTAACAGGAACAGCTAACTTTGATGGGTTTTTCTCGACGAATCAGCCGATATTTGAGCGTTTTAACTCAGGTGACGGAAAGCTGGATATATATACTAAATCCACCAATAACAGCTCGCTGTTCTTTGCGCTGGATAATGAGGATCTCCTCCAAATAGCGATGTACGGACAGTCGCAGGGGAGTGAATCGAAACCGGGAGCCAGGGCAGTGATACGCGTCGCATTCGGGGACGCAGAAGAGCTTGAGTAGTTGGGCAACGTTGCGTCCGGGCGAAAGAGTTCGAGAGCCCGAATCGAACGAAAATCACAATTCACTCGATTCAAAACGGGTTGCTGCGGCTCGCGGTGTTGCTCGCCGCGAGAAGGTCCGGGTGCGAGAATCGAACCCGCGTCTCAGCCTCCACAAGGCTGAAGGATAGTCCACTACCCTAACCCGGACACGCGTCGAAATGTACCCCGCTTCGGTAAATAACGGTTACGACTCCCGGACGGGCGTGGCATCGAGTGGCGTCCGATGCGGAGCGCCCGGGCGGGGCGCCGCTCGCATCTCCGATCACCGCGTCGCTTTTGAGGGCCGCGGGCGTATCGAGAGGTAACTGTGGCCTTTACCGACAAGATCTACGTGAAGAACCACCGGCAGCTCGCCTCTCAGCTGGAGGCGAACATCCCGAAGGGGGCGTTCGCCGGCGCCACCCTCGACCTGCTTTTCACCGGCGACGGCCTCTCGAAGCTGGACGAGACGACCCGGGACCGCGTCCTCGACTTCGCCGAGGACTTCCTCGACTGTAGCTGTGACGCGAACCCCTACTGCGGCTGTCCCGAGGAGAAGTTCATGCGCTACGTCCTCGAACTGCGCGCCGAGGGGCTCGGCCCGCAGGCCATCGTCGACGTGATGACCGACGATTACATGGTGTACGCGTACACCGGTGACGTGCTCTCCTTCCTCGACGACGCGGTGCGGAACCTGGAGGCCGTCGAGACGCTCGCCGACGTCGACGGCAACGCGGAGATGTCCGAGCGGGCGCGGACGGCGAAGCGCGATTTATCCGGCTGAAACTGACGGTGAGCGGTTTCGGCGGCTGGTTGGGTCGATATACTATGCTGCTAGCAACGGCGAACACCGCCAAAGCCCCAGCCGCTCGTTTATAAATATGTACTGACGGCGGATCGACCGTGAAGGCCTCCAAAGCCCCAGCCGGGAGGCGGGCGCACGCTCGTTGTGCTCCTCACTCGGTCGCTCACTCCGTTCGCTCCCTCGTTGCGGTGCTTACTTCGCCTGCGCCCGCCTCCCGGCTGCCCCTTTGAGTCCCACCCCGCACCGCGACCGCACCTCAGGCCTCCCCAGCCTCGTCGGCCGGCCTCCGCTTCGCTCCGGCCGCCCGACTCCCTCGCGCGTGCTGTCGCCGGCGCTTCGCGCCGGCTTCCAGAGGGACCTTCGGTCCCTCGCGGCTCGGCCGCGGGGCGGCCTCGCAGGCACGCAGGGAGGCGCGACGCGCCTCTTACAGCCGGCGGCTCTGCCGCCGGCGACGCCACCGCAGTTCATTTATAAGTAGTTCTGTCGAATATCGACCGACTGGCTTCCCGAGCGCGGGGAGCGGCCGAACGGTCTAAGTACGCGCGCGCCCGAAATCGGCCAATGAGTCTTCGGCCCGCGTGGCTAACGTTTAGGCGATACGCGGCGGCGACGACGGGGATGACGCTCGTCCTCTTCTCGCTCGGCGTCTACACCGCGGCGACCGGCTCCGGACTGGCGTGTCAGGCCCAGTGGCCGCTGTGTTCGGACCAGCTGATTCCGGCGCTCACGATCAACCCCGACTTCATCGAGTGGTTCCACCGGGCGTGGGCGATGGTCACCGGCTTCCTCATCATCGGAGTCGCCGGGTGGACCTGGCTTGGGTCCGGGTTCGAGCGCCGGACCAAGCTCGCTGCGATGCTGGCGGTCGCGATCTTACCGCTCCAGATCACTGTCGGCGCGATCACCGTCACCCTCGGCGGGCTCGTCCCCGGCGGGTACACCGTGTCGACTCACGCCGCGCACCTGATCGTGGCGCTGACGATCTTCACGCTGCTCGGCCTGGCGACGATCTGGGGCGGCGGGCGCGGGAACGCGCGGCTGCTCCGCGCCGCCGCGGGGATCGCCGTCGCCGGGATCGTCGCCAGCGCGGTCTTCTCGCGCGCGGTGCCGTTCCTCACCTACGCGCCGCCCGCGCAGGCCGCCTTCTACGTCACCGGGCTCGCCGGGCACCTCGGGCTCGTCGCGACGATCGCGTACGCGACGCAGGCGGCTCGGAGCCGCTACGACGGGCTCGACACCGGAACGGCGGGCACCGTCCGCGCGCTCGCCGCGGGGTCGATGGCCGCGCTCGTCGGGACGCTGCTGCTCGGCCGGGACCTCGTGTTGTACACGGCGACGTGGCAACAGATTAACCTCGTCGCGCTGGGCGTCGCGGTCGCGCTCGCCGCGGGCGCGGCATGGACCCTCCGCGGCGCCGACGAGATGCGCGACGGTACCGCGCCGATCGGCGGCGACTGACCGCGCCGATGGGCGGCGACTGACCGCGCCGATCGGCGACAACTGACGGCGCTGTTCGGCGGCGGGTCGGTTGGCTACCACCGCGTGTGTCCGGAACGACCCTGTCAGATCCCCGGCGTGTGGCAAATATTGCTTATCTTCGGTCGAAACGTTGAAACCGTGATCAGCCGAGCAACGGTGTATGGACGAACGCAGTTCCCTGAACCGGAGACAGTACCTGACCGCTGTCGGAGCGAGCGGCCTGGCGGCCACCGCTGGCTGCATCGGCGGCGGCGGAGACGACGGCGGCGAGACGATCACCATCGGCTCGGACATCCCGTACGCGCCCTTCGAGTACCGAAACGAGGCCGGCGATCTCATCGGGTTCGACGTCGAGATCGCCGAGGCCGTGTTCGGCGAGCAGCTCGACCTGAACTACGAGTTCCAGGAGACCTCCTTCGACGGGATCATCGCGTCGCTGAACAACGCGAACTTCCGCGTCATCATGAGCGCGATGACGATCAACGAGTCGCGCGCCGAGCGGGTCGACTTCTCCGACCCGTACTTCACCGCGTACCAGACCGTCCTCGTGTTGGAGGACGGTGATATCTCGTCCCGCGAGGACCTCCGGGGCGAGGCGGTCGGCGTCCAGCGCGGAACGACCGGAGAGGCCGCCGCCGAGGACCTCCAAGAGGAGTTCGACGGCGAACTCCAGATCGAAAGCTACGACCAGATCAACGGCGCGTTCGACGCGCTGCTCAACAACCAGGTGTCGGCGGTCATCAACGACAACACGGTGAGCGGCGAGTTCGCCGCGGAGAACGACGGCGTCGTCTTCCTCGAAGGCGACGGGGTCGCGGCCGACCAGGAGGACGCACCGCCGTACCTCACGCTGACGATCGAGAACTACGGGATCGCGTTCCGGCAGGACGACGACGAGTTCCGGGAGGAGGTCAACGGAGCCCTCCAAGCGATCCGCGACAACGGGACGTACGACGAGATCTACGACGAGTACTTCGAGGCCTGAGCCTTCGACTCTCGTCGGTTTAATCTGATACCCAATGGCAACACAGACCGAATCGGAGTCGAGCGGCGGCGTACTGATGCGCGACCGGCTAGTGAAGCGGGTCGGCGAGGTGGCCGCCGGCGGGTTCGTGCTGGCTATCGGCGGACTGCTGGTCTGGATCCTCTCGACGCAGGTCAACTACGAGCTGCTCTCCTCGCCGCTCATCGCCCGGCGGTTCGCGGAGGCGTTCTTCCTCGTCGTCCAGATCGTCGTGATTTCGAGCCTGCTTTCGGTGTCGCTCGGCGTCCTCGTGGGACTGGGGCGGATCTCGACGTCGAACGTCACCGGACGGATCGCGAAGGGTTACGTCGAGTTCTTCCGCGGCACGCCGCTCCTCTTTCAGCTGTTCGTGATCTACTTCGGCGTGCCCCGTCTGTGGGCGACCGGGGAGTTCCCCTTCTCGGACTGGGCGATCCCGGCCGCGATCATCGGACTCACGCTGAATCACGGCGCGTACGTCGGCGAGGCCATCCGCGGGGGGATCGACGCCGTGCCGGACGGACAGATGGAGGCGGCGCGGTCGCTCGGGATGTCCCGGGTGATGGCGCTGCGGGAGGTCGTGCTCCCACAGGCGTGGCGGAACGCGCTCGCGGCCATCGGGAACGACCAGATCATCCTCGTGAAGGACACCTCGCTGCTGACCGTCATCGCCGTCCCGGAGATCATGAGCGTGTTCCGCAACATCAACAGCAACCAACTGGACCCGTGGACCCCGCTCGTGTGGGTGTGCGTGCTCTACCTCGCGATCACGATGTCGATGAGCCAGCTCGTCAACGGACTGGAGCGCCGGTCGGACTGGGGGTCTGACAGCCGGATGTTCGGTCGGCTGTCGGGGCTCGGCTCCGGCGACGACGCGGACGGAGGTGAAAAAGCGTGACGGGCCCGCTCGTGGAGTTCGACGGCGTCGACAAGTCGTTCGGGGACACGCAGGTGCTGTACGACGTCGACCTCTCGGTCGACGAGGGAGAAGTCGTCGTCGTCATCGGCCCCTCCGGCTCTGGGAAGTCGACGCTGCTCCGCTGTGCGAACCGGCTGGAGGAGATACAGGGCGGCGACATCCGCCTCGACGGGCGGTCGGTGATCGAGACGGACGTCAACGCGATCCGACAGCAGATCGGGATGGTGTTCCAGTCGTTCAACCTCTTCCCGCACAAGACCGCACTGGAGAACGTCGCGCTCGCGCCTGAAAAGGTGAAAAGCGAGACGGGGGCCGAAGCGAAGGAGGACGCAGCGGACCTCCTCGACCGGGTCGGACTCGCCGACCAAGCCGACTCGTACCCCGGCGCGCTCTCGGGCGGGCAACAGCAGCGCGTCGCCATCGCTCGCGCGCTCGCGATGGAACCGAAGGTGATGCTGTTCGACGAGGTGACGAGCGCGCTCGACCCCGAGCTGGTCGGCGAAGTGCTCGACGTGATCGAAGGACTCGCGGCCGACGGGATGACGATGGTCCTCGTCACCCACGAGATGGGGTTCGCCCGCGAGGTCGGCGACCGGATCGTCCTGATGGCCGACGGCCGGGTCGTCGAGCGGAGCGAGACGCAGTCGTTCTTCGACGAGCCGTCGACCGATCGCGGCCGACAGTTCCTCTCCCGGCTGCTGTGAGCGGCTACTCAGAGCTCAGAACTCGGTGACGACCTCGACGCCGCGCGCGTCGTACTCGTCCATCGCCGCCAGCCGGTCCGAGACCGCCGACAACGACAGTTCCCGGGAGACCAGTTCGCCGGGGTCGATCCCCGTCGCCTCGATCAGCGCGAACAGGTCCGGATAGCTCGTCGGCGGCATGCCGCGCGAGCCGAGAAAGGAGATCTCCCATCGGGTCATCCAGTCGGTCGGCAGCGACACCTCGCCGCGCTCGGCGTCCGTGGTGAGCCCGACCTGGACGTGCGTGCCCCGCGGACGCAGCGACCGGACCGAGTTCCGACAGGTCTCCGCGATCCCCAAGGCGTCGAGGGAGATGTCGGCGCCGCCGTCGGTGCGGTCGCGGATGCGCTCGGGCACCGAACTCTCTTCTGGCAGCGATTCGGGGTTCACGGTCTCGGCCGCGCCGAACTCGGTCGCGAGCGCGAGGGCCTCGTCGTCGACGTCGACCGCGATCACGCGCGCGCCGAGCGCCGCGGCGATCTGGACCGCGGAGAGCCCGACGCCCCCGCAGCCGTGGACGGCGACGGCGTCGCCGCCGCCGACGGTCGTCCGCTCGGCGAGGGCGTGGTAGGCGGTCATGTACCGACAGCCGAGCGCCGCGGCCGCGGTCGCGTCGAGCCAGTCGGGACGCTCGACGAGGTTGTAGTCGGCCGCCGGGACCGCCACGCGCTCCGCGAACGCCCCCGGGGCCGCGGCCTCGAACCCGAGCGCGCGCCCGTCCTCGCAGACGTTGCCGGCCCCGCGGCGGCAGTGCGGGCAGGTGCCGTCGCCGAGCGAGAAGGGGACGACCACGCGGTCGCCCGGGCGGAACCGGTCCACCTCGTCGCCGACCGCGGCGACCTCGCCGGCCGGCTCGTGGCCGAGGACCTGCCCGCGGGGGACGCGGTCGTCCGCCCACTCGCCGTGGCCGGCCCACGCGTGCCAGTCGCTGCGACAGACGCCGCAGGCGTCCACGCGGACGACTGCGCCGTCGGGGTCGGGCTCGGGGGCGGGGAGTTCGCGGACCGCGAGCGGCTCGCCGTACTCTCGGAGGATCGCTGCGCGCATACGGCGATCGTTCGACGGACGCGACAAAGGTCTCCCGGGGAGTCGGCCCGCCAGTACGATTATTTCGCTCGTTTTTGACTTTATCTCAGTGTCTGACACATGATAGGCGAGTAAGGTTTATGAGTTCCGGATAGCCTCGTTGACACGTGCGACAGATGGAACGGCGCCCCGGTATCGCTTACCATCGGCCGGAGGGAGACCCCTCTCGGTTCGTGATCGAGGCGGCCGGCGAGTCGCGGCTCGACGCTCCGGAACGGCCAGACGGCGGGTGGCTCGACTGCGTGGCCGGCGAGGACCGCGACCGGCTGCGCGAGGCGCTCGATGACGGTCCCGTCGACGTCGTGTATCGGGTCGCCGCCGACGGGAAGCCGCAGTGGGTCCACGAGCGCGGGCGAACGACCGACGGCGGCGACGTGGTGGGGTACCTCTTCCTCGCTGACGAGCGTGTCGAGCGGCGGAAGCGGCTGGAGCGCCAGCGCGAGCGGCTCGAGGAGTTCGCGAGCGTTGTGAGCCACGACCTCCGGAATCCGCTCTCCGTCGCGGTCGGCAACGTCGAACTGGCCGCGGAGCTGGACGGCGAAGCGTCGACCGAGCGGTTGGAGCGCACGCTCGACGCGCTCGACCGCATGGACGATCTCATCGGAGACCTCCTGACGCTGGCCCGAGAGGGGAAGACGGTCGACGCTGCCGAGCCCGCCGACCTGCGATCGGTCGTCGAGCGCGCGTGGAGAACGGCGGGCGAACCGGCCGGCGCTGCGCTCGCGATCGACGGATCCCTCGGAACGATCCGATGCGACCCCGACAGGGTTCGACAGGGGCTCGAGAACCTCTTCCGGAACGCGATCGAACACGGCGCGCCCGACGCGGACGCGCCCGATACGGTCGCGCCGGGTTCGAGAGCGGAGCGCGACGACGCCCGGAGGGAATCCGACGACGCCGCGGTCCGCGTCCGCGTGGGGCGGACCGACGAGGGGTTCTACGTCGCGGACGACGGGCCGGGGATCGACTCCGACCAACTGGAGGCCGTCTTCGAGCCGGGATACACGACGGCGCCGGACGGCACGGGCTTCGGGCTGGCGATAGTCGAGCGGATCGCTGCGGCGCACGAGTGGAGCGTCTCCGTGACGGAGAGCCGCGAGGGCGGCGCCCGATTCGAGTTCCGCTGTGGAGACTCGATCGAGGCCGCCGGGGCGAGCGAGAGCGAGTCAGAGCCGAACTCGCCTCGGCTCAGCGACGGCGGGAAGCGGTGACCGGCCGCCGAACCCGAATCACATGAAGTCGGTCAGGCCAGCCTGATCGTCGTCCTCCTCCTCGTCGCTCGCTGAGTCGTCCGCCGCGGCCGAATCCCCCCCGGAGTCGCTCCGGTCGCTCCCGCCGGCGATCGCGCCGGAGTCGTCGCCGTCGCGATCCGCACTCTCGGAAGCGGCCGCGTCGGCAGCGTCGTCTCGACGGCCGGCCGCGCCGAGCGCGAAGGCGCCGTCGGCGTGCTCCTCGATCAGCTCCTCGCGGCGGGCTTGCGCGTCCTCGACGATCGAGGCGACCTTGTTCGTCGACTCGCCGGAGCCGGTGACGAAGGCGACGCCAGCCTCCTCGAGGTCGTAGGCCGCCGCCATCGCGACGGTCAGCTCGCGGGGCTTACAGTGGTGGGTGACGGTCTCGAGGAACGGCAACACCTCGCGCCGGGCGGTCGCGACGCTACAGCCGCTCGCGGCCGCGATCTTGCCGACGACCTCGTCCGCGGTGGCGTCCGACGAGGACCAGAACTGCGGGCGGCCGTACCGGGTCCACCCGCCCTTCTCGCCGTCGCGGGCGGCCGCAACGCCCGCGGCCGCGTTATCGGTCGCGTAGCGCCAGTAGGAGTAGTTCTGCGTGGCGCGCACACGGCCGAGCCACACGTCCGCGTTGGCGAGGAAGTCGTACGCGCGGACCGCCTCCGTCGGCTCGTACACGTCGAGGACGTTGTTCTCGATCCACCGCATCAGGTCGTCTGGCGTCTCGTCGACGGCGTACGCCGACTGGAGCGCCTCCTCGGCGGACTCCTCTTTGAGGACCGCGTCGAGGAACGGGAACAGCCCCAACGCCTTGTCGCGGTCGCCGGTGACCACGTCCGCGACCGTGATCGAGTCGCGGCCCTGTGTGGCGGCCTGGAGGTCGTTGATCGCGCCCCGGAGGTCGCCGCGGTTCCCCTCCGCGATCTGCTGGAGGGCGTCCGACTCGAACTCGATTCCCTCCTTGCGGCAGACGTCGCGGAGGACGGGGACGATCGAGCGCGCGGAGACGTCGCGGAACTCGATCTCCTGCGTGGCGTTCCGGAGCCCGCGCGACATGTCGTAGTAGTCGTTGGCGATGAGGACGATCGGCTGGCCCGACTCCTTCACCAGCTTCGTGATCGCGCTCGCGCCGCCGCGGTCGTAGTTGCCGTGGATGTTGTCGGCCTCGTCCAAGATGACGAGCTGACGCGAGGCGGTGTCGCCGCCGCCCGCGCCGCCCCCGGCCGCACTCCCGCCGAGAGTGGCGTTGCGCGCGGCCCGGCCCGCGAACCGCTCGATGACGTCGGCGGTTCGCTGGTCGGAGGCGTTGAGCTCGACGGTCTCCCAGCCCATGTCGTTCGCGAGCGCGTGCGCCGCGCTCGTTTTCCCGACGCCCGGGCTGCCGTGGAGGACGACCGCCTCGCGGTGGTCATCCCACGAGCGGGCCCACTCCGCGAACGCGTCGCGGGCCTTGTCGTTGCCGCGCACCTCCGAGAGCGTGCTCGGGCGGTACTTCTCCGTCCAGTCGGCCATTACCGGAGCAAGGAGCGAGCCGCGTTTAGTGGTTGCGGACGGTGTCCGGAGCGGCCCCCTCACGACCCGGACGCCCTGCGCTACCGCCTCGAATCGGTGTTCGAGTGGCGTTTTCGAGGCGAGGTCCCGAGTAAGCGAGGCTTACGCATTCAATTTTCGTCGGTGATACTCATGCCATTAAGTACATAAGCGCGGTCCGCATCTCTCCACGTAACCAGCAACCGATCGGAACGGAGCTGAGAGCCGATTCGGCCATGGCACACGAGGCTCTCACTCCCGTTCCCCGGTGAATCGCTGGGTTCAACTATGAAACCACGCAACCAACCCAATTCGGACGACCGCGCGGTGAGCCCCGTTATCGGGGTCATCCTGATGGTCGCGATTACAGTCATCCTGGCGGCCGTCATCGGGACGTTCGTCCTCGGCCTCGGCGATCAGTTAGGCGACACCGCGCCGCAGGCGAGCTTTACAATCGAGAGTAACTCGACATCCGAGATCACCGTAACCAAGACCGGCGGTCAGCCGATCGAAGGGTCTAATCTCGTGGTCTCTGTAGACGGACAGCGGGATGGAGATTTCGGAAGCGGTTCCTGGGAGAGTGGTGAACGGAGAAATGCCACTATTTCGAACATCAGTCCCGCTCCGAGCGGAGACGCTACAGTTCGGATCATCCACGACCCGAGCGGGAACGCGATCTACGAGGATACGTGGGACTTCAGCTAATCGCGTAGCTACCCAGCCGTCTCTGTCGGTTTCTATTTTTGTGCCGTCCTGCGAGAACGAACAACATCCGATACGAGGTATTCCAAGTCGATCGATTCCGATTACTCGTCGTATCTCAAGAGACCTACAGGAGATCTTGACGGCTGGTTCGATAGCAAAAAACGTCCACTCAATGTCCCGGGATAGTTGTTCGAGGACTGCGTTCCGGGTGTAGTCCTGCCAGCAGTTTCACGTGTGCGTGTGGGACGTTGAGGACCTCGCGGCGGTGCTCGCGAACGGCGGCCCTCGCGACAGTCGTCTTCCCGGCGCCGGAGGGACCGAAGAGAAAGCAGTTCTCGGCGCGCTGGCCGTCTTCGATCGGCGCGAGGGCGTCGGTCACCTCATTCATGTGGCGGTTCCGGCCGACAATCGGATCGGGGAGGTGGTCGTCTTCGAAAACCGTTCCGTCGCTTATCACGTCTCACTCGGAGACAGTACCGGGATATAACCGAAACCCTCGGTTTTCTGGATGGTCGAAAATTTAATCTCACAGAGGTCCGTCTGAAACCAAAATTGTAATTAGCATTAGAATCACCATTGAAGCAGGCGGGACACGCCGGCACAACGCCGTCGCGGCCAGTTTCAGACGGACCTCTCTAGGGTTCGGGTTGACCGTTCGATCCGAACCAGTTGGGTATCCTCAAGTCTGTGAACCACTGAAGAGTCTGACGCTTGGGGATGGCGAGAAGGAGATGCTTTTCGCCCAACTGGCGAATAGACCCACTATATTACCAATCTTAAGTTTCACTTGTGGTCACCTAGCCAATTTGGATTACGCGTTCGACAAGAATCGAATGTCTACGTTTTCGTCGATGCGATACTCTTTCAGATCAATCAGGAGTTAACATTCGGATTTTGCCAGATTCGGTCCCAACAATCACGGACTCATCATAACTATTGAGCGTCACGACTTCATCATCGATCTCCACTCTGTGTGTCACTGCTCCATCTGATTTTTGACAGCCAGTCAGTCCACCATTGGAGTCGTAAAATAGTGTATCTCGCAGCCATACTGGTTTTGTAAACCTCGCTTCATAATCTCCGTGCGTCCATATTTGCTCTCCAGAGAAATCACCATACCAGATGCCGCCTGTAGTATAAATAAAGACGCCCGAATTAATCGTCGGACCACTAACTGAAGGACTGACCGCCACATCTTCTGAGTTGATCCCACTTGCGACGGTCTCTCTCCAGACTACTTCTTCACGTTCAATTTCGACCGCGTGGAGCTCAATAGATTCGCTCCCAGAATAAGCTCCCCCGCGTTCACCCCCACCAGTAATGTAGTACGCTAATGATTCTCCCATTGCGAGACCGCCTGAATACGAACCAGTCTCAGGGATAGTTACCGGTGATTTCTCGCCAGATTGCTCTGGTTCTTCTATGTATGCTAGATCGTATCTACTATAGAATAGCGAGCCATTAAGAAAGACTGGATCAGAAGATGGTTCATCTGTTACTTCCCAAATTGTGTCCCCAGTACTTGTTGAGAATGCTTGAAGAAAGTCCTCTTGACCATTGGAGGCCAGCACGATGACATCGTCGTTGTTAGCAGCACTAGGATTCGATTCATTGCTAGTCGCATTGTGGCTGACACTCCACCGCGTTTCACCTGAATCCTTTCTGAGAGCGGTTATGAGACTAGTAGTGACCAGAATTAGAGTATCACTAGTTGTACCGAGGTGAACCATTTGCCCATCAAAGTCCTGTGTCCAATTTTCATCTCCTTCTGGAGAAAGGCTCCGTACAAGTGACGAATCGGTGCCCGCATAGATGGCAGAGTCGTCCTTTTCGAGAGTGGTAATCGTTTCATAAGTGTCGATAGCATCTGTCCATTCTTCTGTGAATCCTTTTACCGGGGTGTCATTCGAAGTTGGAGAATCACTCTGTGTTGTGTCAGGTCCGTCTCCACCCGGCACATCGTTTCCCGATACAGAACTATGCTGGTTGCTGTCACCGCTGAAAAAGTATCCCGCAATTCCGCCTACCCCAACGAGTCCGAGGGTTTTCAGGATAGGGCGGCGGGATTCGTCTTCACCTCCTTCTGGTGTCGCACTATCAGTACTCGGGGTCGCACCTGTCGCTCCAGCCTGATCACTGGTTTCTAGTGTAATTTCCTGGTAGTCGTCGTCCTCACCGACGTCGAAAGAGCTGGTGGTTTGATTAAATCCATCTTTCGTAATACCCAGTTCTACCGATGTCCCAGACGGGATCGAGAATTCTACTTCTCCGTGTTTGTCGGTTCGAGAGCTCATTTTGGTACCACTCGTCGGGAACGCAACCTCGACTAAACTGTCGCGTAGCGGCGAGTGCTCGCTATTGACAGTGCGAATGGTCAGAGCGGTGGAGTTTGCGAGCCCCATATCTTCGAGAAGCTGGTCGAATTCATCTCGCATCCGTAAAGCATCACCTGGGCTGACCGGAATCGTTACAGCAGAGTTCGCAAATTCGTTTTCGCCGACCGGGCTCTTATCCGCGATTAGTGAGATTTCAGGCTGGAACTCCTGTTTTTCTCCGTCGGTCACAGGTCTCCGAACTGTCGCCATTCGAGGATCCGCATCGGGGTGCGGGAAGATCGGCGCATCTCTCCACTCACCATCGAGGTTCTCTACATCTGGGTGGATGAGCTTATGACAGTCAGCGCAGAGATTAACCAGATTGCTGAGGCTGTGTTGTCCATTTTTGCTAACTGGCCGGTAGTGATGACAATTAAAATAATCTTCATCAGATAGTGAAATATGGCAACGGGCACATCGACCATTCTGGTGTTCAAGGACAGCTTCGCGGCGATCAGTCCAGTCCGGGGGGTAATCACCGTTTCCGAAGTACGAGTTCTCTTCTGATACGTTAGAAGGATGGTCGTACTTTCGGTCAATTCCGTATTTCTCGTATAGCTCTCGGATGGTAGAGTTGGTTTTGTCTGAGGACATTACAGAATGAACACTAATCCTATCTTATTGTATGTGTTTCTAGTCTGATATAGATGTATGTATCTCAATCATATTTGGGTATGTCAATAGAACTACTCCATCTTGAGTCGTTTGAGAACGAGCCAAGTGTGAGCAGTTCTACTGAGACCAATAGCGTCTACGTGTCCGACAACTGGTGAAGGGCTGGACAAGACTCGCGCATCAAGCCGTTGGTCATCTCGGTCACCAAAATCTCAGGAATAAATATCTATATACATGTTGGTTACAGAACAAATACATGGATTCAATCTCTCGCCGGCGTCTCCTAGAACTTGCGTCGGTTGGGATCGTTACAGGGACAGCTGGATGTTCTAATATCCTAGGTAGTTCGGGGTCAACAACGGCACCGTCATCCAATACTTCAGGAGAATCCAGAGCAGAACTTCAGAATCGTATTGCGGAGTTACAGAGCAGGGTTGAGTCGCTTCAGGGAGAGGTCTCATCAAAGGACGAGGAGATCGTGTCGCTAAATCAGGATATGGAGGAACTTCAAGAGAGGTCCAACGAGAAGAATCAAACTATCGAGTCTCTAAGATCCGATCTTAACGATGCTGAGGTCCGAATTGACGAACTGGAAGCACAGTCTGTAGAGTATCAGTACAGTGCTGAAGTGAGACAATCTGCGACTGACGCTGGCCGGAAGCTTCGAGAAGCTGTCGTCGCATTCGACTTTGAGTACGACGGCAATTTTAGTTCAGGTGGAACAGGGTGGTTCATCGACCAGAACCACATCATTACGAATAGGCACGTTGTTCAGGACTTGGTAGACGGCAATGTTACTTCGAAGACTGGATATCTCCTTGACGGCACAGAATTTGATTTTTCGGTTAGTCACACAGCGGAAGATGATGATATAGCACTGGTTGAGACCGACGTGACAGCCCCCTATATCCCACCACTCGGGACTGCGTCTTCACTGACTGCTGGTCAACCACTTGTCCAAGTCGGGCATCCAGCAATGATTGGGAAATGGGTCATCAGTCTCGGTGAATTCATACAAGATCAGGAATTCGGAAATGGACTACATACAGAGATACCGTCTACATCTGGAAATAGTGGGTCACCACTCATTACACTTGACGGGACCGTTGTGGGGCTCACATACGCGAGTACCAAGCGTGACTTCGACCGTGGACCACCGACACCGAGTGAAGAGGGAGCAGTTGAAGAGTACCCGTATCAGGAGGTACAGTACGCCATACACGAACGCATAGACACCGTACTGGATTACTACGAGCAATGGACTGGGAAATAGCGACATGAGAACCAGGATCGGTCGATAGTGCTACTAGGAGTGTGTTTCTAATGCTGGTGTACTTCGGGTAGAGAGTCGGGCAATCCACTCAAATTGTTGTCCGAGAATCGGTGGAGAGTCGGACACGATCGGCCTCGAACCCCACCCGATCACGCCGGGAACCCCACCCAACCCGTACCTTTTTGTCCGGTTGACGCGCCAGCCGGACGCATGAATCTACAGCCCCACGACGAAGAGGACGGGAAGAAGCTCTGACTCCCCGAGACCGAGGTCGAGAAGCTCGAAGTGATCGACGACGACACCGAGCAGACGATCGCCTTCTCGCTCGGCGCGCGCTCTGGGCTTCGTTCGGGTGGATCTTCGACGTTGACGCCGACAGCGCTGCCACAGCTGATTCGACGGAAGCAGTCGCACCCTAAGCAGCGGTGTGCGACGTCGTTCTCATCACCGAAGACAGCCCGGAACCTATCAGAAACGTGACCGTCACAGTACCGGCACTGCGCGGTTTCGTCAGAGCCGCCCATTTTGGCGGTTCATAGCGCACCCCCTGAATGCGGTTTTCGGGTGTTAGAAGGTGCTAAGGATACTGATAATGAGAACCTATAAAGAATATGATGGGACCGCTGAGAGTCGAACTCAGGTCATACGGACCCCATCCGCATAGGATACCACTACCCCACGGTCCCTGACTACACGCAGAAAAACGACGGTCCGGTAATTAAGGACTTCGCTTCACTCCTCGTCGGCGTCCCGCGGGACCACGAGGTCGCCGTCGTCCCGGACCGCGAGGCTCCCGATCGGGTCGCCCTCGTAGACGGCCAGCCCCTCGCAGCGACCGAGGACGTAGCCGTCGTTGTCGGCGGTGACCGTCACGCGCTCCTCGCCCGCGGCGTCGACCACGCGAGCGAGGACGTCGCCCTCGGCGAACGCGTCGCCGGCCGCGACGCGGTGCCGGATGATGCCTGACTCGTCCGTCGTCGGCCCGCGGAAGCGGCGCACGGGGAACTCGCTCGGCGCGGGATCGACGCCGACGCCGGGCGCACCGGCCGACTCGGGCGCGTCGTCGGGGTCCAGCAGACCCAGTTCGACCGCGACGCCGACCGCGCCAGCGACGCCCGCGTCGAGGAGGGCGTCGTCGACGACGCTGTGCGCGCCCAGCTCCGCCGTGAACGCCGGGATCCCGGCCTCGTTGAGCACGGCGCCCGCGGTCGACCGCTGGAGGGCCTCCTCAACGTACTCCGCTGCGGGGTACTCCCGGACGACCGGCAGGCCGAACGCCTCGACCAGACGGCCGAGCTCCTCGGAGAGCGCGGCCGCCTCGGACTCGCTCCGTCGGTCGCCGTAGAGGACGCGGTCGCGGATGGCGAAGGGCTCGCTGCCGACGCCGGCGGTGTGACAGTCGATCAGCGCGTCCGCGGCCGCGTTTGTCCCGACCGTCTCGACGGCGAACTCCGAGTCGTCCGCCGAGTTGTCCGCGTCGGTCGGTACCTCGCCCGTGATCGCGGCGTACAGTCGCGCGTCGATCCGCTCTTGGAGCTTCGGCGGGCGAGCCGACTCCGCGTCGGCGTCCGGGAAGTGCCGGTTCGGGTCCTCGTCGGCGTAGTACGTCTCCCTCGCGTTCCGGCGCAGCCCGGCCGGGGAGACCACGGGCACCGCGACGACGGCGCCGGCGAGGTCGGCGAGGCACTCGCCGAAGGCCGCGACGACGTCCTGGACGACCGCGACGCCCGTCGCCTCGTCGCCGTGGACGCCGCCGGTGAGCCACAGCGTGGGCCCGTCGGCGGCGCCGTTCGCGACGGCGACCGGAAGCCGCTCCGCGCCGCCCGTCGGGAGCTCTGCGACCGGGAGCCGACCGCGGTCGAGCGACCCCGGCGCGGCGCTCGCACTTCCGAGTTCGATTCGCCCGCCCGCTTCCCCGTCTGCGTCCGAGTCGTCCATACCCGAACCCGGGGACGGCGGAATCATAAAAGAACGCGCTCCAAGGCGACGACTGTCCCGCTGGCGGCGTCCGGATCGCCGACGACGCGCCCGAGACAGACCGCGACGCCGTCGGGCGTGAAACACGCGACGAGCGGCGGGTCGTCGTCGCCGTCGCGGTCCGGCTGAGTGGCCTCGTCGTCCACGTCGACCACGCCGGGCGCGTACACCGGCGCGCCGGTCGCGACGTTGCGCGCGGCGGACCGCGCGACCGTCACCGCGGGGAGGTGCGTCAGGGCGTCCTCGGCCGGGCGGATCACCTCGCGGAGGAGCGCGTCGTCGCCGTCCTCGGCCCACGCGAGCGCGTCCACCAGGTCCTGAAGCGTGTGGAGATCGCGGTCGTCGAACGGGTCGGTGGCGGTGCGCCGGAGGTGGCCCATGTGCGCGCCGACGCCCGTCGCGAGCCCGACGTCGTGACACAGCTTCCGCACATACGTCCCCGACTCGCAGCGGATCCGGAGGAGGGCCTGCCGGTCGTCGACCTCCAGCACGTCGAGGTCGTGGATCGTCCGCGTGCGGAGCCGGCGGCTCACAGCGCTCTTCCGCGGCGGCTTCTGGTAGATCTCGCTCTCGAACTCGGCGACCACCTCCTCGAAGTCCGCCGGGGCCGGGCCGTGGAGCTCCAACACCGCGACGTACTCCTTCGTGCCCTCGAGGAACACCTGCGCCATGCGCGTCGCGTCGCCGGTCAGCGTGGGGAGACAGCCGGTGACCTTCGGATCGAGCGTGCCCGAGTGGGCGACCCCGCCCGTGGGAGGCCCCTCGGGGTCGAGCGCCGCGAGCGTCTCGTCTATCGCGTCGCGTACCCACGCGGACACCTGATGCGAGGAGGGGCCGGCCGGCTTGTCGAGGTTGACGACGCCGAACCGGAGCAGCTCCGGCACCGACCGCTCGCCGGGAGGCGCTCTCAGGGGCCCCTCGGCGTCGGCGGGAGCGTCGGCGTCGGCGGGAGCGTCGACATCGGAAGCGTCAGTCATGCGGGGTGGTTAGTGGTGGACTCAGAAGTCGTACACGACGCCCTCGACGGGCGCTTTCCCCTCGTCGTCGTCGGCGTCGTACGCCTCGACGGTCGCGACGAGGACGTCGAGGAAGCGCTCGGGGCCCCAGCGGGCGGTGTTGTACGCGGCGTCGTAGATCGAGAGGTCCTCGATGTCGATGTTGTAGTACTCCAGATACCGCTTGCGCTCGGAGACCTCGCGGCGCTTCGTCTCCGTTCGCGCGCGGTCGACCGGCTTCGACTCGCGCTCCGCGATCCGCTCCGCGCGGACCCCGAGCGGCGCGTCGAACCAGAACCGGAAGTCGGCGTGGTCGGCCGCGAGCCACCCGGCGAGCCGCGATTCGAGGACGACGTCGTCGCGCTCGACCGCGATCTCGCGGAGCCGGCGGTCGAGGTCGCGGTCGATCTGCGGGTCCTCCTCGGCGAACTCGTTGAACTCGACGGGCGTCATGTCGCGTTCGGCCGCCATCTCGCGGAAAATGTCGCCGCCGGAGACGTGCCCGAGGCCGAGCGCGTCTGCCAGCTGGACAGCGTTGGTGCTCTTCCCGCTCCCTGGCGGGCCGGAGACGGTGATCAACATATCACCACTGCGCGGGTGTCGTTCAAAACGGTTGTCGTTCGGCGGCGGGGCGGGCCGATCGTCCGGACCGCGTCGCCACCTCACTCAGGGCTCGTCGTCGGCCGTCGCGGCCGTCATCGACCAGACCGCGACGAGGCCGAGGAGGAGCGCGGGAACGAGCGGCAGCGCGAGGTACGTCGCGAAGAAGGGGAGCCCGAACCAGCCCGCCGCGTACGGATAGACGTAGATGATCCCCGGGATGACGAGCGCACAGACGAAGATCGCCGCCGTCAGCGCCCACCCTTTGCGACCGAAGCCGTCGGCGGCGGGCTCGTCGGCGTCGACCGCCGGGTCCCGCGAGCCGTCGCCCCCGCTGTCGGTCGCGTCGGCACCGTCGTCGGTGCCGGGGACGTGGACGTAGCCGCCGTCGGTGGTGCCGTCGGCGGTCGCGTCCGCGTCGCGGGCGGACGTGTCGTCGGCCGCGTCGGTCTCAGAGCTCACTGTCAGGTTTTACCACCACTTTGCCAAAGCCCTCACGGTTCTCGATCATCTCGTGTGCGCGCGCGGCCTCGCTCATCGGGAGGACCTCGCGGACGCGGGGCTCGAAGGTGCCGTCCCACACCAACTCCAACGCGTCGTCGACCTCGCCGGGGGTCGCCATCGTCGAGCCGATGACCGAGAGCTGGTTCCAGAAGATGCGGTTGAGCCCGGCGCCCGGGTTCGGGCCGGTGGTCGCCCCGCAGGTGACGAGCCGGCCGCCCTTCGCCATCGACTTCAGCGAGTTCGGGTAGGTGGCCTCGCCGACGTGGTCGACGACGACGTCGACGCCGCGTTTGCCGGTGAGCGCGTCGATCTCCTCGGCGAAGTCGTTCGCCTCGTAGTCGATGACGTGGTCGGCGCCGCACGCCTCGGCGTGGGAGAGCTTCTCCTCGGTGGAGGCGGTCGCGAACACCTCACAGCCCGCGTGGTCGGCGATCTGGACCGCCGCGTGGCCGACGCCGCCGGAGGCGCCCAAGACGAGCACCTTCTCGCCGGCCTCGATGTCGGCGCGCGTCTGGAGCATGCGCCACGCAGTCTGGAAGACGAGCGACGCGGAGCCCGCGACCTCCCAGTCGACATCGGACGGGACCGGGACGAGGTTCTCGGCGGGCACCGCGGCCTTCTCGGCGTGGACGCCGCGGACGTGTTCGCCGATGATGTGGAAGGAGACGCAGAGCGACTCCTCGCCGTTGCGGCAGAACTCGCACTCCCCGCAGGAGACGCCGGCGCTCACGGCGACGTGATCGCCGGGCTCGAAGCGCGTCACGCCCTCGCCGACGGCCTCGACGACGCCCGCCGCGTCGCTGCCGGGGATGTGCGGCATCTCCAGGTCGATGCCGGGCATCCCGCGTCGGGTCCAGATGTCGAGGTGGTTGAGCGCGCCGGCCTTGACGTCGACGAGCACCTCGCCGCGGTCGGGCTCCGGGTCGGGGAACTCGCCGTACTCGATCACGTCGCGGTCGCCGTGGTCGGCGAACTGAACGGCTTGCATACGCGAATCCTCCCGCGGGACCCACTAAACAGTACGCCTCACGGAAACGGACGGCCACCTCGAAGGCAGCGGTTGTTTATAAATGATATGCGGTGGCGCGTGCCGACGAGCGGCCATCGGCCGCGAGTCGCACGCGCGAGGGAGTCAGTCGCCGGAGCGAAGCGGAGGCGACTGACGAGGCTGGGGAGGCGTGAGGCGCGGTTGCTGTGCGGGGCGGGACTCAAAGGGGCAGTCGGGAGGCGGGCGCAGGCGATGCAAGCACCACAACGAGGGAGCGAACGAAGTGAGTGACCGAGTGAGGAGCGCAGCGAGCGTGCGCCCGCCTCCCGACTGGGGCTTTGGCGGTGGTCACCGCCGATTTACTGGCGGTTATTTATAAGTGAGAATCTGAAAAACAGGGCTCCAACAGCGCCGTCTCGACGGAACCTACGCGTCCGCCGTGATATCGTCCTTCCCCAATACCACTTCCAGACATCCGTGCGAGACCCCCACAGCGACCCGGCCGTTTCGTGATGTTTAAGTACCGAAAGCGGGAGCATACGAACGCACGTACTGTAGGGGCGTCGGGTCCCGAGTCCGCGAGGGCGATGATACAACGCGGGTTGCGGTAGCCAAGCCTGGCCCAAGGCGCAGGGTTGCTAACTCTGTGGCGTCACTGCCTCCGGGGTTCGAATCCCCGCCGCAACGCTCGAACGGACGAGTACCGCCGGATCGCGCCGGTAGGGCTCACCACAACCAACACATGAGCACGGAAGAATCACAGGACGACTCGCCGGAGGAGGAGGAAGACCTCCAGTACTTCGTTCGGATCGGGGGCGCGGACCTCGACGGGACGAAGACGGTCGAGCGAAGCCTGTCCGAACTCGACGGCATCGGCACGCGCACGGCGCGGCTGGTCGCCGAGAAGGCCGACGTGGACCGAAACGCCACGTTCGGGCTCCTCGACGAGGATGACATCGACGCGGTGGTCGACATCGCCGAGAACCTCGAAGACCACGTCCCGTCGTGGATGACGAACCGACAGAACGACTTCTTCACCGGAGAGACGACGCACCTCGTCGGCACCGACGTCAACGAGAAGCGCCGTCACGACATCAACCGCATGAAGATCATCGAATCGTACAAGGGCGTGCGCCACAAGCGCGGGCAGAAGGTCCGCGGCCAGCGCACCAAGTCCACGGGTCGCTCGGAGGGGACCATCGGGGTCAACGTCGAGGAGATCCGCGAGGAGATGGCGGACGAAGAAGCGGGTGACGAGGAATGAGCACCGGAAAGAACACCAAGGGCTACGAGACGCCGAATCACCCGTACCAGGGCGAGCGCATCGCCGAGGAGGCCGACCTCCTCTCGCGGTACGGCCTGAAGAACAAAGAGGAGTTCTGGCGCGCCCAGTCCGAGCTGCGTAACATGCGTCGGGAGGCCCGACGCCTGCTCGGCGAGGCGCAGGGCGACGTCGACGCCGCACAGGACGCCGGCGCGGAGTTCGTCGCACGGCTCCGCCGCATCGGCATCCTCGGCGACAACGACGACATCTCGACGGTCCTGTCGCTCGACGTGACCGACCTCCTGGAGCGTCGCCTCCAGACGGTCGTCTACCGACAGGGCTTCGCCTCCTCGACCCAGCAGGCCCGCCAGTTCATCGTCCACGGCCACATCACCGTCAACGGCGCCCGCGTCACGCGCCCGTCGGTGAAGGTGGACGTCGACGACGAAGGCGCCATCGCCTTCGACGAGACGAGCCCGCTCGCGGACGATCTCCACCCCGAGCGCGCGGAGTCACAGGAGTAACTATCCATGAGTGAATCCGAAGACGGAGGAAAGTGGGGCATCGCCCACGTGTACGCGTCGTTCAACAACACGCTCATCACGGTCACCGACGAGACGGGCGCCGAGACGATCGCCAAGTCGTCCGGCGGCACCGTGGTGAAGCAGAACCGCGACGAGGCGTCGCCGTACGCCGCCATGCAGATGGCGGAGGTCGTCGCCGAGCGCGTCAAGGACGCCGGCCTAGAGGGCGTGCACGTTCGCGTGCGCGGCCCCGGCGGCAACCTCAACAAGTCCACCGGCCCCGGTGCGCAGGCGACGATCCGCGCGCTTTCGCGTGCGGGTGTCGAGATCGGGCGCATCGAGGACGTCACGCCGATCCCGCACGACGGGACGAAGGCGCCGAAGAACAAGCGAGTCTGACATGACCGAAGACGAATTCGACGTCCAGTACGTCGAACGGGACGAACGAAGCGCGCGGGTGCTGATCCGCGGGCTCACGCCGGCGTTCGCAAACGGCATCCGCCGCGCGATGATCGCCGACGTCCCGACGTTCTCGATCGACACGGTCCAGTTCGTCGAGAACTCCTCGGTCATGTTCGACGAGATGATCGGCCTGCGTCTGGGGCTTATCCCCCTGACAACGCCGCTCGACGACTTCGAACTCGGCGACGAGGTCACCCTCGCGCTCGACGTCGAAGGCCCGGCGACGGCGTACTCCGGCGACATCGAGAGCGCTGACCCGCTCGTCGAGGTCGCCGACGAGAACGTTCCGATCATCGAGCTGAAGGAGGGACAGCGCCTCGAGTTCGAGGCGACGGCGGTGTTAGACACCGGGAAGGAGCACGCCAAACACCAGGGCGGCGTCTCCGTCGGCTACCGCCACCTCCAGCGCGTCTCGGTCGAAGGCGACCGCGGCGAGTTCGACGACGACGAGCCGAACATCCTCCGCGGCGTCATCGAGACGCCCGACGGGGAAATAGAGCTCACGGACGAGTTCGACAACGACCTCTCGGACCGGTTCCCCGGGAAGGAGGTCGCGGTCGAGGACGTGCCGGGCGCGTTCGTCTTCCACATCGAGACGGACGGCTCGTTCGACGTCGAGGAACTGTTGCTCCGCGCCATCGACTCCATTGAGGACCGCGCGGACGAACTACAGACGAAAGTCGCAGTATAAGGAAATGACGGCCCTTCGAACCAACACCCTGACCGTCGCCCCCGCCGACAGCCGCGGCGCCGCTCCGACCGCCGGAGCGCCCGCGGCCGACGCGGCGGACGGCGGGACCGAAAGTGGTTTGAAGGGAGCCGGAATACGGTGGAGTGCACGCAGGGATAGCCAAGTCAGGCCAACGGCGCAGCGTTCAGGGCGCTGTCCTGTAGAGGTCCGCAGGTTCAAATCCTGCTCCCTGCACTCCGTTTTCCACGAACTCTCCGTTCAGGAGGGACAGCTATGAGTAGCAAGACGAACCCGAAACTACAGAACCTCATCGCCGATCTGAAGTCGGTCTCGCGCGACTCCGGTGCCAACGTGTGGCAGGACGTCGCCGACCGACTGGAGAAGCCACGGCGCACGCACGCTGAGGTCAACCTGGGCCGTATCGAACGATACGCGCAGGAAGACGAGACGGTCGTCGTCCCCGGCAAGGTGCTGGGCAGCGGTGTGCTCGAAACGAACGTCACCGTCGCCGCCGTCGACTTCTCCGGGACCGCCCGGACGAAGATCGACCAGGCCGGCGAGGCGGTGGCGCTGGAACAGTTCATCGAACAGAACCCCGAAGGAAGCAACGTGCGGGTGATCCGATGAGTCTCGCGAAGATCGACGCGGACGTCGTCGTCGACGCCCGCGACTGTATCCTCGGTCGCGTCTCCTCGGAGGTCGCGCAACGCGCCCTCGCCGGGGAGACCGTTGCCGTCGTCAACGCCGAGCGCGCCGTCATCACCGGCAACGAGGAGGCGACGATGGAGACGTACCACAAGCGCGCGGAGCTCGGCTCGGACAGCGGGCCCTACTACCCGAAGCGTCCGGACCGGATCTTCAAGCGCGCCATCCGCGGCATGCTGCCGTACAAGTCGGAGGACGGCCGCGAGGCGTTCTCGAACGTGCGCGTGTACGTCGGGAACCCCTACGAGCGCGACGAGGACGTCGAGAGCGTCGTCCTCGACGGCACCTCGCTCGACCGCCTCTCGAACATCAAATTCACGACGCTCGGGGAGATCTCCGAGTCTCTGGGAGCCAACGTCACATGGTAACGAACACCTCAGGCAAGAAGAAGACGGCCGTCGCCCGCGCCACCGTGCGCGAGGGCGAGGGTCGCGTGCGCATCAACTCCCAGCCAGTCGAGCTGGTCGAACCGGAGCAGGCGCGGCTCAAGATGCTGGAGCCGTTCCGTATCGCGGGCGAGGAGCTCCGCGACGGCGTCGACATCGATATCGACGTCGAGGGCGGCGGCTTCAGCGGGCAGGCGGACGCGGCGCGGACCGCCATCGCCCGCGGCCTCGTCCAGCACCTCGGCGACGCCGAGCTGCGCGACGCGTACATGAACTTCGACCGCACCCTGCTGGTCAACGACGTGCGCCAGTCCGAACCCAAGAAGTGGGGCGGACCCGGCGCGCGCGCTCGCTACCAGAAGTCCTACCGCTGAGGTGATCCAGTCATGATGATCCCCGTCCGGTGTTTCACGTGCGGCAACGTCGTGGGTGAACACTGGGAAGAGTTCAAAGAGCGGGCTCGCGAGGGCGACGAGGACCCCGGCGAGGTGCTCGACGACCTCGGGGTCGACCGGCACTGCTGCCGGCGGATGATGGTCAGCCACCGCGACCTCGTCGACGTCGTCTCGCCGTACCAGTAACCATGTCAGAACAGCGCTACAATCGATACGAGAAGGCACGCATCCTCGGCGCGCGAGCGCTACAGGTGTCCTACGGGGCGCCCGTGCTGATCGACACGGACCAGACGGAGCCGATCCTCGTCGCCGCCGAAGAGTACGACGCGGGCGCGCTCCCGTTCACGGTGCGGAGGGAATCCAACTGATGACCCGAATCACTAGCATTTCGCTGCGACGCGTGCTCGACTCGCGCGGGAACCCGACGGTCGAGGCCGACGTGCTCACCGAGTCCGGCGGCTTCGGCCGCGGGGCGGCCCCCAGCGGGGCGTCGACGGGCGAGTACGAGGCGATCGAACTACCCGCGAGCGAGTCCATCGCGAAGTCCCGCGAACACGCGGTGCCGCGGCTGGAAGGCCTGTACGCGGGCGACCAGCGCGCGGTCGACAACGCCCTGCGCGCCGCCGACGGCACGGACGACTTCTCGAACATCGGCGCCAACAGCGCCGTCGCCATCTCGATGGCGGCCGCGAAGGCCGCCGCCGACGTGCTCGGTGCGCCGCTGTACCAGCACCTCGGCGGCGCGTTCCGCGGCGAGAACTTCCCCGTTCCGCTCGGCAACGTCGTCGGCGGCGGGGAACACGCCAAGGAGGCGACCCACATCCAGGAGTTCCTCGCGGCGCCCGTGGGCGCGCCCAGCGTCTCGGAGGCCGTCTTCGCGAACGCCGCGGTCCACGCGGCGGTCGCGGACGTGCTCGACGAGCGCGGCGTGCCCGCGGCGAAGGGCGACGAGGGCGCGTGGGCGCCCCCCATCTCGGACGCGGAGGCGTTCGAGGTCGTCGACGAGGCGGTCGACCGCGTCGAGAGCGAGGTCGGATTCGAGATCCGCTTCGGGCTCGACATGGCGGCTGCCGAGCTGTACGACGACGACGCCGAGGCGTACGTGTACGGCGACGAGACGAAGTCGGCCGACGAGCAGATCGAGTACGTCGCCGGCCTCGTCGACGAGTACGACCTCGCGTACGTCGAGGACCCGCTCGACGAGAACGACTACGAGGCGTTCGCGGAGCTGACCGACCGGGTCGGCGACCGGACGCTGATCTGCGGCGACGACCTGTTCGTCACCAACGTCGAGCGGCTCCAAGACGGGATCGACGCGGGCGCGGCCAACAGCATCCTCATCAAGCCGAACCAGATCGGGACGCTGTCGGACGCGTTCGACGCCGTCGAACTCGCCGCCCGCAACGGGTACGAGACGGTCATCTCCCACCGCTCGGGCGAGACCGAGGACACCACCATCGCACACCTCGCCGTGGCGACCGACGCCGGCTACATCAAGACCGGCACGGTCGGCGGCGAGCGAACGGCCAAGCTGAACGAACTGGTCCGCATCGCGGACGACGCGGTATGACGGGCCCACACCACGCATGAGCGAAGACAACGACGCGGTCGAACTCGACGACGACGCGGAGACCGAGGCGGTCGACGCGGGGGTCGAGGAGGAGGCCGACACGACCGAGGAACCGACCGCCGACGCGGCCGCCGAGGGGGCGTCCGCTGAGGCCGAGAGCGAGGCGGCTGCCGAGGCCGACGCGACGGAGGAGGCGGACGACGACGCCGCAGACGAGGAGGACGCCTCCCCGTTCGACGACGACGTCATGCCCGACGACGACGTCGACCTGCTGATCCCCGTCGAGGACTACCTCTCCGCGGGTGTCCACATCGGGACCCAGCAGAAGACGAAGGACATGGAGCGGTTCATCCACCGCGTTCGCGACGACGGGCTGTACGTCCTCGACGTGAGCCTCACCGACGAGCGGATCCGCACGGCCGCGGACTTCCTCGCGAACTACAACCCCGAGCAGATCCTCGTCACGTCCTCGCGGCAATACGGCCGGTTCCCGGCCGAGAAGTTCGCGGACGCCATCGGCGCCCGCGCCCGCACTGGACGCTTCATCCCGGGCACGCTGACGAACCCCGACTACGCCGGCTACATCGAGCCGGACGTCGTCGTGGTCACTGACCCCATCGGCGACGCGCAGGCCGTCAAGGAGGCCATCACCGTCGGCATCCCGGTCATCGCGATGTGCGACTCCAACAACCAGCTGTCGAACGTCGACCTCGTCATCCCGACGAACAACAAGGGTCGCCGCGCGCTGTCGGTCGTCTACTGGCTCCTCGCCAACGAGACGCTCGACCGCCGCGGCGCCGACACGGTGTTCGCCCTCGAGGACTTCGAGGACGAACTCTAAGGCGGTCGTTTTTCGAGTCTACTTTCGTTTCGTCCGTTCACCGTCCGCCAGCCGTCGGCATCGCGCCGCGAGAGACGGCGCGCTCAGACGATGTCGGGCGTAAACGGGTAGGAGTAGACCTGCCCGTCGTTGGCCTTCACCGTGGCGATGAGGACCAAGACCAGGTCGACGACGCCGATGATCGGGAACAGCAGGAGCCCGATGAACACGAAGCTCAGGACGGCGGCGATCATGAGGGCGACGAAGACGACGATCTGGAAGTTCAGCGAGTTCTTGGCGTTCTGTTTGACGAGCTCGTCGTCGTCGTCCGCGAGGACTAAAAACAGGATCGGGCCGAGGAACGACGCGAAGAGCGCCGACGCGTGCGACAGCGCCGCAAGCGTCGTGTCGCCCTCGACGCGCTCGGAGGCTGCTGATGACATGACGGCAGTTGAGTTTCGGAGCTGAGTGATAAGCTTTGGGAGGAGAGTTCGTCTCCGACGGGCGCTCGTTCGGCGTCGACGCGGATCAGTCGGCCGTCGACGGCCCCCCGTCAGCGGCGTCGACGGTCGACGGCCCCTCGTCGCCGGGCTCCGCCTCCGGCACGTCGTGGGTCCAGCGCGGCTCGATCTCGCGGTTCGCCACGACGATCCGGTCGCCGTTGTCGGCGTCGATCCGCGTCTTCCGGAGCTCGATGGCGGCGACGGTGCCGGTGACGCCCTTGGCCTCGACGCGGTAGCCGACGTTAAAGTCCGGATCGCGCAGGAGGTAGACGCCCGCCACCGTGTCCTCGATCATCTCGGAGAGGGCGTAGGAGACGCCCAAAGCGATGAAGCCGACGGCGGTGCCCAGACTCGCCGCGATGTCGCCCATCCCGAGCACCTTCAGGAACGTGAGCGCGACGCCGAACCAGAGGAAGACCGCGACGAGCGTGACGATCAGGTCGCCCACGAGTTCGCGGTCGCCGACGTACATCCGCTCGATCGACGACCGAACCAGCGCGAGGACGATCCGGACCGCCGCGTACGCCAGCGCGAGGAAGACGAACCCCGAGAGCAGTCGGGGAATCGCGACGGCCAGCCCCGCGACGAAGTTCGCGAACGACTGCGTCAGAAACGACGGGATCGCGGTCATGGCGCGCACGACGGCGGCCGCCGGTGAAAAGCTGACGGGGCGGAGGGGTCGCCATCCCGCCCTCCTCGCCGCTCGCCCCAACTTCCTCACCGCTCGCCCCGCCCACAAGCGCAACGCCTGTAAGCGCGCGGGGTGAGTGAGTTCGTATGACCGTTTGCGAAGCGCCGGGGAAGGTGTACCTCTTCGGCGAACACGCCGTCGTCTACGGCGAGCCGGCCGTGCCGGCGGCCGTCGAGCGACGCGCGACGGTGACCGCCGAGCCGCGCGAGGACGACCACGTGCGCGTCGAGGCCGAGGACCTCTCCTTGGACGGGTTCACGGTGGAGTACGCCGGCGGGACGAGCGACCGCCCCGACGTCGACGTGCCGACGCCGCTCGTCGAGGCCGCGATGGGGTACGTCGACGCGGCCGTCGAGCAGGCGCGGGACGCGGCCGACGCGCCCGACGCCGGCTTCGACATCACCGTCGAGAGCGACATCCCGCTGGGCGCGGGGCTGGGGTCGTCCGCGGCCGTGGTCGTGGCCGGCATCGACGCGGCGACCCGCGCGCTCGGCGAGCCGCTCGACCGCCGCGAGCTCGCCGACCGGGCGTACCGCGCGGAGTACGAGGTCCAAGACGGGCAGGCCTCCAGGGCGGACACCTTCTGCTCGACGATGGGCGGCGCGGTGCGGGTCGAGGGCGACGACTGCGAGCCGATCGACGCCCCGAACCTGCCGTTCGTCGTCGGCTTCGACGGCGGCGCGGGCGACACCGGCGAACTGGTCGCGGGCGTCCGCGAACTGCGGGCGGAACACGAGTTCGCCGCGGACACGGTGGAATCGATCGGCGACCTCGTCCGGGCCGGCGAGGGCCTGCTGGCTGACGCCAACCCCGAGCGCGACCCGGAGCCGGCGCTGCTCGCGGAGCTCGGCGAGCTGATGGACTTCAACCACGGGCTGCTCGCCGCGCTCGGCGTCTCCGCCCGGTCGCTCGACGCGATGGTGTGGGCCGCGCGGGACGCGGGCGCGCACGGCGCGAAGCTCACCGGGGCGGGCGGCGGCGGCTGTATCGTTGCGCTCGACGAGAGCGACGCGACGGAGACCGCGCTATCGTTCACGCAGGGCTGCGAGGAGGCGTTCCGCGCCGAGCTGGCGACCGAGGGCGTCCGCGTGGTGGAGCCGTGACGGGGAGCGGTCCGACGGGTGCGTCCGGGGAGGACGCCGCCGTCCTCGACGCGGACGATCCCGCGCCCCCCGTCGTCCTCAAGCTCGGCGGGAGCCTGATCACCGAGAAGGAGAGCCCCGAGACGCTCGACGACGCGGCGCTCGAGGCGGCCTGCGACGCCGTCGCCGACGCGCTCTCGGCGGGCGCGGTCGACCGGCTCGTCGTTGTCCACGGCGGCGGGAGCTTCGGCCATCACCACGCGAGCGAACACGGGGTGTCGACGACCGACGGGACGCGCGACGCGGACGCGGTGGCGGCGGTCCACGGCGCGATGAAGCGGCTGAACGCGCACGTGTCAGAGCGGTTCCGCGAGCGCGGCGTGCCCGCGGCCCCCGTTCACCCGCTGTCGCTCGCGGCGCGGCCCGAGGGCGCCGACGGCGACCTCGACCTCCCGCTCGGGTCGACGGCGACGCTGCTCGGCGAGGGGTTCGTCCCCGTCCTCCACGGCGACGGCGTGGCGACCGCGGGCGAGGGGGTGACCGTCGTCTCGGGCGACGAGCTGGTCGTCGAACTCGCCGCGGGGCTGGGTGCGCGCCGCGTGGGCGTCTGTTCGACGGTTCCCGGCGTCTTCGACGCCGACGGCGACGTGATCGCCGAGATAGAAGACTTCGACGCGGTCGCGGACGCACTCGGTGGGAGCGACGCCACCGACGTCTCCGGTGGCATGGCCGCGAAAGTGCGGGAGCTGCTCGCGCTCGACGCGCCGGCGTACGTGTTCGGCGCCGACGGGCTTGCGCTGTTCCTGCGCGGGGAGAACGCCGGAACCCGGATCGACTGATCGGGGTACAGAACCCTTATTCGAGCCACGGCCCTCCTCCCGAGCATGAACGAAGCGGACGTGCGGGAGCGGCTCGCGGACGTGCGGGACCCCGACCTCGGCGACGACATCGTCTCGCTCGGCTTAGTGAACGATGTCGAGGTCGAGGCCGGCGAGGACAGGGGTAGCGGGACGGTCCGCGTGTCGCTCGCGCTCGGCGCGCCCTTCTCGCCGAACGAGTCGGCCATCGCCGACGACGTCCGGGCGGCGCTCGCGGACACCGAGTTCGACGTTGAGCTGTCGGCGTCGATCCCGGACGATCTCGCCGCCGACGAGCAGGTCCTCCCGGGCGTCCAGAACGTGATCGCCGTCGCCTCCGGGAAGGGAGGCGTCGGGAAGTCGACCGTCGCGGTGAACCTCGCCGCCGGGCTCTCCGCGCTCGGCGCTCGCGTGGGCCTGTTCGACGCCGACGTGTACGGGCCGAACGTGCCGCGCATGGTGTCGGCCGAGCAGCGCCCCGAGACGGACGGCGAGACGATCGTTCCCCCCGAGCGGTTCGAGGTGAAGCTGATGAGCATGGACTTCCTCACCGGCGAGGACGACCCCGTCATCTGGCGCGGCCCGATGGTCCACAAGATCATCACCCAGCTCGTCGAGGACGTCGAGTGGGGCGAGCTCGACTACCTCGTGATGGACCTCCCGCCGGGGACGGGCGACACGCAGCTCACGATCCTCCAGACCCTCCCGCTGACGGGCGCCGTGATCGTCACGACCCCGCAGGACGTGGCGCTCGACGACGCGGTGAAGGGACTCCGCATGTTCGGCAAACACGACACGAACGTCCTCGGTATCGCGGAGAACATGGCCGGCTTCCGCTGTCCGGACTGCGGCGGGTTCCACGAGATATTCGGCTCGGGCGGCGGGAAGGCGCTCGCCGCGGACCACGACCTCCCGTTCCTCGGCGGGATCCCGCTCGACCCCGACGTGCGAACCGGCGGCGACGACGGCGAACCCGTCGTCCTAGAGGACGGCGAGACCGCGGACGCGTTCAAGGTGCTCGTCGAAAACGTCGCGAACAACGCCGGCGTCGTGCGCCGCCGCGGGGTGAGCGACGGGCGATGACCGACGCGGACGGTGACCCCCACGGGTCCGAAGGCGGGGGCGCGGCGAGCGACGGCGACAGCCACGAGGACCCCCTCGCGGCCGCCGGCGTCGATCCGGTGGTGCCCGAGTCGGCGACCGACGCGGCCGAGGAGGCGTTCGCCGCGGACGACGAGGTGCGGGAGTTCCTCCGGGACGTGGCCGAGGACGTCCGCGGAGAGAGCTCGGAGAGCAAGCAGCTCTCGGCGGTCCTCTACCGCGTGTCGGACCTGTACGACGACGACGAGGAGACGTCGCCCGAGGAGATTTACCTCAACGTCCGACACATCATGCGGATCAAGTCGGAAGGCGGTCTGCGTCGCTGAGCGTCCGGAAGCCGCCAAAACCCCTTTTTCCGTCAGTCGTCCGAATCGCTCGTTGCGCCGAGGTCGATCGGGCGCTCGTCCAGCGGCGTCGCGTCGTCGACGACGCCCGCGAGCCCGAGCCGATCGACCGTTTCGCCCGTCGGGAGCCCGCTTTCGCCCCAACCCCGCGCCGCGTAGTAGCGGTCCAGCAGGCGGTCGAACGCGTCGACGTCGACGCCCGGCGTTCCGTCGGCCGCCGACGTGCGGAGCGGCTCGGGGAGCGCGTCGTCCGCGCGGTCGAACCCCTCGCGGGCGTTGAACAGCCGCGTCAGCGTCCAGATCCGCTCGCCAGTCGTCGCGAGCCCGGCGGTCGAGTCGCCCGGCGCGATGGAGTCGACGTCGCTTTCCTCCCCCGCGTCGCCGTCGCGGTCGACGCCGGTGACCGCCGGGTGGTCGATCGCCGCGAGCCACTCCGCGCCGAGGTCGGTCCAGACCGCCTCGCCGACGAAGTCGTCGACGACGAGGCTCCATAGCACGGACCGCCCGTTCTGCTCGCCGACCACGTCGCGGACCCGGTCGGCCGGGGACCGGTCCGGGCGGGCGAGGGGCTCCGTGTCCTGCGGGCGCGCGCGGCGGTGACATGCGCCGCGGTCGCTCGTCGCGTACGCGAGCGCGACGCCGACCGCCGCGCGCGGGTCGAAGCCGGGCAGCGCCATCGACTTCACCGTCGGCACGAGTTCCGCGCCGCCGAACCGGGCGACCGCGGCGTCGATCCCGTCCGCGAGAGCGTTCGGCAGGTCGGGGTCGACGTCGAGGCCTGGCGGCGCCTCGCGGGCCGCGATCGCTTTTAAAAGGCTCTCGGCGCCGTCCGCGTCGCCGAACGAGACCGGGCAGTCAACGACCCCCGCCTCCCCGGCGCGGACCGCCCACGCGACGGCGTTGCCCGCGCCGATCACGTCGAGGCCGAGTCGGTCGCAGACTCCACAGAGATCGACGACGCGGTCGAAGTCGTCGATCCCGAGGCCCGCGCCGAGCGTGATCGGCGCCGCGCCGCGCGGGACGACCTCGCCGTCGGGCGTGTCGATCCGGAAGCCGCCGGGGGCCGCGAGGTCGGCGCCCTCCGCGTCGTCGCCTGCGGGCCCGTCGTCGCCTACGGGCCCGTCCTCGCCTGCGGGCCCGTCGTCGCCTCCCTCGCGCCCCGCCGCGCGTTCCAGCGCGGCCTCGACCCCGATGTCGTCGGCGCCGTCGAAGCCGGTCTCCGTCCACCCCTCCGCGGCGAGTATCCCGACCTCGTTCGCGTAGTCGATCGTCTCGACGGTCTCGCCGGCCGCCTGCCACTCGCCGGTCGGCTCGTCGCCGTAGGCCGCGGCGTCGCGCTCGCGGAGCGCGGCGAGGTCGTCCGGGACCGTCGGCGGGGGATCCCGGGCGACGACCGCCTTGAGGCGCTTCGCGCCCATCACGGCGCCGGCGCCGCCCCGGCCCGCGTGGTGGGCGCCGCCGTCGCTCGCGATCGTCGCGTACGCCGCCTCGCGCTCGCCCGCCGGGCCGACGCAGGCGACCCCGGCGTCCGGGAACCGCTCGGCGGTCTCGGCGGCGTCGGCGCCCCACGCGCCGCTCGGTTCGATCCGGGCGCGACCGTCCTCCACCTCGATCCGGACCGGCCGGTCGGCGGCGCCGGTCACGAGCAGGCCGAGGCAGTCGCCGAGCGACCCCGCGAGCCGGTCGGCGAACGCGCCGCCGGCGTACGAGTCGAGGAAGCCGCCGGTGAGCGGTGACTTCGTCACCGCGACGTAGCGCGTTTCGCCCGGGAGGTAGCCCGCGAGGGGTCCGACGAGGAACGCGAGGAGGTTCGCGGGGGCCGTCGGGTCCGTCCCCGGCGACAGCTCCTCGTAGAGGTAGCGCGCACCCAGTCCCTTCCCGCCGACGTAGTCGCGGCGCCAGTCCCGCGGGACGCGCTCGCGGGCGGTCTCGCCCGTCGAGAGGTCGACGCGGAGGATTCGAGTGCGACTCGGACGCATTCAGACGCGATGCGCGGCGGAGACGTATCAATCTGTCCGGCACCGTGATCGGGTCGCGCGGTCGTCCGTCTGGGCGCGACCGCCAGAGTGAGGGCCGACGCGGTCGTACGGGGGCGTATGGACCTGACGACCGCGCTCGACGCCCGCGACGCGACCGTCTGCGTCGTCGGCGCGGGCGGCAAGAAGTCGACGCTGTTCGCGCTCGCCGACCGGCTCGACCGGGCAGTCGTGACCGCGAGCGTGCGAATACCGATCTTCGACGATCGGGTCGCCGCGGTGCGCGTGACCGAGGACCCGGTGGCCGCGATCGAGGAGGCCGGAGACGGCGACTGGCCGCTCGGGCTGGTCCCGGAGCGCGAGCGGTCAGACCGGTACCTCGGGTACGATACGGAGACGGTCGCCGAGATCGCCGACGCCGCGCCCGGCGCGACGCTCGTGAAGGCGGACGGGGCGCGCCTCCGCGAGTTCAAGGCGCCCGGCGACCACGAGCCGCAGATCCCGGCGAACGCGGACGTCGTCGTCCCGATCGCGAGCGCGCACGTCGTTGGCGAGCCCCTCACCGAGGAGCTCGTCCACCGGCCGGCTGAGGTCGCCGCGATCACCGGCCGCGAGATCGGCGACGAGATCCGCCCCGCCGACGTCGCGACAGTCCTCGCGAGCCCCGCGGGCGGGCTGAAGGGCGTCCCGAGCGGCGCGACCGCGATTCCGGTCGTGAACAAGGTCGACGACGAGGCGGACGCCGCCGCGGCCCGAGCGGTCGCCGGGGAGATCCTCTTCCGCGCGAACGTGCCGCGCGTCCTCCTCACGCGCCTGATCGCGGACGACCCGGTCGTCGAAGTCGTGGAGTAGATCCGCTACGAGCTTCCCTCCGGGAGCTCCTCGAACGACCGCCAGAGCGCCCGGTACAGCGTCCACGCGTCGACGCCGGTCCGGTCCATCACGGCCCGGCAGGCGTCGTCGAACCGCCGGTAGTCGGCACTCGAAGGCGGGTCCGGATACGGGTCGTCGAGCTCGCCAACCGCGGCCAGAACCGCCCAGGTCCGGCGGTCGACCGCGACGAACCGCGACGGGGCGAGGAACTGGAGAAACCCGGACGCGACCGCGACGTCGACCCCGTCGAGCGCGGTGAGCGCGTCGAAGGCGGCGTCAGCGTCCGGTGAATCGTCGTTTTTTACGCCCACCGCGTCGACGGCGGCGTCGATGGCGTCGATCACGTCGTCGAACTCGTTGTCGCGGAAGGCGTCCTCCCGCTCGCGCCGTTCGCGGTCCGGGTACTCGCCGAGGTACCGCCGGAAGTACCACCGGACGATCCACTGGGCGTCCCGGCGTCCGTACTCCTCGCCGGCGAAGGTCTTCGGGACCGTCTCGACGTGCTGGCGCTCCACGTCGTACAGCGGTTCCGCCTCCGCGTACGCCCGGGCGCGGTCCCGGACGGTCGACTCGCTCAGGTCCATCACCTCGCGGTACGGCGGTGGGACGGATGAACGTTCGTGCCGATCGTCCCGATCGATCGTTTCATACTGGCGTGGACACTGATAACACGTATGACAGACGACCGGATCCCGGTCACCGTCCTCAGCGGCTACCTCGGCGCCGGGAAGACGACGATGGTGAACCACCTGCTCGCGAACCCGGGCGACAGGCGGATCGCGGTCATCTTGAACGACATGGGCGAGGTGAACGTCGACGCCGAACTCGTCGCCCGCGAGAACGACGAGGAGGGCGTCATCGACCTCTCGAACGGCTGTATCTGCTGCCGACTCCAGGACGACCTCCTCTCGGAGGCGGCGACGCTCGCGGCGTCACGGGAGTTCGACTACCTCCTCGTCGAGTCGTCGGGCATCTCCGAGCCGATCCCGATCGCGCGGGCGTTCACCGAGGGGACCGAGGACAGCGAGGTCGACCCGACCGAGCGCTTCCGGCTCGACACGATGGTGACCGTCCTCGACACCTACGGGTTCTGGAAGGAGTTCGACGCGGGCGAGGACCTCCCCGGCGACGGCGAGCCGGCGGCCGACCGGCCCCTCGCGGACGTGCTCGTCGAGGGGATCGAGTTCTGCGACGTGCTCGTGTTGAACAAGACGGACATGGTCCCCGACGACGTGCTCGACGAGATCGAGTCGGTCGCCGACCGGCTGGGGCCGCGCGCGAAGCGCATTCGAACGAGCTACTCCGAGGTCGACCCGGGCGACGTGCTCGACACCGGGCGGTTCGACTTCGAGACGGCAAAGCGGTCGCCGGGGTGGAAACGCGCGATAGCTGAGAGCGAGGGCGACGAGGGAGGCGAGGGCGCAGAGGAACGAGACGGCCACGCGCACGACCACGCCGAGGGGGCGGCCGCGGCCCACGGGGTCGACTCGTTCGTCTACCGCTCGGCCGACGCCCTCGACCCGGAGCGGTTCGCGGCGTGGCTCGACGACTGGGACGGCGCCGTCGTGCGGGCGAAGGGCGTCGCGAACGTCGCCGGCACCGACGAGGTGATCGGCGTGAGCCAGGCCGGCCCCTCGGTACAGGCGGGCCCCATCGGCGAGTGGGGACCGGACGACGACCGCCGGACGCGGCTCGTGTTCATCGGCAGCGAGATGGACGAGGCGCGGATTCGCGGCGAGCTTGACGACCTGGCGACCGCCGGCGCCGACGGGGAGGCGGCGGCCGACGAGGCGGCCGCCGAGGCGTTCCCGCTGTGAGACCGCCGAGTTAGATCTCGAGTTCGGCCTGCAGGTCGTCCCAGTCCTCGTGGAACCCGTGGGTGGACTCGGTCTCGGCGCCGACCGCCGACTGGTAGACATCGTCGTACTTCAGCAGCTGGCCCCACTCGTCGTGGAACGCCCAGTTACAGTACTTACACATACGAGCCACCACGAGAGGGATCGACATACCGGTTTCGGCGGGAGCGGCGAGCGGTCGGCTCGGAGCCGCGGCCGCCGCCGAACGTCCCGCGGCCGCCGACAGAGTGAACCCCGTCCGCGTCGTACGCTACCTATCAACGCGGGTCGGCCGCGGCGGGAATCCACATGGTCATATACAGACGCGGCGGACACGTTCATGGCGGCGACGAGGCGGTCGAGCGGGGCTGCGACCTCTGCGAGTGGCACGGCGTTGCTGACGGGTATCCGGAGCTGATTTCGCAGTATCAGTCGCACCTCCGCGCGGAACACCCGAAGGCGTGGCTCCGGGTCTGACGCGCGTCGCGGAGTGAAAAAGTTCGGACCGCCGGCGAGGGGTGGTTCGGGAGTTAGGGCTCCAGCAGGACCTTCGTGACGCCCTCCTCGCGGGCGTCGAACGCCTCGTACATCTCGGGCGCCTCGTCGAGGTTGACGCGGTGGGAGACGACCCAACTCGGATCGGCTCGGCCCTCGATGATCATGTCGCGGAGGTACCGGTTGTACTCCTTTACGTTACACTGGCCCGTACCGCATTTGAGCCCCTTCTCGAAGAACTTCCCGAAGTCGATTCCGAGCCGCCCCTGCGCGGCCATGTCGTCGGGCGCGCCCGGGTCCTCGGGCACGTACAGACCGGGGATGCCCAGCTCGCCCGTCGGCCGGACGACGCGGATGAGGTTGTTGATCACGACCGCCGGGTTCTCCTTGGCCGGCTGGTAGGAGTAGTCCTCGGTGTCGGTGTCGACGTCGTCCGGGTCGGTCGCCTGGTACCCGACCGCGTCGACGCCCTTGTCGACCATCCCGCCGTGTTCCTCGATGATCTGGTCGACCGGGTCGCCCTCGGAGAAGTCGATCGGATGGGCGTCACAGTGTTCCTCGGCGAGCTCCAGTCGGCTCGGTACCTGGTCGACGATGTAAATCTCCGCCGCACCCTTGATCTTCGCGCTGTAGGCGGCCATCAGCCCGACCGGCCCCGCGCCGAAGATGGCGACGGACTCGCCGGACTCGAGGTTCGCCAGCTCGGTGCCGTGCCACCCGGTCGGGAAGATGTCCGCGAGCAGCGAGAACGCGTCCTCGTGCTCGCGGCCCTCGGGCAGTTTTAGCGCGTTGTGGTCGGCGTACGGGACGCGCAGCTTCTCGGCCTGTCCGCCCGGATACGGCCCCATCGCGACGTAGCCGTACGCGCCGCCCGCGAAGCCGGGGTTGACGTTGGTACAGAAGCCGGTGTACCCCTCCTCGCAGTTCTGACAGAAGCCGCAGGAGACGTTGAAGGGCATCACGACGCGGTCGCCCTCCTCTAACGTCGAGACGGCCTCGCCGACCTCGCTGACGACCCCCATGTTCTCGTGGCCGAAAACGATTCCCTCCTCGGCCGCGGTACGCCCCTCGTACATGTGGAGGTCGGAGCCGCAGATACAAGACGTCGTGATGTCGACGACGACGTCGTTCGGGTGTTCGATCTCCGGTTCGTCTACGTCCTCGACGGCCACTTCGTACGGGCCTTGGTAGACAACAGCTCTCATAGGATCCGCGAGGAACATGTTAGCACATCATAGTAAATGTTTTTCCGTTATAGTTACGTTTAACAAAACTGATACGCCGAATATTAACGATCTCCCGACTGGGACGACGAGGCCTGTCCGCCCGCTCGGCGGAACCACCGACACACTCATGGACTGCGACGATAGATCGTGTCATATGTACGCACACGGGGGCGGTGAGACGGATGTCCAGTGAACCGGACGACGCGACGAAGACTATCTGTCCGTACTGCGGGGTCGGCTGCGGGATCCGCGTGCTGGAGGGCGACGAGCCCGGCGAGATGCGCTTCATGCCGTGGGCCGACGCGCCGGTGAACGAGGGGAGCGTCTGCATCAAGGGCGGCGCGGCGACGCAGGTCGTCGACCACGAGGACCGACTGACGGAGCCGCTGATCAAGGAGGGCGGCGAGTTCCGCGAGGCGACGTGGGAAGAGGCGTTCGACCGCGTCGTCGACGAGATGGGGTCGATTCGAGAGGCACACGGTCCGGACGGGATGGGCTTCTTCGGCTCCTCGAAGACGTTCAACGAGGAGAACTACCTCATCCAGAAGCTCGCGCGGCGGTACGGCACGAATCAGGTCGACAACTGCACGCGGATGTGTCACGCCTCGACCGTCTGGGCGCTCCGGACCAGCCTCGGCATGGGCGCGATGACGAACAGCATGGCCGACTTAGAGGACTCCGCGGACGTGCTGTGGATCCAGGGCGCGAACCCGGGCGAGCAGCACCCGATCGCCAACAGCCAGTACTTCCGGCAGGCCGTGTTGGAGGGCGCGACCGTCATCCAGGTCGATCCCCACGCGAACAAGACCACCCGGTCGTTTGATATCGGCGACACCGACCGGCACATGCACCTCCAGCTGAAGCCCGGCACCGACATTCCTCTGTTAAATATCGTCCTCAAGACGATCCTGGAGCGCCACGAGGAAGAGCCGGAGGCGGGCTGGATCGACGAGGAGTTCGTGGAGGAGCGCACCAAGGGAATCGACCACCTGAAGGAGACGCTCGCGGACTTCGACAAGGAGGCGGCCGCCGAGGAGTGCGGCGTCCCGCTGGAGGACATCGAGCTCGCCGCCGAGAAGTACGCGATGGCCAACGACGCGGCCATCTTCACCGGGATGGGGATGAGCCAGCATACCTGCGGCGTCGACAACGTTCAAAACGAGATCAACCTCGCGCTGATCACGGGGAACCTCGGCCGCCCCGGAACGGGCGTCAACCCCCTGCGCGGGCAGAACAACGTCCAGGGCACCTGCGACGTGGGCGCGATGCCGAACGTCCTCCCGGGGTACCAGCTCGTCGACGACGACGAGGCCCGCGAGTCCGTCGAGGACGTGTGGGGCTTCGAGATACCCTCCGAGCCCGGGCTGACGAACGTCGAGATATCCCACGCGATCGGCGACACCGTCCACGGCCTCTACGTCATGGGCGAGAACCCGATTATGAGCGAGCCGGACGGCAACGAGACCGAGCGCCGCTTCCGCGAGGAGCTCGACTTCATGGTGGTCCAGGACATCTTCATGACCGAGACCGCCGAGCTCGCGGACGTGGTCCTCCCCGCGACGACGTGGGCCGAGCGCGACGGCACCGTCACCAACACCGACCGCCGCGTCCAGCGCATGCGCGGCGTCCACAAGGTCCACGAGAACACCCGCCACGACCTCGACATCCTCTGTGAGGTGGGGACGCGGCTGTTCGACGGGGACGAGTTCGAGTTCGACGGCCCGGAGGACGTGTTCGAGGAGCTGCGCGAGGTGTGCCCGATCATGCACGGGATGACCTACGACGCGCTCGGCGAGACGGGGCTCCACTGGCCCTGCTACGAGGAGGGCGACGAGGGCGACCCGTTCCTCTACGAGGACGAGTTCGAGACCGAGGACGGCCTCGGCCGCATCGAGGGCGTCGTCCACCAGGAGCCGAAGGAGGTCCCGGACGAGGAGTACCCGCTCGTGTTGACCACCGCGCGGCTCGAAGAGCACTACAACACCGGGACGATGAGCCGACGCTCGCCGACGCTCTCGAAGCAGCACCCGGAGAACTTCGTCGACGTCCACCCGAACGACGCCGAGCGGTACGGCATCGAGGACGGCGACTACGTGAATCTCAAATCGCGCCGCGGCGAGATCACCGTCCGCGCGGACGTCACCGAGGACATCAAGGAGGGGGTCGTCTGGACCACGCCGCACTTCGCGGCCGCCTCCGCGAACCGCCTCACCAACGACGTGCTCGACGAGCGCGCCAAGATCCCCGAGTACAAGGCCGCCTCGGCGGAGATCGAGGTCGACATCGAGGCCGCGGGCGACGACGCAGCGTCCGCCGACGACTGAGCGGCGTCGGCTTTTTTATACGCTCTTTTCGAGCACCGTCTCGGTTTCGTGGCGGACGACGACGCGCTCCGGGACGGGGGCGTCGGCGAACGCGACGGCGACCGAGTACGGGTGGGGCTCGGCGACGTCCGAACAGACGTCGACGTCCGATTCGGGGTCGTCCTCGGAGACGATCCGGAGGCGGAGCGTCCCGTCGTCGAGCGTGGCCTCAAGCAGCGAGACGCGTTCACAGCGGCGGGGTCCGTCGAGGAGCGATCCCGCCACGACCAGCCGCGGCGGGTCCTCGTCGAGCCGTCGACGAACCTCGGCGACGTCGTTCCCGCCGGACCCGGTGACGTCGAGGTCGCCGTCGTACTCGCGGCGGAAGGTCAGTTCGGCGCCGTCGATTTCTGTCGGGGCATCGGTCCACGGCGGGGTGGGACAGCCGGCGAGCGAGGCGGTGCTGACGGCGGCCGCGGACGCGAGGAGGGCTCTGCGGCGCATGTCGCGAGCCACGCGGAGCGCCGTGAAGTGTCTTGTGCGGTCCGGGTGGCGTCCGGAACGGGGTCGGTCGTCGGTCGGTCGACCCCTCGCGGACTCCGTTGGCGTCATCGCTCGTCGCGCTCGGTTGGAGCCGTTCTCCTCACGCGTCCGCCTCCAGCACCGTCTCCTCTCCGTGCCGGACGACGACCCGCTCCGGAACGGGCGCCTCGCTGAACGCGACGCCGACCTCGTAGGGGTGTCCCTCGCCGGCGTCGTTACAGGCGCTTATAAACGGCCGTTGCTCGACCGCAACCTCGATCGACAGGCGCTCGGCGGAGCGCCCTACATCGACCAGATTCACCCGGTAGCACTCCTGTACGCCGCCCATCGCCATCCCTCTGATCAGGAGCCGAGGCGGCGCTCGATCGAACTCGGTGCGAAGTTCGACCCCGCCGAGCCTGTCGCTGTCGGCCGGATCGAACTCGCCGGTGTGTTCGCGGCGGAACGTCAGTTCAGCGCCGTCAAACTGTACGGCGGCGTCGCTCCACGGCGGCGTGGGACAGCCCGCGAGCGAGGCGGTCGAGACGGCGGCTGCGGACGCGAGGAGGGCTCTGCGGCGCATGCCCGGAGCGACGCGAACGGGGGTGAAGTGTCTTGTGCGCCGGTCGGCGTGTGATTGAGCAGGTCGCGAGGAGCGGCCGGCCGCCACCGCCGCATCCGAAACCACTATCCCCGATCCGGCGAATTCCCAGACATGGACTGGCCACACGACCCCGACGGCGAGCAGGGGAGCGAGGGCATGCGGCAGTACGGCCACGCCGTGCTCGCGAAGAAGATCGACGAGGAGGAAGACTTCCCGCTCACGGCCGCGGAGTACGTCGAGCAGTACGGCGACCACCCGATCCGGATCGACTTCGAGACGGTCGTCTCCGTCGCGGAGATCTTCGAGCACGTCGAAAAGGAGGAGTTCGCCGACTTCGTCGAGTTCCACCAGGAGCTCGGCCGGGTGATGCGCGAGAACGGCTACTGGTTCTACGAGGGCGCAGAGCAGTTCGTCGACGGCAGCGCGTAATACGCGCTTTTTGAGTTCTGTGTGGTTCTTTTCGAGGTAGCTCTAGCCGCTCGCTTATAAATAGCTGACAGTGGATCGATGGCGAACACCTCCAAAGCCCCAGCCACGAGGGCCGCGCACACTCGTTGCGCTCCTCGCTCGCGCTGCTCGCTGCGGTGCTTACGTCGTCTGCGCGGCCCTCGCGGCTGCCCCTTTGAGTCCCGCCCCGCACGGCACCGCAGCCTCGCGCCTCCCCAGCCTCGTCAGTCGCCTCCGCTTCGCTCCGGCGACTGACTCCCTCGCACGCGCTCCACGCGGCCGCCGAGGGCGGCCGCTCGGAGGCGCGCGCCACCGCAGTTCTATTTATAAATGTCACAGTGATCGTTCGAGGTTCGTCCGATGGAATCGCCGCGGTCGAGTCGATCGCTCGACTGCCGCTCGACTCTTTTAAGAACGCCCGGGGCGAGCGACCCACCATGGACCACGAGCGGATCGCCGTCCTCGCCCACGAGAAGTTCCCCGACCGCGCGAAGACCGCCCTCGGCGTGCTGCGCTACGGCGACCAGGACGTCAGGGCCGTCCTCGACCGCGACTGCGCCGGCGACCGAGTGAGCGACCACGTCCCGGACGTCGCGGACGCGCCGATCGTCGAGTCGTTCGACGACGCGCACGCGGCCGCCGACGGCGACCTCGACGCCTTATATATCGGGATCGCGCCCATCGGCGGCGGCTTCGACGAGTCGTGGCGCTCGGACGTCGAGGCCGCGATCGAGGCCGGCTGCGACGTGGTGAGCGGCCTCCACTACTTCCTGAACGAGGACGAGGAACTAGCCGCGCTCGCGGACGAGCACGGCGTCGACCTCGTCGACGTGCGGAAGCCCGACGCCGACCTCACGGTCGCGACGGGCGCCTCGGGCGACGTCGACGCCGACGTGGTGTGCACGGTCGGCACCGACTGCTCGGTCGGGAAGATGACGGCCTCGCTGGAGATCGTTGCCGCCGCCCGCGAGCGCGGGATCGACGCCGCGTTCGTCCCCACCGGCCAGACCGGGATCATGATCGCCGGCTGGGGGAACCCGATCGACCGCGTCGTCTCAGACTTCACCGCCGGCGCGGTCGAGGAGATGCTCCTCGAGGTCGGCGACGACCACGACCTGCTCGTCGTCGAGGGGCAGGGGAGCATCGTCCACCCCGCCTACTCCGCGGTCACCTGCGGCATCCTCCACGGGTCGATGGCGGACGGCCTCGTCCTCTGTCACGCCGCGGGCCGCGAGGTCGTCCACGGCTACGAGTCGTTCGATCTCCCGCCGCTCGCCGACTACGTCGACCTCTACGAGGGCCTGGCGGCGCCCGTCAACGAGGCGAGCGTCGTCGCCGGCGCGCTCAACACGAAAGACGTGGCCGACGACGCGGCGGCCGCGGAGGCCGTGACCGACTTCGGCGACGAGGTCGGGGTCCCGGCCGCCGACCCGGTCCGGGACGGCGCAGACCGCATCGTGGACGGGATCGTCGACGCGGGGCTCGGCGGCGAATGAGCCTCCAGACCGAGTTCGAGCGCGTCTCGCTGCCGCTGGAGAACCCGTTCACCATCTCGCGGGGCACCCAGACCGAGGCCGAGAACGTGGTCGTTCGCGTCACCGACGACGCGGGGATGACCGGGATCGGCGGCGCGGCGCCGTCGGCCCACTACGGCGAGACGGCCGACACCGTGGCGGCTGTCATGCCGGACTTACTCGACGCCGTCGAGCGCGTCGGCGATCCCCACGCTGTCCGCGAGATCGAGGCCGAGCTGCGCGCGGTCGTGAACGGCAACCCTGCCGCCCGCTGTGCCGTCTCGATCGCCGTTCACGACCTCGCGGCGAAGCGGCTCGGCGTCCCCCTCTACCGCCTGTGGGGACTCGACCCGAGCGACGCGCCGAAGACCTCGTTCACGGTCGGCCTCGACGAGACCGACCGCGTGCGCGAGAAGACCGCGGACGCCGTCGAGGCGGGCTACGACGTGCTGAAGATCAAGCTCGGCACGGACCGCGACCGGGAGCTGATCGACGCGGTCCGCGAGGCCGCGCCCGACGCCCGGCTGCGCGTCGACGCCAACGAGGCGTGGACGCCGAAGGAGGCCGTCCAGAAGAGCGCGTGGCTCGCCGACCGCGACGTGGAGTTCGTCGAACAGCCCGTCCCGGCGGAGAATCCCGAGGGGCTCCGCTACGTCTACGAGCGCTCCGAGCTCCCGATCGCCGCCGACGAGTCCTGCGTGACCGCGGCGGACGTGCCCGCGATCGCCGACCGCTGCGACATCGCGAACCTGAAGCTGATGAAGACCGGGAGCCTCTCCGAGGCGCGGCGACTGATCGCCGCCGCGCGGGCGCACGGGCTCGAAGTGATGTGCGGCTGTATGATCGAGTCGAACGCGTCGATCGCCGCGGCCGCGCAGCTCGCGCCCCTGCTGGACTACGCCGACGTCGACGGCTCGCTGCTGCTCGCCGACGACTCGTACGAGGGTATCGACCTCGCGGACGGCGAGATCCGCCTCGCCGAGCAGGACCGCGCGGGGACCGGCGCGCGCCCGGCGTCTGAGTGAGGTAAATCGGCGGGGACCGAGGGAGGCTGTGACCGGAGAGCGGGGGACCGGAAACGGGCCTCAGTTCCGCGGCTCGTCGGCCTCGGACTCGGACTCCTCTAACTCGACGTCGAGCTCCTCGTCGAGGTCGGCGTCTCCGGAGCTGCCGTCGCCGTCTAAGTCGCTCTCTAAGTCGTCCGAGTCGATCTCTGCCTCGATGTCGGCCAGCTCGTCGTCGACCGCCTCGTCGCTAACGTCGGCGTCGCCGTTCGAGGACTCGCCTTTCCCAAGTTCCCCTTTCAGCGTCTCCAGCTCGGCGTCGACCTCGCTGTTGGTCGAGAGCCCTTCCAGCTCCCGGTCGATGCTGTCCTTGTCGGAGAGCGCGTCCTCGAAGGCGCCGGAGTCCTCCAGCTCGTCCATCGCCTCCGAGCGCGCCTCCATCTCCTCGGTGCGCTCCTCGGCGCGCTCGATGGAGCGGCTCACGTCCTCCATCTCGTCGCCGACGCCGGTCATCGCCTCCGAGACGCGGGTGGACGCCTCGGCCGCCTCGTAGCGGGCCTTCATCGTCTCCTTCTTGGTGCGGAACTCCTCGATGCGGTTCTGGAGCTTGTTCTTCTTCTCGACGAGCTGGTCTTGGGTGTCGTTCAGCTTCGCGATCTGCCCCTCCAGCTCTTCGATCTGGGCCATCTTCGACTTCTTCTTTTCGAGCGCCTTGCGCGCGAGGTCGTCGCGGTCCTGCTGGACCGCCTCGCGGGCCTGGCGGTTGTGCTTCTCGACGTTCTCTTCGAGCTTGCGCTTCTGGATTTCAAGGCGCTTCTTCTGGGTCGTCAGGTCGGCGATCCCCTGTTTGACGTCCTGAAGTTCGTCGCGCATCTGTTCGTACGAGTAGTCGAGCGACTCCGTCGGGTCCTCCGCCCGGTTGAGGAGGGCGTTCACCTTCGAGCGGATGACGTAGGAGGCGCGCGAGAGGATTCCCATATCCCGTCATACGCGTTCCACCCGTTAAAACCTCATGCGGTTCGCGGCGGAGCGACGCGGTTCGCGGCGGAACGCGTAGCGGCGGCCGGCGGACGCGGTCAGCGACGGACGGGGGCAGCCCCGTCTGCGCTTCCTGAAGGCTTATGCGGAGCGTCGATGTATCCCCCCGCATGGACATCGGCGTGCTAACGGTTCCCTTGGGCGGCGAACCGATCGACGACGCGGCCGCGTACCTCGACGGTATCGGCGTCGACGCCGTCGAACTCGGCGTCGGCGGCTGGCCCGGCGAGGACCACGTGGACCGCGAGGCGCTCATCGGCGACGAGACGGCGCGCGACGAACTGCTCGGGTTGCTCGACGACCACGGGCTCCGGATCTCCGCGCTGGCGACGCACAACAACCCGCTCCATCCGGACGAGGGGCGGGCCGCGGCGGCCGACCGCGAACTGCGCGAGGCGATCGAGTTGGCCGACCAGTTGGGGGTCGAGACTGTCACCTGCTTCTCCGGGCTCCCCGCGGGCGCACCCGGCGACTCGACGCCGAACTGGGTGACCGCGCCGTGGCCGACCGAGCACGCCGACGCGCTCGACTACCAGTGGGACGAGGTCGCGATTCCCTACTGGCGCGACCTGGCGGAACACGCCGAGCGTCACGGTGTCGACGTGGCGATCGAGATGCACCCGAACATGCTGGTGTACGAGCCGACCGGGATGCTCGCGCTCCGGGAGGCAACCAACGACCGGATCGGGGCCAACTTCGACCCCTCGCACCTCTACTGGCAGGGGATCGACGTGACGGAGGCGATCCGCTTTCTGGGCGAGCGCGACGCGATCCACCATTTCCACGCGAAGGACACCAAGGTGTACGACGCGAAGGCCCGCGTGAAAGGCGTCCTCGACACGACGGGGTACGCCGAGGAGGCCGACCGTTCGTGGCTGTTCCGCTCGATCGGCTACGGCCACGGCGAGGGCCACTGGAAGGACGTGGTCTCGACGCTTCGGATGGTCGGCTACGAGGGCGCGCTGTCGATCGAACACGAGGACTCGCTCACGTCGTCGCGCGAGGGGTTAGAGAAGGCCGTCGACGTGCTCGACCGCGCCGTCTTCGAGACGGAGCCGGGCGACGCCTACTGGGCAGAGTGAGGATCCGGCCCGAGGTCGTCGAGCAGCGTCTCCCCGTAGAGGTGGTCGGGTCCGGAACGGAACGCTCGGGGGCGCTTCCACGTCGCGCGTAGTTCGGCGCCGGAGTCGGGCTCGACGAACGAGAACGCCTCCCGATCGTATGGCCAGTCCTCGACGATGGTCGCTTCGTAGACGCGCCAGACCTCGTGGTGACGCCTCTCCTCGTGGTCGAAGACGCGCTCGTAGGTCCCGAGCGGCGAGACGTCGTCGAGAGCGACGCCCAGCTCCTCGTCGAACTCGCGGCGGAGGGCGTCCTCGCTGTGCTCGCCGAACTCGACGCCGCCGCCGAGCAGCCGGAAGTTCCGGCCGCCCGCGTCGTTGCGTCCGACGGCCTGGACCAGCAGCTCCTCGCCCCGTCGGACCGCACCGAGCGTCACGACGCGTATCTCGCGCACGGACTCCGATCGCGGCGTCGGGGCAAAACCGCACCGGTTCGACCCCGGGAACACCCCACACTCAAGGCCCGGTACGGAGAACACCGAGCCATGACACTCCGCATCGGCGTCCTGGGGTATCGGTTCATGGGCAAGGCGCACGCGAACGCGATGGCGCGGCTCCCGATGTTCTTCCCGGACGCGCCCGATATCGAGCGCCACACGCTCGTCGGGCGCGACGAGGCGGCGCTCGCGGACGCGGCCGAGCGGTTCGGCTTTACCCACACCGCGACCGACTGGGAGGCCGCGCTCGACGAGGTCGACGTCTTCTACAATCTCGGGCCGAACCACGTCCACGCGGAGCCGTCGATCGCAGCCCTTGAAGCCGGGATCCCAGTCCTCTGTGAGAAGCCGCTCGCGCCGACGCTAGCGGAGGCGGCGGCGATGCGCGACGCGGCGGCCGCGGCGGACGTGCCCGCGGGCACCGCGTTCAACTACCGGTTCGTCCCCGCGATCCGGTACGCGAAAGGGCTGATCGAGGACGGCGAGCTCGGCGAGATCCGCCAGGTCCGCGGGCGGTACCTCCAAGACTGGCTCGTCGACCCCGAGGCGCCGTGGGCGTGGCGGATGGACGCCGAGATGGCGGGGTCAGGCGCGCTCGGCGACCTCGGCGCGCACACGATCGACCTCGCGAGCTTCCTCGTCGGCGACGCGGTCGGCGGGATCGACCGCGTCTCCGGACAGCTGACGACGTTCGTCGACGAGCGGCCCGTCTACGACGACGAGGGGGAGATCGAGGAGTACCGCGACGTGACGGTCGACGACGCCTACGGCGCGCAGGTCGCCTACGAGTCGGGGGCGACCGGGAGCTTCGAGGCCAGCCGGGTCGCCGAGGGGCACAAGAACGACCACACGATCGCGGTCCACGGGACGAAGGGGAGCCTGAAGTTCTCCTTAGAACGGCTCAACGAACTCGAAGTGCTGCGCGAGGGGAACCGCGGCTACGAGACGGTGCTGGTCACCCAGGAGTCGGACCCCTACGTCGACCGCTGGTGGCCCCCCGGCCACGTTATCGGGTGGGAACACACGTTCGTCCACGAGGACTACGAGTTCCTCTCGGCGGTCGCCGAGGGAGGGGCGTTCGAGCCGTCGTTCGAGGACGGGTACGAGGTCCAGCGCGTCCTCGAGGCGATCGAGCGCGCCGACGAGCGCGGCGAGTGGGTCGCGGTCGAGTGAGTGATTGCGGTCGAGTAAGCGTCGCGGGCGGACGTCACCCCTAGTCCTCGTCCGTCTCGCCGTCAGACGCCGACCCCGCCGCCGGGCGTGCTGCCGCCGTTCTCCTCGCTCCACTCGTCGATCGCGGAGTCCTCGCCGTCGTAGCTGCCGAGCGTCTCGCGGTTGTCGAACGCCACCGGCTCCCAGACGACCTCGAAGTCCTCGTTGCCGGTCGCGTTCGGGACGGGGACCCGATCGCCGGGCCTGACGACGCCGTCGCCGGGCCACGCGCCGAACTGGACGTTCCCGTCCGGGTCCTCGCCGCGGACGTACAGCTCCTCGGCCGGGACCGGCTCGGGGCCGAGCGCGACGACCACGATGTCGCCGTCCTCCTGTTGGCCCTCGAACTCGGCGTCCGGCGGGGCGACGTTGTCGATGAGGCCGAACACCGCCGCGCCGACGATGGCGAGCAGTAACACGACGACCCCGACGAGCAGTCCCGTCCCCGCCAGCGGGGTGAACCCTCGCTCGTCGTCTCGGAACGCGGCCATTCGACCGACACTCAGACGGGGCCGATATAAGGGTTTCCGCGCCGCGTATCAGCCTTGATAAGTTTCCGTGCGAGCGGTGCGGGCCCCCGGACCGGGCGGGATTCGCGCGAAGCGGACCGAACCGGAAACGGGTTATTCCGCGCGGCCGAACTCCGCCCGTGACGTCTCGGATGAGCGATTCGGCCGGCGGTCGCCCCCGCGGCCTCCGGGGGATCGCGCGCACCTGGATCGAGGTACTCGTTCGGCCGCGGCGGGCGCTCGCGAACGGGATCACGCCCGGCGATCAGGCGCCAGCGCTGACGTTCGCGGTCGCGGTCGCCGCGGCGTTCACGCTCGGCCTGATCGCCTCGGACCCCGGAGCGGTGCCGGTCGTCGTCCCGTCCTCCGCGCTGCTGTCCGGGCTCGTGGTGTTCCTCGTCGTGGTCGCGCTGGCGGCGCCGGTCGGCCTCCACCTGACCGCCGCGGTCGCGACCGTCTCGGTCGTCTTAGCGAGCGTCGAGTTCGACGACGGCGTGGGGCTGCGCGACCGCGGCGGCGTGAGCGAGACGGTCCAGGCCGTCGCGTACGCGAGTTCGCCGATGGCGCTGGCCGGGCCGGCGGTTCCCGAGTTCCGCGTCCTCTGTGGCGCGTACGCCGCGGTGCTGCTGGTCGTCGGGCTCCGGACGGTCCACGGGCTGGGGGCGGTGCGGACGGTCGCGGCCGCGCTCCCGCCGGCCGCGCTCGGCTACGGCGTGGGCTACCGCGTCGTGGCCGCGGCGCGGACGCTGCTCGCGGCGTGACGGGCGGGCGCTCGCGGCGTGACGCTCGGGCGCTCGCGGCGTGACGGGCCGGGCGCTCGCGGCGTGACGCTCGGGCGCTCGGCGCGTTCCCGTCGCGTCGGCCAGCGGGCTTTCGACAACCGTTTTAGGCCCGAGGCTCTCGGTGTACTCAAATGGGATCCTGTATCATCTGTGGCACCGACGTCGGGGGCGGTCGCGTCTGCGACTCGCACCAGGAAGACGTCGTGTTCGACTTCCGCGGCGACGCTCCCGACGACCTGGTTCCGAGCCGGTTCTACCGAGGCGTCGTCGACGGGTACGCCGAGTTCGGCGTGTTCGTCGACCTCGCGCCGGGCGTCACCGGACTGCTCCACCGCTCCGAGCTCGACCGTCGACTCGACAGCCTCGACTGGGAGCCCGGCGACGAGGTGTTCGTCCAAGTGAAGGGCGTCCGCGACAACGGTAACATCGACCTCGGCTGGTCGATCCGACAGGCCGACCGCGAGTTCCGCGGCGTCCTCGTTCAGGAGCCCGCCGGGGAGCATCTCCCCGACGAGGAGTCGGACGACGAGGAAGCCGCCGCCGAAGACCAGACCGACGAGGGCGGCGCCGAACCCGAAGAATCGACCGACGAGGCGGCCGCGGAAGACGAGGACGAAAAGCGGGTCGACGACGCCGTCGAAGGCGAAGCGCCCGCCGGCGACAACGTCGTCGAGTCCGACGCCGACCCCGACCCGAGCGGTGAGACGATGTCCGGCGAGGTCAAGGCGAGCGACGAAGCCGACGCGGAGTCCGCCGAGGCCGAGGAGACCGACGAGACCGAGTTCGTTGCGTCCGACGGGGACGACGAGCCCGACGCCGAGGACGACGAGCCCGACGCCGACGCAGACGCAGAGGACGACGCAGACGGCGAGGACGACGCAGAACCTGACGCCGACGGGAAGCCAGAGCGCGCGTCGATCACGACGCTCGGAGACGCGGTCGGCGAGACGGTCCGGATCGAGGGCGAGGTCGTCGGCGTCCGCCAGACCGGTGGCCCGACGGTGTTCGAGGTCAGCGACGAGACGGGCGCCGTCGACGTGGCCGCGTTCGTCGAGCCGGGCGTCCGGGCGCACCCTGACGTCGAGGTCGGCGACGCGGTGCGGGTCGACGGCGAGGTCGAGAGCCACCGCGGCGACGTCCAGGTCGAGTCCGAGGCGCTTGTCCTCCTCGACGGCGAGGACGCAGAAGCGGTTCGCCGCCGCATCGCCGAGGCGCTCACCGACGAGGCGCGCCCCGAGGGGCTCCAGCCGCTCGCGGGCGACGAGACGGTCGCCGAGCTCGCGGACGGCCTGCTCGACGCGGCCGAGGCGGTCCGACGCGCGGTCCTCGAATCGCGGCCGATCGTCGTCCGCCACCCGGCGACCGCCGACGGCTACGTCGCGGGCGCCGCGGTCGAGCGCGCCGTCCTCCCGCTGATCCGCGACGAACACGCGAAGAGCGACGCTGAGTACCACTACTTCACCCGCCGCCCGCTCGACGAGCCGGTGTACGGGATGGACGCGGCCACCAACGACGCGACGCGGATGCTCCAGGACCGCGACCGCCACGACGAGAAGCTCCCCCTGTTCCTGCTCGTCGGGGCGGGCTCGACGACCGAGTCCGCGGACGGCATCGACCTGCTGTCGGTGTACGGGGTCGACGCGGTCGTCGTCGACGCCGCGGTCGCGGACCCCGAGACGCGGGACGCGGTCGACACGCTCGTCTCGCCGGAGCTGTCCGACGTCGGCGGCGACGAGACGCTCTCGACGGGCGCGCTCGTCGCCTCGCTGGCGTCGGCGATCAACGACGGGGTCCGCGCCGACCTCCGGCACCTGCCGGCGGTGAGCTACTGGGCGGACGCCCCCGAGCGGTACGTGGACCTCGCCCGCGACGCGGGCTACGACGCCGAGCGTGTCGCGGAGCTCCGCGAGGCGGTCGCGCTGGAGGCGTACTACCAGTCGTACCAGGACAAACGCGAACTGATCGCGGACCTGCTGTTCTCGGACGGCGGTAACCTCGCGGCGCACGTCTCCGAGCAGTTCCGCGAGAAGCTGGAGACCGAGATCGAGACCGCGGACGCGAACGTCGTGACCGAGGCGGTCGACGGCGTCGAGTTCGCGCTGCTCGACACCGACGGCTACACGCACCGGTACGACTTCCCGCCGACGCCGCTCCTCTTGGACGACCTCCACCGACGGCGCGCCGACGGCGAGCCGTTCGCGACGGTCGGGGTCGGCACCGACGAGCTGTACGTGCGCGCGACGGCGGACGTCTCCGTCCGCGACGTGGCCGAGCGCGCGGCCGAGCTCGCGCCGAAGGCAGATATCGCCACCGCGGGCGTCCGCGAGGGGAAAATTGAGTTCCTCTCGGGCGAGCGCGACGCCGTCGAGGACGCCGTCGTCGCCGCCGTCGCCGAGTCGTTCTGAGCCGGGCGCTTCGATCCGGGCGCTCCGGGCCGAAGTATGCGCGATAGTGTTCTTTTATTCCTGTTCGAAAACTGTTGAGCATCGGATCCGCCGGTAGATTATTACAGGTGTGTGATTCTTTCACATCTAGGTGTCACAGACATGGCCACACAACCCTCTGAACGGACGCTTCGCGCGGAGCTACTCGGTCGCAACGTGGAGTTCAACTACTCCGAGACCTGGCTCGCGTACTCGATGCTCGGGCTCCGGGTCGTGATGGCGTGGGTGTTCCTCCAAGCCGGCTTAGAGAAGCTGTTCGAAGGCGGGCTCGCGGATCCACTCGCGTGGAGTTCAGTGGGGTTCCTCCAGAACGCCATCGCGGACGGTAACCCGCTACAGGGGCTGTTCCTCTTTTTCGCGGACTACGCCGCGATCATCGACCCGATGGTGGTGTTCGGGCAGATCCTGATCGGGTTGGCGCTGCTGTTCGGCGTCCTCTTCCGGTTCGCGGCGCTGATGGGCGCGATCATGATGTCGATGTTCTGGACCGCGGCGTGGCAGGGCGGGCTCATGGACGGGTTCCCGGTGGCGCACGGCTACTTCGTCGACAGCTCGCTCGTGTACATGCTGATCCTGTTCGGCCTCGGCGCGTGGGGCGCGGGACGGATCGTCGGGGTCGACCGGGCATTAGAGCAGACGGAGCTCGTCAGGAACGCTCCGGCCCTGCGGTACCTGCTCGGGTGACGCGGCCGACCGGGGCACGACACGGCGGTCACCGCCGGGTGAACGGGCCGGGCGGGAGGATGAGGTCGTCGAGCTCCGGCCGCTGTTTTACGTTGAACACGACCGACAGCTCGTCTGTCAGCGGGTAGCCGTTACAGGAGAGTCGGAACCCCCGCTCGGCGAGGTCGTCGGGCATGATGTGGTCGGTCGGCTGGGAGAGCTCCCCCTCGGCGAGGTACACCGCGCAGTTCGCGCAGGCGCCGCCGCGACAGGAGAAGGGCCACGCGAAGCCGCTGCGCTCGGCCGCCTCCAGCAGGCTCTCGTCGGGGTGGACGAGCAGGCGACCGTGGGCGTCGGGGCCGAGGTCGGCGTGTCCGGCCTTCCGGAACAGCTCGTCGTCGTCGAGTGACCAGCCGTAGTCGACGACGGCCTCGTAGTCGAGGAACTCGACGCGGGTCGACTTCGGCTCGCGCGCGTCGTCCCCCTCGGTGAGGTCGACGTCCGCGGGGTCGGTCCCGTCGCCCCCGTCGCCGTCGTCGTCGCGCTCGGACAGCTCTCGGTAGGCGCGGCGGACGAGCTGGAACTCCTCGATCGAACCGCCCTGGTCGGGGTGCGCGCGCTTCACGCGCTCGCGGTAGGCCCGTTCGACCGCCTCGTCGTCGGCGTCCTCGTCGACCTCCAACACCTCGAACGGGGAGACCATTCAGACGCATCTCCGTACGCGCGTGACGCACATAAACTGCCCAGAAGTCGGCAGGCGGATCGCGGGGGGACTGCGAGCGGCGATCGCGGCGCGGTACGGACCCGTCAGCGTTTACAAGCGGCGCGCCCTGAGTCCGACAATGGGAAACGCCGACCTGCGCGACCTCGCGTCGATCCGCGACGTCCCCTTCGCGGAGCTGGAGGGGAGCGTCGTCGCCGTCGACGCGCACAACTGGCTGTACCGCTACCTCACGACGACGGTCAAGTGGACGGCCGACGAGGCGTACACCACGGCCGACGGCGTCGAGGTCGCGAACCTGATCGGGGTCGTCCAGGGGCTCCCGAAGTTCTTCGAACACGACCTGATCCCCGTGATGGTGTTCGACGGCGCCGTCACCGACCTGAAGGCCGACGAGGTGGCGGAGCGCCGCGAGAAGCGCGAGGCGGCCGAGGAGCGACGGGCGGCGGCCGAGGAGCGCGGCGACGCCGTCGAGGCCGCGCGCCTCGAAGCGCGCACGCAGCGGCTCACCGACACGATACAGGAGACGACCCGCGAGCTACTGGAACGCCTCGACGTGCCGATCGTCGAGGCGCCCGCCGAGGGGGAAGCGCAGTGCGCGTACATGGCGGCGACCGGGACCGTTGACCACGCCGGCAGCGAGGACTACGACACCCTGCTCTTCGGCGCGCCGACGACGCTCCGCCAGCTGACGAGCAAGGGCGACCCGGAGCTGATGGACCTCGCGGCGACGCTTTCGGAGCTGGGGCTCGATCGACAGGGGCTCGTCGACGTGGCGATGCTCTGTGGCACCGACTTCAACGAGGGCGTCCGCGGGATCGGCCCGAAGACCGCGGTGAAAGCGGTGACGGAACACGGCGACCTGTGGGGCGTGCTGGAGGCGCGCGACGCCGAGATCCCGAACGCCGAGGCGATCCGGGAGCTGTTCATGGACCCCCCGGCCGAGGACGTCGCGGTCGACGCCGACGTGAACCCCGACGTCGAGGCCGCCCGCGCGTACGTCGTCGACGAGTGGGGCGTCGCCGCCGACGAGGTCGAACGCGGGTTCGAGCGCATCGCGGAGTCGCAGGTCCAGACCGGGCTCGACCGGTGGACCTGACGGGGCGCGTCGAACGACGATCCGACGGTCGTCCGCGGGCGCAACCGCCGCGAACACACCTTTTATTTCCTCGTCGTCAGAAGAGTGAATCACACGTGTCGCGGGCCGAAACCCGAGCGGACCGCGGCGACCCTGACCAATGAGCTTCGACGTTCCCGACGACAGACGGTATCTGGAATCGCACGAGTGGGCGACGACCGGCGGCGAGGCCGTCCGTGTCGGCGTCTCCGACTTCGCGCAAGACGAGCTCGGCGAAGTGGTGTTCGTCGAGCTCCCCGAGGTCGGCGACGAGATCGCCGCCGGCGAGTCGTTCGGCGTCGTCGAATCTATCAAGGCCGTCTCTGACCTCTACGCGCCCGTCTCGGGCGAGGTCGTCGCGGTCAACGAGGACCTGTTCGACCAGCCGGAGCTCGTCAACGAGGACCCGTACGGCGACGGCTGGATGCTGGAGGTCGCCCCCGCCGACGGCGGCGACGCCGAGGGACTGCTCGACGCCGACGCGTACGACGACCAGATCGCTTGATTCCCGGACCGACGCCGAGAGCGGACCGCGGACCGGCACCGGGGACGGACAGCGGACCGAAGACGACACACCCACCCGACACACGACCATGACCACGCCACCTTCCGACGCCGCTTCACCCGCGAACCGACGAGCCGCGAACCGACGAGTCGCAACCGGACGGGCCACAGACGAGCGGTCGACCGACCGCGGACGAGGCGGAGCGAACCGATGAGCTGGGCGAACGGCACGCCGTACGCGCCCCACACCGACGACGAGACCGCGGCGATGCTGGCGGCGATCGGCGTCGACGACGAGGAGGCGCTGTTCGACATCCCGGAGTCGGTCGCCTTCGACGGCGACTTCGGCATCGACGCGCGGACCGAACGCGAGATACGCGACGAGTGCGCGCGGGTCTTCGCGCGAAACGACGACCTCACGGAGTTCCTCGGCCGGGGCCACTACGGCCACTACGTGCCGAGCGTCGTCGACCACCTCGCGGACCGCGCCGAGTTCCTCACGAGCTACACCCAGTACCAGCCGGAGGTCTCGCAGGGGTTCCTCCAGGCGCTCTTCGAGTACCAGTCGATGCTGGTCGAGCTCACCGGGCTCGACGTCGCGAACTGCTCGATGTACGACGCCGCGACCGCGCTGGGCGAGGCCGCGACGCTCGCGGACCGCGTCCGGTCGACCTCGGGCGACACCGTCCTCGTCCCGGAACAGCTTCGCGAGGGGAAGCGAGCGGTGCTGGAGAACTACTGCGACGGCGCCGACCTGACCGTCGAGACGTACCCGATGGCCGACGGGACGGCCGACGTCGACGCGCTCGCCGACCGCGCAGGCGACGACGTCGTGATGGTGTACGCCGAGAGCCCGACCGTCCGCGGCTGTCTCGAAGAGCGGCTCGCGGCCATCGGTGAGGTCGCCGACGAGACCGACGCGCTGTTCGCGCTCGGCTCCGACGTCGTGGCGCTGTCGGTCCTAGAGTCGCCGGAGGCGGTCGGCGCCGACGTCGTCGTCGGCGAGGCCGGGGCGCTCGGCCTGCCGACCAGCTACGGCATGGGGCTGGGGATCTTCGCCTGCCGGGACGACTTCCTGCGGCAGGTGCCCGGCCGGCTCGTCGGCGCGAGCGAGGAGCGCGCGCCGCCGGAGGGGGCGCGAGACGGAGGCGCCGGAGGCGCCGACGCCGGCGGCACCCGCGCGTACACGCTGACGCTCCAGACGCGCGAACAGCACATCCGCAAGGAGCGGGCCACCTCGAACATCTGCACGAACCAGGCGTGGGTCGCGCTCCGTGCGGCGATCCACGCGGCGACACTGGGTCCGGACGGGCTCGTCGACCTCGCGAACGACTGCGTCCGGGAGGCGGCCGCGCTCGCCGACCGGATCGACGAGCTCTCCGGCGCGGCCGCGCCCGTCCACGACCGTCACCACTTCCGGGAGTTCGCGGTGCGGGTCGACCAGCCGGCGGCGCCGGTCGCCGAGGACTTGGAGAAGGAGGGGTTCGCGGTCCACGCGATCGGCGAGCACCTGCTTCAGGTGTGCGTCACCGACCTGAACGCCGGGAAGACAGACGAGCTCGTCGCGGCCTTCGAGGAGGTGCTTTGATGATCCACGACCAGGCGAACTACGAGCGAGAGGGCGAGGACGTCCGCGAGCCGCTGCTCTCGGAGAAAGGCCAAGAGACCGTCGACGTGCGGGAGGACTCCCCGCTGCCCGACGACCTGACCCGCGAGGAGCTGACGCTGCCGAACCCGTCGGAGCCGGAGACGGCGCGTCACTACACCCGGCTCTCGCAGATGAACTGGGCGATCGACTCGGGGCCGTACCCGCTCGGGAGCTGTACGATGAAGTACAACCCCAAGTTCACCGAGGACGTGGCGGCCGACCCGAACGCGGCGATCCACCCCGATCGCTCCGCGCGCTCCGCGCAGGGGAACCTCGAGCTCCAGTGCCGGCTCCAGGAGGTCCTCGCGGACATCGGCGGAATGGACGCCGTCACGCTCCAGCCGCCGGCGGGCGCCGCCGGGGAGCTGACGGGCATCCTCGTCGCGAAGGCGTACCACGAACACCACGGCAACGACCGCTCTGAGGTCGTGATCCCGGCGTCGGCGCACGGGACGAACTTCGCGACGGCGGCGACCGCGGGCTACGACGTGGTCGAACTGCCCTCGGGCGAGGACGGCCGCGTCGATCTCGAAGCCCTGGAGGCGGCCGTCGGCGACGAGACGGCCGCCTTGATGCTCACGAACCCGAACACCGTCGGGCTCTTCGAGCGCGACATCTCCGAGATCGCGGACATCGTTCACGACGCCGGCGGCCTGCTCTACTACGACGGCGCGAACCTCAACGCGCTGCTCGGCCGCGGGCGCCCCGGCGACATGGGGTTCGATGTGATGCACTACAACGTCCACAAGACGTTCGCGACGCCCCACGGCGGCGGCGGCCCCGGCGCCGGGCCGGTCGGCGTCGTCGACGAGCTGGCGCCGTTCCTCCCGACGCCGCGGGTGCGCGAGGCGGCGGAGGGGTCGGGGTACGAGCGCTTCGAGCCGGACCACACGATCGGAAAGGTCCACGGCTTCGCGGGCAACTGGCTCGTGCTGGTCAAGGCGTACGCGTACATCGCCCGCCTCGGCGACGGGGGGCTGTCGGACGCGGCGGCGAAGGCCGTCCTCAACGCGAACTACCTCGCCGAGCGGATCGATCTCGACGTGCCGCACGGCCCCTTCCACCACGAGTTCGCGGCGACCGCGGGCGACCGCGACGCGGCCGACGTCGCCAAGCGCATGCTTGATTTCGGCGTCCACCCGCCGACGACGAAGTGGCCGGAGATGGTGCCGGAGGCGATGCTGACCGAGCCGACGGAGATCGAGGGACAGTCCTCGCTCGACGACCTCGCCGAGGCGTTCAACCTCGCGTACGCCGACACCGACGAGGCGCTCGACGCGGCCCCGAACCGGACCGCCGCGGGCCGGATCGACCAGGTCGGCGCCGCGCGGAACCCGCGGCTCTCGTGGCAGGCGCTCGACGGGGAGTAGGGCGACTCCGAGGGAAGGGGTCGGCCGCGTCAGGGCTCGGTCGGCGCGGACCGCACCGGTTTCTCGCGGTCCGGGTCGCCGGTGTCGAACTCGTCGGCCTCGTGCTCGCCTGTCTCCCCCTCGTCGGCCTCGGAGTCGTCGCCGTCGAGCTCCTCGCCGATCGAGACCGGCTCGGGAGACCCGGTCTCGGCTCCCGTCGCGCCCGCCGCGTCCGACGCCGAGGCGAACGGCCCCTCGCCGTCGACGAACCGGCGCATCACCCGCCCTTCGGCGCGGTGGAGCGTCTCGCTACAGGTCGACTTCGCGATCCCGTTCGCCTCGGCCAGCTCCGTGAGCGTACAGCGGCGCGGGGTGTCGTAGTACCCGGCGCGCACCGCCTCGAAGACGAGCTCGCGCTGCGCCTCGGTGAGCGTCCGGTCCCGGCTGTCGCCCCCGGTGGCGGCGACGCCGACCGTTATCCCGTCGCCCGCGAGCCGGCGGCCGAACGCCTCGATCCGGTCGCGGTCGCCGACGACGGTCACCCTCGCGCGGCCTTCGGCGACATCGACCGTCGACTCGATCGGGAGGCCGACCGCCCGCGCCGCGGGGAGGTACGCGGGGGCGCGCCCAACGACCCGGAGCGTGCGGACGTCGCCGCGTCGGTCGACGGTCGTCACGCGCGCGACGCGTTCGTGCTCGCGGAGCGCGTTCTCCATGCGGTCCCGCTCGGTACCGCCGACGAGGACCGTCGCGGCCGCCTCGGGATCCTCGTCGGTCGGCGGCCGCCCGGCGGCGGCGTCCGACCCGTCGGCGGCCGCGCCAGTGTTCGCGTCAAGCGCGTCGCCGGCCGCGCCAGCGGCCGCGTCGACCGCGCCGTCGACCGCGATCGTCTCCGCGACTCGGAGCGTCGCCGCGGGGACGCGCCGGGAGGCGTCCCCGAGCCACGATCCGGTCGGAAGGTCTAATCGGAGGACCGTTCGGCTCATCGGTACCACCTCGATTCTCTCGGCGGGGCGGATGCGGTCGCAGGAGCAGGCATCTCGTCTCGCGGTACGACGGCGGGCCCCCTCCGCGTACCCCTTCATTCGTTTCGAACCTAAGTACCCGCTGCGAGCGCGGCACCGGACGCGTCGGTGCGCGATGCGCCCGCACCACAGACCGCCTCGGCGCGTGCCGCGACCCCAGCACCGAAGGGCCCGGCACGCGAGTGGGGGCGCATGGAGACGACAGACGCGTTTATCGGCCTGACCTGCGTCGACTGCGGGGAGACGTTCGACGCGGCGGCGGCGACCCACCGCTGTCCCGACTGCGACGGCATCCTCGACCCCGACTACGACTACGACCGAGTCGATTTGACCCCGGAGACGCTCGACTCGCGGCCCCACGGGTCGATGTGGCGGTACGCCGAACTCCTCCCCTTCCCGGCCGAGACCGCGGTGTCGCTCGGCGAGGGCGCCACGCCGCTCGTGGAGTGTCCGGCGTTGGCGGACGCGATGGGCGTCGGCCGCGTCCTCCTGAAAGACGAGGGGGCGAACCCCACGGGGACGTTCAAGGACCGCGGGCAGTCGGCCGCGATGACGGCGGCGCGCGAGCACGGCGCGAGCGAGGTCGTCTTAAACAGCGCCGGCAACGCTGGGCAAGCGGCCGCGGCGTACGCGGCCCGCGCGGATCTGGACGCACACGTGTTCCTCCCCTCGCGGGCGGGGTTCACCCAGAAGGCGATGACGGAGGTCCACGGCGCGGACCTGACGGTCACCGACCCGGTCGACGGCAACTCGCAGATCGGCGACGCCGGGGCGGCGTACGCCGAGGCGATGGACGACCACCCCGAGTGGTATTCGACGAAAACGTTCGTCACGCCGTACCGCCACGAGGGGAAGAAGACGATGGCGCTGGAGCTGCTGGCGCAACTCGACTGGGAGGCGCCCGACGGCGTCGTCTACCCGACCGGCGGCGGCGTCGGCCTCGTCGGCATGCACAAGGCCGCCCGGGAGGCGAGGGAGCTGGGCTGGACCGACGAACTGGTCCCGATGTACGCCGCGCAGGCCGCGGGCTGCGCGCCGGTCGTCCGGGCCTACGAGGCGGGCGCGGACGAGCACGAGCCGCTCGCGGACGCCGAGGTCGAGACGGCCTGTAACGGGATCGCGATCCCGGACCCCGGCGCGAGTCACCTCATCTTAGAGGCGATCCGCGAGTCCGACGGCGGGGCGGTGGCGACGACGGACCGGGAGATCCTCGACGCCGCCATCGAGGTCGCGCGGAGCGAGGGGCTGGAGGTGGGCGCCACCTGCGCGGCCGCGGTCTCCGGGGCGTTCGCGCTCGCTGAGTCGGACGAGTTCGGCCCCGACGACACCGTCGTCCTGTTGAACACCGGCGCGGGCAACAAGGACGTGGACGCGCTCCGCGCGCACCTCGGCGAGCGCGAAGTCGAAGCGGAGGCGGCCGAGTAGGCGACGAAGCGGTCGGTGCCTACATCTCCCAGTAGTCGACGTCGCCGTCGGTCTCGTAGTACCCCTCCAGCGAGCGCTCCTCGCGGCCGCCCGGCGGCGACCCGACGTAAACGCCGAATGTCTCCGAGTCGGGGTAGACGGTCACGTCCGGCTCGATCATCGTCGACATCGCGAGGTACCTGACGGGGTCTTCGCTCTCGTTGACGACTCGGTGGGCGCCGGACTCGTCCGCCGGGAACGCGACGTAGTCGCCCGCCTCGATCGGGTGCGTCTCGCCGTCGTGACGGAGGGTCGCCTCGCCCGCGAGGACGTAGAGCGCCTCCTCGTTGGCGGCGTGGTAGTGGTACGGCCACGACTTCGCCCCGGCCGGGAGTTCGTAGAGGCTACAGCCGATCTCTTCGCCGTCGGCCGCCTCCGCGAGTTGCTTCCGGCGGAATCGCGTCTCGCCGCGGTCCGTGTCGGTCCAGTCGAGTTCTCCCTCGTGAACGCGTCCCATGGGTTCGACACTCGAGGGGCGAGCAAAACCGTTGGGGGGTGGTCCGGGGCGGTCACCGAACCGGAACCACTACGGCGGGGGGTCGCCACCCCTCGCGCATGGAACTCGGCGTCATCGGACTCGGGCGGATGGGGCAGATCGTCGCGAACCGGTCGCTGGAGGCGGGCCACGACGTGATCGCGTTCGACCTCTCGGCGGAGGCGACCGCCGAGGCGGCGGAGGCGGGCGCGGAGCCCGCCGACTCGGTCGCGGACCTCTGCGACCGGCTGGGAGCCGAAAAGCGGATCTGGCTGATGGTGCCCGCGGGCGACGCGGTCGACGCCACGCTCGCGGACGTGGAGCCGCATCTCGACGGCGATGACGTGGTCGTCGACGGCGGTAACTCCCACTTCGAGGAGTCGGTCCGCCGCGCCGAGGAGACGGACGCGGCGTACCTCGACTGCGGCACCTCCGGCGGGCCGGCGAGCGCGGAGGCGGGCTTCTCGCTGATGGTCGGCGGCCCGAAGTGGGCCTACGAGGCGATGGTCCCCGTCTTCGACGCGGTGGCGACGGGGCCGGAGGGCCACGACCGCATGGGCGAGTCGGGCGCGGGCCACTACGTGAAGATGGTCCACAACGGCGTCGAGTACGCGCTGATGCAGGCGTACGGCGAGGGGTTCGAGCTGCTCACCGACGGGCGCTACGACCTCGAGATGGAGTCGGTCGCGCGCACGTGGAACAACGGTGCCGTGATCCGGTCGTGGCTACTCGAGCTCTGCGAGGAGGCGTTCCGCGAGGAGGGGTCGGATCTCGGCGACGTGGCGGACCACGTCGCGGGGGGCTCGACGGGCACGTGGACGGTCCGAGAGGCGCTCGAACAGGAGGTCCCCGTCCCGATCATCTACCAGGCGCTCGCGGAGCGGTTCGACTCGCGCAACGAGGGGCGCTTCTCGCGGCGGCTCGCGAACCGGCTGCGGTACGGGTTCGGTCGCCACGAGGTCGCGCGGCGCGACGACGCGTAACCCGCCCGAGCGCCGACGGCGTCGGTGCGGTCGCGTCCGTGTGCGGCAAGACCCCTTCGCTTAGCAACACGTATTACTGGCGGCAGTCACACGGTTACACCCGTGCTCGATCTCGCCTTCGCCCGTCGGCAGTACCTCGTCCGGCTCTCAGACGGTCCGGCGCGGATCCGGGATCTCGTCGAAGAGTTCGAGCACTCCAGGTCGACGGTCAATCGCGCGATCCGGGCCCTCGAGGAGGACCGACTCGTCGAGCGCGGGGCGGACGGCTACGAGACGACGTTCGCCGGTCGGATCCTCTTAGACACCGTCGACGAGGCAACCGCGGTCGCGGAGGCGGTCGAGTCGGCGAACGACGTCCTCAACGAGCTCCCGTCGTCGCCGCGGAACCACCGCTTCCTCGCGGACGCCGAGGTGGTGACGATACCCGATACGTCGCCGGCGGCGGTGCTGTCCCGGCTCCACCGCGTCGCCGAGACGGCCGACCGGTTGCGGGGGGCGTCGATCGCCGCCAACGACGAGCAGTTCGTTTTGTCGCTGTATCGCCGTACCGTCGTCGAGGAGTCGCTGGAGCTGTCGTACGTCGTGACGGAGTCGGTCGCGGACTACCTGGCAGTGGAGAGCCCCGAGCGAGCGCGTTCCGTCGTCGACGCCGGGGTGGACATGAGCGTCGTCGCCGACCTCCCGTTCGCGTGGTACCTGAGCACCGTCGACGGTCGGACGACGGCGTACCTCGCGATCCACAGCGACAAGGGCACGCTCCTCGGGTACGCGGCCAACGACGACCCGGGCGCCGTGGAGTGGCTAGCCGAACTGTTCGACGCCCAGCGCGACCGCGGTACGTCGCTGGCGGCGTACTACCGCTCGAACGACGGCGACGCGATCGAACTGTGACGGCCGCCGCGGCCGAATCTCAGGGCGCGTAAGCCGCGGGAAACCCTTATATACTGTCGTGGTAGAGGATACCACGCATAGAATGTTCGAGCGATTCTCGAGCGGCTACTACCTGGGGGAACTGTACGTGGAACCCCACGGCGGCGATCGCGCCGTCATCCAGCGGGCGGACCACGAACACGTCAACGAGCAGCTGTACGCGGACGGCGAGGGGGTCGAGCGACTCGACGCCCCGCTCGTCATGAAGGTCGACGGCGGCCACATCCCGGTCGGCGGCGACGACGACGTACCGAGCGGCACGCTCGCGATTCCCCAGGAACTCGCCGACGAGACGCTCCCTGACCGGCGGAACGTGCTGCTGGCGGACGCGGACCGGGCGGAGACGCTGCTGCGATGGGAAGGGTGGGAACCGTTCGTGAACGCGTAGTTTGAGGAATGTGACTCCGTTTTCCCGTCGATTGTGGCCGCTACTTATAAATGGGCAGTTGGGTACAGATTGAGCGTGCTCCCGAACCCCCAGCCGCTCGCTTATAAGTGACTGATAGCGGATCAGCGGCAAACACCGCCAAAGCCCCAGCCGCTCGTTTATAAGTAGTTGCCGGTGGAGCGGCGGCAAACACCTCCAAAGCCCCAGCCGCGAGGCCGCAGTACGCTCGCTGCGCTCCTCGGTCGCAAACTTCGTTCGCTCCCTGCGGTGCTTACGTCGCCTACTGCGGCCTCGCGGCTGCCCCTTTGAGTCCCGCCCCGCACGGCACCGTCCAGCACCTCACGCCTCCCCAGCCTCGTCGCGGCCGCTTAAAAGCGGCCGCGACTCCCTCGCGCGTGCGGTTCGCGCCGCGGTGCGGCGCTCACCGGCACGCGCCACCGCACAGCACTCATATATAAACGAGTTCGACCACGTCGCCGCCACAGACGCACCTTTTAGGTCGCGGGGGGTCGCGGATTCGGTATGATCGATAGGCTGCTCGGGCGCGCCGAGCTGAAAGAGCGGATCGAGGAGCTCGAAGAGGAGAAGCGCCACCTCGAACGCCGCGCCGAGGCCGAAGAGGAGCGCCGCTCCGACGCGGTCGCCGACCGCCAGCGCGCCGAGGAGCGCGTCAACGAGCTCGAACACCGGATCGAGTCGCTGGAGGAGCGGATAGAGCGCGCCGAGGGCGTTGAGGAGTCACTCGAGTTCAGACGCGTGAGCGACCTCCGCGGGCCGAAGCTGGCCGACGCGCTCGACCGCTTTCGGAGCGTCGAGAGCGACGACCCCGAGGGGCTGCTCACGGCATACGTTCCGGACGCCGACTCGGTCCCCGCGACCGTCTCGGACTGGTTCGGCGACCGCACGGAACTGGTCCGGCGGGCCGCGCCCGCGGTCGTCCTCGCCGACGACACCGGCGCGGTGAGCGTCGCGCTCACGCCGCCGATCGAACCCGAGCCGTTCGACCGGTGGGACGACCGATTTCGACTCGACGACGCGTGGTTCCGGCCGACCGGCCGGTTCGCGTTCGCGCTGGTCCGCTCTGACACCTTCGCCGTCGGCACCTACGAGCGCGCGGAGCGGGTCGCGTTCGAGGGCTTCGCGAGCGACGTGAAGGAGGCCCACTCGAAGGGCGGCTTCTCGCAGGGGCGCTTCGAGCGCCGCCGCGAGGGGCAGATCGACGATCACCTAGCGAAGGCGAACGAGGCGCTCGCGGCGGTGGCCGACGCGGACGACATCGACCGGGTGATCGCCGTCGGCGAGCGCAGCGTCCTCGGGCGGGTCCGCGACCGCGCCGACGTCACCGACGTCTCGGACGCCACGGGGAAGCCGGAAGCGGCGCTCGACGACGCCTTCCGCGATTTCTGGCGGGTTCGCGTCCGCGCCATCTGACCCGGAATAAAAGGGACCGACGCGCGTCAAAACGGCGACTCGGGGCCCTCGTCGGGGTCGCCGGCGTCGGCTCCCTCGTCGGGCTCGTCCGTCTCCGTCAGCTCGCCGATCTGCCGTTCCCACGCCTCGATACCGCCGCGAAGGCTCTCGACGCGCGCGTCCTGTGTCCCCTCGTAGCTGCCGATCAGCTGGGCCGCCTGCTGGCTGGCGACGCCGTGCGGGCAGACGGTGACGATGCGGTCGCTGCCGTCGAGCTCCGCGATCCGGCTCGTCAGCTCCGGGAACGGGATACACTCGCTGCCGGGGAGGTGGCCCCGGTCGAACGCCCGCAGGTCGCGGATGTCGACGATGCGAAGCGATTCGGATTCGCCGGCGGGGCCGTCGGCTGATTCGTCGGCGGAGTCGCCGCCGCGCTCCTCGAGCAGCGCCGACAGCTCCGCGGGATCGATTTCGCCGTCCATCAGGGAAGGGGTGCGATACTGGCCGTGAGCACGGCTCGCTCGTCGGTGTCGTTGCGGGCGCCGTGGACCGCGCCTCGCGCGTTCTCGACCACTGCGGGCGCGGCAAGTGCCGCTTCCTCGTCGTCGCGGACCACGGTCGGCTCGCCCTCCACCACGTGGAACACGTTCGTGGCGTCGGCGTGTTCGTGCGCGTCCACCGTCGCGCCCGGGCCGAGGACGAACGCCTTCACGAGCACGTCGTCGGTGACGACGAGCTCCGCCGACTCGACCTCGCCGGGTTCGGGGTCGAGGTCCGAGACCGCCGCCGCGTAGCTGTCGAGCGTCATACCCGCACCTCGCGCGGGACGGGGAAAAATCGCGCGCTCGGGACCGGGGCCGACGGCGCGGCCGGGGCTCAGTACGACGGCGACTCCTCGGGCTCACCGTCGCGCGCGTTGACGAGCCGCCCGAGCGTGAAGAGGAGGTCGGAGAGCCGGTTGAGATAGGTGACGACGGCCTCGTTTATCGGTTCCGAGCGCGCGAGGTCGACGACGCGGCGCTCCGCCCGCCGGACCACGGCGCGCGCGTGGTGGAGCGCCGCCCCCGCCTCGCCGCCCCCGGGCAGGATGAACGACCGGAGCGGCTCCAGCTCCTCGTCGAAGGCGTCGATGCGGTCCTCCAGGTGCTCGGTGTGTTGGGCCTCGACCTGCGGGTCGTCCGGGTCGGGGTCGGGGTTCGCGAGGTCCGCCTGAACGATGTGGAGGTGGTTCTGGATCGTCTCTAGCAGGTCGTCGACGTCGTCGTGGCCTGTCGGGCGAACCGTGCCGAGCAGCGCGTTCGCCTCGTCGACGGAGCCGTACGCCTCGATGCGGTGGCTCGACTTCGACACCCGGCTCATGTCCCGGAGGTCGGTCTCGCCCTCGTCGCCGCGGCCGGTGTAGATGCTCATGCGAGGGTCCTCTCGACGTACTCGACGATGTTCGCGCTCTCCGCCATCGTCACGCCGCGCGCCTCGTCGACGAGGACCGGGACGCCGCGCTGGCCGCTGACGCGCTTGACCTCGTTCCGCGCCGAGTGGAGCGCCTCGACCCACTCCGTCTCGTACTCGACACCGGCTTCGTCTAAGGCGTCGGCCGCCTTCTCGCACCACGGACACCCGTCGAGGGCATAGAGTCGAACGGTCATACCGATCGATCCGTCCGCGCCGTCAAGAAGGTGTGCGTCCGGAGCGGATCGGCCGAGCGGTCTCGGCCGTCCGGACTCCTACAGGTCGTGGTACGACTCCATCTTGGCCCGATGTTCCTCGGGGATCGGCGCCGGCTTCCCGGTCTCCGGGTCCAGCGCGACGATCGTCGCCTCGGCCTCCGCCGCGACCGCGTCGCCGACGCGGATCTCGTGGGTCATCGTCGCGCTCGACCGCCCCAGGTCGGCCAGCTCGACGGTGACGGTCACGTCCTCGTCCGGCAGTTCGATCGGGCGGCGGAAGTCGATCGACAGCGACGCCAGCACGTTCGAGGACTGGGAGATGTCGATCTCAAGGAGGTCGCGGAAGTACCGCGTCCGCGCCTGCTCGACGTACGTCGCGTAGACGGCGTTGTTGACGTGGCCCAGCGCGTCGATGTCCCGGAATCGCACGTCGATATCCACGGTGTACGTACCCATACTCGACCCACTGGCGGGGATCGTATGTAGGCGTCGGGATCGGGGCGACCGCGGCCGGAAGCGCGGACGCGGCGGTCTCGACAACGTATAAAAACGGCACGCGCGTACCGGCGAGGCATGGACAACGGCGCGATAGACGACGTCGACAGGGCGATCCTGTACGCGCTTCAAGAAGACGCCCGAAACATGTCGTCCGGGGACATCGCGGAGCGGACCGGCACCTCGGACAGCACCGTCCGCAAGCGCATCCAGCGGCTCGAATCCGACGGCGTGGTCAAGGGGTACAGCGCCAGCGTCGACTACCAGCGGTCGGGGTACCCGCTCCGGATGCTGCTCTACTGTACCGCGTCGATACCCGAGCGGGGCGAGCTCATCCCCGACATCCTCGACATCGACGGCGTCGTGTCGGTTCAGGAGCTAGTCACCGGCGAGCAGAACCTCCTCGTGACGGTCGTCGGCGAGTCGGACAACGACATCACGCCCGTGGCGCAGGCGCTCCTCGACATGGGCGTCACAGTCGCCGACGAGGTCCTCGTGCGGACCCACGAGACCACCCCCTTCGGCAAGTTCGACGCCGGGCGCCGCGACGAGGACGATTAACCCACGACGCGCTCGACGTCCATCCCGGTCGCCCGCCGGACGACCGCGCTCACGGGGTCGACAGAGCCGCAGAGGTTGTCGGAGTCGCCGTCGAGGACGAGGAGGGCGGCCCGGCGGCCCGGTTCGATGACGCCGCAGTCGAGGCCGGCGATCTCGGCGCCCGCCGCGGTCGCCATCCGCAGCACCTCCCGGTCGGCCACGTCGAACCGCTTCGCCGCGGTCGCCATCTCTCGGAACATCGACGGCTGGTTCAACATGACGTTGTCCGTGCCGAGCGCGACCGTCGTGTGGTCGAGGAGCTCCCGGATCGGCGGCTTTCCGACGTCGAGGACCGCGTTCGCGCGCGGACAGACCGCGATCGGAACGGACTGCTCCGCGACCCGCTCTAAGTGCTCGCGTTCGGCGTGGACCATGTGGACGAGCAGCTCCGGGTCCAACTCGAGCGCCGGATGGATGTCGGTCGCGTCCGGTTCGCCCGCGTGGATCGCGAAGGGGCATCCGCGCTCCTCGCAGGCGCCGCGCTCCGCCGCGAAGTCGTCGTCGTTCGCGCCGGATGCCCCGTAGCCGTCGGCGACGTCGAGGACGGACGGGTCGCCGCTTCCGAAGATGAACGGGTCGACACCGACGCCCTCGGCCGCCTCGCGGAGCGCCCGCGCGCCGGCGGGTCCCGACTCGCGGAAATCGAGCGCGGAGATCGTCCCGGTCCGCCGCATGAACCGGAGCGTCCGGCGCATCGCCGACACCAGTTCGTCGCGGTCGGCGGCCGCCAACCGGCGGTGTTTCAGGCTGTCCGGCGGCGCCACCGCCTCGTCGAGCGAGAGGCCGACCGCCGCCTCCTTCGCGACCGAGTCGCCGAGGTGGGTGTGCGCGTTGACGAACGCCGGCAGCACGATGTCCGTCGAGTCGGTGTCCGTCTCCTCGACGGCCTCGATCCGCCCGTCCTCGACGACGACACGTCCGCGGACGGGGTCGAACGAGTCCCCGACGAGGACGGTCCCAGAGAGTTCCTCCATACCGGTCCTGCGGACTCGGGAACGATATGATTTCCTGAGTAGCGACGGCGAACGGTTCGTGAATCCGTGCCGCCCGGCGGCCGCTGCGCTCGCCGCGCGGCGGCCACGCCAATAACCATAATGTTCTATAATTTGGTTTATTCGAACAGATTGTGAATATAGGCAGTTTTAATAGCTATACTGTTCTCGAGAAGGCATAGATGCGACCGGAAACGGAACCGGAGCCGCTCCGGACGCCGGACACGGTCGCGTGACGAGTCGAACGATGTCAGGACGTACCTCGAAACCGACGGTCGGAGCGCTCCGGGAGACGGCGAACTCGTCGTCCGTTCCCGTCGCACTAACGCGGCTCGCGTGGACGCTGTTCGCCGCGAGCGTCGCCGTGCTCGTCGCTCGACTCCGACTCGGCGGGCCGTGGGAGATCCCCGGCGCGGTCGCAGTCGACGGGCTCACCGTCCTGCTGTGGGTTGTGGTGACGTTTTTCAGCGGCATCGTCCACAGCTACTCGCGCCGCTACATGGCCGGGAGCGCTCACGAGACCGACTTCTTCCTCGGAGTCTCCGCGTTCACGCTCGCCGTGATGGCGCTCGTCGCGGCCGACCACGTCGCGCTGTTCTGGCTCTGCTGGCTGACGATGGGTCTCCTGATGGCCCGGCTCATCGGGACCGCGGACAGCTGGCCGCAGGCCCGCGCCGCCGCGAGCGTCGCCCGTCAGCACTTCCTCGCCAGCAGCGCGCTCCTCGGGATCGCCGTGACGGCGCTGTGGCGGGCGACTGGCGCGACGACGATATCCGGCATCGCTGCGAGCGTAGACTCCCTCGGCGGGTCCGCGTGGCTCGTCGCCGGGGGCGCCCTCGTCCTCGCAGCGATGATCCAGTCGGCGCTCGTCCCGTTCCACGGCTGGCTGCTCTCCTCGATGACCGCCCCGACGCCCGCCTCTGCGCTGATGCACGCCGGCTTCGTCAACGCGGGCGGGATCCTGCTGACCCGCTTCGCGCCCGTCGTGACCGTCGAGACCGGACTCATGCTCGCGCTCGTGGTCGTCGGCGCCGCGAGCGCGCTGGCCGGGAAGCTGCTCAAGACCGTCCGATCGGACGTCAAAGGCGAGCTGGGCTGCTCGACGGTCGGGCAGATGGGCTTTATGATCGTCCAGGCCGGGCTCGGCTTCTTCGCCGCCGCCGTCACGCACCTCGTCTTACACGGCTTCTACAAGGCGTACCACTTCCTGAGCGCGGGCGACGAGGTCGAGCGCACGGCGCCGACGGAACACGGGTCGGGCGAGACGGGCGTCGCCGGCGCGGCGGTCGTCCTGTTGACCGGGCTCGCCGGCGGCGCGACGTTCGCGCTCCTGACCGGAAAGGGGACGAGCGTCGACAGCGGGCTCCTGCTCGCCGGGTTCGTGACGCTCACGACGCTCCACGCTGCCCGGAGCGCCGTCCGGCAGACCACCCTCTCGACGGCGGCGCGCTACGGCGCGGTGCCGCTGGTCGCGCTCCCGGCGATCGCGGTGTACGCGCTCGCCTACCGGGCGGTCTCGGGGCTCCTCTCCGGGCTGCCGCTCGTCTCTGCGCCGACGGAACTGACCGCGCTCCACGCACTCGTCGCGGTCGCCTTCCTCGCCGCGTACGTCGCGATCGAGACCGGCGTTCACGAGCGCAGCGAGCGCCTCTACGTCGCGCTGCTGAACGCGGGGCAACCCGCACCGGACACCGTCTTGACCGCCACGGAGGAGTACAATGAACACTGAATCCGCCATCGGAGACGTCGAAGACGCCATCGAAAAGGAGATCGAGGCGGCCGCGACCGCCGTCGGCTCGGTCTGGCCGGTCCACTCGTTCGTGACCGCGAACCCGCTCGCCGGCTTCGAGGACCGGCCATTTGACGAGGCCGTGAGTCGGGCGGCGGACCTCCTCGGCGGTCGCGGCTACCCGCGCGCAGCGACGTTCCGCACAGCCCTCGACGAGGGCCGGATCGACCGCGATCTGCTCGCCGAGCGGCTGACCGAGCGGGGGTACGAGACCGATCCCGAAGTACTGCTAGAGCGGTTAGAGACCGCCGAGGAGGCGGACGCGCAGAGCGATACCGGGGGGACGGAGCGCTCGGCCGCGGACGCCGAGCGCGTCGACCGCGTGCTGACGAAGTGGCTGTCGGCGTTCCTCGATGAGGGGCAGGCGGAGTGGGCGATGCCGAACCGCGAGGCGGGGTTCTACGACGCCTTCCGGTCGGTGGCCGCCCACGACGGCGAGATCCCCGACGAGGGGCTCATCGCCGACCTGCCGGCGTCGCCGACCGAGGCGATCGCGGCCGCGCTGGCGCCGTATCCCGAAGCACGGTGGCACGCGATCTTCGAGGCGCAGTTCGCCGCGCTCCCCGGATGGACCGGCCTGCTCAAGCGGCGCGCCGACGACGGCGGCGCGTGGCAGTCCGCGTACCCGATCACCCTGGCGGGGTACCTCGCGGTGCGGCTCGCGCTGGCGGACGCCTTCGGCGTCGACGTCTCGCCGCCGACCGAGTCTAACGGGGCGGCGGTCGAGCCGAGCGACGAGATCGCCGACGCGTGCCTGAGCGCGTGGGAGGCCACCTACCGGGACGAACTCGTCGAGCGGGTCGCCGCCGAGAGCGAGGCGCGCGACGGAGAGCGCGGCGCCCGCGCCGACGGCGGCGCGTCGGGACGCCCGGACGCCCAGCTGGTCTTCTGTATCGACACGCGCTCGGAGGTGATCCGCCGCCACGTCGAGGCGACCGGCGACTACGAGACGCACGGTTACGCCGGGTTCTTCGGCGTTCCGATGGAGTACAGCGGGTACGACGCCGAGGTGTCCGTCGACGCCTGTCCGCCGATCGTCGACCCGCAACACCGCGTCGCGGAGGTGCCGACCGACGACGACGAGCAGGCGAACCGCGACCGCTGGGCAGGGCTCCGCGAGGCCGCCGGCGAGGTGATCGAGACGCTGCGGTCGAACCCCGCCACCGCGTTCAGCTTCGTCGAGGGCGCCGGGAGCGGGTACGGGATCGCGCTCGCGGCCCGGACGCTCGTTCCGGGCCGGGTGTACGACCTGCTCGACGGCGCGGACGACGCGGTGCCCGGCGACCACGAGTTCTGCGAGCCGGGGATCCACGACCACGACGGCGCCGGCGAGGGGCTTCCGACGGGACTGACTCCCGACGAGAAGGTCGAGTACGCCGCGACCGCGTTCGAGCTGATGGGATGGGAGGCGTTCGGTCGCCTCGTCGTCTTCACCGGCCACGCGGCCGAGACGGCGAACAACCCCTACGACTCCAGCCTCGACTGCGGCGCCTGCGCCGGCAACCCGGGCGGCCCGAACGCCCGCGTGCTCGCCGCGATCTGTAACGACCCCGCGGTCAGAGCGGGGCTCCGCAAGCGCGGCCACGACGTGCCCGGCGACGCCGTTTTCCTCGCCGCCGAACACAACACGACGACCGACGAGATTGAACTGTACGACGGCGACGTGCCCGACTCGCACGCCGCGGACCTCGAACGGCTTCGCGCGGACCTTGACGCCGCCCGCGAGCGCGCCGCCGCCGAGCGCACCGGATCGGCGGCCGGGGGCTCGGCCGTCCGCGAGGCGGAGCGCCGCGCCGGCGACTGGGCCGAGACGCGCCCCGAGTGGGGGTTGGCCGGCAACGCCGGCTTCGTCGTCGGCCCCCGCGGACTGACGGCCGACCTCGACCTCGACGGACGCGCCTTCCTCCACTCGTACGACTGGACGACGGACCCCGACGGCGACGCGCTCGAAGCGATACTCGCCGGCCCGATGGTCGTCACCCAGTGGATCAACGCCCAGTACTACTTCTCGACGGTCGACAACGCGGCCTACGGGAGCGGGTCGAAGGTGACCCAGAACCCGGTCGGCAATGTCGGCGTCTACCAAGGGAACGGCGGTGACCTCATGGGCGGACTGCCGCTCCAGTCCGTTATGGCCGGGACCGACAAGCCGTACCACCAGCCGCTCCGCCTCTCGACGGTCGTCCACGCGCCGGTCGAGCGCGCGGAGGCGGTCTTGGCTGACCACGAGGCGGTGGCCAAACTCCTCGACAACGACTGGCTCTCGCTGACGGTCGTCGACCCGACGCGGGACCACCGCGCCTTCCACTACGAGTCGGACCTGGAGTGGTCGGCGCCGACCGAGTCGGCGCAGGTCGAAGCGCCCGCCGGGTCGAGCGCACCGACCGTCGCGGACGACTGACGGAACGGTCGCCGGAGACCGCGGCGCTCCGACGGACGAACCCCCGACACGCTCTTGCCCGTTGGCCTCTCGATAAGAGACGTATGTGGCGCCGCCTGTCGCGGTCGGTGCGGCGGCTCGTGCGGAGGCTACGACCGATGACACTCACACCACGCGCGATACGCGAGTACGACGAGCGAGCCCCGGAGCCGGAGGAGACCGAGACGGCGACCTTCGGCCTCGGCTGCTTCTGGGGTCCCGACGCGAGCTTCGGCGCGCTCGACGGCGTGGTCCGGACTCGAGCCGGCTACGCCGGCGGCACGAAGACGGACCCGACGTACCACTCGCTGGGCGACCACACAGAGGTTGTTCAGGTCGCGTTCGACCCCGGCCTGATCGAGTACGCCGAACTCGTCGAGCGCGCCTTCAGCCAGCACGACCCGAACTCGCAGCCGCGGAAGGCCCAGTACCAGAACGTCGTGCTCACCGAGACGCGGGCCCAGGGAGCAGCGCTCACCGAGTTCCTCCGCGAGCGAGGGCTGGAGCCGGACGCGATCGGGACCCGGATCGAGCAGCTCTCGCGGTTCTATCCGGCGGAGGCGTACCACCAGAAGTACAGGCTCCGGTCGCGGGCGGAGCTCATGGACGCGTTCGACGATGCGGGGTACGATGACGAAGCGGTGCGCGAGTCCCCCGCGGCCGCGAAGCTGAACGGCTACGTGGCCGGGAGCGGGAGCGGCGTCGCCGCCAAGCTGTTGACCGCCGAGTAGCGCGCCGGTCCGGGAGCGACGGCCGGGCCCCTGCGATTTTATGATGCCCACGCGACTACAATCGGACGTGAACGGAGCGCGTCAACCGGCGCGATCGACCCGAAATCGGCCCGTCGAACGCGGTGAGCGGCGGTGACCGACGCCGACCGCGGCGCGCTCGTCGTCGGCGACACGACCGTCGACCTCTACCCGGTCGGCGACGGGTCGTTGGCGAGCGGGAGCCGCTTCGAGTGGCACGTCGGCGGGACGGCGACGAACGTCGCACGGTGGGTCACCGGAGTCGGGTGTGACGCCGCGGTCGTGACGAACGTCGGGAGCGACATCGCCGGCGAGATGGCCGCGAGCCACCTCGACGAAACCCCCGTCGACACCGAGGGCGTCACTCGCGTCGACGGGCCCTCGCCGCTCACGCTCTACGTGCCGAGCGACGACGGAGACCGGTGGGACGCGTGGGTGCGCGGGAGCTGCTACGGCTTCACGCCGCCGGAGGACCCGGCGTCGCTCGTCGCCCCGTACGACTGGCTCCACTTGGAGGGCGTCACGCTCCCGCCGACGGTGAACCGCTCGGCGGTCAGCCGGCTCGCGGCGGCGGCGGGCGACGAGGGGACGAAGGTCGCCTTCGACTTGAACGGGCGGACGAACCAGTGGGAGAGCGCTGCGGCGTACCGGGCGGCGCTCGGGGAGGTGCTCCCCCACTGCACGCTGGTCTTCGCGGGGACCGACGACCTCGCGGTCGCGGGCGTCGACCCGACGCCGGACGGCCTCGTCGGCCGGCTCCCGGCGGACCACTCCGGAACCGCGTTCCTCACCGACGGCGCGTCGGCGACGGTCGGGCTGCGTCTCCGAGACGGGAAGGTCGTCGAGCGCGTCACCGCGTCGCCGCCGAGCGTCTCGGCCGCGACGACCGCCGGAGCCGGGGACGCCTTCGCCGGGGCCGTGCTCGCGGCGCGGCGGCGCGGCCGCTCGGATCTGGGCGAGCTCGCGGCGATCGGCAACGCGGCCGGCGCGGCGGCGGCGGCGACGGTCGCCCCGTTCGATCCCGACGCCGCGGCGGTCGTCGCGGAGCGGCTCGACGACTCATGACCGGTCGGGAGCGGATCATCACATACGTTTTGACGATCTGAGACGAACGATCGAACATGGCGTTCAAAAACGACCTCGCGAACGGCGTTATCTCGCTCGTGCTCGGCATCGGAATCACGTGGCTGACCGTCTCCGGCGACGACCACGACACGTCGGACCTGCTCGTCGCGGTGGCTATCAGCTCGTTCTTCTCGGGGTACTTCACGAGCTACTTCGCGAAGTGACCGGAAGGCGGCCGCGTCGGTTCCCGTCGCGCCGTCTCCGCCGTCGATTCCGTCATCGGTCGATGCCGGTGCGATCGGTTCCGCCGTCAGTCGACCGGGCAGCGGTCGATTCCGAGCGCGCGGTACAGCAGACACCGACGGGTAGCGCCTTCGACTATCAGTACCACGCCGGCGACGCCGAGCCCGACCGCGGAGACGACCGGGACGCTGACGCTCCCGGTCGCGGCGAGTAGCGCCAAGGCGGCGATCGCGACGCCGCCGATGATCCGGGCGATCGCATCGATCCGCCCCACGTTTCGTTTCACGGACGACGGGAGGCGCCGCGGCGGCTAAAAGCTTGAGGGGCCCGACCGGACACGTTTCGAAGGCCGCGTCGCTACGAGACGGACAGCGCCTCAGTGGTCGCGTGCGCGCGCTGGTCGGCGACGAACTCGAAGCGCGCGCCCCCCGCCTCGCTCTCGGTTATCGTCACCTCCCAGCCGTGCGCGTCGGCGATCCGCTTCACTATCGAGAGGCCGAATCCTGTTCCACCGTCAGCGGTGGTGTGGCCGGGCTCGAAGACCTGATCACGGCGTTCCGGGTCGATCCCCGGCCCGTCGTCGGCGACGTAGAACCCGCCGCCGACCCGGCCCATCGTCACCGTGACCGGCGAGTCGGCGTGCTCGACCGCGTTCCGCATGAGGTTCTCCAGCAGCTGACGGAGGCGGGACGGGTCGCCGTCGATGACCAGCTCCGAGTCCGGCAGTTCGAGCGCGTCGTCCGCACAGCAGAACGGCTCCCACGCCTCGGCGGCGATGGCGGCCACGTCCGCGGGCTCGGTCTCCGAGACCGTCTGCCCCTCGCGGGCGAGCGTCAGCAGGTCCTCGATCATCTGTTCCATCCGCTCGTGTTCCGCCTCGAGTCGTTCGAACGCGTCCTCGTCTCCCGTCGTTCTGGCGAGGTCCGCCGCCGTCTCGGCGTTCCCGAGCGGCGTCCGGAGGTCGTGCGAGATGATCGACGTGAACTCGTCGAGCCGCTCGTTCTGTCGGATCAGCTCCTCGCGCCGGCGCTGCTCGGCGCTCGCGTCTCTCAGTATCCCGACCGAGCCGCGGAACTCGTCGTCAAAGGGGAGCGCGGCCATGTGGTCGTAACACGGGACGACGTCGCCGTCGGCGGTGTAGATGTCGACCTTGAACTTCTGTCTGTCCGGCCCGTCCGAGGAGACGATCTTCGCGAGCATGTCGTTCGCCGTTTCGACCCCCTCGTCGGTCTTGATCAGTCCCGGCGTGTTGCCGAGTATCTCTTCGCGGTCGTACCCGGTCAGCTCGACGAACGCCTCGTTGACGTACTCGAACGTGGCGTCGTCGCTGACGACGTAGACCGGGTAGTCGAGCGCCCGCAGGACGGTCGAGTACCGCTCCGACTCGATCCGGCTGCGGTGCTCCGCCGCCGCGTGTTCGACGCGGTTGGCGAGCCGCCGGATCTGGTCCGGCCCGCCTTTCTGGAGATAGCCCGTGACGCCGGCGTTTATCGCCTCGGCGGCGATCTCCTCGCTCCCTTTCCCGGTGTAGAGGACGAACGGGAGGTCGGGGTACCGGTCGCGCACCGCGTCGAGCAGTTCGAGCCCGTCGCGGCCCGGCATCTCGAGGTCACTGATGACGCAGTGGAACGTCTCCGAGTCGAGCCGTTCGAGGGCCTCGTCGGGGTCCGTCGTCGTCGCGACGGTGACCGCCTCCAACTCCTCGTCGAGGAAGGACTGCGTGAGGTCGAGAACCGCCGGATCGTCGTCGACATGGAGCACCTCGATCGGCGCAGACGAGGCTCGCTGTGGGTTTTCGATCGACATTCGTTATATCAGTCTTAACGGGCTCTACCGACTAAAAACACGGGATAGTGGTGATTCGAATCGGTCGGAACGGTCCCCGTGCGAGCGGCTGTCAGTCGCCGGGGCGGCCGGTGCGTCGCGCCCGGGCTCTCAGTCGTCACCGGTCGTCGTCGTGTCGTCGCGATCCACGTTCCCGGACTCGGCGTTCGCATCGGCGTCGGGCCCGTCGGTCAGGGCGCTGCCGCGCCAGCCGCCGCTCTCGAACCAGCCGGCCGCGACGACCGCCGCGACGACCCCGGAGACGGCGAAGGCGAACCAGATGCCCGTCGGGTCGGGAGCGCCGAAGAACCACGCGTCCGTCGGGAGGACGCCCCGCGAGGCGACGTACGCGACCGGGAGCCGGATGAAGCCGAACAGCACGACCGCGATGGCGGCGGCGGTCAGCGTCTTCCCGGCGCCGCGGAACCCGCCGCTGTACGCGCGGAGCACGCCGACGAAGCCGAACGTCGGAGCGATCCACCGGAGGAACGACGCCCCCTCGGCGACGACGGCCGGCGAGTCGTCGAACACGGCGATGATGTCCGGGGCGAACGCGAAGGTGATGGCGCCGAGCAGCGACAGGAGGACGAACGACGTCTTCGCCGCGAACCGGTTGGTCGCGACGACGCGGTCCTCGCGACCGGCGCCGATGTTCTGTCCGGTCATCGCCTCGACGCCGCGGTCGATGGCGATGGCGGGCATGAAGATCATCGAGAAGACGCGGACGCCGACGCCGAAGCCCGCGACGACCGGTGTCGAGAACAACGTCACGATGACCAACACGGCGTTGATCGATACCGCCCGGCCGGTGTTCTCGATCGACGCCGGGACGCCGATCCGGAGCAGCTTCCTGCTGTATCCGAGGTCCGGCACCATCTGTGCGAGGTGGATCTGGATCCCGTGGGCGCCCCGGAGCATGATCCAGAGGCCGACGACCATCGCGGATCCCCGTGAGAAGACGGTCGCTATCGCCGCCCCCTCGACGCCGAGTTCGGGCAGCGGTCCGACGCCGAAGATCAGCAGGGGATCGAGGGCGACGTTGAGGACGACCGTGCCGAACATGACGAGCATGGGCGTGACGGTGTCGCCGGCGCCGCGCATCAGCGCGATGAAGACGGTGAAGCCGAAGAGGAACGGCAGTCCGAGGCTGATGACCTCCATGTACTCGGTCGCCAATCCCAACACCACCGGTTCCGCCTCGAAGACGTTCAGCAGGTCGGCGACGAACTGGAAGCCGAGGGCGCCGAGGCCGACGCCGGCCAACAGCGTGAACGCGACCGTCTGTGAGGCCGCGTACTCCGCGCGCTCGGACTGCTCCGCCCCAGTGTGTTGGGCGACCAGGACGCTCCCGGCGACCGTGAGGCCGAGCCCCAGCGAGATGAACAGGTAGACGAGCGGGAACCCGAGGCTGATCGCCGCCAGCGCTTCGGTGCTGTACCGACCGAGCCAGAACGTGTCCGCGAGATTGTAGCCGACTTGGAGGAGGTTGGTGATGACGATCGGCAGCGACAGGAAAAACAGCGAGCGAGGGATCGAGCCGTCGGTCAAATCGAGCTCCGACTGCGACTTGAACAGCCCCGCGAGGAGACTGAGGAGGCTCATCGGTGGCCCCCAGCGCGGACGGCCGCCTGACGCCCGACGGCGCGACGGCGAGACGTGTGAGGAATCAACGACGATCTGTACGGTCGTGAGGCAATTAAATCGTGTCCTCGCTGAGAGCGACCCGCGACGGGGCCAGGGACGGGCGCGGACTCGGAGACCGACAAGTGGGAGACGAGTCGGGTGTCGAGAGGCGACGGGCGGCCGGATCAGGAGCAGGAATGAAAAATTAATTCTACCATCGGCCGCGCTTCGGGGCGAACGAAGCGAGACGACTTGACCTCCTCCCGCGCCTGAAGACGCGGGAATCCCACCACGGGATTTCAGGCCGAGCGTGGCCTGGCGGTTTCAAGACGTATACGTTCCACGCGTCGCCTGCTGGGTCTCAGCATCGGCGTGGCTGTCTTGTGGGGCGGTCAAACGCCCCCCATCCTCAGCCGAGTCATCGCCATCCGTGTGTTCTCTTGAATGGCTCTCTCCGCTGAGGTAGCGGTCTGCGATGTTTATCGCCCCGTTCACATCCGCTTGATACTCATCCACCCAGCAGTCGTCGTTCGTACACGTAAACGTCGCCTGTTGTGGGCGGTATCCCACTTCACCGCAAGCGTGGCACTCCTTCGAGGTGTTGCGTGGGTGTACCGTCTCAACGGGGATCCCCTTCTCAACGGCCTTGTAGCGTATCTGCGCGTGGAGTTTGGCAAATCCCCACCCGTGGAGACGCCGGTTCATGTACTCGCCGTAGTCCATCGACTCCCGGATGTACGTCAGGTCTTCCAGAACCAGCACGGGATTCTCGACGGACTCGGCGTACTCCACGACTTCGCGGGTGACCCGGTGGAACACGTCGTCTATCTGGTTCCACAGGTCGTCCCCGAACGACTCCGCGATACGCTCGCTTTCCCGCGTCTGGAGTCGGCGCTTGGCGGTGAAGTAGGTCTTGCGCAGCCGACGAACGGTCTTTCCCTCGTCGGCCCACAGTTCTGGCGCGGTCGGGGAACCGTGATCGTCGCGGTGACACACCGTGACGAGTGACGCTTCCCCGATGTCCACTCCGATGGGCGTCCGTTCTTCGGCGGACGCCTCAGAGCGTTCCCCCACGTCGCGGGTGGCGGTGACGTGGAGATACCACGTTCCGTCTCGCGCGAACAGTCGACTCTCGCCCATCTCCGCGTCGCCAGCGTTCACCGCTTCGAGCCAGCCCCGTTGCTCAGGGTTCGACTGTGCTGGCATCCAGAGGTGGTAATCCTCGTGGTGCGGGATTTTGACGTACCACTCGATAGCGTTCTCTGGCTTGTGGGCGAGCCGTAGCCCCTCGTTGGTGAACCGAACAGGGTGGTCGTCGTGAAGTTCGCCCGCGTTGTACGTCGTCGTGAGTTGCGGGACGTATTTTTTGAGCGCGTTCTTCGCGTACCCACTCAGGTCGTAGTTGACCACCACATCGTTCGTTTCAGTCTGCGTGGTACATCTGGCGTCGAAGGCGTCATGAAGGGCCTGTTGGTACGCCTCTCGCGTCTCTCGGAGTTTTCTCCGCTTGTGAGCGTTCGGCTCTACCAATTTGAGTTCCAGCGTCTTCGTGAGTCCGGTCACGACTCATCCACCTCGTGACGCTGGATGTAGTTCTCGACAGTCTCACTCGAAACGTGCCCAGCGGTCCCTGCGTAGTAGCCTCTCGCCCATCCGATTTTCTCGCCGTCATGGTCGGCGTATCGGTGGTTGTACTTGCGCGAGGAGATACCCTTGAACCAGTTGGCGAGGAGCGCTGGTTCGTTCTTGGGCGGGCTACTGACGAACAGGTGAACATGGTCCGGCTGTACGGTGAGATCGAGAATTTCGAGGCCCTTGTCGTCGGCAATTTCGTGGAGGATGGTTCGCACACGGTCAGCGACCTCGTTGACGAGTACCGAGTTGCGATACTTCGGCAACCACACTATGTGGTAGTTGAGGTTGTAAGTCGCGTGCCGTGTGGTCTTCACCTGCGTTACACACTATAGATCAAGGTGTCTTAATACTGTGGAGAATCGGCGGGAAATCCAGCCGTAGCGTCGTCGGTGGAGGTGTACGCTATTGTCCGCTTGACTCCCGCCTAAAGACGGGGGTATGCGCTCGTAACTCTATCACGCGGCAATCCAAGATATGGGGACGATAGCCGTCGCGTACTTGGGCGTCGTCCTCCTCGGCGTCTCGACGTCCGTCACCGGGGTCGCGCTCATGTCGGCGGAAGAGGGAGACTGAGACGAGCGAACACGGGTCGGTCTGAGGAGACGAATACGGGGGTCTCGTTGCTATCGGCACGGAGGCGCCGTCCTTCGACGCACCGCCGACTCCGCCCCCGAGGCCGCTCGAAGCCGTTCCCGGCCTCGAGTTAGCTGAATCGCACCGAAAACCCCGCTGCCGACGGTCAGTACAGCAGTTCGTCGTCGTTCTCGATCATGTACAGCGACCGGGCGGCGATGTTGACCGCGTGGTCGCCGACGCGTTCGAGGTCGCGGATCGTAAGGAGGAGCCGCGAGACGTTCCGCATCGTCGCCTCCACGTCCTCCTCCTCGCGGAGCTCGTCGCGCTCGATGAGGTCGCGGACGACGAGGTCGCTCGCGGCCTCGCAGGCGGCGTCGAGGTCGTCGTCCGCCTCGGCGACGGCGTGACAGCGCTCGGGGTCCGACTCCGCGTACGCGTCCATCGCCTCGTCGAGCATCGCCAGCGTGTCGTCGCCGATACGCTGGACGTCGACGTCGGGGAACACCTCGCGGTCGGCCCGTTTCGCGTACTCGCCGAGGTTCGTCGCGAGGTCGGCGATCCGTTCGAGGTCGGTGATGATCTTGAACGACGCGGCGATGAACCGCAGGTCCCCGGCGACCGGCTGCTGGAGCGCGATCAGGTCCGTACACTGCCCCTCCAGTTCGAGATAGAGGTCGTTGATCTCGGCGTCGCCGGTTATCACTTCCTCGCCCAGCGCAGCGTCCTGCCGTTCGAGGGCGTCGAGCCCGGTGCGGAGCCGCTCCGCGACCAGTTCGCTCATGTAGAGCACGTCGTCGCGGAGGGCCTCCAGTTTTGTCTGGTACTGTTCGCGTGGCATCTTGGCGTATTCGCCACGCCGGACGCACAAAAACACGTCGGCGAAGTTCAACTACCGGAAACTATCACTGGTTATCCGACGTACGGTCGAACGCTGCCAGTGTGTCCGGAGACTTATACGTCGGGGAGAAACGGACAGCAATGTCACGGAAACTCGACTCGTCGCGGCGGCGCGTGCTTCGCGGCGTCGCGACCGGGGTGACGGCAGGGGCGATCGCCGGGTGCGCCGGCCGCGGCGCCGACGGCGATGGGAACGGAACCACCGGCGGCGGAAGTGGCGGAAGCGACGACAACGGGGACGGAGGTGGTGACGAGCCGGTCAGCGGCGGGGAACTGGTTTACTCACAGCAGGTGTCGCCGATCGAGTTCGACCCGATCGTCGTCAACGACATCTACTCGCAGCAGGTGTGTTCGCAGGTGTTCGAGCCGCTGTACGCCTACGACGAGGCGACGAACCCGGTCCCGCACCTCGCCAGCGAGGAGCCGACCGTCGAGCGCGACGGGACGCGGTACGTCGTGGAGCTCCGCGACGGGCCGCGCTTCCAGAACGGCGATCCGGTCACCGCGTCGGACGTGCGGTACTCGCTGCTCGCCCCGGTCGAGGAGGAGACCGCCAACGCGCCGGACGTCGAGATGATCGACACGATCGAGGTCGTCGACGAGCGGACCGTCCAGATCGACCTCCAGTACGGGTACGGCCCGTTCTACACGCTCGCGCTGACGCGGAACGTGGTTCCCGAGTCGGTCAGAGAGGCGGACAGGGATGCGTTCAACCTCGAATCGCCGGTCGGCTCCGGGCCCTTCGAGTTCGACGACTGGACCGAAGGGGAGTTCGTCGACCTGGTCCAGTGGGACGACTACTGGGGCGACTCGCTGCCGTACCTGAACCGACTCCGGTTCGAGCCGGTTGAGGAGAGCACGACGCGCGTCGTCTCCTTAGAGACCGGCGAGTCGGACGTCGCCGACGGGATCACGCCCCAGACGTGGGAGACTGTCGAGAACGCCGACAACATGTCGCTCCAGTCGGAGCCCGGCATCTCCTACTACTACATCGCGTTCAACTGCAACGAGGGGCCGACGGCGGACCCGCAGGTCCGAGAGGCGATAGACTACGCCGTCTCGATGGACCAAGCCGTCTCGAACTTCATCGAGCCGGCCGGGGAGCGCAACTACGCGCCGGTGCCGCTCCCGGTCGCTGACTCGTGGGACTTCCCGGTGGACGACTGGGCGGACATCGGCCACGACCGCGACGTCGACCGCGCGGCAGAGCTGCTCGCGGACGCGGGCGTGCCCGAGGACTACAACTTCCGGATCATCGTCCCGCCGGACGACCTCCGCGAGCAGATTGGCATCTCGGTCTCGAACGGGCTGAACGAGGCCGGCTACGACGCGGAGGTGCGCCGGTACGACTGGGGCACCTTCCTCGACACGTACGACACGGGCGACGAGGACGACTACAACATGTACGCGCTGGGGTGGCTCGGCGGGCCCGACCCGGACTCGTACGTGTACAACCTGTTCCACGACGGCCAGATCGGCGCCACGAACGGGACCTACTACGAGAACGACGACCTCATGGACGAGATCATCGAGGCGCGGCGCGCCAGCGACATCGACGAGCGGCGCGAGCTGTACGAGTCGATCATCCCGACGGTGCTCGAAGACCGGGTCCACCTCCCCAGCTACAGCCTGCGCGTCTCCATCGGCGTGCGCGACTACGTCAACGACTTCGTCGCCCACCCGCGCTCGCAGTACAACCCCCGGATCGTGAGCGACTACAACAACGTGTGGCTCGACCAGTGACGGGCCGGCTCGACGAGTAGCGCGGGCTCGGTCGAAGCGTTCAAACCCCGCCGCGACGACGGCTCGGGTATGCAGAACATAGAAGACCTCGTCCTCGACGAGAACGAGGAGGCGCTCGCGCCCGCGGTCGTGATCGCGACAATCGCGCTCCTCGCGGTGTTCGTCGTCGGAGTCCTGGTCTCCGTCGTCGGACTCGTCGCTTGATCGGCCCCGTTCCGGCGACGACGGCCCGCCCGCTCTCCCGCTGCGAACTGCGCGCTCTCCCGCTGCGAACCGCGCTCCCGCTGCGAACTGCGCGTCCAGACCACCCCCTCCGCGTCCACGGCGTTTTTTGTTCCTCCGACGGGTCGGACCGGTATGGACCGCGGGATACTCGCCGACCTCCTTGACCGCAACGACGACCACGTCGCTGCGCTTCCGTCCGGCTCCTTCGACCGGCACCGCGACGGCCAGCGGCCAGGCGTGGTCTCCGTCTGCTGCTCCGACTCGCGCGTCTCCCAGGAGGGGATGTTCGCCGTCGACGAGCCGGGGTTCCTCTTCACCTCCGGCGCCATCGGCAACAGCGTGAGCGCCCTCGTCGACGGCGAGCGAGTTCTGGACGGCAGCGTGGCGTACCCGCTCGGGCACACCCACACCGAGGTCCTCGCCGTGGTCGGTCACACGGGATGCGGCGCGGTCGAGGCCGCGCTCACGGCCGCCCGAACCGGCGAGTTCCCGTCGGAACCGGGTGTCCGCGCCGACGTCGAGGCGCTGTTACCGATCGTCGAGGAGGGGCTGAGCGACCCGGCCGTCGTCGGTGACGCGGCCGACGGCGACGCGGCCGACGGCGACGCGGCCGACGCCGAGGTAGATGCCGACGAGATGGCCGGCGCGAACGACGCACAACCGGACGCTCGTACCGGTTCCTCGGTCCACGACCGCCTCGTCGAGTACAACGTCCACGCACAGGTGGCGTTCGCTCGCGAGAGCGAGGAGGCGGCCAACGCGACGGTGTACGGGTTCGTCTACGACCTCCACGGCGTCTACGGCGACCGCGACGGCGCCGCCTACCTCGTGAACGCTGACGGCGAGCGCGACCCCGCGGCGCTCCGTGAGCTCGTCGGCGAGGCGCACGCGGGCCACGTGGCGACGCTACTGGAGCGGTAGCGGTCGCTTCCGGCCCGCTTTCCGGACCGGCGCAGACCGGAAGGGCCGCATCCGACAACCGTTTCACGGCGACGCCCGAAGGTGGTTCAAATGGACCGACGCGTCCTGTTCGCGACGCTGATCTTGCTGGCGGGCGGCGCGACCGGCGTCGGCGTGGCGCTGTTCGCGTTCGTCGGCGTCGACGACGCCACCACGGAGGCCACGGTCGTCTGGGAGTCCGACCCGGCCGCGGGCGACGACGGCAGCGGCGCCGTGGTCGCGACCGTCGACGGCGACCCGCTCCTCATCCGGCCCGCGGTCGAGAACGGGTCGCGGGTCGTCTCCGCGACGGTCGTCGGGACCGACGAGACCCCGTGGGCGGCCCCGGTCTCCGGGCCGGACGCGGAGCGCGGCGGCGGCGACGGGACGGGCGACGGGAACGACTCCGACGAAGCTGGCGGCGACCCTGTCGGCGTCAGCGCCCTCACCGCGGGCACGCTCGGCGGCGACCCGGTGGTCGCGCTCACGACGGCGTCGGGCGACCTCGTCGTCGTCGACGCGGCCGACGGGACGGAGCGGTTCGCGATCGACCTCGGCGGCCCCTCCGGGCTTCGCCCCGCAGTCGGCGACCTCACCGGCGACGGGAGCCCGGAGGTCGCCGCGGTCACGACCGACGGGGAGGTTCGCGTCGTCAACGGCGAGGGCGACGCCGTCGCCGAGGCCTCGCTGCCGGGCGAGGTCGACCGCCGGCCGCTCGTCGTCGAGCCGGACGCGGACGCCGAGGTGCGGGGCGGGCTCGCGGTGCTGACGACCGCGGGCGACCCCGCGACGATCCACATGCTCGGCGCGGACGGCGAGATGCGCTGGACGACCGAGCCGAACGTGAACCCGCTGAGCTGGAACGCGGCGGACAGCCGCGACGGCCCCGTGTTGGCGCTCGGGGGGGCGAACGGGAACTTGGAGACCGTCGAGGCGAGCGACGGGTCGGACCGGTACGAGGTCGGGCTTCAGGACCGCCCGGTCGCGATCGGCGACGCCGACCCCGGTCGGGTGTACGTCGGCGGCACCGGGAGCGTGTGGGCCGTCGACCTCCTCGACGGAGAGGTCGTCTGGAAACAGCAGTACGGCGCGTCGACCCGGGTCAACGAGCCGCGCATGGGCGACGTCGACGGCGACGGCGAGCGCGCGCCGGTCGTGGTCAACCGCGCCGGCGAGGTACTCGCGATGACCCAGAGCGGCGAAGTGATCACCCGGGGCGGCCCCGCCGAGGTCGTCGCCTACGGCGGCCCCCTGTTCGCCGACGTCACCGGCGACGGCGGCGAGGAGGTGATCGTGGTCGCGGACGACGGGACCGCGATCGCAGTGGAGACCTGAGCCGAGTGGGCTGTCGTAGCGATTTATAAATAGCGGTTTTTTCGAAAACGGTCGACAGCGAGAGGTTTTGGGGCGGGATTCACCGGAAACGCGGTGTGTCGACTGAGCGAGGACTACGCGGCTGGCGGGCGGCGGTGAAAAGTGAAAGTCCGAGCGCGACCGCGTCAGTGGTCCTCTTCCTCGTACACCCAGGCGGCGGTGTCGAGGCCGTAGTCGACGAGCTCCTCGTCGTCGAAGAACAGGTCGATCTCGCGTTCGTTGGCGCCCTCGTCCTCGTGGTCCGACGCGTGGATCACGTTGTGGCCGAGGTCTAAGCCGAAGTCGCCGCGGATCGTGCCCGGGGCGGACTCGGCGGGGTCGGTCTCGCCGACCATCGCGCGGACCTGTCGGGTCGCGTCCGCGCCCTCCCACACCATCGCGAAGACGGGGCCGGAGGTGATGAAGTCGACGAGGCCGTCGAAGAACGGCTTGTCCTCGTGCTCGCCGTAGTGCTCGTGAGCGAGCGCCTCGTCGATCCGCATGAACTTGCCGCCGACGAGCTTGAGCCCTCGGTCCTCGAAGCGAGAGACGATCTCGCCGATGAGGCCGCGCTGGACGCCGTCGGGCTTCACCATCACGAAGGTGCGCTCGTCGTGGTGGCTCACTGGTCGTCGCCTCCCGCGCGGTGGCCCTCCTCGGTCCACTCGACGTCGCGCGCCTCGCGGCCGAGGAAGTAGTTCTTCTCCGCCTTCGAGTCGACGAAGTGGAGGATCTGTCCGTCCTTTTTCACGTACATCGTGCCCGTGCCGGGCTCGATCTCCTCACCGCTGTAATCGCAGGTGCGTGTCTCGACCATTGGTTATCGTCCTCCGATGGAGTCGGCGTCGCGCTGGGTCTCCCGCAGCTGGAGCACGTCGCCCAGACGGACGGGACCCAGGACGTTCCGGGTGATGATCCGGCCCTGGTTCGATCCCTCCTGGATGCGGCACTTGACCTGCATGGCCTCGCCGTGCATCCCGGTCTTGCCGACGACCTCGATGACCTCCGCGGTCGTCGAGTCGCCGGTGCCCTCTTCTGCGCTCATGGGAGGTTATCGGAGCTCCGCGACCTTCTCGCCGATGTCCTCGACGTCGTCGGCGGCGTCGCCGGCGTCGACGACGGCGGCGGCGGCCGAGCCGACCTCGAGGCCGGCGGCCTGCCCGACCTCGTCCTGCGTGTCGACGAAGGCGACCGGGATCCCCTTCTCCTCGGCGAGTTCGGGGAGGTGCATCACGATCTCCTCGGGGGAGACGTCCTCGGCGACGATGACGAGGTCGGCGTTGCCGCGCTCGACGGCCTTGGTGGTCTCGTTGGTTCCTTTCTTCACGGTGCCGGTGTCTCGGGCGACCTCGAGCGCTTCGAGGGATCGCTCCGCGAGGTCCGCCGGGGTGTCGTAGTCTACGTAAACGGGCATATGTTTCTCCTATCCTCCGTGCGGGCTCGCGTGTCCGTCCCGTGGTCGGTCCCTATCGGAACGGCACATCATCAACCCCACAGAGGCTGTGCCCCGTCGTAGTCCGGACATCCATAAAAGCGCTTTCAATGTCCCGCGCGTGTGCGAGCGGGGATCACGGGGCGGAACCGCGGGCGGAGCGGAGCCGACAGGAGCCCTACCGGTGTCGGGCGCGGACGGACTCCGCGCTTTTTAAACCCGACTCGCTCCTTCGGTCGCGTATCGAATGGTCCGTCTCGTTCACTACTCCGACATCGAGAACGTCTTCGACGCCCCCGAGCGGGCGGCCCGCCTCGCCGGTCGGATCCGGGCGCTCTCCGGGGCCGACGCCGCGGTGGTCGCCACCGGCGACACGACCGCGCCGGGCGTCCTCTCGCTGGTCGCGACCGGCAGGCAGGTCCTCGACTTCTACGAGGCGACCGACACCGTCCTCGACACGTTCGGCAACCACGAGTTCGACTACGGCCCCGACGCGATCCGCGAGCTCGTCGCCGACGCGCCCGCGACGTTCGTCTCCGCGAACGTCCGCGACGAAGCGGGCGAGCCGTTCGGCCGCGACGAGGGCGTCGTCCCGTGGGCGACCCGCGAGGTCGACGGCGAGACGGTCGGCTTCGTCGGCGTCACCGACCCCGCGACGGACTCGCTGAACCCGATGGCCGCCGACCTCTCGTTCGACGACCCGATCGCCGCCGCGCGCGACGCGCTCGCGGAGATGCGGACCGCGGTCGCCGAGCGGGGCGAGGGAGGGAATGTCGGCGCCGACCCCCTCGATCGCGTCGTCGTCCTCTCGCATCTCGGCGCGGGCGACGACGACCTCGCGCGCGAACTCGACGTCGACGCGGTCCTGGGCGGCCACGTCCACAGCCGCCGGAACGAGGTCGTCGACGGCACCCTGCTGGTCCGGCCCGGCGTCAACGGCGAGGCGGTGGCCGAGGTCGACCTCGACGCGGATCCGCCGGCCGCGACGCTCCACGAGCCGGACGGGGCCGAGCCCGCGCCCGGCCTCGCGGACGCGCTCGCCGAGCGCATGGCCGCGGCCGACCTCGACGAGACCGTCGACGTCGTCGACGAGCCGATCGAGCGCGCCGGCGACGTGGTCCACGGCGGGGAGTGCCGCGTCGGCAACTTCGTCGCGGACGCGTTCCGGTGGGCCCACGACGCCGACGTGGGACTGTCGAACGCCGGCGGACTCCGGCAGGGCGACCCGTGGGCGGGCGACGTGACGAAAGCGGACCTGATATCCCTGATTCCGTTCGAGGAGCCGGTCGCGCTCGCCTCCGTCAGCGGCGCGGAGCTCCACGACGTGTTCCGCGAGATGGCCGCGCCCGACGTGGACTTCGGCGAGGACGACTGGTGGCACGGTCACGTCTCGAACGCCCGCGTCGTCTGGGACGACGACGCCGAGCTAGTCCTCGAGGCCACCGTCGGCGGCGAACCCATCGACGCCGACGCGCGCTACACGGTCGCCGTCTCGGAGTACCTGCTCCACTCCGAACACGAGTTCCCGACGCTCGCCCAGCGCCACCGGATCGACGAGGCCGACATCCAGTACGAGGTGCTGGCCGCGTACGCACGCGAACACGGGATCGATCCCGATATCGAGGGCCGGATCGAGATCCGGAACCGCGCCGCCGCGACCGACGGAAGCCGGTGAGCGGCGACGGACGGTTCTAAGCGAACCGCGGAGCGAGGTACCGGATCGAGGCGATGGACTCGACGGACGGCGTCCCCGTTCCGTTCGGCGGGCCGCGGCCCCGCCGGCCTCGTTCGAGGTGTCTCGAGCGCGCCGAGACACCGTTGCGACCCGCGTCCGTCGACGACCGCATCCACGACGGAGCGTGGGAGGCCCGTCATCGGGGAGAGGTGACGGAGTCGTCGGGTTTAACGTCGACTACGGAAAGCGAACTCGCTCCGCGAAAAATCGGCGATTCCGACGTGTTCCGTGCTGCCGCGTCGGTCAGCCGCTCGTCTCGTTGTCGGATTCCGTCTCGTTGTCGGTCCCAGTGCCGTTGCCTGTTCCGGTCTCGTTGTCTGTTCCTGTTTCGTTGTCAGAGTCCGTCTCGTTATCGGTCCCGGTCCCGTCGTCTGTTCCAGTCTCGTTATCGGAGTCCGTTTCGTTGTCGGTTCCGGTCTCGTCGTCGGTTCCGGTCTCGTCGTCGGTCCCGTCGTCTGTTTCGTCGTCTGTTCCGTCGTCAGTCCCGTCGTCTGTTCCGGTCTCGTCGTCTGTTCCGTCGTCAGTCCCGTCGTCTGTTCCAGTCCCGTCGTCTGTTCCGGTCTCGTCGTCAGTGCCGTTCATATCCTCCGAAGGCGCGTCCGGTTCGTCCGCACAGCCGGCGAGGCCGATGACGCCGGCCGCACCAACGACACTAACGAACGTTCGACGGTCGAGTTCTTTTCGTACCATAGATCGAACCTCGTCGACCGTGGGTGTTCCGTACCCATTGTTACGATTCGAGTACGGAAAGAATCGCGTTATTACTATGAAATGTTCGCATGGAAATTGAGAGATCGTGCGACAGCGACGTGGAAACGGACGGATAGGTTCTCTCGGCGAAACGCCGACAGGACGACGTTGAGGCCCCGAATAGACGGGACTGGTCGTCAGACCTGAACGGCTGAACTAACTGTCGACGCGACGAACGGCGACGGGACCGGGGTGCTCTTCGAACGGCACGACGGCGGTCCCGACAGTCCAGTCCTACTCGAGACAGCGCGGTCGTACCGACCCGGCGCGAGGTCGGTAACGAGGGCTTTTTCGACCGCGAGTTCGGATTTCGCACCGGCCCCTCTCGCGTCGGGAGACTACACGGTAGCACCGATCTGACGCCGCTCTTCAACCGGGTTCCAGTCGCCTACTCGTGGTAAGCTCGCCGAACCGGATACTGGTTCTTTTTGTATGAGGAGGTGTTCGGAGATGCGAAAGCACGATGCCGGACCAACCGCCGCCGGAAGACGAGACGGGAGTTCGGTCGCGGCGATCGCTGGTCCGCACCCTCGGCGGAATCGGCGCGGCACTGTTCGGCGGCGTCGGGAGCGCGGTCGCCGGCGGCATCGGAACACACCGACACGGCCGGACGTCCGCAAACGGCAGCGGAGACGGGATCGGGGACGGACTGAAGCGGTCAGAGACGTTTCACGAGCGACTCGTCGACCGCTTCGGCGCCGACTCGTTCGAGGGGCTGGAGGTCGGCCGACGGGACTTCCTCGTGGACGTGAGATACGTCGGCGACGCGACGGTGGACGACTCCGTCAAGCGGAACCTGGAGGCGCTGTTCCGCGACAACGGCATCTACATGCAGTGGCTCGACCACCCGAACCGGATCAGTGAGCGACAGTTTCTCGAGGCGTACGGGAACGACGCCTACAGCATCCTCTGGGCCAGAGAGAGCTTCTACGCCCGTGAGATCGAGGACGACCTGAAAGACGTCGCTTTCCAGCTGATAGTCGTTCCCGGGAAGCGCGAACCGCCGCACGAGGGGCGCGTCTACTCCCACCTCTCCGACAACTTGCGCGATCGGTGGAACGACGGGTGGGTCAACGGGATGAACGCCGGGAACAGAGCCGTCGTCGGTCACCGCGAATCCCCCCGCGAGCAGCTGCGACTCGCCCTTCACGAGATATCCCACCTCGTTCTCTGCCACGACGACGATCCCGCGAACTCCGGGGAGATGGGGACCCAGCAGCGACTGGATCTCACCGAGGCCGAATGGGCGGCGCTGCGGAACGGTCTCGACGCGGTCCGGGACACGACCGGCTACGACGTCGCCTTCCGCCGGTGTTCCTGGTCGGAGTACGCGCCGCTTTGACTCCCTCGAGAGCGGTCTCTTGAGGGACGGAACGCGCCGAGCGGCCGAGGGCCGTCGCCGCGTCCGCGACGGAAAGTATCCGCCGCCGAGCCCCGTCAGTCCAACTCGATCTCGACGTCGTGCTGGCGGCCGGCCGCCTTCACCGTGTTGTAGAGGAGCATCGCGCGCGTCATCGGCCCGACGCCGCCGGGCACGGGTGTGATCGCCCCAGCAACATCCTTCGCCGACTCGTAGTCCACGTCGCCCACCAGCTCGTACCCCTTCTCCGTGTCCGCGTCGACCCGATTGATCCCCACGTCGATAACCGTCGCGCCCGCCTTCAGCATCGAGCCGTCGACGAACTCCGGGATGCCCGCGGCCGCGACGACGATGTCCGCGCCCGCCAGTTTCGCCTCCAGGTCCTCGGTGCGCGAGTGACAGACCGTCGTGGTCGCGTTCCCGGTCGGCGACTTCTGGATCAGCAGGTTCGCCATCGGCTTCCCCACGATGTCGGAGCGGCCGACGACGACCGCGTCCGCGCCCTCGGTCTCCACGTCGTAGGCGTCGAGCAGCTTCTGGACGCCGTGAGGCGTACAGGGTTTAAATCGGGCGTCGCCCGCGACGAGACGGCCGACGTTCTCCGGGTGGAAGCCGTCCACGTCCTTCTCGGGGGCGATCCGTCGGAGGACCGTCCGCTTGTCGACGTGGTCCGGGAGGGGAAGCTGGACCAGAATCCCGTGGACGTCGTCGCGGTCGTTGAGGTCGTCTATCGTCTCGTACAGCTCGCTCGCGGGGGCGTCGGCGTCGATCTCGACGTGGAAGCTCTCGATGCCGACCTCCTCGCAGTCGCGCTGCTTCATCGAGACGTACGTCTCGCTCGCCGGGTCGTCGCTCATCAGCACCGTGGCGAGCCCCGGCGCGACGCCGGCGTCGCCCAGCCGCGTCACCTCGCCGGCGACCGCGTCCCGCACGTCGGCCGCGACCGCCTCACCGTCGATGATCTCCGTCATGTACGGCCGTCGTCGCCCCCGCGATAAAAATGACGCGGGATCGTGGTCATCGAACGGTTGCTATCTGTAATTCGATCCGAGAACGTGGATCGACTTCTCCGAAACGGCTACTCGGGGAACAGCTCCTCCTCGCGCTCGACGCCGTCGATCGCGGCGACCTCCGACTCGGTCAGTTCGAGGTCGGCCGCCGCGAGGTTGGCGCGGAGGTGCGCCTCGCTCGACGCCTTCGGGATCGCGACCACGGGATCCTTCGCGGTCGCCCACGCGATCGCGACGGCCTCGGGCGTCGTCCCGTGCGCGTCCGCGACCTCGACGACGGCGTCGACCTCCCGCACGCGACCGCCGGCGAGCGGCGAGTAGGCGACGACCGGATACCCGTGTTTGCGGGCGTGATCGAGCAGCGTCGGTTTATAAAAGAGCGGATGAAGCTCGGTCTGGTGGGCCGCCGGGGGCCGGCCGAGGACGTCGATAGCGCGGTCGAGATCGTCGATCTCGAAGTTCGAGACGCCGACGTTCCGTACGAGGCCGTCGTCGACCATTCGGTCCAACGCCGGGAGCGTCGCCTCGGGATCGTAGTCGCCGCGCGGCCGGTGGACGTACAGCAGGTCGATCGCGTCGACGCCCAGCCGCTCCGCGCTCTCGCGGGCGGCGGGCGCGACGGCGTCGGCCGCGAGGTCGTCGATCCACAGCTTGGTCGCGACGGTGACGTCCGCGCGGTCGAGGTTCTCCGTGGCGTCCACGGCGTCGCCGACGCCGGCGTCTCCGGCCAGCCCCGCGGCGAGCCCCTCGCCGACGACCGCCTCGTTGTCGTAGATCCGGGCGGTGTCGAGGTGGCGGTACCCGAGCGCGAGCGCGGTCGCGACCGATTCGGGGTCGTCGATCCCCATGGTGCCGAGGCCGACGGGCGGGAGTTCCATACGGACGACTCGTTCGAGGCGGTCCAAAAGCGGATCGGACCTGCTACCGCGACCGCGCTTCTCTCCTCTCCCCTCTCCTCCCTTCGCCGCGCCGCCGGGATCGTCCGCTCGGTTCGGCGGGAGTCGCGTCCGGGCTCACCGGCGGCGTCCGCAGATGCTCACGAGGTCGTGGAGGTCGTCGATCTCGTAGGTCGGGTGGCAGGCGAGCTCCGTCGACCGGCGGTGAGGGCGCCGGATGAACGCGGAGTCGATGCCAGCGTTGTCGGCCGCGCGGACGTCCGACTCGTTGTCGCCGACGAACAGCGCCGTCTCCGCGCCGAGGTCCTCGAGGGCGCGCTCGATGTAGTACGGGGAGGGCTTCTTGCGCGAGAGGCTGGCCACCGAGGGCTCGCGGCCGTACGCAACCTCGAAGCGGCCCGCGAGCCCGAAGTGGTCGAGCAGGGCGTCGACGGTCGCCTGCTGATTCGAGGAGACGACGCCGAGCGAGGCGTCCAGCGCGCGGAGGGCGTCGACGTCCTCGTACGGCGTCTTCCGTCCCTTCCGGGCCGCGTCGATCTGGGCCGCGGCCGCCGTCTCGTCTCTGACCCGCCAGAACTCCGCCGGCTCCACCCCGTAGCGCTCGCAGATGTCCGTCAGGGTCGCGGGATCGACGCCGACCGCGACGTCGTCGACGTGAGCGAGGTCCGGGTCCTCGACGCCGAGGCTCACGAACGCGTCCCACGCGGCCTCGCGGAGCGTGTCGAACGGCGTCCGTCCGATCAACACCCCGTCGTTGTCGAGGACGACGGCGTCGTACACGGCTCTCCGTGAGACGGTAACGGGCAAAAAGGTTTCACACGCCGAACGGACGGCGCCTCAGATGCCGAGCGGCGCCTCAGATGCCGAGCGGCGCCTCAGATGCCGAGCGGGCGGCGCTTCACGCGCGGACGGCACGACAGCTCAGACGCCGAACAGGCGGAGGAAGAGCCCGGCTAGCAGCGCGAGCGTGCCGGCGATCACGCCGATAAACGGGATCGGAACCGGCAGCGGGATCACGATCAGCGCGACGCCGAGCGCGATCAGCGCGGTCGAGAGTTTCACGAGACGACTTCGGCTCCGACGCCCAAATACCTTCAGGCGGATTTCGACGGTCGGACGAAACTCGCCGGCGGGCGCGACGACTCCCGCACTTTCAATACCCGGCCCGTCGAATCCTTAGATTGGACTATGAACATCTCTGATATCGCAGTGCCGGAGTACGTCGAGGTCGACGTCGACGAGCGGCTCGCCAAGGTTCGTTCTATCTTCGAGCGAGAGAACCCGAAGGGCATCGTCGTCGTCGAGGACGGCGAGTACGCGGGCGTCGTCGGTGAGAAACAGCTCATGCGCTCGCGAATGGAGGACGACACGAAGGTGTCTGCGGTGATGAAGCCGGCGCCCTCGGTCGACCGCCACGAGGACGTCCGCGAGACCGCGCGGCTCCTCGTCGAGGGCGACGTGAAGATCGCCCCCGTCTACGAGGGGGAGAAGCTCTTCGGCATCGTCACGGTCGACCAGATCCTCGAGGCCGTCCTCGACAGCCTCGACGCGATCACCGTCGGCCAGATCGCCACCGAGGACGTGATCGGAATCAACGACAAGGACAGCGTCGGCCGCGCGATTAACCTCCTCCGCGAGAACGGCGTCTCTCGGCTGCCGGCCCTCGACGAGAGCGGCGACCTTGTCGGCGTCGTCACCACGAACGACATCGTCGAGTTCGTCGTCCGCGACCAGGAGCGACAGGGCAGCGGCGACCGCGCCGGCGACATCGATCGGATGCTCGACATCCCCGTCTACGACATCATGTCGAGCCCCGTCGTCACGGCGGCGAACGACGAGACGGCGCAGGCGGTCGTCGAGCGCATGTTCGACAACGACGTCTCCGGGCTGGTCGTCACGCCCGAGGGCGCCGACACCGTCGCGGGCATGGTGACGAAGACCGACGTGTTGCGCGCGCTCACGTTCACCGAGCAGGACTCGATGGACGTCCAGATCACGAACGTCGACCTGCTGGACACGACCTCCCGCGAGCACATCGTCGAGTCCATCGAGCAGGTCGCGGACAAGTACGCGGACATGCACGTCATCCACGCGCACGTCCGGCTCCACGCGCACAAGGAGAAGCTCCGCGGCACGCCCCTGATCCAGTGTCAGATCCGCCTCCGCACCAACGAGGGACAGGTCGGCGGCTCCGGCGAGGGGTACGGGGCCGAGCACGCCTTCCACGTCGCGCTCGACAAGCTAGAGCGGAACGTCCTCGAGATCAAGGGCGTCAACGCCGACGAGGAGTACCGCGGTCAGCTCCTCCGCAAGCTCGGCGAGCTGTGAGCCGGTAGCGCCCGCGGTACCGGGCGCGACCGTCACGTCGCCGTCGACGGCTCTCGTCGTTTCGCCGCGAGAATTTCCGTCCTCGTCTTCGTCTCCTTCGCCGTCCGCTTCGATTCGTCTCTGGAAACTCAGGCGTCGGTCCCCTCCGCGAGCCCGTCCCCGACGATCCGGAATGTCGCGGTGTCGCCGGCGGGCTTCGAGCGGTGCTTTTCGAGCGTCGCCCGGCGGTTCCCGCCGCGGAACCGGTCGACGCGAAGGATCGCGCCGGTCCAGTGGTTGAGGGTGTTGCCGCCGAGCGCGCGGTCGCGGTCGCCGTCGGGGTCGGTGAACACCTGGTTCGTGATCACGACGGCGACGTCGTGGCGCCGGGCGAGAGAGAGGAGGTGCGTCACCTGCTTGGCGACTTTCCGGAGCGACTCGCCGCCCTCGGTGTCGCCGGCGCGCTCCAGCCGGTAGAAGCCCGTGGCGGAGTCTAACACGATAAGCTCGACTTCCTCGGCGAGCTCCTCCGCGTCGCGGACCGCCTCGCGCTGGTCGTCGAAGTCGTACGCCTCCGAGATCACCAGCCGGGAGGCGAGCTCCTCGAGCGTGTCACCGCCGTCGGCTCGGTCGAGCCGCCCCTCGGCCAGCTGCTCGAAGCGGTCGATCGACAGCCCCTCGGTGTCGATGTAGAGGGCGCGGTCGCCGTCGGCCGCGACCCCGACCGACGCGGCGAGCGCGAGGTTCGTCTTCCCGGCGGCCGGCGGGCCGTACACCTGCGTGACGACGCCGCGCTCGAAGCCGCCGCCCAACAGCTCGTCGACCGGGCGACAGCCGGTCGGGATCGGATCGGTCACTGAGGAGGGATTCGCCCGCGCTCGTATTTAAACGGTCGATCGCGTCGCTCGTCGAACAGCGGCCGGTGCGTATCGGGGGACGGCCGTCGCTCGTCGGGATGTGATAAGTGTGAAAGAAACGGAGATGGCGCCGATCACGTGGAGCGACGGCCGAGATCCGGTAGTGCGTGCGGACGCGTCGTCCGCGGTGTGGGGGATTAGTTGCGGACGAGGTTCGTCGCGCGGGGTCCCTTGGGGGACGATTCGATGTCGAATTCCACTTCCTGACCCTCCTCGAGGTCCGGGCCGCCGACGTCTTCCATGTGGAAGAACACGTCTTCGTCGTCGTCGAGGTCGCCGTCGTCAGTCGAGATGAAACCGTAGCCGCCAGTGTCGTTGAAGAAATCAACCTTACCGTTTGCCATTGCGAATAAACGTACAGCCCGCCTGGGGATAACCCTTGCGAGGGGCACGGTACCACGGGGGTTCCGGACGTTCGTCCACCGGTAGAAGTTCAACGAGTAGCGACGGTTCACGACCACTGGAGCCGCTCTTCGGGCGCTCCGGGTCGTGTTCAGCGCGCGCCACCAGCCGCGGGGTTCATTTACGCGCGACCACGTAGGTCGGACAACGACATGGACCGCCGCCACTTCCTCCGCTCGCTCGCCGCGGCCGGCGCCGCCGCCGGCGCGACCGCCACGGCCGGCTGCGCCGGCGTTATCGGCGATTCCGGTCCCGAGGGAACGATCCTCGGCCCGCCCGAACAGAGCCGCGGGGATCCGGTCCACCCGATCCAAGGCGACGAGATGCCCGAGTTCACCGTCCCCGACCCGATCACGGGCGAGGAGATATCGACGGCGCAGTTCGAGGGCGAGCGCGCGTTCCTGTGGACGATGTTTTATACTAACTGCCCTGACGGCGTCTGTCCGGCGCTCATCCTCCGACTGCGGCGCGCACAGGAGGTCGCCGCGGAGGAGGGATTCGGAGACGAAGCGGCGTTCCTCCCCACCACGTTCGACCCTGAGCGTGACACCGAGGAGGCCCTCCGCGAGTACGCGAGCCAGCGCGGGGTTGACCTCGACGCCGGAAACTGGCACTTCCTCCGCCCAGAGACGTACGAGAGCGGACAGGAGCTGTTCGACGAGCAGTTCGGGCTCAAAATCCAGAAGTCGTTCGACAACGACTACGAGAGCCTAGAGTACACGTTCCCGCACTACGGACTCATCCTCCTCGTCAACAAGCGTGGGATTGTCGAGCGGGCGTACCCGCGCGGGCCGACCACCGACGTCGAACGGCTCGTGGACGACTTCCGACGGGTGGTCACGGCGTGAGGCGACGAGACCTGTTGGCCGGCCTCGCGAGCGTCGGGGTGCTCGGGGGGGCGGGCGCCGTCGCGACCGGGGGAGTCCCCAACTCGCTCGGTGGAAGCGTCCTCGACGGGGAATCCGACGAACTCGGCGAAAACGGCTCCGAAAGTAGCGACACCGACAGCGGCAGACCGGAGCCGATCGAGCCGGTGACGATCGACACTATCGAGGCGCCCGGTAGTCGCGACGGCGAGGTGACGATTCCGGCGCCGGATCGGCCGACGTTCGTCGACTTCTTCGGGACGTGGTGTCCTCCCTGCGCGGAGCAGATGCCAGCCCTCGCGGAGGCCCACGATCGGATCGGCGACGAGGTGCTGTTCGTCTCCGTGACGACGGAGCCAGTCGGCGAGAGAATTAGCGAGGACAAGGTGGTGGATTGGTGGCATAAACACGACGGTGACTGGCTTGTCGCCGCCGATGTCTCGGCCGAACTCGCGGCGCGGTTTCCGATCGGGAAATACCCGAGCGCCCGGGCCATCGACGCCTCCGGCCGGGTCCAGTGGGCGACCTCCGGAACCCACACGACCGAGGAGTTCGTCGCGGGCATCGAGCGCGCGCTCGACGGATGACGGGGCTATCTGACCGATGACCGACGTCTCGCTCGCGACGAACGTCCCGTTCGCCGTCACCGCCGGCGTCGCGACGTTCTTCTCGCCGTGCGCGTACCCCCTCCTGCCGGGGTACGTCGGCTTCTACGTGAACTCCGTCGAGGCCGACTCCGCGTCGGTCCTCGGCGCGGGGGTGCGCGGCGTCGCGGCCGCGCTGGGCGTGCTGGCGACGTTCGCGCTGCTCGCGGGCGCCACCGTCCGGGTCGGCTACTCGACGCTGTCGAACATCACCGTGTTCGAGACGCTCGTCGGCGCGCTGCTCATCCTCTTCGGGCTGCTCGTGGCGTCCGGGCGCACGCCGTCGATATCGGTGCCGCTGCCCGAGCGGCGGTCGAGCGTGTTCGGGTTCGGGGTCTTCGGCGCGGGGTACGCGCTCGCCGGCGCGGGCTGTGTGGCGCCGGTGTTCCTCGGCGTCGTCGCCCGCGCGATCGCGCTCCCGTCGGAGGCGGCGCTCCTCGTCATCGCGGTCTACGCCGGCACCGTGGCCGTCCTGATGGCCGCGACCACCGTCGCGACCGGCGTCGGCCTCGTCAGCAACGCCAACCGGGTGATGACACACGCCGGACTCCTGAAGCGGATCGCGGGCGCCGTGATGGTCGTCGCGGGCGCCGGCCAGCTGTACCTCTCGCTGGTCGTGTACTGAGGCCGGAGCCGCGCGGCGAGACCCGAGCGGTCGTGCTGCGCGCCGTGAAAGCGCTCTTTGTCTCTCCCTTGACATCCTCCCCGCGCTGAAGCGCGAGGATTCCCACGGCACCGTGCCGCTGGGTTGGGATATTGTGGTTTACGACGTGACCCGTTCTTGAGGTGCGAATACACCAGCTTCCTTGTCAAACAGGAACGTCGATGGCTGTGCCAACCAGCCGTTACTCCTATTCACCGACAGATTCGGTGAACTCGGAGATACTTTCTGTCGGATGTTCTCAGCGCCGTTCACGTCAGCGTTCGCCACTGTACCGCAGTCGTCGCAGACGTACAACCCACGTTCAACACGGTTCGCGTCACGTTTGCGACCACAGCACGAGCACGACTTCGACGTGTCCTCCTCGGAGACTTCCTCGACGACAATACCTTCCATCTCCGCCTTGTATTCGAGGAGGTCGGTGAATCGGTCGAATGCCCACGAGTGTAAGTCGAGATTGCCGTGTTTTCCCCAGTTTTTCGACTCATCAGTGTCATCGTCTTCGCGAATCCCTGAGAGATCACCCACTACAATCGTTCCAACACCTTCCTCAACACACCGCTGGATGATGTGTTTCGAGAGCGTGTGGAAATAGTGGGTACGACGAGCCGACTTTTTCTGGTTCAGCCGGGTGGCCTGCTCGGAGTTCGAGTCATCACACCGGGCAATCCGCTTGCTGAAGTAGTAGTCGTCCTGCTTCAGACAGTTCAGCGGATACAAATCGCTGTGACCGTCCTCGTAGGCGAGCGCGGCGAAGTTGTTGATCCCGAGATCAACGCCCACCGTCTTCTCACCGGGGGCTTCAGCCACGTCGATCTCGACCTTACAGACGAAGTGTAGTTTCCATTCCTCACCCGCCCAAACTGTCCGAACCTGTTGGACGTTCTCGACGGTGGAGAGATCAACGTCGGGGCGGGTTTGGTACTCACAGAGGATGAAGTCCGACCAATACTCCTTGAGGTTCGACCCCTTTGAGAGTCGAACGCGGTTGTACTGGGTATCGAGTTTGAAGCCAGCGGCTTTGAACGTCACCGTCGAACGCGGGTGCTCCTCGCCGTGTTTGCGGTAGCCGGGCGGGTTCGCTCTCGTATCTCCGTTGCGTCGTTTGCCGTACCAGCCGTTGAACGCCTCAGCGAGTTCTTGAAGGACTCGCTGACTTGACTGCGAATGTAAGTCATCATAGCGTTCGTGGGTTTTGAGGTACGTGGTGAGTTCGTTGTGGTTCGGGATATAATCGATTTTATCCCAAATCCGACTACATGTCCACCGTCCGACGTTCCAGAGTTTCGAGGCAGCGAACCCGAGCGAATCAAGGTCGTCTTGCACTCGAGACTGGTTCCGTATGGAAGCGGTGTAGGTGCGGGTGACGACCTGTTTCACTATACGTAACCTATATAAATAAAATTACTTGAAGGCTTGGATTGGAGCAGCGTGGAATATCCAGCCGTGCCATCGACCGGTGGATTGTGGAGAGTAATGTCGGATTCATCCCCGCGCTAAAGCGCGAGGCTTTCTCCTTGATTCTCCGTAAGTTCTTAAGCGATACCGCGGAATCTCCGCACAGCCGAACCGACAGGTTCGGTCCCCGTACTATGAAGCTCGACGATTTCACCGCCGCGAACGCACCGACCGACAGCGCGGAACCGTTCCAGCGCGAGAACAGCTACACCCTAGACGTCGACGTCGACGGCACCGTCATGGCGAAGGCGGGCTCGATGGTGGCGTACACGGGCGACGTCTCCTTCACCGGGAAGGCCTCCGCCGAGGGCGGCATCACCGGCTTCCTCAAGGAGGCCGCCACCGGCGAGGGGACGCCGATCATGGCCGTCGAGGGGCAGGGCCACGTCTACTTCGCAGACGACGGCAAGAAGGTCCAGGTGATCGAGCTTGGCGCCGGTGAGTCGATCACGGTCAACGGCGAGGACGTACTCGCCTTCGAGGAGTCGCTCTCCTACGAGATCAGCGCAATCGACAGCCTCGCCGGCGCGCTCGCCGGCGGCTTCAGCAACGTCTACCTCGAAGGCCCGGGCTACGTCGCGCTCACCACCCACGGCGACCCGATCGTCTTAGAACCGCCGGTTGCGACCGACCCGAGCGCGACCGTCGCGTGGGGCGGCACCTCGCCGGACGTGGAGGTCAACCGGAGTCTCTCGGACATGATCGGCCAAGAGTCCGGCGAGCGATATCAGATGCGTTTCGACGGCGACAGCGGCTTCGTCGTGGTCCAGCCGCGGGAAGAACACGTCTGAAGCGAGAGGAAGCCCGCAACCCCACAAGTCGGGCCTACCGCGCCGCCAGCCAGTCGGCGAAGTCGCCGGTGAGGAAGTCGACGTAGTCGACGATGCCGAGGTACAGCGAGACGATCACGACGATCACGATCGGGATCCGAACGGCCCAGATCCACGCGCCGTCGAGGTCGCCGACGTCCGCGATTCCTTTCCGGAGTTCCGCGCGGCCGACGTCGGGGATGACCCAGCCGACGAACAGCGCGAGCAGCAGCGACCCGAGAACGAGCAGGATGCCGTCCGCGAGCAGGTCGTACAGGTTGAGGAACACCAGATCGAGCGTGACCGGCACGCCGAGCAGGAACACCGCCGCGCCCAGGGCGGCCGACGCCGGAACACGAGCGACGCCGAGTTCGTCGATCAGGTAGGAGACGAGCACTTCGAGGATGCTGATCGCGGAGGAGAGCGCGGCGATCCCGACCATCCCGAAGAAGACGATCCCGATGATCCGCCCGCCCGGGACGCTCGCGAACGCCGACGTGAGGCTCACGAAGATCGCGCCGGCACCGCCGGTCCCCGGTTCGATCCCGACCGTGAAGAGGACCGGAAAGACGACGAAACCAACGAGGACGGCGATGAGCGTGTCGATCGTCGCGATGATGCCGGCGTCGGCCGCGAGGTTCCGGTCCTCGCCGAGGTAGGAGGCGTAGGTGATCATCACGCCCATCCCGAGCGACAGGGTGAAGAACGCCTGCCCGGCGGCGGCCGGGAGGATCTCGGTCCAGTTCGCGGTGATCGTCCCGAAGTCGGGCGAGAGGTAGTAGCCGTACGCCGCGGCCGCGCCGTCGAGGGTGAACCCGTAGGCGGCCAACCCGACGAGCATCACGAGGATGGCGGGGACCATCACTTTCACGCTCAGTTCGATGCCGCGCCTGACGCCGGCGGCGATGATGCCGACGACGAGCAGCATGAAGACCGCGTGGAAGAGGAGCGTGTCGAGGCCGGTCGAAACCGTTCCGAACAGCGCGTTCGCCTCGGTCGGGTCCGTGAGGGTGTACCCCTCGGTGATCCCGATAAGCGTGTACCGGAGGAACCAGCCCGCGACGACGCTGTAGTACGAGAGGATGATGAAACCGGTGACGACGAACAGCCAGCCGGCGTACGACCAGACGCCGCTCCCCAGTTCCCGCAGCGCGCCGACGGGGTTCCGGTCGGTCCGCCGCCCGATGACGAACTCGACGAGGATCGCCGGGAACCCGATCAGCGCGACGAACGCTAGGTAGGTGATCAGAAACGACGATCCGCCGTACTGGCCGGTGATGAACGGGAACCGCCAGATGTTCCCGAGGCCGACCGCGCTGCCGACCGCGGCGAGGATGAACCCCATTCGGGTCGCCCATGTCTCGCGTGCCATTGGTGTCGAAGAGAGATCCTGTACCGTGTATAAGCGTGTCTCTCTGTCGCTCTTACCATCAATCATCGAAGATGATCAATTGGGCACCCGGGTGGCGATGACGATCTGGCGCCGCGCGGCGCCTCCAAGCGATACCCGGGGATCGTCCGCATCGGGGACCGTGAATTTAATAGCCGGACAGGGACCTCACGAGGTATGGAACGCGTAGATGTCGCGATCGTGGGCGGCGGGCCGGCCGGCTCGGCGGCGGCGCACGCGGCCGCGACCGGCGGGGCGGACGCCCTGGTCCTCGAGAAGGGAGTCCCCCGGGCCGACCGCGACCGCCTCGGTCCGGATTCGACCGACGCCGCCGGGATCTTGGACTACTGGGTGGACATCATGGGGATCCACCCCGACGAGTTCGACGACGGGGTCGTCCAGCGCGAGCTGAACCGCGCCGAGTTCCGCGGTCCCGACGAGTCCGCCACGCTCACTTCGACCGGCATCGACTCCTCGTATGACACGTTCGGGTACACCTTCCAGCGCGCGCGCTTCGACGACTGGCTCCGCGACCGCGCCGAGGACGCCGGCGCGGAGTACCGCGTCGGCACCTCCGTCCGCGGCGTCGACACCGACCTCTCGGCGGCGCCCGGCGACGGCGACCCGCGCCACAGTCTCGAACTCGCCGACGGGGGAATCGTCGGCGCCGACTTCGTCGTCCTCGCCGACGGCCCGCAGCGGACGGTGACGAACCGCGTCTTGGACGAGTACCTGCCCGCGGACGCGCAGGCCTCGGAGCGGCTGGCCTCCCGCACCGCGAACCACATCGCCTATCAGGAGTACCGGCGCGTCCCGGAGGCGGTGTTCGAGGAGGTCGATGACGCCCTCGTCTTCTGGTGGGGCGTGATGCCGGGCGAGACCGCATACCCGTGGATCTTCCCGAACGCGGACCGCGTCTGTCGGGTCGGGCTGACGATGCCGATCGGCCTCGACATCGACGAGGTCGACCGCGACGCGTACGCGCTGCTCGACGCGGACGACGAGTCGATCCCGCAGGGCGCCGAGTACATCCGGCGGCTCCTGGAGTGGCAGTACGGCGACGAGTACGACATCGAGGAGGACTTCCCGCTCGTCGAGGACGCCGGCAAGCGGAACGGGACGGAGACGTATCCGATCTCGTCGACCCGGCCGATCGACTCGCCGGTGGACGCGGGGGTCGCGGTCGCGGGCGGCGCGATGGGGACCACGTCGGCGTTCCACGAGGGCGGCGACCACGTCGCGGTCCGCACCGGCGCCATCGCGGGCGAGCTCGCCGCCGAGGGCGACCTGGCTTCATACAACCGCCGCTGGAAGGAGGCGATCGGCGACGAGGTCGTCCGCAACGTGACGATGGCCGACATGGTCGCCGACTACGAGCCGGACGACTGGGACCGGGTCATCGGCGCCGCGGACGCGATGCTCGCCGGCGAGGCGGGCGGGAGCCTGCTCTCGCAGCCGTACCGCTCCGGCTGGGAGTCGGCGAAGCTGCTGCTCGGCTACAAGTGGAACAAGCGCCGGGTGAAAAAGGAGTACGTCGGCATCGACGAGAGCGAGTACGTGTACTGACGTCAAGACGGATGCGACCCGTCCCGGCGACGATGAGCGAGTGCAAAACTCGAGGGCGACTTTACACCCTTTCACCGGCAAGCTAATCGCTTATTCGGCCGTCAGCTGTCCTCTCGGGTGGAATGTCCCTATCAGACACCGCCTCGAAGATCGACGGCCTGAGCGACGAGCAGCGCGAGTGTGTGGAGAACTGTACCGAGGCCGCGACGGTCTGTGAGTGGTGTGCCGACGAGTGCCTCGGCGACGCCGACATGGAGGAGTGCGCCCGGCTCTGCCGGGACGTCGCCGACCTCACGTCGCTGCACGCGCGGCTGATGGCCCGGGGTTCGAGCTACAGCGCCCAGCTCGCGCAGACGTGTGCCGACGCCTGTGAGGAGTGCGCCGACGAGTGCGAGCGCCACGACGCCGACCACTGCCAGGCCTGCGCGGAGGTCCTCATACAGTGCGCCGAGAGCTGTCGCCGGATGGCGAGCGCGTAACCGAACGACCGACGAGGGCTCCTATTTTTCATCACCAACCCGCCCGCAGCCGCGGAGGATCGCCAGACGAGTCTCACCGGATGACAACCCGAGAGAGCCGATCCAACGCGGAGACCGGCCGTCGAGGGTGGACGGAATGAATCCGATCTACCTCGTCGTCGGCGTTGCCTGTCTCCTGTCGGCCGTGATCGACATGCTCTGGACGACGCTGTGGGTCGACGGGAGGGCCGGTCCCCTCACTTCCCGGCTGATGTCCGGTACGTGGAAGCTGTTCAGGAGAGCGTTCGGTGAGCGCCCCCGCGTGCTCTCGCTTTCCGGCCCGGTACTTCTCGTCTTCGGGCTCGCGACGTGGATCGGACTGCTCTGGGGCGGCTGGACGTTCCTCTTCGCGGGCGGCGAGGAGAGTCTCCTCGACACGCGAAACGCCGGTCCGATCTCCTGGGCTGAGCGGTTCTACTTCGTCGGGTACTCGATCTTCACGATGGGGAACGGGGATTTCACGCCGAACGGCGCGATCTGGCAGGTCGCGACCGCGTTCACCACGGCCAGCGGGATGTTCTTCGTCACGCTCAGCGTCACGTACGTTCTCAACGTCCTCAGCGCCGTCACACAGAAGCGGTCGCTGGCGAGCAGCGTTCACGGGCTCGGTGAACGGAGTACGGATATCCTCGAAGCGAGCTGGGACGGCGACTCGTTCGAGGGACTGGACGTCCCGCTGAACCTGATCGCGACCCAGCTCGACACGCTGACGGCGAACCACAAGGCGTACCCCATCCTCCACTACTTCTTCACGCCGGAGACGTCGCAGGCGCCGGCGACCAACGTCGCCGTGTTAGACGAGACGCTCACGCTTCTCCGGTTCGGCGTCGATCCGGAGTGCCGTCCGAGTGAGCCGGCCGTCACGCAAGCCCGGTCGAGCGTTCGGACGTACCTCGATACGCTGGAGGACGGGTTCGTCGGACCGGCGTCGCAGCCCCCGCCCGCCCCGGATCTCGAACCGCTGCGCGACGGCGGGATCCCAACCGTCTCGGACGGGGAATTTTCCGACTCGATCGCGGAGGTGGACGAACGGCGTCGGTTCCTGCTGGGCCTCGTCGAATCGGATGCGCGACGCTGGCCCGACACCGGCGGCCGGTAGGAAGCCACCCGCGGGCCGTGCCCCGAGCAGCACGGCTCACCCGTACGTATCGATCTGCGCCGAATCGGAGCCGGTTTCCGCGGTTCGACAGCGCCTCTCCTACCGAATCACGGGCGCCGCTAACTCGACGGGCTCGGCGTCGATGCCCGCGACGTCGACCGGCTCGACCTCGTGGGTCGGCCACCGGCCCGTCTTCGTGAGCCGCTCAGTCAGATCGGACGTGACGAGGTGCGTGTCCTCGCTTTTCGTTCCGTGAACCGTCGGATTCCACGCGTATCCCATCGGCCGCCGAACCGGCTCGTCGCCGTCCGGGGTCGCGAACCACTCCCGTCCCGCGAACCCGGCGGCGCCGCCCTGGTGGTGACTCTCCCACTCGTCGGCGAAGCCGACCGCGTCGTACGCCCGTTGGATGGCCTCGAAGACGTCGCCGGCGGTGTCGGGGGCGGCGTCGCTGGGATCGGCGGCGCTGGGATCGGCGGCGTCCGCGGCGTCGCCGGCTCGCGAGAGCGTCCCGGCCGCGGCGGCCTCGGTGGCGCGGACCGCGGTCGCCGCGACGCGCGCCGCGGCGCGGTGGCGCTCCTCGAACCAGTCGGGGGCGTCGAAGGCGACGGTGCGCGTCATCGAGGCGTACAGCCCGGCGCGTTCGGCGGTGACCGACACGAGCGCGTAGTCGCCGAGCGCCGCGTCGGTCGGCGTGTAGTGGCGGTACGCCTGCGCGCGCTCCGCGCCGCCGACGAGGACCACCGGCGTGTCCACGTCGCGGGAGGCGAGCGAGATGTCGATCCCGGCCGCGACCTCGTACTCCGGGTCCTCGGGTTCGAGGTTCCGGCAGACGGTCTCGACGGCGGCCGTGACCTCGCGGCCCAGCTCGCGGTACCGCGCGACGTCGTCGTCGGTGAGCGGCTGGCGGAGGCTGCTCCCGTCGACGGCCTCGAAGCCGGGCACGTCGAAGTCGGCGGCCGCGGGGGCGGGCGAGCGCTCGGCGACCGCGTCGGCGAGCGAGTCGGCGTACCACGGGAACGACTCGACCGCGAACGCGTCCGGGAGCTCCTCGTCGGTGAGCCGGTCCGCCTCGATACCGTCGGTGATCACGCGGAGGTCGCCGTCGTAGCCGGCGGCGGCGACGCCCGTCGGCGCGTCTCCGTCGACGACGTTATCGCCGCCGGTGAGCCACGCGAAGCCGTTCGGGCGCGCGAACCAGACCGCTTCGAGCCCGCGCTCGTCGAGGTACGCGTCGAGCCTCTCCGTGCGGGCGACAAGGTCGACCATACGGACGGACTCTCGTCGAACGGGTAAAACCGGTCGAAACCCGTCGGCGCGCGGACGCCGGTCCGTGCGGGATCAGTCGCCCGCGACCGCGAGAGACGCGGGTATCGTCGCCGCGCCGTCTCCCGATCGGTTTCCAAGAACAGCCCCGGCGGGAGGCTCGAAACGAAAGGTTCAATTACGTCCCACGGAAACGACGAGATGCGTCAGTAAGCCCCTGCGGGTTGGTAGTCTAGTCCGGTTATGACACCTCCTTGACATGGAGGAGGCCGGCAGTTCAAATCTGCCCCAACCCACTCACTTATAAGCGAAAACCGCACGACGGCGAGCCGCGGCTTCCGCTCCGAACCGTCGGTTTCAGCGCGCCGGCGGACGCTAACCGATATGCCGACAGCCGATGGTATCAGATCATGGAGGATCGGACCCGGAGAGACATCGTTAGGGTCGGATCGACCGGACTGGTCACCGGCGTGGCCGGCTGTAGCGGAGCCGTTCCGGGCGACGCCTCACGACCGGCGGCGTGCCCCGCGACCGACTGGGCTCCGAGCGGCCGGAGCCGGTCGAACTAGAGGTCCACGAGGAGTTCACCGACTACGAGTGGACGACCCACGACGATACCGCGGTCATCAGGCGGTACGTCGAGGAGTTCTAGGTCCCTGGGAGCGCGGTGCTGACGGCGTCGGTCGCGGGGTGACCAATGCGAAGTTTCTTTTAGCTCACCCCGGAGGATACCGGTAGATGAGAGACCGAGGCGGTCGAGAGCCGGACGGGGGCGAATCGGCGGATTCGAGCGGTGAAACGGCTGATTCTCTCGCTCCGACGGCGTCTGAGCCGGCCGCCACGGTCGCCGGCGACGAGGCGCCGACCGGGCGGCTGGTCGTCGTCTGCGGGCTCCCCGGCGTCGGCAAGACGACCGTCGCCGAGCGGGTCGCCGCCCACGTCGACGGGCGGATCCGCCGGACCGACGTGATACGGAAGGAGCTGTTCGACGACCCCGAGTACACCGACGCGGAGACCGAGGCCGTCTACGCCGAACTCCTCTCGCGCGCCCGCGACGACGTCGACGCCGGCGACGCCGTCGTCCTCGACGCGACGTTCGCGGACGCCCGGTTCCGGGCGGACGCCCGCGAGACGGCCGCCGAGGCCGGAGTCGAGTTCGAACTCGTCGAAGTGGCCTGCGACGAGACCGTCGTCGAACGACGGATCGAGCGCCGCGACGGGATCAGCGACGCCGACTTCGAGATCCACCTCCACTTCAAGGAGCTGTTCGACGAGGTGGCGACCGACCACGTCGTCGTCGACAACTCCGGGACGGAGCCGGAGACGTTCGCGCAGGTCGACGCCGCGTTCGGCGGGGACGCGTTCGGCCAGGAGGCCGCGGGCGAGGAGACCGCGGGCGAGAACGCCTCTGTCGACCGCGGCGACCGGTCCGCCGCGGTCACCGACGCCGAGTAGTCGGCGTCGGCCCCGACGCCGGTGTCGTGCGAACAGATCGCATGACGGGGGCGCACACGCGTCTCCCACCACTTATACGGGCGAGCGCACTACGGATGGTATGAGCGAAGAATCCGGGCGGAAGAACCTCCGCATGCCCAACGACGACGAAGTGTTCGCCGTGGTGACGGAACACCTCGGCGGCAACCACGTTCAGCTGCGCTGCGCCGACGGCGAGGAGCGGCTCGGCCGGATCCCCGGCCGCATGAAGTACCGAACGTGGATCAGCGAGGGTGACGTGGTCCTCGCCGAGCCGTGGGACTGGCAGGACGAGAAGGCGAACGTCGAGTGGCGGTACTCGGACGAGGACGCCGACCAGCTCCGCCGCGAAGGTCACATCCAATAATCGACGAACGGCGCGACCGCGCCGCGTCGCCGTCAACCGTCTCCCTGCGGTCTCTTTCCGCTCCGACGCGGTCCGTTCGGGCGCCTGCTTGCCGGATCGGTGCGGAGTTTTCGAACGCCGATAGCGACCGCACCGGCCCGTATCGCGGCGTAGCCGGACGGAGGTCGCCTGTCTGCTCTATCGTAGTATTGTGAACACTATCCAAAACCATTATTACCGCGAGGCGCGTAGGTGTGGGTATGAGTTCGACAGAAGCCGCTCCCGCGGAACCGATCCAGCTGACCGACGCCGCCGCGTTCGACACGCACGTCACCGATAACGACGTGGTCCTCGTCGACTTCTACGCCGACTGGTGCGGCCCCTGTCAGATGATGGAGCCCGCGGTCGAGGCAGTCGCGGAAGACACCGACGCGGCGGTGCTGAAGGTCGACGTCGACGTCCACCAGGCGCTGGCCGGCGAGTACGGCGTTCAGGGTATCCCGACGCTGCTCGTGTTCGCGGACGGCGAGCCCGTCGAGCGCATGGTCGGCGCGCAGACCGAGCAGGCGCTGGCCGACGCGATCGGCGAGCACACCGCCTGAAACGCTCCCGAAGACGTCTCACACCGAACAATCCGGGACGCGGTCGTCGGCCGACCCGTCGCGGCCCGAGTCGCCGAAACCGACACCATGAGAACGATTCAACTCGACGACGACGGTATGACCCCGAGAGAGCTTCGCGCGGACGTCCCGGCACTCGGCGACGCGGCGTACTTCAACTTCGGCGCGCACGGACCGAGCCCCGAGTACGTCGTGGAGGCGGCCGCGTCGTTCGTCGAGGACCACGAGTACGGCTCCGCGACGACCGACCCGTACGAGTACGCGTTCGAGACGTACGACCGGGTGCGCGAGCGGATCGCAGCGTTCGTCGGCGCCGATCCCGAAGAGATCGCGCTGACAGAGAGTACGACCGACGGCATAAACCGCGTCGCCGGCGCGATCGACTGGGAGCCGGGCGACGTGGTCGTGCGGACCGACCTCGAACACCCGGCCGGCGTCCTCCCGTGGAAGCGCCTCGAACGGGAGGGCGTCGAGGTTCGCGTCCTCGAGACCGAGGAGGGCCGCGTCGACCGCGACGAGTACGCCGAGGCGGTCGCGGACGCCCGGCTCGTCTGTTTCAGCGCGATCACGTGGACCCACGGCACCCGCCTCCCGGTCGCCGACCTCGTCGAGATCGCGTCCGACGCCGGCGCGTTCACCCTCGTCGACGCGGTCCAGTCGCCCGGGCAGGTGCCGATGGACGTGCACGAGTGGGGCGCCGACGCAGTCGCGGCCGCCGGCCACAAGTGGACGCTCGGCCCGTGGGGCGCCGGCTTCCTCTACGTCGACCGCGACGCCGCAGCCGACCTCGCCCCACGCGCGGTCGGCTACCGGGGCGTCGAGGACCCGACCGGCGACGAGATCGAGTTCAAGCCCGCCGCGGGGCGCTTCGAGATCGGGACGACGACGGCCGCGGCCCACGTGGGCCTCGTCGAGGCGCTCGACGCGATCGACGCCGTCGGCCTCGATGCGATCGAGTCGCGGATCGCGTCGCTCACCGATCGCCTCAAAGACGGCGTCCCCGAGGACCGGCTCCACAGCCCGCGATCCCACGAGTCCGGGCTCGTGACGATCGACGTCGACGACCCGGAGGCGACCGTCGAGCGGCTCGGCGCGGAGGATATCGTCGTCCGGTCGCTGCCGCACCCGAACGGGATCCGGGCGTCGGTCCACGCAGTCTCGACCGAGGCCGAGGTCGACCGGCTGGTCGAGGCGCTGGAGCTGGAGTGGTGAACCGCGGGCGGGGTCGCTCAGTCCCGAGCCGGGGGCGGCCACGCGCCGCGCGACCGGACGCGTTTTAGCGCTCGGCGCGCAAGACCGGGCATGGGATTTCATACGTTCGACGCCGACGGCGCCGATCGATTGGAGCGACCGGCGGTGCGGTATCGCTGGGTCTCCGCCGAGGAGGTCGTCGGTCCGTTCGCGGCCGACGCGTTCGGCGTTCTCGCCGACCTCGGGAGCGGCACCGGCTTCTACACCGACGACGTCGCCGAACACGCCGAGACCGTCTACGGCGTCGACGTCCAGTCCGAGATGCACGAGTACTACCGCGAGAAGGGCGTCCCCGAGAACGTCGACCTCGTCGCGAGCGACGTGTCGGACCTCCCCTTCGCGGACGGCGAGCTCGACGGCGCGTTCTCGACGATGACGTACCACGAGTTTGCGAGCCCGGACGCGATCGAGGAGGTCGCCCGCGTCCTCCGCTCGGACGGCCGGTTCGTCGTCTTCGACTGGTCGGCCGAGGGCGACGGCGAGCACGGGCCGCCGGTCGACGAGCGGTTCGCGGTGGACGACGCGCGCGACGCGCTCGCCGACGCCGGGTTCGACGTCGAGCGCGCCGAGGCGCGGACAGAGACGTTCGGCGTCGTCGCGCGGTCGCCGTAATCGCTCGGCGTCTGGCGCTTCGAAACCGCCGTCTCAGTCGCGGTTTCGAACGTTCATGAAGAAATACCGTTAGGTGCGTTCGGCCCATAGACGAGGTATGTCCGTTCGTCACCGATCGGTCGCGGTCGCCGCGTTCGCCCTGCTCGCGACGCTCGCCGCCCGGCCGGTCGCGGCCCACGTGGACTACGTCACCGAGGACTCGGGCGATCCGCTCGACGCGGTGGCGTTCGTCGCGGAGGTGCTCTCCGACCCGTTCAACGCGGCGCTTTTCGCCGGGTCCGGGCTCGTCGCGGTCGCCGGACTGGCCCTCTACCTCTGGATACGCCCCACCATCGTCGACATCGTCGTCCTGCGCGAGACGCTCGCCGGCTACGGCGACCTCGTCCCGTGGATGCTGCGGCTGGCCGTCGGGCTCCCCCTCGTCGGCGCCGGCTTCCAGGGGTACCTGTTCGCGCCGACGCTCGCGTTCGACCCAGGCGCGAGCCCCCTCCTCCGCGTGCTCTTCATCGGGCTCGGCTTCGCCGTCCTCTTCGGGCTCGCGACGCGGATCGCGTCGGTCGTTGGCCTCCTGGCCTACGCGTGGGTGTTCCTGGCCGTCGACCCGCTCGTCGTCCTCGCGGTCGAGTATGTCCCCGTGTTCATCGCGCTGGCGATCCTCGGCGGCGGACGGCCAAGCGCCGACGACATGCTGCTGGCGGTCGCGAGCACGCCGGACTCGTACTACGGCCGGATCGACCCGGTTCACCGGCTGAAGTCGTCCCTCGACGAGGCGAGCGGCTCGCTGCGGCGCTACGTCCCCACAGTGCTTCGGGTGGGGATGGGCGTCTCGTTCGTCTACCTCGGGCTGATCCAGAAGCTCGCCGACCCCGCCAGCGCGCTACAGGTCGTCGAGAAGTACGACCTCACCGCCGTGGTGCCGGTCGACCCGGGGCTGTGGGTCGTCGGCGCCGGCGTGACCGAGGTCGCCGTCGGCCTCGCGCTGATCGCGGGCTTTTTCACCCGCGGCGCGGCCGCGCTCTCGTTCGTGCTGTTCACGACGACGCTGTTCGGCCTCCCGGACGACCCGGTCCTCGCTCACGTGGCGCTTTTCGGCCTCGCGTCGGCCGTCTTCACGCTCGGGTCCGGACCGCTCGCGTTCGACCGCTGGTTCGGGCGACCCGCGCTCAACGACGAGGAGCCGGTGGCGGCGGCCGACTGACGACCCCCGGCTCGGTCGGCGGTTTTTAAGTCGCTCTCGCGCGGTGAGGGTAGTATGCGCGTGGACCTCGGCAACGCCCTGGAGACGACCCCCGGGCTCACGACGGCAACGCTGGACAGGCTCGACGACCGCGTCGCGGCCGCCCACGAGCGGATCGCGGCCGGGATGGCGGACGACGAGTTCGGGTACGCCGCCCTGAATCTCCCCGAGACCGCGGACCCGGACGCAATCTACGCCGCGGTCGACGAGTTCGACCGCCCCGAGGCGGTGCTGACGGTGGGTATCGGCGGGAGCGCGCTCGGCGCGGCGACGCTGTCGAACGCCCTGTCGGGCGACGTGGACGCGTACGTCCTCGACAACGTCGACCCCGACGACGCGCGGGCGCTGCTCGACGACCTCCCCCTCAACGACACCGTGATCAACGTGGTCTCGAAGTCGGGGACGACCGCGGAGACGCTCGCGAACTTCCTCGTCGTCCGCGAGGCGATGGCCGACGCGGGCGTCGATTGGACCGAGCGCACCCTCGTCACCACGGGCGAGGCGGGGAATCTCCGGCAGCTGGCCGACCGCCACGACCTCCCCTCGCTGCCGGTCCCGGACGGCGTTCCGGGGCGCTTCTCCGTGCTGTCGACGGTCGGCCTCGCGGTCGCCGCGCTCCAGGGCCACGACGTCGAGGCGGTCCTCGCGGGCGGCCGCGACGGGATGGCCGCGCTCTCGGGGTCGCTGTACGAGTCGCCCGCGTACGCCTACGGGGCGGCGACGTACGCGCTCGCGGAGCGCGGCGCGCTCACCAACGCCGTCATGCCGTACGCGGAGTCGCTGGAGACGTTCGCGGAGTGGTTCGCCCAGCTGTGGGCCGAGAGCCTCGGGAAGGACGGGCTGGGGCAGACCCCGGCGCGTGCGCTCGGCGCGACCGACCAGCACTCCCAGCTCCAGTTGTACCGCGCCGGCCCGCCGGACAAGCTGGTGACGCTCGTGCGCCCGATCGAGCGCGAAGAGGTGCCGATCCCGGAGACCGATCTGGACGGCCTCGCGTACCTCGGCGGCTCGTCGCTTGGCGGGCTCCTCGACGCCGAGTTCGAGGCGACCGAGGCGAGCCTCGCGGCTGCCGACGTCCCGAACGTGCGCGTCGAGATCGACCGCGTCGACGAGCGGGCGCTCGGCGAGCTGCTGTTCGGCATGGAGGCGGCCTGCGTCCTGTACGGCGAGCTCGCGAGCGTCTCGACGTTCACGCAGCCCGCGGTCGAGTGGGGGAAGAAGGCGGCCCGCGGACTGCTCGGCGGCGGCGACTTCGCGGAGGCCGACGCGGTCGACGAGAAGCGCGAGCTGCGGATCGACTGAAACCCGAACCGCGAGTCGGCATCGACGCCGACGATCCCCTTCCGGTGCGTCTAAAGCCCCGCGAGCCGTGTCCCCGGCAATGAGCGACGACCTCTCGGCCTCGGCGGTCGGCGAGCGGGTGTTCCGGGTCGCGAGCGCGCTGTTCGCGATCGTGTTCGCGCTCCTCGTCGCGAGCGCGATCACCGCGCCGGGCGCGGACCTCGCGGCCTCCCTCGGGCTGGTGTCAGAGGGCACGACCGGCTACCAGCTGCTTCAGACGCTGCTCCAGTTCGGCGGGTTCGCGCTCGCGGTCGCCGGCTACCTCGCGATCACCGGTGAGTGGGGACTCGCGCGGGTCTCCCGCCCGGACGCTCGCGAGGCGGCGATCATCGTCGGCGGGGGGATCGTCCTCTTCGCGTTCCAGTACGGCGCGCTGTTCGCGCTCGATCAGGTCGGGCTCTCGACCGGCCAGAACCGAGCGGTCGTCCCGGCGGGCGACCCCGTGGCCTACTACCTCGCGATGATCGCCGTGTCACTCGCGGTGGTCGGCCCGGTCGAGGAGCTGCTGTTCCGCGGCGTCGTCCAGGGCGGCGTTCGGCGCGCGTTCGACGCCGTCCCCGCGGTGCTCATCGCGAGCCTCGCGTTCGGGCTGATCCACCTTCCCTCGGTCTCCGGAACGCCGGTCGAGCAGTGGGCGTACGTCGGCGTCGTCGTCGTCCTCGGGTCGGTCCTCGGCGCGCTCTACGAGTGGACGGACAACGTGGTGGTGCCGGGACTGGTCCACGGCATCTACAACGCGATCACCTACGCGTTGCTGTTGGCGGAGACGCTCTGAGGGCGGACGCGACTGTTCTGAAACGCGATCATTCCGATAGAATCTCTGCGGTGGCGCGTGCCTGCGAGCGGCCGACAGGCCGCGAGCAGCACGCGCGAGGGACGCGGCGACCGCAGGGAGCCGCGAGGCTGGGGAGGCGTGCGGTGCGGTCGCGGTGCTGTACGGGGGGGACTCAAAGGGGCAGCCGCGCGGCCGCCGCAGACGACGCAAGCACCGCAGTGAGTGAGCGAAGCGAACGAACGAGGAGCGCAGCGAGTGTGCGGCGGCCGCGCGGCTGGGGCTTTGGAGGTGTTTTCTGTCGATTCGCTATCAACCATTTATAACTAAGCGGCTGGGGCTTTGGAGGTGTTTTCTGTCGATTCGCTATCAACCATTTATAACTAAGCGGCTGGGGCTTTGGAGGTGTTCTCCGCCGAACCGGAATGGGTGGTTTATAAGCAGCGGCTGGGGGTACAGAAGTCCGAAACGACGGTACTGGCAGCTAGTTACGTATAATCGATGGCAGCTCAGTACGTCTCCTTCCCCCATCGCAGGTCGTCGTAGGTGGCCTGCTGGTCGCTGCCGAGGCGCTCCTCGAACTTCCGGCGGAGCGCCGCCTTCTCGGTCGCGGAGATCCGCGCCAGCTCGTCCGCCTTCGCGACCGGCTCCGGCGGGCCGCGGGTCGCCGCCACCTCCGCGAGGACCTGCCGGGTGAGCCGCTCGCGGGTCGCCGCGTCGCAGGTGAACGCGTACGGCGCCTCCAGCTTGTACGTCACGTCGGTCCGGGGGTCGTAGACGACGGTGAACGTGGGCTCGTACAGCTCGGGGTCGAGCTCGCGCTCGACGCCGAGCGCGTCGCCGTCGGCGGCCATCGGCGCGTCCGCGCCGCCGCGGCTGCGGAACCACGTGGTGAAGGTGAGGTCGTCGTCGAGGCGGGCGCCGCGGTCGGCGGCCGGATCGTCGTCGGTGAACGTCCCACCGGTATCGGCGCCGCCGTCCGGCTCGCGCCGCTCTAACAGCCGGGTAAAAAGCGCCGTGTCGTCGGGCCACGGCGACTCGACGCCGGCGCGCGAGAGCGCTCGGACCGCGGCCCCGCTCGCGGGGTTCTTCACGAAGCCGGCCAGCGGCACGTCGCGCTCGACGAACCGCTCGACGAGGCGAACGTACTTCTCTATCACCGCGCGGGGCTTCGCCTCGCGGGCGAGCACGCCGAGTTCGGGGTCGCGGTCGGCCCACGTGAACAGCTCCTTCGGGTAGATGGGGCCGTCGAGGACGAGGAGCTCGTCGACCGCGTCGGCGTGGTCGAGCGCGTGGGTCCCCTCGGCGAGGTACAAGGCGAGCGCGTGGACGACCCGCTCCGCGTAGCGGTTCACCCGCGGGACGTGGAGCACGCGCTGGCGGGTGTGGCCCTCGTCGCGGCGGGTCCACTCGCTGTCGAAGCCCGCGGTCGAGTCGCCGGCGTGGACGGTGGCGACGATGGTGCGGTCGCGGTGGAGGTCGAGGTCCGTGGGCGAGCTCGCCATCGCCGCGTGCGCGACGTCGACGACGAGTCCGTTTTTGAACGTCGTCGGGTTGATCGTTCCCGAGTCGAGGCCGTGGACCGTCTCGAACGGGCGCTCGGTGAGCGCCACGTCGTCGATGGCGGCCCGGCGGCGCTCGTGGTCGCCGAGCGCCTCGATCACGACGCGGCCGTCGCGGCGCAGTTCGGGGAGCCACTCGCGCCACACGCGCTCGGCGAGGTCGTCGTGGTCCGTCGCGTCCACGTCGCCGCCGATGCCGTACGCGAGTTGGGCGATGTTCTCGACGTGGATCGGATCGAGCGTCACGGGCGTACCGCGGACCGGACGGATATAAAACTCGTCGGCCGCGCGGTCGGCGCTGCGACCCCTCCGACGGTCACGGACGGAGGGGAGGGACACTCCGGGTCGGCCACTGAACTGATTCGGCCTCCGTAAAAAGAAGCAAAGCACGTGGGATACCGAAAGTGTTGGCCAGAGATTGTGTTCAACATATTATCACTTATCGACCCACCGTACGGCGATATCAGCGATAATACTTGGAGGCGATGGGTTTTTAAATGATACGACAACCGTCGCGTATGGCAGAGACTGCGACCGAGACTGGCTCGGGGGTATCGGGCGGGCTGACCGCGAGCGTCCGGGAGGTGATCCGCTACATCCCCGACGGCACCTCGATGCCGGAAGAGATGTGGAAGCCGCGCCACAGGAACATTCTGATCGTCATCGCGGTCCAGCTCCCGTTTCTGATCGGCCTCGGCCTCTATCAGGGGACGGAACCGATCAGCGGCGCGCAGATCCCGGCGACGCCGCTCTGGATGCTCGGGGCGATCGTCGCGATAATCGGCGGATTCGGGCTGCTCGCCGCCTGGCCGCGGTTCGACCGCCGGACTCGGACCCTGCTCGCGACGTTCAGCGGGCTGACGGTCTCGATGGCGCTCGTGAAGCTCTCGGGCGGCTACATCGAGGCGCACATCCACTTCTTCGTGTTCATCGCCGTGGTGGCGGTGTACGAGGACTGGCTCCCGTTCGCGCTCGGGATGACGTACGTCGCGGGCGGTCACGCGGCCTTCGGGCTGATCGACGCCAGCCTCGTCTACAACCACTCGGCCGCGATCGAGAACCCGATCGTCTGGGGCGGGATCCACGCGGCGTTCATCACCGCGCTGGCGGGCGCACTGATGATCAACTGGTACTCGATCGAGAAGTCGCGCGAGGCGGCGCGCGAGCAGCTCGAACTGGCGGAGCAGAAGCAGTCGGAGATACAGGACGTCGAGGCGGCGAAAGCGGAGGTCGAGGAGCGGCGCGAGGAGGTCGAGCGGCTGAACAGCCACCTGGAGACGAAGGCGGACGAGTTCAGCGCCGCGATGGACCGGGCGGCCGACGGCGACCTCACCGTCCGGCTCGACGCGGCAAGCGAGAGCGAGGCGATGGCCCAGATCGGCGAGGCGTTCAACGGCATGATGGACGACATCGACGAGGCGATGGGCGAGGTCCGGTCGTTCGCGCAGGACGTGTCGGCCGCGAGCGCGAACACGGTCGAGGGCGTCGAGACCGCGGCCGACCGGAGCGAGACCGTCAGCCGGTCCGTCACGGAGATCGCCGAGGGCGCCGACGAGCAGCGCGAGATGCTCCGGCAGGTGTCCGACGAGATGAACGACCTCTCGGCGACGATCGAGGAGGTCGCCTCCTCGACGCAGACCGTCGTCGAGGTCGCCGAGCAGACGGCCGACATCGCAGACGACGGCGAGGAGACCGCCGAGGCCGCGATCGAGCGCGTCGAGGAGTCCCGCGAGGCACTCGACTCCGCCGCGGGAACCGTTCAAGAACTCGACGAGCGGATGGAGGACATCGGCGAGATCGTCGACCTCATCGGCGACATCGCCGAGCAGACGAACCTGCTCGCGCTGAACGCGAACATCGAGGCCGCCCGCGCCGGCGGGAACGGCGGCGGGAGCGACGGCTTCGCGGTCGTCGCTGACGAGGTGAAACAGCTCGCCGAGGAGACCCAAGACGCCGCCACGGAGATCGAGGAGCTCATCGGCGCCACGCAGTCGCAGACCGACGGGACGGTGAAGGCGGTCCGGAGCGCCGAGGAGAACATCGCCGCGGGCGCCGAAGCGGTCGACGACGCCGCGGACGCGTTCGCGCGGGTGTCCGACAACGCCGGGGAGGCCGGCGAGGGGATCCGCGAGATCAGCCGCGCGACGGACGACCAGGCGGCCAGCACGGAGGAGACCGTCTCGATGGCCGAGGAGGTCGCGGAGATCAGTCAGACGACCGCCGACGAGGCCGACGCGGTCGCCGATGCCGCCGACGAGCAGCTGACCGCGATGAACGAATCGACCGTGGAGGCCGGCTCGCTCGCGGAGCAGGCGGAGCGGCTCGGCGCGCTCGTCCGCGACTTCGACGTCACCGACGAGGGGGTCGACACTGGCGGCTCGCCCGGTCCCAACGTCGCGGTCGGCGACGGCGGCCAGCCCGAGTAGTCGACGCCGCGCGACGCGGACTCTTTTCGTGAACCGGCGCCGGCCGTCGGCTACTCGTCGTCCGACGCGTTTCGGACCGCGGTGAGGACCGGCAGCGCGCGTTTCACCTGCGCGCCGTCTTCGACGAACACCAGCGTGCGCGGCGGGTGGACCGTCTTCGGTCGAACGCGGAGGTCGACCTCACCCGCCGCCGTTGCGGCCGCGTCCGGGGCCGCGATCGCCTCGATCCGCGCGCGGTCCGGCTGGACGTACACCTCGGCGACGGGTTCGGCGGACTCGTCTCCGCCGAATTCGTCCGCCGAGTCGCCGCGCTCGCGGACGATCCGGTAGGCCAGCTCGCCGTCCGCCGTCGGCTCGACGTCGGGGTCGGCGTCGGCGACCGTCAGCCCGCGGAGGTCGCTCTCGTTGCCGGTCACCTCGGAGGCGAGCAGCTGGGCGATCCGGACGCCGTCGGTGAGACGGTCCGTGACCATCTCAGACCCCCTCCGAGTCGTCGGCGGCGCTCTGAACTCCCGTTCCGTCGACCGCGTCTGCGGCGAGCTCCTCTCGCACGTCGGCCGCGAGCCGGTCGACCGCGGCGCCCTGCTCGCGGGCGTAGAGGACCGCGGCCGCCTCGATGGTGACCGCCAGCGCGCGCTGGCGCTCGTTGATCGCGGCGACCGCCCGCTGCTTCTCGACGCCCGCGGCGACGATGGCGTCGAGCGCGCTCTCGAAGGTTGACTGCTCGCGGAGGACGGACTCGTCCGGGGTGAACCCCTCCGGGACGGTCACCTCGGCCGGGTCGAACTGCGGGACCAGGTCGCCGTCCTCGGACGCGAGCAGCCCGCGACCGACCGCGACGTCGACGAGCCGCTTCGCCTGGTCGGGCGAGAACCACTCCCGCTCCAGCGACAGCGCGACGACGAACTCCCCCTGCCCGAGCCGGTCCTGCGCTCGGGTCTTGAACGGGGCGGCGACGGCGACCTCCAGACTCATGTGGAACGGACGGCCCGGCGGGCGCGTAAACGTGTCGAACGCGGGCTCGCCCGGACCGCACGGGCCTCAGTCGTCGCTGCCGGGCGCGGCGGCGGCGCCCTCGCTCGCCTCGGCGCCGCCGTCGGCTGGGACCGGGTTCGCGTCGATCGTGTACCCGGTCGCGGCCATGGCGAAGAGCACGAGCGGCGAGAGGAACGCGAACAGGTAGTAGGGCGCGTACTCTACGGTCGGCACGCCGGTGGCGCTCGCCATGAAGACCGCGCCCGCGTGCCACGGGAACAGCGCGCCGGTCGGCGTCCCGGCGGCCTCGACGGCGCGGGAGAGCTGGTCGGTGTCGAGTCCGAACTCGTCGTAGGTGTTCCGCAGCGTGACGCCCGGGAGAACGATGCTCATGTACTGCTGGGAGGTGAGCGCGTTGATGAGGATCGCTGAGACGCCGGTCCCCGCGACGAGCGCGCCCGAACTCTTCACCGACGACGTGAACGCGTGGGCGATCACCGCGAGGACGCCCGTGCGCTCCAGAATGCCCCCGAGCGACAGGGCGGCGACGACGACCGTGATCGTCCACGCGGAGCCGGTGAGCCCGCCGGTCGCGAGGAGATCGTTCACCGTCGTGGAGGACGACTCCGGCGCGGTCCCGGACATGAATATCTCCCACGCGGCGACGAAGCCGGTCCCCTGGAGGAGGATCGTCGTGAACGCGCCGGCGAACACGCCGGCGACGAGCGTCGGGAGCGCCGCGTAGCCGCGCAGCGCCAGCCCGAAGGTGACGACGAGCGGGACGAAGGCGAGGACCGTGATCGCGTATGTCTCCGTGAGCCCGCCCTGGATCTCGGCGATCCGGCCCGCCGGAATGGTCCCGCTCGTGCGCAGGCCGAGCGCGGCGAAGCCGAGGACCGCGAGGCCGAAGGCGATCGCGGTGCCGGTCCGCATCCGGCGGATGTGGCCGTACAGGTCGGTGTTGGTGACGCCGGCCGCGAGGTTCGTGGTGTCGGAGAGCGGCGACTGCTTGTCGCCGGCGTACGCCCCCGAGAGGACAGCCCCGACCGTCATCGGCGCGGGGACGCCGAGTCCGGCGCCGATGCCGACGAAGGCGACGCCGAGCGTCCCCACCGTGGTCCACGAGGAGCCGATGGCGAACGCGACGACGGCCGCGAGGACGGCGGCCGCCGGGAGGAACGTCGTCGGCGAGAGGATCTCCAGCCCGTAGTACATCAGGCTCGGAATGGTGCCGGCGCTGACCCACGTCGCGATCAGCCCGTAGATGGTGAAGATGATGAGGATCGCCTGTAGTCCCATCACGAGTCCGTTCGCGATGCCGTCGAACAGCTCGTCCCAGTCGTAGCCGAGCCACAGGCCGAACGCGCCGACGAAGGCGATACTCCAGAGCAGCGGCGGGTGCGGGTCTAAGCCGAGGACGGCCGAGCCGATACCGAGGAACGCCACGACGGCGAGGACCGGGACCAGCGCCGCCGCGAGGCTCGGGCGACGGTCCGGGTCGAGGTCGTCGTACGCCGTGGGCGTGAACGAGCGTGCCATGCGCCGCTGTATTCCTTTGAAGCATAAGAACGTCTCGAAATATGAGCGAAGAAGATAACGATCGTTCGTCTATCTTTCCGGTCGACGGCGCCGGCGGGCCTCCGTCATTCCGGCACCCGGCGCGTCCGCCCGTGTGCCGCCGTGTCGCGGCGGTCCGCGAACGGACGCTCTTATACGCGTCGGCGGCGAAGCCGAGGTAACATGATATTTGAGGGCCTCCCGACGACGCCCCGCGCGGAGGAACTCGTCGACAAGGCGTTCTCGCGGGCGGCGCGGGCCGGGCGCGCGAAGCGCGGCCACGAGGCGCAAGAGTCGATGCTCCGGACCGCCGGCAACGTGCTCTCGGACAACTTGGAGAACGTCGTCACCTCGTGGCCCGACTTCGGCTTCGACGTCGACCCGTTCTACTACGAGCTCGCGGACGCCATCGTCGACGTCGACCGGCTCCGGCAGGCGCTCTCGCAGGTGATGTGGGCCAGCCGCCAGATCGAGGACCTCCGCGACGAGTACACGACGAAGATCCGCAACTCGGACGTCGACACCGCCCGCAAGCACCGCAAACAGGCGTTCGCCCGCATGGCGGACGTGATGGACCAGATCGAAGACGACCTGCGCTACATCGGCGACTCGCGGGACCAGCTGAAGGTCCTCCCGGACGTGAAGACGGACGAGCCCGCAATCGTCGTCGCCGGCTACCCGAACGTCGGGAAGTCTTCGTTTGTCAACCGGGTCACCCGCGCGTCCAACCGGATCGCGGAGTACCCGTTCACCACGAAGGACGTCCAGATCGGTCACTTCGACCGGAACCACGTCCGCTACCAGATCGTCGACACCCCCGGCCTCCTCGACCGGCCGGAAGACGAGCGCAACGACATCGAGCGACAGGCGGTGAGCGCCCTCGAACACCTCGCGGACGCCGTCGTCTTCGTCATCGACCCCTCCGGCGACTGCGGCTACCCCCTCGACGTCCAGCTGGAGCTCCGCGAGGAGGTCCGCGAGCTGTTCGGCGCGGACGTGCCGCTGCTCACCGTGGCGAACAAACACGACCGCTTCGAGGCGGTCAAAGCGGAGTCCGTCGATGCGACGATGAGCGTCACGGAAGACGAGAACGTCGAGGACGTCCTCGATATGGCGGTCGACGCCGTCGGCTACGAACCCGACCTCCCCACGCGCGACGGGGAGTAGTCAGGCTGCGCGGTCGGCGCACGTACGCTGAAAAACGGGTTCTCTCGCGGCGCTACGCCTACTGATTCTCTCGCGGCGCTACGCCTGAACCGCCTCGTACACGACGTTGACCGAGACACGCACGCTGACGTCGCCGGTCTCAACGGCGGTCGAGGCGCCCGCGTCGCCGCCGTCGCCGGCCGCGTCGTAGCTCTCGGTGACGTACGGCCGCGACCCCGACTGCGTCGTCGACACCTCGTAGACCCCGGAGACCTCCAGCCCGCTGGCGTTGGCGAGCGCCGCCGCGTCGTCGTCCGCGTTCGACATGGCCTGCGCGATCGCCTCCTCGCGGACCTCGCGTTCGGTCTCCTCGCTCAGGCCGAACTCGATCCGCTGGACCTGGTCTGCGCCTGCGTCGATCGCGACGTCGATCACCTCGCCGACGGCGTCGACGTCGTCGAGCTCGATCGCGTACTGGTGGACGCCCTCGTACCGAGTCCGGTTCGGGTCCTCGCGGGTCTCGTAGCTCTCGCGGACGTCGTACCGCTCAGTCCGGATCGCGTCGTCGCCGAGCCCCCAGTCGGTCAGCGCCGTCCGGAGCGCCTCCTCGTCGGCGGCCAGCTCGTCGCGCACGGCCGCCGCGTCGTCGCCGGTCGCGGTGACCGCCACGCGGAGAGTGGCGCGGTCCGGCGCCGAGGTCGCCTCGCCCGTCGCCGTCACGTCGATGCTCCGTTCCAGTTGCGCCTCGTCGCCGTCGGTCGGCGTCGCGGTGCCCGCGAAACCGGAGCAGCCGGCCAGCGCGACGAGCGCCGCGATACCGATGAGTGCCGTCAGTCGCCTGTTCATACGCGCACCGTCGCTCCGGACCCACGTATAAGTCGCCGATAGCACAAAGAGCCGTTTTCGCTATCGGCCGTCGTCGTCCGCTTCATCGTCGCCCGCCTCGTCGTCGCCCGCCTCGTCGTTGCCCGCCTCGTCGTCCGCTTCGTCGGCGGCCTCGTCGTCCGCTTCGTCGGCGGCCTCCTCGTCCGCGACGTCGTGATCCACGACGTACGTGTCGTCGAGGTGAGGCTGCTCGTCCTCGGGGCGGTCGTCGACGTCCCCGGCCGTCTCGTCGTCGTCGGCCTCCTCGCTGTCGTCGAGGGCGGCGTCGACGGCGGCGTCCGCGGCGTCGGTTCTGCCGTTCGAGGCCTTGCCGTCGTCGCTCCCGGCGTCCTCGAGGGGGGCGCCGTCGAGGGGAGCGTCGTCGCTACCGGGATCGCGGTTCTCGACCGCCCGCACGTCGGTGCCTTCCGACCGTTCCGGGTCGCGCTCGACGCCGCCCGACATGTCGGTGGCGCGGCGACCGGATCCGAACAGCCGCTCGCGAAGCGATCGGGTGCTGGGGCGCTCCGTGAGCAGGACCGAGGCGTCAACGTCGTGAATGACATCGAGATGCAGGGAGTTCGAGACGAGCCGCGAGAGCAGCCCCTTCTCCGTGGCGCCGATGATGACGAGGGTCTTGTCGCCGGCGGCCCGGCAGATCCCATCCTCCACGTCGCCGCCGTCGTCGACGACGAGCTCCGCGCCCTCGAGACCGTGTTCCGCCGCCCAGTTGGCGAGGAACGCCTCGCCTCGGCCCTTGTCCTCCGGCCCGTCGACCACGTGGAGCAGCGTCACCTCCGCGTCGGCGGTGTCGGCGAGCACCTTCGCGACCTCCGCGCTCAGGTCCGAGTCGGGACCGCCGGAGGTCGGGATGAGGATCCGCGAGGTGTCGAGCTCGTGCTCGTTCAGGATGAGGAAGTCGCAGGGGAGCTGGTTGGTGAGCTCGTCGATGGGGCGCTCGGCGCGGGCGGCGCTCCACAGCTGGTCGTCGCCCCAGCCCATCAGCACGGCGTCCGGGCGGGTCCGGCGGGCCATGTTGAACACCTCCTCGAACGAGCGGTGCGAGACGACCGTGGAGGTCGACACCTCGACGTCGTAGTCGGTCGCGGTCGACCGGAGGTTCGCCATCCCCTCCGCGGAGACGTCGGCGATCCGCTGTCCCGCGTCCCCGGAGGACAGCGACATGCGCTCGGGCGCCTGAACGACGTGGACGATGTGGACGACCCCCTCGTCGTGGCTGCTCGCGAGCCGCGCCGCGAGCTCGACTATCGGCTCGTCCGTCCGGGGGTTCGTGATCGGCACCATGACCCGGTATCCCTCGCCCGCGAACAGCGTCGCCTCGGTGGCGTCCAGAATCGGGACGTACGAGCGACCGGCCGCGCGGCCGAAGGCCCACTCGGGGACCGTGAGGCGGCGGCTCACGCCCTCGAAGCGCGCCTCTTCGAGGCGCTCCTCGCTGGTCTGGAAGTAGTTGACGAGCGTGACCAACACGACTCCGCCGATGGTGTTCCCGAGCAACACCGGGATCACGAAGCCGACGATCCCGGAGTAGAGGCTGATCTCCGCGCCGTACAGCGGAATGCTGTGCTGGAAGAAGAGGTACAACACCTCGGTGAAGGAGACGACGACGTGGAACAGGTTTCCGAGCGGGATCGCGAGGAAGGCGAGGTAGACGACGAGCATCCGCGTCACGGAGTCGGTGGAGGCGAACCCGACCCAGACGACGCCGGCGACGATGAGGCCCGCCATCGCGGCCTTGAAGAACAGCGGGACGAAGTCGACCGCGAACCCCCCCTCGGAGATGTACCGCGCCGCGTCGACGGTGTCGCCCGTGAAGACGCCGCCGTACGACAGCACGAGCGCGCCGATCCCGCCGCCGACGAAGTTGCCCGCGAGCACGATCGTCCAGTGGCGGAGGAGCGTCGGGAGGCTCGCCAGCCGTTCGAGCGTGAGCGCCACCGGCGGCAGCGTGTTCTCGGTGTACAGCTGGTAGCCGCCGATGATGATGTAGATGAACCCGAGCGGGTACAGCAGCACGCTCAGTATGGGATGCGAGTCGGTCGCCGCGGTCAGCGACGCGTACAGCATGAACGTGATCGTGATCGCCAGCCCGGCGGCGAGCCCGCTGAAGAAGAGCTCGCGGCTCCCCGAGGTCACCTCCTCGTCCGCGGCCGCGATAATCCGCTGGAATACCTCGTCGGAGGAGAAGCGGTCCCGGACGGCCTCGCCGACCGCCGGGGCGCCGCTCCGGGACCGCTCGACGACCTCCCGCATGGAATCGTCGTCGGGTTGCTCTGAGTCCGTCACTGTGCTATGGCACTGGGGCCGCGTTAAAAAGTACTTCCACTTTCGTCATGCGCCGTAAAAACCGACGATACCAAAGTTCTGGCGCGGCAGGAACGGTTCATTTTCACGTTTATCGGAGAAACAATAGAGATCAGTCGGTCGTTGTTCACGCCGAGGGCAGAGACGCGTTCTGTCGCTGTCCGGCGCGTTCGATCGTCGGTTAGGAGCGACTGACCGCCACGAGCCGGACCTCCACCTGTACGTCCTCGTCGATCGTCGTCTCGATCCGACGGTCGAGGGCCCGGGCGATTTCCTCCGCACCGATGCCCGGGGGCGCCCCGACGGTAACCACCACGCGTTCGGTGTTGCGAGGCGGTAGCGTCCCCTCGCGCTCGACCTCGAGTTCGATCAGCTCCGTCCCGAAACCCATCGCGTCTAGCTCGTCGTTAACGGCGGTCCGGATATCGGCCTCGGTCGTCGAGGCGACGTACGAGTCGTACGTGACCCCGCCGAGGAACACCGACAGCACGGCGATTGCGACGAAGAGGGTCGCGGCGCGCTTCACGAATGCCGAACGCGCGTCGTCCTCGCGAAACCACCGCTGGGGTCGGTACCCCTCGTACCACAGCATCACCAGCGCGGAGAGGTTGATCGAGAGAGTGTTCACCGCGACGATCACGCTCGCACCGACCACGAGCTGCGGGATCACGAAAGCGATCCCGATGCCGACGGCGGCCGCCGGCGGAATGAGCGCCACCGCGATCATCACGCCGACTATCGCCTCGGAGACGCCTGTCATCAGCGAGACGATCCCGGCGACGCCGGCGCCGATCGCCACGACGAGGACGAGGACGTTCGGGGCGAGCCGCTCGGAGACCTCGGCGAGCGCGAGCGGGTCGATCCCGGGGGGAACCAGCGCGAGGGTCCGTATCGCGAACGCGAACACCGTTGCGGCGGCGATCGCGACGACGACCCCGATCACCTGCATCCGCACGCCGCGCCGGAACATCTCCTCGTCGTCGACGACGGTTCCGATCGCGGCCGACATCGCGGGGCCGATCAGCGGCGCGATCACCATCGACCCGACCACGGTCGCCGGCGAGTCGAGCAGGAGCCCGGCGGTCGCGATCACGGCCGAAATGACGGTCATCAGCACGTACGTCCGGAGCCCCGACGCGAGGTCGTCGGCCTTCGCCTGCAGCTCCTCCCGGGAGATGTAGTTGCCCGCGTGATCGGCCTCCTCCTCGTACTCGTCTTCGAGCGCCTCGAACCGTCGGGAGATGACCGTCTCGGCCGCGACGATAACGGTGTAGGTACTCTCGTCGATCCCCGCCTCTCGGAGCCGTTCGAGGACGGGCTCGACGGCGGCGGTCGGCAGCGGGAACGTCGCGACCGCGGTGTACTCCCGGCCGCTCGTCTCGTCGGTGACGACGTAGTCGACGCCCTCGTCGTCGAGCGCGCGGACGACCGCCGCCCGCTTGCCCGCCGGAATCATGACCTGAACGAGTCGCACGGTCCACGGTCGCACCGACGACTCTTATAAGATCGGCACGCGGCGGACCGCCCGGGCCGCGAGAAACGGAACTTTAATGCGCGAATCGCTCGCACCTCCAGCCAAGAATGATCTCGCCGCTGGTCATCGACACGTTCCTGCTCGACTACCACCTCGGGCACGTCATACTGTTCGGGCTCGTCGTCTCGCTTCTGGGCGCCGCACCGCTGAAGTCCCAGAAGATCATCGCGTCGATCTTGGCCGGGTTTGGGGTCATCTTCCTGATGGCGCCGTACACGGCGATGCCGCCGACGTTCATCCTCCTCGGCATCCCGCTGGTCCTCGTCGGCGCGCTGCTGTGGACGATGGCCGGCCGCTGAGGTCGACACCAGGAAACCGCCCGCCTCTCCCTTTCTCTCTCCGCTCCGCCCCGTCGGACGACCGCGACCGCGTCCGCCGTCGCGCTGTTCGATCCCGCTCCTTTTTGCCCCCCGAGGGACACTCCCCGCCATGGTAACGGTACGGGCCCCCGCGACGAGCGCGAACCTCGGGAGCGGCTTCGACGTGTTCGGGGCGGCCCTCTCGCGGCCGGCGGACGTCGTCACGGTCGAGAAGGCGGCCGAGACGACGATCGAGGTCACGGGCGTCGGCGCGCAGTACATCCCGGAGGACCCCGAGAAGAACACGGTCGGCGCCGTGGTCGAGGCGCTCGACGCGCCCGCGCGCATACACATCGATAAGGGCGTGCGCCCGGCGTCGGGGCTCGGTTCCTCGGCCGCGAGCGCCGCCGGCGCCGCCGTCGCGCTCAACCGGCTGTACGACCGCGGGCTCTCCCGCGAGGAACTGGTCCCGATCGCCGCGGAGGGCGAGGCCGTCGTCTCCGGCGTCGCGCACGCCGACAACGTCGCCCCCTCGATCCTCGGCGGGTTCACCGTGACGACCGCCGAGGGGACCCGGTCGGTCGACGCCGCGATCCCCCTCGTCGTCTGCCTCCCCGACGTGGCGGTCTCGACCCGCGACGCGCGCCGGGTCGTCCCCGAGACCGCCTCGATGGAGGAGCTGGTCGAGACCGTGGGGAACGCGGCGACGCTCGCGATCGGGATGTGCCGCTCGGACCCGGACCTCGTCGGCCTCGGCATGAGCGACCCCGTGGTCACGCCCGAGCGCGCCCGCCTGATCACCGGCTACGACGACGTCCGCGAGCGCGCCTTCGACGCGGGCGCGACCGGCGTCACCGTCAGCGGCGCCGGACCGGCGGTGATCGCGGCCTGCCGCGAGCGCGACCGCCGCGAGGTCGCCGCCGGGATGCTCGACGCCTTCGCCGGCGCCGGGATCGAGGCGCGCGCGTACCAGACGCAGATCGGCCGCGGGTCGACCGTTCTAGAGGAGTAGGCGTCCGACGAGCGCGCGGCGACGGCGAAACAGCGAGCGCGCGGTGACGGCGAAACGGCGAGCGCGCGGTGACGGCGAAACGGCGAGCGCGTGGCGACAGGGAATCGGCGACCGCGCGGCGCTCACTCGTTCTGGACGAACTCACCCGAACAGTCGTACTCGACGAGTTCGAACTCGTTCGCGGCCCGGACGCTCCCGTTGTAGGGGTCGGTCCGCTCGTACAGCTGGTAGACGGTGACGGTCTCGACGTCGGTCGCGTGCGTTCGGTTCCACTCCGCACAGAGGTAGTTCGCGAGGTACGAGCGGTGGTTCTCGTTGTCCCCGGAGTAGACGTTCGAGAGGTACTTCCGCCAGCGTGCGGTGGGGTACGTCGCGTCGACGTCCGGCGGCCGATCCATGGAGACGTCGCCGTCATGGAGCACGTCCCGCTCGCTCCCGTTTTCGAGGACCCCGGGAGCGACGAACCACCGCGTCGTGCGGACGGGTTCGGGCGCGAACATCTGCCAGTGCTGGTCCATCTCGACGGTCTCTAAGACCTCCTCGCCCGGGTCCGGAACCTCGCCGTAGCCGACCGACTGCGCGCTCGAGAGGACGATCAACACGACGAAGAAGACGGGGATGACCGTCGAGAAAAGCAGGCGGCCACGTTCGACTCCCGCGGTGACGCCGTCCGTGAGGCCGGCGAGGCGGTCAGTCGGTGTCGGTCGCGGAGCCGACGCGTCGAGCGAAGCGATCGCTCTCCCCGCGGATTCGAACCCCGCACGCCATCGATCGAGGGCTTCAGTCGGCCCGAACCGGTCGACAGCGCGTGCCGCGGCGTCCCAGACCGGCGTCTGGTAGAACGGGATGAAGCCGACGACGGCGATGACGGGGAACAGGTCGATCCGCATCGTAACCGCCATCCCGAGGTGCATGCCGACGAACAGCGAGGCCACCACTGCCCGGGAGTACCCAGTCGAGAGGATCAAAAGCGGCGAGGCGAAAAGCAGCGCGACCCACACGTACGTGGCCGCGCGCAGCAGGGTCGGGAACGCGGCGATGTGGTCGCCGAGGAGGTAGGTGAAGTGGTCCGCCTGCATGACGTACGCGACCGCCTCGCCACCCATCCAGAGGTCCCCCTCCAGCTTGTGGACGCCGTTCGTCACGTACATCACCAGCATCTGGAGGAGCACGCCCAGGGAGGCGACCGTCGCGATAGCGGCGGCGTGCGGGCCCCCCGGCGAGGGAGCGGTTTCCGACGCCGCGTCGTCCTCAACGCCGTCGGCGGCGTCGGCTATCGCGTCGTCCTCAGGGTTTGCGGCCGCCGCTCGCCGGATCGCGTCGACCGACCAGCGCGCGCCGAGCGGGAGGAAGACGCCCCAGAAGAGCAGCATCGCCAGGAGAGCGTCGCCCGCGTTCAACACCATCGGGTTCCGGGCCTGGAGGAAGAGCAACAGCAGCCACGAGACGGCCGTCGCGAGCCGCGTCCGGTACCCGACGGCCAGCGCGAGGGCGACGGCGCCCGCGACCGCGAACAGCGACGCGACGGCCCACGGCTCGCCGGAGAGCGCGTGGAGTGAGTACGTCCCCGAGTAGTCGGCGAACAGCGCGCGTCGCGGGAGCACGCCGGCATCCGTGTAGAACGCCGTCAGCGAGCGCGAGCGACGGAGCAGGTCGGCGATCAGCAGCGTCCCGAGCCCGATCCGGAAGGCGGCGAGCGCGCGCGGGTCGACCGCGCTCCGCGCGGCGACCGCCGCTGAGAGCCGTCGAACGACGGCCGAGAACCGCGACCGGACGGTCGCGACAGAGAGACTCCGAGGCATGGTGGTGTGATCCAACTTGTGGGAGACACAGAGGGACCGATATAAGTTTTCCGTGCGACGGCACCGGCGTCTCCGTCTCGCGGTCGCCGGGAAGAGGCTCGGTCCGGTCCCACCGGAATCCTGAACTGCGGCGGCCGTGTACACACGAGAGGAGATGGACGAGGATATCCCCGAGGACGCTGCGATCGTACTCTTCGACGGCGTCTGTAACCTCTGTAGCGGGTTCGTACAGTTCATTCTCCCCCGCGACCCGGAGGGGAAGTACCGGTTCGCCTCGCTCCAGTCCGACGTGGGACGGGCCCTCTTGGCCGAACACGGCCTCGCGACCGAGGAACTGGACTCGATCGTTCTGATCGAGGACGGCGAGAGCTACGTGAAGTCGGCGGCCGTCATCCGGATCGCGACGGGGCTCGGCGGCCGCTATCGGCTGCTCTCGCCGTTCCGCTACGTGCCCAAGGCGGTCCGCGACCGCGTGTACGACTTCGTCGCCGACAACCGGTACCGCTGGTTCGGAAAGAAGGACCGGTGCGTGAGGCCGTCCGAGGACGTCGAGTCGCGATTTCTGGGGTGAGCTGCGGGATGTCGAGGAGGGGCCCGCCTCCCGGCGCCGCTCAGTCCGCGTCGCGCCGCTCGTAGGTGACGAACGCGAGCTCGCCCTCGGTCTCGCGGTCGCGTTCGACCCACACCCCGGGATCCCGCTCGGGGAACCGGGTATCGCCCTCGGGACGGCCGGGGACTTCGGTGATCACCAGCCGGTCCGCGCGGTCGAGGTACGCGTCGTAGACGGCGGCGCCGCCGATGACGTAGACGGCGTCGACTCCGCGGTCGGCGGCGTCCGCCGCGGCGCGCTCGACCGCGGCGTCCGGGTCGCTCGCCACGACGGCGCCATCCGCGAGTTCGTCGTCGGCAATCTGACGGGTCGTCAACACCACGCTGGTCCGGTCGGGCAGCGGGCCGCCGAGTCGGTCGACGATGCTCTCGTACGTCTTCCGGCCGACGATCACCGGGTGACCGGTCGTGAGCCGCTTGAAGTGCGCCAGGTCCGCGGGGTAGTGCCACGGCATCCCGCCGTCGTCGCCGATCACGCGGTTCTCGGCGACGGCGGCGACGAGGACGAGGTCGGGAGGGGCGCGTTCCCCCCCGGGAGCGTCGGCGCCCGCCATCACTCCGCGACCGCGAACGAGATGCCGTCCGCGGAGTCGTAGTCGACGACCTCGACGTCGTCGTACGTCAGCTCGTCGAGCGGCTTGTCCGCGATCTCGATCCGCGGGCGGTCGCGCGGGGTCCGCGAGAGCTGTTCGAGGAGGCCGGGAACGTGGTCGTACCCCTCCTGGCCGTTCGGCTCGTCGGGGGCGGTGCGCTCGACCCAACTTTTCACGTCGAGGTAGTCGCTCTTGCGCTCGACGTTCGCGAGCCGCTCCTGGACGTAGCGGAGGTTGTTCGCGTACCACTTCCCGCGGTCGCCGCGGCCGCAGTAGACGTGCGCGTCGACGACGGTGTGGCCGAACTCCCCGACATCGAAGCCGGTCCGCTGGGCGAGCGCGTTCGCGAGCAGCGCGTACGCCGCGATGTTGAACGGGACGCCGAGCGCGATGTCGCCCGACCGCTGCGTCAGGTGGAGGTTGAGCCGACCGTCCTGAACGTTGACGACGAAGGTGTAGTGGCAGGGCGGCAGCGTCGAGACGGCGGCGTTCGCCGGGTGCCACGCGTTCACGACCATCCGGCGCGAGTGGGGGTTCTCCGCCAGCGTGTCGAGGACGTACCCGATCTGGTCGAACGTGCGCCGCGTCGTCCCGTCTTCGTCCTCCTCGACGGTGACCCAGCGGTTCGCGTCGTCGGGCCACGTCTCGCCGGGGAGTTCGGCGTGCGACTCCGGTACCGGGTAGCGGCGCCAGAACCGGCCGTACGCGGTGTCGAGCTTCCCCTCCTCGTCGGCCCACGCGTCCCAGATCTTCGTCTCCTCGCGGAGGTTCCGGATGTGCTCCTCGCCGGAGAGGTACCACAGCACCTCGTGGATGAGCGAGTTCCACCGGTAGCCGTCCATCTTCTTCGTCGTCAGGAGGGGGAACCCCTCGGCGAGGTCGACGGTGTACTGGCCGCTGAACGTCGCGATCGTGTCGACGCCGGTTCGGTTCGGTTTGTACGTGCCGGTCGAGAGCGCGTCGTCGACGAGGTCGAGGTACTGTTGCATGGTGGGTTCGGCGCGCCGGGACCGGCGGTCACCGGCACGGACTGTTATCGGATGAAACGAGTGGGGGCACCTAATAACGTTGATCGGCCGTCGCGATCACCGGTATCGGTCCGGGAGGTACGGGTCGGCCGCCGCCGGGAGAAGCGGGATCACGGCCGCCGCGATCTCCGCGAGGCGCCGGCGGAGGAGGGTGTACACGGCCGCGACGACCAGCGTCCCGATCACGATCTGTCGGAGGGGGCCGTCGACGAGGAGCAGGAGGGGGACGCCCAGTCCGACCGAGAGCGCCAGGTCCTCGACGGCGCCGTCGTACCGGACGCCCCGCCGCGGTGCGACCCAGTTCCCGCGGTAGTGGTCGTACACCGCGCGGTCGGAGTTCCCCTCCCACGGTCGCAGCTCCAGCCCGCCGCCGTACATGTCGGCGACGCTGTGGAGGGCCGCGCCGAGGAGGAACAGCGCGACGCCGACCGTGAGCGCCGAGGGCGCGACCACGGCCGCGAAGAGCGCCGGGAGGGACAGGACCGAGTAGTAGACGGGGTAGTGGAGCGTCCGCCGGTGGCCGGTGTACATGTCGAGGTCGGGGGCGAGCCCGCCGAGGAACCCGGCCGCGAACCCCACCGGCGCCAGTTCCGGCGCCGCGCGCACCAGCGGGGCCGCGAGCAGCATCCCCGCCAGCACGTGGGTCGGAAGCATCATCGTACCGGGACGCAAGCGACAGAAACATATGAGCGTGTCGGCACCGCGACCGCGGTCGACCCCCGCGCAGCGACCTCCTGTGGGGCCTCGACGGCCTCCTTCGCGGTTCGTTTATATACCGCCGGCCGAACCGGGGCGTATGCTCATGACGCCGGGACCGACCGCGGTCCCAGAGCCGGTGCGCGAGGCGATGTCCCGCGAGCTTATCAACCCCGACGTCGACCCGCGGTTCCGGGAGCTATACGGCCGACTCACGGAGCGGCTAGCGACGGCCTACGGGGTCGATCCGGACGACGACGGGGTCGCGGACGGCTCCGACGACGCCGCCCGCGACGTCGTCGCCCTCGGCGGCGAGGGCATCCTCGGGCTCGAGGCCGCGGTCGCCTCGCTCGTCGAGCCCGGCACCGAGGTGCTGTGTCTGTCGAACGGGCTCTACGGCGAGGGGTTCGCCGACTTCGTCGAGTCGTACGGGGGCGATCCGACCCTCGTCGCGGCCGAGCACGACGAGCCGCTCCCGCTCGACGCGCTCGACGACGCGCTGGCGGCCGACGACGCCGACTTCGACCTCGCGACGATGGTCCACTGCGAGACGCCCACGGGGACGCTCAACGACATCGGGAGCGCGCTCGACCGCTTGGAGGCGGCGGACTCGGAGATACTCACGGTCGTCGACGCCGTCTCCTCGCTCGGCGCCGTCCCGGTGCCGACCGACCGGATCGACGTCTGTCTCGGCGCCTCCCAGAAGTGCTTCAGCGCGCCGCCGGGCCTCGCGACCGCCGCGGTGAGCGATCGAGCCTGGGCCGCGATGGACGAACGGGATCCGCACTCGCTGTACGCGAACTTCCTGCCGTTCCGCGACGTGAGCGACGGGTTCCCGTACACCCACCTCACGACCGAGGTGGTCGCGCTCGACGCGGCGCTCGGCCTCCTGCTCGACGAGGGGCTCGACGCGGTCCGAAAGCGACACGAGGCGGCCGCGGCGCGGTGTCGCGAGCGCGGCGCGGAGCTGGGACTAGAGACGGTCCCGGGCCCCGAGCGGAGCTCGCCGACGGTGACCGCCTTCGAGGTGCCCGGGCGAGCGTCGGAGATTCAGGAGCGGCTGCGGGAGGACCACGACGTGATCCTCGCGACCGGGCTGGGCGAGGGCGCCGGGGACGTGCTTCGGGTGGGCCACATGGGCCACAACGCGCGCGTCGACCGCGTCGAGGAGACGATGGACGCGCTCGCGGCCGTGCTGTGAGCGCGGATTGAGAACGAGGCACAACCCGGCGGAATCTTCAACCGGCACGCGATGAGACGCTTCGCTATGGCTTCGCCGCGCGAAGTGATGCGGGAACGCGGGTGGACGGTCGAACACGTCCCTCACGAGGAGATAGCGAGGTACAACGCCTGCTACCGCGTCGAGTACGACGGGAAGCTGATCCACCCGCCCGCGGCCGACGACTTGGGGATCCCGAGGAACGAGATCTGGGTCTCGGAGAAGTGGTCGAAGTACGACCGGTTCATCCTGTACCACGAACTCAGGGAGATCGAACACCGAGCCGACGGCCACGACGTGACCACGGCGCACGAACTCGCCGAGCGCGACGAGCGCTCCCTCTGGCGGGACAACCCCCGCTGGCGGGTGATGAACGCCGAGTGGGACGAGGGGCGGGCGCACCTCCCGTTCCCGCACGAGTGGCGCCGCCGGACCGTTTGACCCCGCCTTCGGAACGCCCTTGGGTTCGCCCGAACAACGTCCGGCCGACATGAACCACCGCGAACTCGGCGAGGTCGGTGCGGTCAGCGAGGTCGGCTACGGCGCCTGGCAGATCGGCGGCGACTGGGGCGAGGTGACGGAGGACGAGGCGGTCGCGGCGGTCGAGGCCGCCCGCGACGCCGGCGTCGACTTCTTCGACACGGCGGACGTGTACGGCGACGGCCGCTCGGAGCGGATCGTCGGCGAGGTCCTCGCGGAGGACGTCGCCGCGGGCGACGTGACCGTCGCGACGAAGGCCGGCCGCCGGCTTGACCCGCACGAGGCGGACGGCTACACGGAGGCGAACCTCCGGCGGTTCGTCGACCGCTCGCGGGAGAACCTCGGGATGGACACACTAGACCTGGTCCAGCTCCACTGCCCGCCGACGGACGTCTACTACCGGCCGGAGACGTTCGACGCGCTGGCGACGCTCGAAGACGAGGGACGGATCGCGAGCTACGGCGTCAGCGTCGAGCGCGTCGAGGAGGGGCTGAAGGCGATGGCGTACCCCGGCGTCGAGACGGTCCAGATCATCTTCAACCCCTTCCGCCAGCGGCCCGCCGAGCTCTTCTTGGAGGAGGCCGCCGCGCGCGACGTGGGCGTGATCTGCCGGGTGCCGCTCGCCTCGGGCCTCCTCACGGGCGCGCTCTCGCGCGATACGGCGTTCCCCGAGGACGACCACCGCAACTACAACCGCGAGGGCGACGCGTTCGACGTCGGCGAGACGTTCGCGGGCGTCCCCTTCGAGGCCGGGCTCGACGCGGTCGACGCCCTCGACGAGCGCCTGCCGGACGACCGCCCGCTGCCCGAGTTCGCGCTGCGCTGGATCCTCGACCACGACGCCGTCTCGACGGTGATCCCGGGCTCGACGACGCCCGACCACGTCCGCGCGAACGCGGCCGCGAGCGAGGCGCCCCCGCTCTCAGACGCCGAGCGCGAGGCCGCGAGCGAGGTCTACGCCGAGCACGTGCGCGAACACGTCCACCAGCGCTGGTGAGGCGAGCGGGCGGCGCGCGACGATCTGGGGGCGAGGCGCGCGACCGGCTGGGAGCGAGGCGCGCGACGGGCCGGGAGCGAGGCGCCCGTCGACGCCTCAGTCGTCGAGCGCCGCCGCCAGCTTCTCGATCGGGTGCGGGGGCGTCTCGGCGCCCTCGCGGTCGCCGAGCTGCGACCGGCAGGAGGCGCCGGGCGCCGTCACCGCGTCGCCGTCGCTGTCGGCGACCTGCCCAAAGAGGATCCGCCCGATCGCCTGCGACAGGTCGTAGTGTTCGCTCTCGTAGCCGAACGAGCCGGCCATGCCGCAACAGGAGGAGTCGAGCGGGTCGACGCTGTAGCCGGCGCGCCGGAGCACGCCGACCGCGTGGTGGTCCTTGTTCGTCGCCTTCTGATTACAGTGGCCGTGGTAGGTGAGCGTCTCCGCCGGCGCGTCCAAGGACAGTCGCTCGTCGACCCGGCGGGCGTCGAGGTACTCGCAGACGCCCGCCGCGGCCGCCGACACCGCCTCGACGTCGTCGCCGTCGAGGAGGTCCAGGTACTCGTCCTGGAACATCACCGCGTCGGAGGGCTCGACGAAGAGGACGGACTGCCCCTCGCGAACGCGGGGCGCGAGCGCCGCGACGTTGTCAGCCGCGCGCTCTCGGGCCGCGTTGAGGAACCCCGTCGAGAAGGCGGCGCGGCCGGAGGGCGCGAGGCCGTCGGGCACCTCCACGCGGACGTCGGCGGCCTCCAGCACGCGCACCGCCGCCTTCCCGGCCGCCGGGTAGCTGTAGTTGGTGTAGGTGTCGGGAAACAGCGCGACTGTGTCGACCGCGTCGCGCTCGTCGACCGCGGGGCCGCCGCGGGCCGCGAACCACGCCTCGAAGCTCGTCGACCGGAACGTCGGTAGCTCGCGCTCGGGAGCGATCCCGGCGAGCGCGTCCATCGCCTTGCGGGCCCCGGGGAGCTTCGCCGCCGCGTTCGACAGCGGCGCGAGCCTGCTCCCGAGCGCCGAGAGCCGGTCGATGTCGCGGAAGAGCCGCTCGCGCAGTCCCGCTCCCTCCCGCTCGTGGTGGTCGTGTTTCACCTCCGCCTTCAGCTTCGCGAGGTCGACGCCGGTCGGACAGTCGCTCTTACACCCCTTACAGCCGACACAGAGGTCGAGCACCTCCGCCTGGAACCGGTCGGAGTGGATCTCCTCGTCGTCGAGCTCACCGCTTATCGCCGCTCGGAGCATGTTCGCCCGCCCGCGGGTCGTCTGGATCTCCTCGCCGGAGGCGCGGTAGGTCGGACACATCGTCCCGGAGTCAGTCTCGCGGCAGGTGCCGCAGCCGTTACACAGCTCGACGAGCTCGGAGAACCCGCCCTCGTCGGCGAAGTCCAGCGTCGTCTGCGGCTCGATCGACTGATACGTCGGCCCGTACCTGAGGTTCTCGCGCATGTCGGTGTCGGCGGCGGCCTCCGGGTAGCCGCGCTCGGCGGCGGTGTCGCCGTCGACGTAGACGACCTTCCCGGGGTTCATCCGCCACTCGGGGTCGAACGCGGACTTCAGCTCCTGGAACGCCGTCCAGAGATCCTCGCCGTACATCTTCGGGTTGAACTCCGTGCGCGCGAGCCCGTCGCCGTGCTCGCCGGAGAAGGCGCCGTGGTGTTCCAAGACCAGGTCGGTGACGTCGTCGGCGATCGAGTGCATCGTCTCGACCCCCTCGGACTCCTTCAGCGAGAGGATCGGCCGAATGTGGAGGGTACCGACCCCAGCGTGCGCGAAGTACGCGGCCGAGGTGCCGTGGTCGTCGAGGACCTCCTCGAAGGCGGCGACGTAGTCGGCGAGCTCCGCTGGCGGTACCGACGCGTCCTCGATGAAGGGGTACGGCTTCGCGTCGCCGTCCATGCTCATCAGGAGCGGGATCGCCGCCTTCCGGAGGTTCCAGAGGTCCGTTTGGGTCTCGGCGTCGTACGCCTCGATGACGTCGAACGCGTCGCGGTCGCCGTCGCCGAGGAAGCGGTCGTTCGCGTCGGCGACCGCCGCCTCGAACTCGTCGACCAGCTCAGAGTCCCACTCCAGCATGAGCGCGGCCGCGGCCCGGTCCGGGATCGGCTCCGCGTACTCGGCGTACTCCGGCGACCCCGCCGCCAGCTCGACGACCGCGTCGTCCATCAGCTCGACCGCGCTCACGGGGAACTCCAGCGCCTCGGGGACCGCGCGCATGGCCGCGTCGAGCGAGTCGAAGGCGTACAGCGCCAGCGCGGTCTCCTCGGGTCGGGTGACGAGCGAGAGCGTGGCCTCCACGACGACGCCGAGCGTCCCCTCCGCGCCGACGAACAGCTTCGAGAGGTTGATCACCGCCTCGCCGTCGTCGTTTTCGGAGATCACCTTGTGGAGGTTGTACCCGGAGACCGACCGCTTGAGCGTCGGGTATCGGTCCTCGATCTCGTCGGCGTTCCCCTCGACGAGCGCGCGGACCGTCTCGTACAACGCGGCCTCGCGCTCGCCGCCCGCCTCGCCCGCGACGATCGCCTCGTACTCCGGCGAGTCGAGGACGACGTCGCGGGTGTGGATCAGCGAGCCGTCCGCCAGCACCACGCGCAGCTCCTCGGTGTAGGCGTCGGTGATCCCGTACCGCACCGAGTGCGCCCCGGTGGAGTTGTTGCCGATGCCGCCGCCCACCGTCGCGCGCGCCGAGGAGGCGGGGTCGGGCGCGAACTTCAGGCCGTCCTCGGCGAGCCGGTCGTCGAGGTCGTCCTGGACGACGCCGGGCTGGACCGTGGCGCGGCGCGCGTCGGGGTCGACCGACAGGATCGAGTCCATGTGTCGCGAGCAGTCGAGGACGACGCAGCCGGGACCGACGGTCTGCCCCGCGAGCGACGACCCCGCGCCGCGCGGCAACACGGGGACGCCGTGGTCGGCCGCGACCCGCATCGCCGCCCGCACGTCGTCGACTCCGCGGGGGTACACCACGCCTGCTGGTCGCGCCTGATAGACGCTCCCGTCCGTGGCGTACAGCACCTGCGCGTACTCGTCGAACTCGACGCCGCCCGCGACCGCGTCGCGCAGGTCGGCCGCGAGCGACCGGTACGCCTCGACGTCCGGCCGGTCGTGGCCCAGCGCGGCCGCCGAGACGGCGGACCGGTCCGGATCTGGCCCGGACGATTCCGCCGCCGTCGACCCGTCCGACACGGATCCGTCCGTCGCGGCCCCGACGCCCTCAGCGGCGACTCCGCCGTCCGACGCTACTCGTCGGGGTCGGTCTCCCTCGTCGCTTCCGTGCGATGCTCTCGGGTCCCCCTGGCCGGCCGGGCCTCCTCCGTCCATAGGAAAGGTGGGTAGGATAAGCGGCATAAATCCTTTGTGAACGATAATTATATTCATTTAGGGCGGCCGCGAAGCGCGCCGCTTTTTCGGCGGGACCGCGACCGATCGACGGAGACGACCGTGGGACACGAACGCGACGAGGACGCGGGGAAGTTCGACGACGACAGCCGCGAGAGCGGCGGACCGTCCGAAGATGTCGTCGACTGCGACCGCGACGCGATCCCCGAGGACGAGCGCGAGGCGCTGGAGACGATCGCGCACGGCGCGGTGCTCACCTCGGGCGGGGTCGCGGCCCAGCGCGCGCTCATCGCGGCGACCGAGTTCGCGCTGACCCGCGGGCTCGGCCCGACCGCGTACGGGGTGTACGCGCTGGCGTGGCGGATCGCCCAGTTGTGCTCGCGGCTCGTGACGTTCGGCAGCGTCCCCGCCATCCAGCGGTACCTCCCGGAGTACGCGGCGGATCCGGACCGGCAGGGGGCGATCGCCGGCCTCGCGTACGCGACGACGATCGGATTCGGGGTCGCGATCGCGGTCGCCGTTTGGTTCGCGGCGCCGGCGATAAACGCGCGCACCGTCACCGAGCCGGCGTTCGCGGGAACGATGCGCGCGTTCGGGGGACTCGTCGGACTGCTGGGGGTCGTGATGGTCGCGTCCGCGCTCTTCCGCGCGGTCGGGTCGGCCCGGGGCGAGATCCTGTTCAACAAGCTGTTGCGCCCGGGCGTCAGGCTCGTCGCCGCCGTCGGCGCGCTCGGGCTCGGCTACTCCGTCGTCGGCGTCGCCGGGGCGATCGTCGCCGCGACCGCGGTCCTCGCCGCGGCCGCGGTCCCGCTCTCCGCGTCCGTCACGGGCGTTCGACCGACGCTCCGGGGCGCCCGCGCCGAGGCGCGCCGCTTCTACGACCACGCGGCCCCGGTCGCGATGAGCAGCCTCGGGAAGGTGTTCCAGAACCGCGTCGACGTGCTGCTCGTCGGCGCGCTGCTGACGGCGACCGCGGCCGGCGTGTACAACGTCGTCCTCGTCGTGATCGCGGTCTCGTGGATCCCGCTCCTCTCTTTCAACCAACTGCTCCCGCCGGTCGCCTCGGAGCTGTACGCGAACGACCGGACGGCGACGCTCAACGCGGTGTACGGCTCCGTCACGCGGCAGATCGTCACCGCGGTCGTCCCGATCCTCGCCGTGCTGGCGGTGTACGGCCGTGAGGTCCTCAGCCTGTTCGGCGCGGCGTACGTCGACGGCTACCTCCCGCTCGTCGTCTACCTCGGCGGCGTCTTCGTCGGGAGCGCGGTCGGCGCGACCGGCTGGCTCCTGATGATGACCGACCACCAGTACGCGCGGATGGCGCTCGATTGGCTGCTCGCGGTCCTCAACGTGGGGCTCACGTACGTGTTCGTCGTCCGGTACGGGCTCGTCGGCGCCGCGCTCGGCACGTCGCTCGCGATCGCGGTCCAGAACGGGGTCCAGGTCGTCCTCCTCCGTCACTTCGAGGGGCTGTGGCCGTACGACCGGAGCTTCCTCACGCCGCTCGCGGCCGGCGGCGTCGCCGTCGCCGCGATGTACGCGGTCCGTGCGCTCCTGACCGGCCTCCCGGCGGTCCTCGCGGGAAGCGCGGTCGGGCTCGCGGCGTACGCGGCCTCGCTGCGGCTCCTCGGCGTGGACCCCCGCGACCGCTTCGTCGCCGAGCAGCTGGCGAGCCGGTACCGGGCCGCGCTCGCAGAGCGGTTCGACCGCTGAATCTCCCGCCAGCGGATTGCGACGATTTATGGGCGGACCGCGACGTACTGACTGTATGCAAACGATCGACCGCGAGTCGGCGGGGTCGGCTCGCGTCGCGATCGTCGGCGGGATTCACGGCGACGAGCCCGCCGGCGTGCGGATCGTAGAGCGCCTCGCGGACGAACTCGACCCGCTCGACCCGTCTGGCGGAGGCGGGAGCGACGGCGACGCGGGGGAAGCGGGGCTCGTCCGGCTGATACTCGCCAACGAACCGGCGATCGAAGCCGAGACGCGCTACACGGACACGGACCTGAACCGGGCCTTTCCGGGGGACGCCGACAGCGACGAGTACGAGCGCGGGCTGGCGTCGCGGCTCACAGCCGAGTTAGAGGGGATGGACGCCGTGCTCGCGCTCCACACCTCGCACAGCGCGCCGCCGCCGTTCGCCATCTTCAGCGACCTCACGGAGTCGGTCCGCCGCACCGTCACCGGGCTGCCGGTCGCCCACGTCGTCGACGCGAGCGGGCTGCGGTCGACGACGCTCGACTCGACGGTCCAGCACACCGTCTCGATCGAGGTGGGCCGGCAGGGCAGCGAGGAGGCGGTCGAGTTCGGCCACGAGGCGTGTCTCGCGTTCCTCCGGGTCCACGGCGCGATCGCGGACAAGCCGCCGACGTTCTCGGAGACGACCGTGGTGGAGGGCCGCGAGGAGGTGCCGAAGGGCGGCGGGGTGCCGCACGTCCACTTCGCGAACTTCGAGGCGATCCCCGAGGGCGCGGTGTTCGCCGAGGACGACGTGTACACCCACCGCGTGGAGGAGCCGGGGTTGGTCCCGATCCTCGCGAGCGAGGACGGGTACGACGACATCTTCGGCATGTACGGCCGCGTCACCGGCGTCCTGAAAGCGCCGGGCGAGGGCGACCTGCGGGTGTATCCGAACGACGAGCGCGGCGAGAAGGGTGAGCGTCGCGACTCGAGCGCGGATGGTAGCGACGGAGAACCGAACGACGCGGACCGGTCGAAACGCTCGAGCTGACTACGTCTCGGCGGTGAGTCTCACTTCGCGGTCGGCGTGATGTCGCCGACGGCGTCCATCACCTGGACCGCCGCGCTGGCGGCGAGGCCGCGGGCGACCTCGTCGGTGTCGGACTCGGCGATGCCGGCGTCGAGGTCCTCGGGGTCGGGCGTGAAGCCGGCCGAGACGGGGTGGCCAGCCGGGGGGTTCACCGCGACGGTCGCCTGCGGGCCGTCGGCGCCGACGGACAGCTCGGAGCCGACGGCGTAGCTGTCGGGGAGATACGATTCCGTGCGCGATACGATTCCGGCGACCGCGCGCCGGAGCTGTCGTTCCTGGTCCGGAGAGAGGTCGACGGCCGCGGGCGAGCCCGCGTCCGTCACACCCGGTGCCCCGGCGTACGGGTTGTTGCCGTTCATTCGGAGACACGTCTCGTACGCGGAGCCGAGTCAAAAAGGCGTCGGCGCCGGCGACCGCGCTTCCGGCGCGGATCGGCTCTGGTTTGCTCGGCCGCTTAGAGAATCGGCTCGGACTCCCCGTACGCGGCGACCACGACCGCGGTCGCGTAGCGGTCCGGCTCGGCGGCGACCGTCTCGACGCGCGTCTCGCGGTCCGGGAGCTCCCAGTCGCGGAGGCCCGCGCCGGTGTCGAGGCCCGCGTGGATCCGCTCGCGGACATCCTCAGCGTCCTCGCCGGTCACCTCGTAAAAGAGGCCCGGCCCGGGACCGGTCGCCCAGCCCAGCCCCGCGACCGCGTCGGGGTGTCGGCGCGGCGCGCGCTTCGACTCGGCGTCCTCGGCGCCCGAGCGCCCGCCCTCGCGGAAGTCGACCTCGTCGCCCGGCCCGACCGTCCGGCGCGCCTCGACGACCGTGAGCCGGTTCCCGGCGGGACCCAGGTCGGGAGCCTCCGACACCGCTTCGACAGTGGCCTCGGCGGGGACGACCGAGGAGACCGCCACGAGGTTGTAGTTGTGGAGGTTCGCGTCCGCGAGCGCGGCGTCGTAGGAGGCCATCGCCGTGTCGGCGACCCCGACGCCGCCGGCGACGTGGATGGTGTTCATTGACGAAGAAGCGACGGCGAGCGCGGTAAGGAGTTACGAACCCGACTGCCGCCGCCGCCAATATAAACCGCATATAAAAAGGCAGTGGCGCGTGCCTGCGAGCGGCCGCCCCCGGCGGCCGCGAGGAGCACGCGCGAGGGAGTCAGTCGCCGGAGCGAAGCGACGGCGACTGACGAGGCTGGGGAGGCGTGAGGTGCGGTCGCGGTGCTGTGCGGGGCGGGACTCAAAGGGGCAGCCGCGAGGGTCGCGCAGACGACGTAAGCACCGCAGCGAGCAACGCGAGCGAGGAGCGCAGCGAGTGTGCGTGGCCCTCGCGGCTGGGGCTTTGGAGGTGGTCGCTATCGATCCACCGTTAATTATTTATAAACGAGCAACTGGGGCTTTGGCGGTGGTCACCGCCGATCCTCTGTCAGTTATTTATAACTTATCGGCTGAAATTCCAGCCGAGATAACCGATTGTACACTCCCTTCAAAAACCGAGACGTCGATCACGTAGTCGCCGCTGTAGTCGACTCAGTACTGGTAGTTGATGACCCGCTCGTCTTCCTTGTCCGCGTCCTGAAGCTTGTCGCGGGCCGCCTCGAAGTCTCCCTGCGAGACCTCGGTGCGCCCGTCGCGGATGGCGAACATCCCGGCCTCGGTCGCCAGCGAGGCGATGTCTGCGCCGCTGTACCCGTCGAGGTCGCGGGCGACGGCGCCGAGGTCGACGCCGTCGGCGACGCTCATGTCCGCGGTGTGGATCTCCAGGATGCGCTCGCGGCCCTCGGCGCCGGGCTCGGGCACCTCGATGAGGCGGTCGAAGCGGCCAGGACGAAGGATCGCCTCGTCGAGCATGTCGAAGCGGTTGGTCGCGGCCATGATTCGGACCTCGCCGCGGTCGTCGAAGCCGTCCATCTCGGAGAGCAGCTGCATCATCGTCCGCTGGACCTCGGCGTCGCCCGAGGTCTTCGAATCCGTCCGCTTGGCGGCGACGGCGTCGATCTCGTCGATGAAGATGACGGCGGGCTCGCGCTCGGCGGCGAGCTCGAAGAGGTCGCGGACGAGCCGCGCGCCCTCGCCGATGAACTTCCGGACGAGCTCCGAGCCGGCCATCTTGATGAACGTCGCGTCCGACTCGTTGGCGACGGCCTTCGCGAGCATCGTCTTCCCGGTGCCCGGCGGGCCGTGGAGGAGGACGCCGCTCGGCGGGTCGACGCCGACCTTCTCGAACTGCTCGGGGTTTTCGAGCGGGTCCTCGACGGCCTCGCGGACCTCGCGGATCTGGTCGTCGATGCCGCCGATGTCGGCGTACTCGACGTCGGGGGACTCGGTGACCTCCATCGCCTGCGCCCGGGAGTCGGTCTCGTCGTCGAGCACCTGCTGGACCGCGAAGGAGTCGTTGATCGCGACGCGGTCGCCGGGGCGGAGGTCCTCGTCGAGCCGCGAGGCGGCCTGCGTGAGCACCTCCTGGTTGTTGCCGTGCTGTTTGATCACGACGCCGTCGTCGGTGATCTCCTCGACGGAGGCGATGTACAGCGAGGAGGTCTTCAACACCTCGTTCTCGCGTTTCAGCTGCTCGACGTCGTCTTTCAGCTCGCCGCGGCGCCCCTCGGCGTCCGCGAGCCGCGTTTCCAGTTCATCGTTCACCTGAACGATCCGCCGGTAGTGCTGGCGGATCGCCTCCAGCCGCTCCGCGTCGCTCATCTCGGGATCGAGCTCCAACCGCGGGCGGTCGGGCAGTGAGGGGCTGTGAGACATTCGTTGTTCCCGGTTAGATGCGGGCGTAAATGTGCCTTTGGGTCACGGAGAGACGGTGGGATCGGCGGGACGGACGCGCGACCGCCGCGATCTCGCAGCTCGACCCGACGGCCGTACGCCGCACGGCGCACGCCGCATCCCGCACGCCGCACGCCGCACGGCGCCCTTCGGATATCGCCTCTGATAATCAGGTGTCAACGTTTTAACGCGGCGCGAACGAACCGGTCGGTATGGACGCACGAACGGCGGGCGGACGCGCCGGCCCGACGGCCGCAGACCGCGGAACGCGGGACCGGAGGGCTCGCCTATGACCGGGACCCCGGAGGCGACGGTCCTCGCGGTCGACGACGAGCCGGACCTCGCGGAGCTGTACCGGGTGTACCTCGATCCGGTCTACGACGTCCGGATCGCCACCGGCGGCGAGGAGGCGGTCGACGCGATGGACGACGCGGTCGACGTCGTCCTCTTGGACCGCCGGATGCCCGACATGTCGGGCCACGACGTGTTAGACGCGATCCGCGGCGAGGGGTACGACGCCCGCGTGGCGATGCTGACCGCGGTCGAGCCGGACGTCGACATCGTCGAGATGCCGTTCGACGACTACAAGACGAAGCCGGTCACGAAAGAGGACCTGCTCACGCTCGTCGAGGTGCTCCTCCACCGCGCCGCGTTCGACGAGCGCAGCCAGGAGTTCTTCGCGCTCGCTTCGAAGAAGGCGGCGCTGGAGGCCGCGGGCACGACGAACTCCGAGGAGTACGAGGAGCTCGTCGATCGGCTGGAGTCCGTCCGGCTCGAAGTCGACGACACGCTCGATCGCCTCTCGGCGCGGGACGCGTTCGTCGAGGTCCCCGGCGAGGTGCCGTAGGCGGCGTTCCCCTCGACTACTCGATCTCCAACTCCCCGTCTCCGCCCTCGCCGCCGCCGTCTTCGTCCCACTCTAACTCGAACTCGACGCTCAGTTCCCCGGGCCCCTCCGCGGGCCCCTCGCGCTCCGCTTTCACCTCGAAGGTCGGTCGCGCCGGCGGGTCGAGCGTCGTCGACTCGTCGCCGCGCTTGAGCGTGATCGCGTTTCCGTCGTCGAGCGAGTCCGCGACCGTTCGCAGGTACGCGGCGATCTCGGCGCGGCTCCGGCGACTCTCCGATTTGAAGAGGACTTCTTCTGGCATACGTTCGCATACGCGTCCTCGAGATATAAATGTCGCCGCGGCGTCCGGAAAAAGACCGAAATGTTCCCGCGGCGGCCGGAAAAAGCCCGAAATATCGCCGCGGCGTCCGGGCGGGGACAGCGGCGGGAGGTCCCGGACCGTTTTGTGGCACCCGCCCGAACCGACACACGATGTCCGTTCCCGACCCGCTCCGCACGGTCGTCGCCGTCGCCGTCTACTGGACGGCGATCGCGCTCGGCGGGAGCGTTCTCCTTCCCGATCCGACGAGCCCACTCGTCGCGCTCCCAGTCATCGGCGGCGGCGCGGTCGTCGCGCACGCGGCGCGTACCGATCGGCTGGTTCCGCTCGGCTACGCCGTGGGAACGATGTGGCTCGCCGTGCTCGCGCTGACGGTCGGCACCGGCGTCGTCGACGTCGTCGGAACCCCCGACGGAGAGATAGCGCCCCTCGCCGACTATCCGGTCCCCGCCGCGCTCGGCACGGTCGGCCTGTTCGGCGTCCTCCTCGTCGCGTACGCGGCGTTCGTCCGCCGGAGCGCAGAGCGCGACGCGAGCGAAAGCGAGTAGACAGAACGGCCGCCGACCCGAAACCTCCCTAGAACCCGTCCTCGAAGACGAACGTCCCGTTCCGCTGGACCACCTCGCCGTCGACCTCGATGACGGAGTCCTCGCTCATGTCGACGATCATGTCGACGTGCTCGGCGGACTCGTTGACCGCGTTCTCCTCGCCGACCGTTTCCGGGTACGCGGAGCCGACCGCCATGTGGACGGTGTCGCCCATCTTCTCGTCGAACAGCATGTTGTAGGTAAATCGGTCGATCTGGCGGTTCATCCCGATCCCCAGTTCGCCGAGGCGACGGGAGCCCTCGTCGGTGTCGAGGATGCCGGAGAGCAGGTCCTCGTTGCGCTCGGCGGAGTGCGAGACGACCTCGCCGTCCTCGAACCGGAGCCGAACGCCGTCGATCTCGCGGCCGTAGCGGTAGAGGGGGAGATCGAAGTGGACCTCGCCGTCGACGCCGTCGCGCGTCGGGGCGGTGAACACCTCGCCGCCGGGGAGGTTCGCCTCGCCGTAGTCGTTGAGCGTGGAGTTGCCGGAGACGTCGAGGGTGAGATCGGTCTCCTCGCCCGATTTGATCCGGACCTCGTCGGCGTCGTCCAGAATCTCGACCATGTTCGACTGGAACTCGCGCTGTTCGTCCCAGTCCAGCGAGACGGCGTCCCACACGAAGTTCTCGTACGCCTCGGTGCTCATCCCGGCCAACTGGGCGTGGCTCGCGGTCGGGTACTGCGTGAGACACCACGTCTTCGAGAGGCGCGTGCGCTTGACGTCCTCCATCGCGCGGTTGTACGCGGCGTTGGTCTCGGGGTCGACATCGGCGTCCTCGGTGGCGTTCGCGCCGCCGCGCGCGATGACGAAGACGTCCGCCTCCTCGTAGAGGGCGCGCCGGTGGCTCGGCTCGGAGAACTCCTCGGAGGAGCGCTTGAAGGCGCGCTGGGCGCGCTTCGAGTAGTTGAGGTAGACGGGGTTCGCCCCGCGGTCGCCACAGACCTCGTGGAGTGCGACGGCGAGGTCCTCGGCCTCCTTGGGCATCTGGATGACCACGTCGTCGCCCGACTCGATGCCGGTAGAGTGATCGGCGATTATCTCCGCGTGTTCGCGGATGCGTGCGTCCATACGTCTCGATTTCGCGGCCGGGGAATTACCGCTTTTCCTTCCGGCGGGCCGGGCGGGGGAGCGAGGCATCCGTAGCCCGAGAGGCGGATCGCCGGCGGTGCCGGCCGCAACGCGTTTGCCCCGCCGTCGCGTATTTTCGAACATGTCTCGGCTCGCGTTCCGCGCGGCCGCGGCGGTCGTCGGCGTCGCCCTGCTCGCCGCCTACCTGACCGCGGCACTGTTCGTCGCCGACCTGCTGTGCGCGGCCTGGGCCGCCCGGCCCGACCTCTCAGTCCTCCTCGCGCTGGTGGCCGCGGGGACGCTCGGGTCGGCGTACCTCAGCTACCGGCTCGGCATGGCGCAGATCCTCGCGAACTTGGAGGGTGATCGCGTCCCTCGGAGACGGGCGCCGGACCTCCACCGTCGGATCGACGCGCTCGCGGCGCGGATGGACGTCGCGCGCCCGGAGCTGTACGTCACCGACGCCCGCGCGCCCAACGCGTTCGCAGTCGGGGGCGGGAGCGACGCCGGCGCGCTGGTGGTCGACCGGTCGCTGTTCCGACTGCTCTCGCCGCGCGAGATAGAGGCGATCCTCGCGCACGAGCTGGCGCACTTGGAGACGAACGACGGGTTCGCGATCGCGATGGCCGACGGGGTCGGGCGCTCGCTGGTGGGGATCGCCACGGTGGCGGCGCTGCCGGCGCTGCTCGCGCTCTCGGGGCTCGCCGCCGCTTCGGCGTGGATCCGCGGGCGGCCGGGCGACCGGTCGGGCCCCTTCGCGCGCCTCCACCGGGCGCTCGCCGGCGCGCTGTTCGCGGGGTTCGTCCTCGCGACGCTCGTCGCGCGATCGCGGTCGCGTAGCCGCGAGTTCGCGGCCGACGACCGCGCGGCCGAGGTGACCGGCGACCCGCTGGCGCTCGCGCGGGCGCTCCGCCGGATCGAGCGCGCGACCGAACCGACGTGGCGGTTCGCGCCCTTCTCGACGCACAAGCGGACCGGCGAGCCGGCCGAGCGCTGGCTGTCGACGCACCCCTCGACCGACGAGCGCGTCGAGCGCCTGCGGGAGATGGCCGAGTCGCAGGGGCCGACGCGGCGGATCCCGGCGGGGCCGTCGCGGGCGGCCGTCGGGCGAGGGCGATCGCGGCGGTGATGGGAGACACGACGCGAGAGTCGGACGCTACTGCGGTGGCGCGTGCCGACGAGCGCCCGGAGGGCGCGAGTCGCACGCGCGAGGGACGCCGCGAGCGAAGCGAGCGGCGAGGCTGGGGAGGCGTGAGGCGCGGTCGCTGTGCGGGGCGGGACTCAAAGGGGCAGTCGCGAGGGCGGCGCAGACGACGTAAGCACCACAGTGAGGGAACGAACGGAGTGAGTGACCGAGCGAGGAGCGCAACGAGTGTGCGCCGCCCTCGCGGCTGGGGCTTTGGCGGAGTTCGTCGCGGAGTCACCGGCAGCAATGTATAAACGAGCGGCTGGGGCTTTGGCGGAGTTCGTCGCGGAGTCACCGGCAGCAATGTATAAACGAGCGGCTGGGGCTTTGGCGGAGTTCGTCGCCGATCCGCCAGCAACCATTTATAAATAATCAGCCAGCGGTCTGGCAGTCTCCGATGTCGATCCGTCGGCAACGATTTATACGTCGTACTGTTCGCGCGTCACGTCCCCGAGCCCCGACTCCGTAAGCACGTCCGACGGGACCAACATGTCGAGCTGGACGACCCCTGGGAGCCGGCCGATCTGGACGCCGCCGGTGAACGTACACCGGGCGCGGACCTCGCCCTCGGTCATGTCGAGCAGCGTCCCGGCGCGGTCGAAGGCGTTCTGCGTGGCGTCGTTGACGGTCGCGCCGGAGCCGATCACCTGGATCGGGGCGGCGTCGGTGTCGACGTCGACGCCGTGCTCCGCGCCGAGGTTCTCGCCGGCCGCGACCTCCTCGTCGCTGTACGGCGCGCTGATGAAGGGGAGGTCCTCCTCGTTCGGGAGGAGGACGGGACCGTCGAGGTCGACGTCCTCGATCACCTCGACGTCCATCGTCACTGTCCCGCTCACGTCGGTGGTGTGTAAGGATAGCTCGCCGTCGCCCTGGTTCGCGTGGAGGTCGCCGACATAGATCCCGCCGCCGTCGACGACGACCGGGCAGATCAGCGTCGCGCCCGCCCGGACCTCGGGGACGTCCATGTGGCCGTCGGTGCGCAGCTCAAGGTCCGCCTCCGTCTCGACGCCGTAGTCGTGGTCGGCGCCGATGAGGTTCTGCCCGAAGTCGCCCGCGTTGTGCGAGTCGGGCATCGTCACCGGCGGCGTGGTTCCGATGTTGCCGATGAACGGCCGGAGGCGGCCGAGCGCGCCCGGCATCCCGTCGGGCTCGTACAGCAGGATCGGGTGCTGTCGGGCGTTCTCGGGGATGTCCATCACCTCGTCGGCGTCGAGCGCGAGCTCGTGGGCGCCGTCCGCATCGAGGGTGATCCCGACCGCGTTCTCGTGGTCGAACGCGACGGTGTAGCCGTACTCGAAGCCGAACGAGGAGGCGTTGGCGCCGCACTCCGCACAGCGGATCGCGTCCTCGCCGGTGCCCTCGACGACGGAGTCGGGCCACGTCGTGCCGCACTCCGGACAGCGGTGGTCGACGAATGGGTCGTCGCCGAACGCCTCGTCGCGCTCCGCCATCGACCCCGTGCTGGTCGCCATGCTCGTGACCTCGACGTCGCGGATGTGGATCGCGACGGCGTCGCCGACCTCCGCGCCCTCGACGCGGATCGGTCGCGTCACCTCGTGGCCGCCCCGGAACGAGGGGGTCACCATCGGGCCCCAACAGCCCGGCGGCGTGTACGTTGTCACCGTCCCGCCGTCCGCGACCGTGCCCGCCCACTCCTGGTCGGGGCCGACGAGGCCGAGCGTGTACTGGTCGACGTACAGCTCCTCTTGAACGCCTTGCTGTGACATACCGTGTCAACATACAGCGCAGACCGAGATAATCCTACTGCTCGCGGAGGAAACCGAGGGGAGGAGCGTCCCGAGGGATGCCTGAGTCCGACGAGTCCGCAGACCATCGATGTTGAAACGGCGAGTTTTCGAGAGAAACCAGTATCAGGAATCGTCCGTTGCTGTTAGGTGGGCGAAACGACTCGATTCGGTCGGGAGCAAGCGGTCGTGATCCGAGGCCGAACCCGCGGACTGGAAAGGGAACCTCACTCGCGTTGAGGAGCCGAAATGGTGTTTCTCGGCGTCATTGAACTTATCACCGGGTGACGCATTCTCGTTCGATTCCGGCGGGTACGGGTAACCCATACACCGACGCGGAGCGATACCTCACCTAGATCGTGACAGAAACGACGTGCGGGGTGCGGAGACCAAGTTCGTCGACTCAGTCAAGTTATTTATCAACTGAGGGATCATTCATGAGCGTATGGTCGATCGCCCGGGACCTAGACTCGGCCGAGCAGGTCGTCGTCAAGTTCTCCGGACAGCCGGTGGTCTCGCCGCACTGAGCATCCTCGGGACGGGTGCCTCTACCACAGTCGCTGCCGATCCCGGTGACGAGCAATGGACCTTCGAGACCGGTGGTCCGGTCGACTCGTCGCCTACGGTTGTTGATGGAACCGCCTTCGTTACAAATGTCAGCGGTGGTCTTTACGCGGTCGATATCGAGACTGGCAACCAGCAGTGGAGTTTCGAAATCGGCGAGTATGTTGAGTCGTCGCCGGCAGTAGTCGATGGCATCGTTTTTGCCGGAGGTCGAGTCGATGCGTTTGATATTCTGGACGGGACCGGTCGTCTTTACGCGTTAGATTCCGAGAGCGGAACTCAACAGTGGGCCTTCGAAACAGATGGTGTGATTAAGTCATCGCCGACGGTGCGTGATGGCACGGTCTTCGTTGGGAGTGACGGCGGAAAATTATACGCAGTAGATGCTGAAACTGGTGGCCCACAGTGGACCTTTGATGTCAGAGGAGACAGCCTCATAATGAATTCAATTCAATCGTCGCCGACCGTAGTTGATGATTCCCTATTCGTTGGAGATGGCCGCGGTACTCTTTATGCGATAGATGCCGAGACTGGCAACCGGCGGTGGGCCTTCGAAAGCACCCGAATTCGCTCGTCACCGACGGTCGCTGATGGGACCGTCTTTGTCGGGAGTTTCGACCACAACCTCTACGCGGTAGATGCCGAGACGGGCAACCAACAGTGGGCTTTCGAAACGGGCGACTTCATCGCGTCGTCACCGACAGTGATTGATAGCACTGTCTTCGTCGGAAGTGATGACGGGTATCTCTACGCGGTGGATGCGGAAACGGGCGACCAGGAGTGGGCCTTCCAAACCGGCGGCAGGATCAGATCGTCACCGACGGTAGTTGACGGAACGGTCTTGGTCGGGAGCAGTGACGGAAATATCTGCGCGGTGGATACAGAGACGGGCGATCAACGATGGGAGTTCGAAATCGGCAGTGGAGTCAACTCGTCGCCGACGGTGGTCGATGGGACCGTCTTCGTCGGGAGTGCCGACGGCAACCTCTACGCGGTGGCTACCGGTGTTGATGGCTCAAGCGAGGACTCTCGTGTGCTGCTTGGGACGCTAGGCCACCACGGCGACCGGCGGTTTGCTAATCAATCAATCGACATTCCCGCCCATGCGCTGTACACCTCGTGGGTGCGGAATAATGCTGACTGGCTTGCCATTGGGGGTGTAGGGATCGGGGGCGGTATCGGTGGGATATCGCTGATCCGGCGACGCGAGGATACCCGAGAATCTAAACAGGATCCCCCAAACGAGTCGAGTGGAGAGTCGTCTGCCATGCCTCCCTCGGAGACGGCGCAGTCGACGACCCCCACAGATCAGTCCGGAACCGACGCTTCATCGAGGGTCGACGAGTTCCGGTCGGAAGCGGAAACGGCCCTCGAGATGGCGGTCGCCGCCAAGGAGAACAACCTGTTCGACGAGGCGGAGGACGCCTACGACGTGGCCCTCACCCAGTACGAGGCTGCCCTCGACGAACTCGACGCCGGTGACGCAGAGACACGCACGAAGGTCGAAGAGTCCATCGACGCGGCCCATGCTGAACTGACGGCGCTCGAAACCCTCCACGAGCAACAGGAGGAGATCATCGAGACGCTGGAAACGGCCGAACACAGCTTTCAGGTGGCTATCATGGCCTACGTAGAGGGTAGCCAGACGCTCGCGCGAATTCGCTTCCGACAGGCCCGAGATTCGTTTGCGGAAGCCGTCGATATCGTTGAGGACAGCGACGAGGACCTCCTTTCACCGCCCGTGGAAGTGAGTGTCCAGCCCGATCGAGAGTTGGCGTCGACGGCGCTGAGCGAGTTACCGGCGGTGCCGGAGGCGGCGGTAGCGTCGCTATCCGACGCCGGAGTCAACGAGATCGACGAACTCGAAGAGCGCGAGGAACCACCGTGGCCACCCACTCCCGTCGAAACGCTAGCGACCGAAGAGACGACGAGCGATCGGGTGGAAACGACGCTGACGCTGTTGTCGTGGTGGGAGGACACCGACAGCCACGAGTTCGAGACCGCGGCAGCAGTCTCACGCCGACGCGACCAAGCCGAGTACGGGTTCGCCCGGAGTTCGTAGGGGAACTGGTGCTTTTTATAAACGGCACCGTTACGTCCCGCGTATGCAGACCCACGTCGTGCCCGTCGGGTTCGACTACGACCGGATGATCGCCCCCCTCATCCGGGACCAGTTCGACGTCGACCGCGTTATCCTATTGGAGGGGACCGTCGGCAGCGAGGCCAACGTCGAGTACTCGCGCAACATCGCGCGCAAGCTCGAACAGGACTTCACGAACCTCCTCGGCGCGGAAACGGTCCGCGAGCAGCTGACCGACGTGTACGACTACGACGCCGCCTTCGAGCGCGCCTTCGACCTCATCAACGCGGAGTTGGACCGAGACGAGGGCGTCGACGCGGCGGGCGACGAATCGGTCGACGAAGCGGAGTCGGGCGTCGACGGCGACGAGCGCGAGGTGTGGGTGAACCTCTGTTCGATGCCCCGCCCCGTCTCGTTCGCGTTCGCGACCGCGGCCCACTCGATCATGGTCGAGCGGCAGGCGGACCGCGACCGCATCCACACCTACTACACGGCCACCGAGAAGTACTTAGAGACCGAACTCGCGGAGGAGCTGCGCGCAACGCGCGACCTCCTGCGCGACCTCGACGACGGGAGCGACGCCGAGGCGCTGGCGGACGCGGGCGTCGACCCCGACCGCGTCGCGGACCGGCTCGCGAGCACCACGGACCTCCTCGCGGAGTTCGACGAGCGCGGGACCACCATCGGCGCGAAGAAAATCGGCGACCGCCACGTGATCGAGCTGCCGGTCGCCTCCTTCCAGAACGTCAAACCGTTCGAGGAGCTGGTCCTCTTCACGCTGGGCGAGCACGGCGAGTTCGAGTCCGTCTCGGAGCTGGCCGAGACGCTCGCCGCCGAGCTCAACGAGGAGTACACCGACTCGTTCCGCTCGAAGGTGATCTATAACGTCGACCGGCTCGGGCCCGGCGGCAAGGGGTACATCGAGCGCGAGGAACACGGGAAATCCTACCGGACGAGCCTCTCGCGGATCGGCCAGCTGTGGGTCCGCGCGCACGCTGACGAAGATCGAGACGTGGCGTGAATAGATTCGGGAGACTCGGTCGCATACTTATAAATCGACACTGGCAGATCGGCTACTAACACCCCCAAAGCCCCAGCTGATCGCTTATAAATGGCTGATTTCGGATCGACGGCGAACGCCTCCAAAGCCCCAGCCGCGAGGCTATAAACAGTTGATTGCGGATCGGCGAAGAACACCGCCAAAGCCCCAGTCGCGAGGCTATAAACAGTTGATTGCGGATCGGCGGAGAACACCACCAAAGCCCCAGCCGCGAGGCTATAAACAGTTGATTGCGGATCGGCGGCGAACACCGCCAAAGCCCCAGTCGCGAGGCGGGCGCACACTCGTTGCGCTCCTCGCTCGTTCGCTCCGCTCACTCGCTGCGGTGCTTACGTCGTCTGCGCCCGCCTCGCGACTGCCCCTTTGAGTCCCACCCAGCACCGCCCCGCACAGCACCGCAGCCTCAAGCCTCCCCAACCTCGCGGCTCCCTCGCTTCGCTTCGGTCGCCGCGTCCCTCGCGCGTGCTCCTCGCGGCCTCCGGCCGCTCGCAGGCACGCGCCACCGCAGTTGTTTATAAATATATGTCGCGGCGCGCGAATTTACTTATAAACAGACGTTCGCGATCGGCGCCGTCGTTCCGACTCGATCGGTGTCGCGACCCGCCCGTTTATCAGGGTGGAACCGGGAGCGTTAGGGGATGAGTTCGGGGGGCAGTTCCGGCGCGAGTGGATCGAACGGCGGCGGGAACGGCGGAGGCGAGAGCGACGCGAACGAGTTCGACTTCGCGACGCCCGCGACCGACCAGTCGTTCGAGAACGCGCTCGCGAAGGCCCGCGACGGCGCTCGCCTGACGGTTGCCGACGCGACCGAACTGCTCGCCACCGGCACGGCGTCGCCGGGGATCGACCCAGTCCGCAAGGAGGCGGTGCTGGAGGCGGCCGACCGGCGCAGGGCCGAGGAAGTCGGCGACGAGGTCACCTTCGTCGCCAACCTGAACAACAACGTCACCACGGCCTGCAACACCGGCTGCCTGTTCTGTAACTTCAAGGACTCCGCGCACGCCTTCGAGGCCGACAGCGAGGTGGAGCACGCCGGCTTCACCAAGCCGCCCGCCGAGTCGCGCGAGATCGTCGAGGACGCTCTCGACATTGGGATCTACGAGGTCTGCTCCGTCTCGGGGCTCCACCCGGCGTTCGCGCTGAACGAGGAACACCACGAGATCCTCGCCGCCTACGACGACCCCGCGAGCGAGGTGAACTACAAGCCGCCCGAGACGTACGCGACCGACCCGGGCACCTACCTCGAACAGATGGAGGCGATGTCGGTCGGCGGCGTCCACCTCCACTCGATGACCCCCGAGGAGGCGTACCACGCCTCGCGCGGTACCGACTGGGAGTACGAGGCCGTCTACGGCGAACTCGCTTCGGCCGGGCTCGACTCCGCGCCCGGCACCGCCGCCGAGATCCTCGTCGACGAGGTCCGCGACGTGATCTGCCCGGGGAAGATCCGCACCGACGACTGGGTCGCGGCGATGGAGGGCGCGGCCGCCGCCGGCTTAGACGTCACCTCGACGATGATGTACGGCCACGTCGAGACGGTCGCCCACCGCGCGGAGCACCTGAAGGTGATCCGCGACCTCCAGGACCGCACGGGCGCGATCACGGAGTTCGTCCCGCTCTCCTTTATCCACCAGAACACCCCGCTCTACCGCCGCGGCGTCGTCGACTCCGGCCCCTCGCACGCCGAGGACGAGCTCGTGGTCGCGGTGGCGCGGCTCTTCTTAGACAACGTCGACCACGTCCAGGCCTCGTGGGTGAAGTCGGGCGACGCCCACGGGATCAAACTGCTCAACTGCGGCGCCGACGACTTCATGGGCACCATCCTCTCGGAGGAGATCACCAGCCGCGCGGGCGGCGAGTACGGCGAGTACCGCTCGTTCGACGACTACGTCGAGATGATCACAGCGATCGGGCGGACGCCGGTCGAGCGCTCGACCGACTACCGCACGCGGCGCCGGATCGACCCCGACGACGGCCCGCACGGTCCCCGGCTCGGCCCGCGCGCCGACGGGACGCCGATGCTGCCGAACCGCCCGTCCGGCGGCGACGGGAGCGGCGACGCGGCCGGCGCGTCCTCTGCCGACGACTGAGCCGGCGTGGGCGACGCGGGGAGAACCAGTTGGATCCCGAACACGTTCCGCTGAGCGCCGGCGGTTCTCACTCGCTGGGAGCCGCCGGCATCCCCTTTATCATGGTACTCCTCCACACGTGTGAAATGGGCGCACCCGACGCACAGCCGGCCGACCGTTCGGCGGAGTGCTCCGAGGACGGCGACCGCGACGAGCGGATCGACCCCGACCGCCCGTCGCTGACGCGCTCCGACGAGCGGCTGCTCTCGTACCTCGCCGACGTCGGCGCGGACTATCAGGCGTTCGTCGCCGGGAACACCGGGCTCTACGACGACCACGTGGAGTCCCGGCTGACCGCGCTGGCGGAGGCCGGGCTCGTGGAGCGCGTGTCCGGCGAGGCCGTCTACCGGATCACCGACGCGGGGCGAGCGGCGCTCCGCGACGACTGTCCGCGCTGGTCCGATTAAGAATGGCGTTCGCGGGGCTTACCGCCCGAGCTCCTCGTGCGCCGACGAGAGGTGCCGCGAGCCGAGCGCCGCGAGCAGGGAGAGCTCGCCCGCGAGCGCGCAGACCGCGATCGACTCCGCGAGCGCGTCGGCGTTGCTCCCGGCCGGGTCGCCGCCGCCGGCGACGCCGAGGATCTCCAGGCTCGCGCGCTGCGTCGGGAGCTTCGTCCCGCCGCCGACCGTCCCGACCTCCAGGCTCGCCAGCGAGACCGAGACGTAGAGGTCGCCGTCGGCGGTCGTCTCGGCGGTCGTGATCGCGTTCGCCCCCTCGACGACCTGCGCCTCGTCCTGCCCGGTGGCGAGGAACATCGCCGCGACCGCGTTGGCGACGTGGGCGTTGAAGCCGAGCGCGCCCGCCTTCGCGGAGCCGACGAGGTTCTTCCGCGTGTTGATCTCGACGATCGCCTCCGGGGTCGTGTGGAGCCGGTCCTCGATAACCTCGCGCGGAATCGTCGCGTCCGCGACGACGGAGCGACCCCGCCCCTCGACGGCGTTGATCGCGGCCGGCTTCTTGTCCGAACAGAGGTTCCCCGACAGCGCGACGAGGGAGGCGTCCGTCTCGGCCTCGACGGCGTCGCAGGCCTCCCGCGTCGCGATGGTGACCATGTTCATCCCCATCGCGTCCTTCGTGTCGTAGCGGAACCGGCAAAAGACGTTGTTGCCGACGACGTATGGCGTCACGTCCAACAGCTCCCCGTGGCTCGTCGTCGACTCCGCGGCCTCCCGCAGTGCGGCCTCGTTGTCGCGCACCCAGTCGACGAGCGCCTCCGCCTCGGCGACGTCCGCGACCCGGAACACGGGCGCGCGGGTCATGCCGTTCTTCGTAACCCGGGCGGTCGCGCCCCCGCCGTCGTTGACGACGGAACAGCCGCGGTTGATCGACGCGACCAGCGCGCCCTCCGTCGTCGCCAGCGGGAGGTACCGCTCGCCCGAACTCGCGCCGCCGTCGATCGTCACCGGGCCGGCGACGCCGATCGGGACCTGGACGCCGCCGAGGGTGTTCTCGATGTTCGAGCCGTGGACCGCGTCGGCGTCGAACGCGTACTCGCCGAGGGGGTCGAGGTCGGCGTCGGTCGCCTCCGCGACGAGCAGCCGGCGCGCGGCGGTCGCGACGTTGGCGTCGGCGTGGTCCTCGAGCTCGTGGAAGCGGATCTCGCCGTCGCGGACGCGTTCCGCGAGCGACGCGGGAGTGGCGTCAGTCATGCCCGCGTCTCCTCGCGGCGCGTGCTAATGGCTGTCGGTTTTCGGGGTCACCGGTCCGCGCCGTCCAGCGCCGAGCACAGCTCGCCGAGCGTCGCCTCGTCGGTCGCGGCGACGGACAGGTCTCCGTCGCGCCGGACCGCGGCGCCGGCCTCGGTCGCGAGCAGCTCCGTGACCGCCCGCTCCTCCTCGTCCGGGCGGAACTGGACGATCCCCTGGAGCCGGCCGCGGGCGAACAGCCCCGAGTGGACCGTCGGCGCCCAGCTGTCGAGCACGCGCTTGACGCGGTCGCCGAGCGCGGCGCGGAGGGCGTCGGCCTCGGCCGCGAGCGCCGGGTCGCGAGGCACGTCGCGGCCGACAATCACGGCGACCGTGGCGCCCGCGAGGTCGCCCGCGGCCTCGCCGCCAGTTCCCCGCGCGTCGGCGGCGTCGACGCGGTCGCCGTCGTACCGGACGCCCTCGCCGGCCCGCGCGACGTACGTCTCGTCGGTCGCGGGCTGGTGGACGGCCGCGACGAGCGGTTCCCCGTCCCGGAGGACCGCGACCGACGACGCGAACGTCGGCAGGCCCGCGGCGAAGTCGTTGGTGCCGTCGAGGGGATCGATTATCCACCGGTACGGCTCGTCGCCGGCGAACTCCCCCGCCTCCTCGGCGAACACGGCGTGGTCCGGGAACGCCTCGCGCACGACCGGGAGCATCCGGGACTCGGCCGCCACGTCGGCCGCCGCCTTCACGTCGTGCGCCCCGTACTCGGCCTCGGCGTCGCCGTCCCGGTACCGGTCGCGAAGCTCCGCGCCCCCGGCGAGGACGGCCGCCCGCGCGACCGCCTGTATCTGGTCGTGATCGCTCACGCCGCGGGCTTCGGCGAAGGGGTTGAAACGGTTTCCGGTCGCGGGACCCCGACGGTCCCGAACGATCGCCTACCGACCGACGAACCCGGAGAGCCGCTCGCGGAGCGACTCGCCGCCGAGCTTGAGGTAGTAGGCGTCGCCGCCGTCCTCGTAGTAGTCGTCGATGCGGCGGATCACCTCGAAGCCGAGGTGCTCGTAGAAGCCGAGCGCCTGCCGGTTGGTCGTGCGGGCGTGACAGGTGACCGACCGGTGGTCCTCCGCGATGTCGGCGACCAGCCGCTCGGCGTGGCCGCGGCCGCGGTGGTCGGGGTGGACGGCGAGGAAGAGGATGTAGCCGTCGCGCCGGACGGAGGCGAACGCGACGAGCCGGTCGTTCTCGACGAGCAGGTGGGCGGTCGACCGGCGGTACGCGTCGACGAAGAAGCCGCGTCGCTGTCTGAGGACGCCCTCAGCGGACCGAATTTGCTCTTTGAGCTCCCACGCGGCGGTCGCGTAGTCGGACTCGCCGGGCGGGTCGGTCCGCTTTTCGACGTTGACGCTCACTGGGGAAACCTAACACGCGGGCGGAATATAACTCCACCGCCAGCGGGGACCGTTGCGGGCGGCTGCGCCGCCAGCAAGAGCAGTTGCGGGCGACAGCCTCGCTCTCGACAGGTCGGCGTTGGTCACTACCGCGACTGCGACGGAAACGGTTTAGTCGCGCTCGGGCGTGTTGGCGAGCGATGACCTACGAGCTCCGCGACCACACCGCCGACGTCGCCGTCGAGGCGACGGCCGATACCCTCTCGGCGCTGTTCGCGGCGGTCGCCGACGGGCTCGCGGCCGCCAGCGCGGAGTCGGTTCCGGACGAGGGCGACCGGTTCGAGTTCGAGGTCGCCGCGGAGGGTCGCGAGGCCCTGCTGTTCGACTACCTCGACCGGCTGATCTACGAGCGCGACGTGCGGCTCGTCCTCCCGGCCGACCACCGGTGTGCCGTCGTCGGACCGGGCGAGGGCGACAGCGGGACCGGCCCCTCGGACCCGGACGAGTGGCGGCTCACCGCCAGCGCGCGCGGCGTCCCGCTGGACGCGGTGGCCGCCCGCGAGATCAAGGCGGTCACCTACTCCGAGATGGCGCTCGAACGCCGCGGGGACGAGTGGTACGCGTACGTCGTCTTCGACGTGTGAGGCCGCGACGACCGGTCTGACGTGTGATATGATAAATCGTTATATTAGCTGAGTTCATTGGTACCATATGTCGCACTCAGATCGGAGCGACGGGAGCGATCCGGCAGTCGCGGAGCGGCGGTGGCGGGCGGGGGCGGTCGGCGGGCTCGTCGCCGGCACCGCGATGGGCGCCGTGTTACACGTCGGCCTCGGACTCATGCCGACGATCGGCGCGCTGGTCGGCGTCGAGACGGTCCTCGCCGGGTGGGCCGTTCACCTGTTCAACAGCACCCTCTTCGGCGGGCTGTTCGTCGCCGTCTTCGACCGATCCTTCTTCGCCGACTTACGCGGGGACGTCGGGGGCTGCCTCTCGCTCGGCGTCGTCCACTCCGCGCTGCTCGGGATGCTCACCGGGGGGCTGCTGTTGCCGGCCGCGATCGCGATCGAGGGCGCGACCTCGCTCCCGGTGCCGACGCTGCCGGTGCCGGGGCTGACCGCGAGCTTCGAGTTCGGCGCAGTCATCGCGGTCGCGCACCTGCTGTACGGGCTCGTCCTCGGACGTGTCTTCGCCGCGTTCACGCTCGCGGAGGGCGACATCGCCTGGCTCCCGATCGACCCGGTCGACCGGTGAGGCCGCGATCGGGCGGTCGGCGTCCGACTCTCGCGAGAGCCGCTCGCGACCGCGCCCGCCGACGCAACACCTTCGTCTCCCCCGCCCGCTGACGCAACGCCCTCCTCCTCCCGCCCGCTGACGCAACGCCCTTGCCCTCCCGCGTCGAACGCCGGGTATGACCACGCACGAGTTCGACGGGATCCGGCTGGAGAAGGTGCGCGAGCACGTCTGGGAGATCCCCCGCGAGGGCGACATGAACGTCCCCGCGCGGGTCCTCGCCAGCGAGTCGCTGCTCGAGGAGATCGGCGAGGACGACTCGCTCCAGCAGCTGAAGAACGCTACCCACCTGCCCGGAATGGTCGAGCCCGCGCTCTGTATGCCCGACGGCCATCAAGGATACGGCTTTCCCGTCGGCGGCGTCGGCGCGATCGACGCCCGAACCGGCTGTATTTCTCCCGGAGCGGTCGGCTACGACATCAACTGCTTGCCGGGCGACACCGATGTTCGACTCTCGTTCGGTCGTCGGGCCTCGCTCGAAACGCTTCGGGATCGATTCGAGGACGAGCGTGCGGCCGTCGCGACCGGTGAGGACCTGCTGGCGTCGGAGATTCAGCTGTTCACCGAATCCGGAGCGAAACCGGTTCACGAACTCGAAACTTCGACCGGTCGGCGAATCGAGGCGACCGCTGACCACCGATTCGAGACTCCAGACGAGATGGTTACCGTCGATGACCTCGACGCAGGCGACGAGGTGTATGTCCACCCGTTCGAAGGCCTCGAACACGAATCCCCTGAGGACTTTACTGTCCTCTCAGCCGAAGATTTCGAAGACGCGAATCCGCAGATACGGCGAGTCCTTAAAAAACGGGGGCTGCTTCCGCTCCGCTCAACGGATGAGGCGTTCAATCGGCTGCTCAAAATCGTCGGCTTCCTCCTCGGCGACGGGTCCTACGGAGGAGAGGGCCAGACGTGGTTCTACGGATCACCAGAGGAACTGGAGGAGATCCGGGACGACGTTCGCGCCATCGGATTCAGGCCGTCGAAAATCTACGAACGCAACCGGTCACACGACATCGACGGGAACACCTTCGAGCGGACGGAGTACAGCTTCAAGACGACCTCCAAGACGCTGCGACGCGTGTTCGTCGAACTAGGAGTCCCGGAGGGACCGAAAGTATCGTCGGGATTCACGACGCCAGACTATCTCGGTCAGCTCCCTGACTGGCAGCAGGCGCTCTTCTACTCGGCGTATTTCGGCGCCGAAATGAACGCGCCGGCGGCACAGCACGACAAGAACCTCTACTGCCCGAAGGTTTCACAGACGCGAACCTTGGATACCGAAGCAGCGGGGAGGGAATTTTTCGAGGATATGGCCGCATTCCTCGATCGGGTTGGTATCCGGACCAACGACATCGAATCATTTGAGACGGATACGAACAGTTCGGCTTCGACAGTCCGGCTCCGGTTGGGCGTCAAAAACGACTCCGAGAATTTGATTCGGTTCTTCGGTCGCGTCGGCTATCGGTACCATCCCGAAAAGCAGCGCGGCGCGATGGAAGCCGTCCAGTATCTCCGGACCAAAGAGCGGGAAATCGAGCGGCGAGAATCGATCGCTTCCGAGGCGAAGGCGCTCGCAGACGGAGGCTGTGACGTTTCTGACATCGTGGACCGGTTCGATATCAACGATCGGTTCGTCGAACGGAGCGTCTGGAGCGGGCGCGAGGGCCGCCCACGTCCCGGTGATGAGTTCCCCGGATTCGAAGAGTATCGTTCCGAACTCGACGTCCGACCGGACGGTGCCGTCGCCGTCGAAGTAGAGGGTATCCGGGAGGCGGGGTCGAAACCCGTGTACGACCTCGGCGTGACACACGACGCCCACACGTTCCTCGCGAATGGATTCGTCGTTTCGAACTGCGGCGTACGAATGGTGAAAACTAATCTCACCTACGACGACGTGCGCGGCCGCGAGGCGGAGCTGGTCGACGCGCTGTTCGAGGCGATCCCGTCCGGGCTCGGCGGCGGCGGCGTGATAAATGGCGACGCCGACGCGATCGAGGGCGCCCTCGAACGCGGCGTCGAGTGGGCGGTCGAGGAGGGGTACGGGATCGAGAGCGACCTCGCGCGCTGCGAGGACGAGGGGCGCCGACCCGACGCGCGCCCGGAGTACGTCTCCCAGAAGGCGATGGACCGCGGGCGCAACCAGATGGGGTCGCTCGGCTCCGGAAACCACTTCCTCGAGGTCCAGCGCGTCACCGACGTGTTCCGGGAGGACGTCGCCGAGGCGTACGGGCTCGAAGAAGACGGGATCGTCGTCCTGATCCACTGCGGGAGCCGCGGGCTCGGCCACCAGACGTGTAACGACTACCTCCGCCGGATCGAGCAGGAGCACGGCGACCTGCTCGACGAACTGCCGGACAAGGAGCTCGCGGCCGCGCCCGCCGGCTCAGAACTGGCCGACGAGTACTACGGCGCGATGGGCGCGTGCATCAACTTCGCGTGGGTGAACCGGCAGCTGATCACCCATCAGGCGCGCGAGACGTTCGGCGAGGTGTTCGACGCCGATCCGATCCAGGACCTCGGGATGGAGCTTTTGTACGACGTGGCGCACAACATCGCGAAGAAGGAGACCCACGAGGTCGGCGTCGACGCCGACGGCCTGCCCGCCGTCGGCGACGAGGCGGTCGACCGCGCGGAGCGCGAGCTGTACGTCCACCGAAAGGGCGCGACGCGGGCGTTCCCCGCCGGCAACGCGGACGTGCCCGAGACCTACCGCGACGTCGGTCAGCCGGTCATCATTCCCGGCAGCATGGGCGCGGGGTCGTACGTCCTCCGCGGCGGCGACGAGTCGATGTCGGTGTCGTTCGGCTCGACCGCCCACGGCGCCGGCCGACTGATGAGCCGGACGCGGGCGAAACAGGAGTTCTGGGGCGGCGACGTCCAAGACGACCTCGAGGACGGCCAGCAGATCTACGTGAAGGCCCAGTCCGGCGCCACCATCGCGGAGGAGGCGCCCGGCGTCTACAAGGACATCGACGAGGTGATCCGCGTCAGCGACGAGCTGGGGATCGGCGACAAGGTCGCCCGCACCTTCCCTGTTTGTAACATCAAGGGGTAGCGTCTCGTCGCCGAGCCGGCTCTCCTCCCCGACGCTTATCACCGGAAGCGCGGCCACTCCCGTCGAGATGTGGGACCGCTCGCGGGACGGCGACGCGCAGGAAGATCCAACCAGACGAACGGTTCTCGGCGGGACCGCCGCCGTCGCGGTCGGCGGGCTGACCGGCCTCGGCGCCCTCGCCGCGTCGAGCGAGCCGGCGGCTGCGGTCGAGGGCGACCCCGCGGCCTTCGAGGCGGGTGACGCTCCGACGGTCACGAGCAACGACGGTCGGATCGAATCGGTGTACCTCTCGCCCGCCCTCGAAGTGTCGTGGACCGACTTCTCCGAGGGCGTCGAGCGCGTGACGCTCTCGCTCGCCGTGGGGAGCGACGCCGGCGTCGACGAGGTGTATCGAGAGGCCCTGACCGCCGCGGACCCGGCCGCGACCCCCGGGGACGTCGCGTCGGTCGGGGCGCCGAGCGGCGACCGGTCGGGGGCCGTGTCGGACGCGCCGCCCGACTTCGACGCGGTCGACGGCGCGCTCGCCGCGCGGTTCGAGCGCGCGGACGCGACCGCCCGCGGCGACGCCGTGACGAGCGAGACGCTCTCCGCGACCGACCTTCCTGGCGGCGAGACGAGGACGACGACGCTCGACGTGGTGTTTCGCGCGGACGTCGCCGGCGGTAGCGACGAGGCGACCGTCGTCCGCACGACGACCGTCGACCTGACGGTCGAGAACCCCGCTGGGGACGCGACCGCAGGCGGGTCGGTCGGGATCGACACCGCATGATGCGGCGCCGAGGCGGTGCCGCGGCGTTAGCACTCCGCTCTCACCGTCAGCGCTCCCGCTTCGCCTCCCGACCGAGGTGGTCCTCGACGGCGTCGACCTTCTCGGCGGCGGTCCCGTCGCTCGTCCGCTTGTCGTCGATCTTGAGGACCGTCGAGACGCGGTCGCCGTCGACCGCGTCGTGGGCGGCCGCCGCGGCCGCGAACAGCGTCTCGGCGTCGTCGGCCTCGATGACGGTGCCCATCGGGTTCGTCTCGTAGCTCACGTCGAACTCGTCGAGCGCGGCGACGGCCTTCGCCACCTCCTCGGCCATGCTCCCCTCGATCACCGGGGCGACGCTCAACATCGCGATGGCTGTCATACCTGAGCGTGCGCTGCGAGCTCACTTAAGGGGTCGCAGGGGGGTAGCCGCGCGCGAGAGAGCGGAGCCGAGCGACGCTATTCGAGCGCGTCGCGCAGGAAGGAGAGCTGGTGACCGATCGCGCCCTCGAAGTCCGCGCCCAGCACCGAGAAGTGGTCCGCGGGCATGGTGACGACTGTCCCGCGCGAGAGGCGCTCGCCGGCGTCGACGACGGACTCGGCGTCGACAATGGCGTCGTCGGTGCCGGCCAGAAGCAGCGTCGGAGCGTCGATTTTGTCGAGCTGTGTCACGGGCCGATAGCCGACCAGGCCGAGCAGGGAGCGCGCCGGCGTCTCGTTGCGCCACGCCGACTCGCGGTCGACGAGGTCGATGTACTTCCGCTTCGTCCCCGGCTCCGTGATCGCCGCGCACTCCTCCGTCCCGCCGACGATGGGGACCGTGCGGCCGCGACCGATCCGGTGACCGAGCAGGTCGCGGAGGCCCGCGGCGCCGGAGCGGAGGAGGTACCGGCCGCCGCGCCGCAGGGAGACGGCGCGCCCGTCGAGCAACGGCACGAGCCCCACGACCGCGTCGACGTCGCGGCGCTCAGCGGCGAGCGTCAGGACGTGCCCGGCCGACAGCGACGCGCCCCAGAGCACGAGGTCGTCGCCGACGTCGTCGACGCGGTCCGCGCGGTCGATGGCGCCCTCGTACGCCGCGCGCTGGCGGGCGAGGTCGACCGCCTGCGAGTCGCCGTCGGAGGCACCGAACTCCGGGTGGTCGAAGAGGAGGGCGGCGTAGCCCGCGTCCGCGAACCGCTCCGCGACGGCGGGGTAGCCGAAGCTCCGCTCCGCGCCGAGCCCGGGGGCCATCACGACGACCGGGGGGTTGTCCGCGTCGCCGCCGGGCAGGTACAGCGTCCCGCGGCAGGTCGCGCCGTCGACGTCGAACGCGACCGCGCGGGTGGCGAACCGCTCGCGGGCCGGGCGCGCGAGCCGACGCTGCGCGCGGTTGACCGGCTTGCGGCGGGTCACCGGTCGGCCTCCGCGTCGGTTTCGGTGGCGTCCGCCGCTTCGGATCCGTCGTCGAGTTCGTCTCCACCCTCGGTCTCGTGGCTGACCGTCTCCAGCACGCGGCTCGAGAACTCCGTCTCGGAGATCTCGTAGCGCATGAGCGCCTCGAACCACTCGCCCTCGGCGCGCCACGTGCCGAGGACGTCGCCGGGGGAGCGCACGACCGTACCCTCAACGCGGACTGGGTCCCACTCGTCGGCCTCCGCGCGGTCGATGAGCGCGTTGAGCGCGCGCCCGATCTCGCCGCGGTGGATCTCGCGGCCGGGGAACGCGGTCATGTACGTCAGCTCCAGCGGCTCGCCCCCGTCGATCGACTCGACGCTGACGCCGTAGCTCCTGAGTTCCGGCTCCAGATCGGCCGTCCGCTCGTCGCCGGTCATACCCGATCCGTCGGCGGGGCGGGATAAATCGGTACCGGCACGCGACGGCGTCGCCACTGGCGAGAAGTGGTCAGTCAGAAGCCGCGGACGGGGGGCGACCGCCGAAGGGCGGTCGCGGTAGGTTGTCAGAGGCACACGATTGTCCCGCGCGGCCGGTCGACAATAATTCGTGGAGTGATATAAACGCTCGGGCCCGGGTATCATTTATGCGGCTCCCGCTCCTGTGTCGAGTCACATGCTTACCGCGGCCGCGACGGCGCTGACCCGAACCGACGACACGGCCGGCGTCGTCCTCGTCGGCGGGTCCGTGACCCTGTTGGGGTGGGTCCTCACGCCGCTGTGGATCCTCGGCGTCCTCTTCGTCAGTCCGGCGGTCGCCGTCGCGGCCCCCGTCGCGCTCGCGCCCTCGCTCGTCGCGCGCGGCTACTTCGTCCGAGTGACGCGGAGCGCGATCCAGCCCAGCGACCCCGCCGGCGCACCGTCGCTTGTCGCCTGGGGGGAGCTGGTCAGGGACGGCCTCAAGTCGGCGCTGCTGTCGGCGGCGCTGCTCGCGCCGCTGGCGGGGGGCCTCGCGGTCGGCAGCGGCGCGGTCGCCGCGCTCGTCGCCGGTCCCGTCGATCCGGCGTCGACCGCGACCGCCGTCGAGTCGGCGCTGGGTCCGAACGGCCCGATCGCCGTCGCCGCGGTCGCCGCCGGCCTCGTCGCCGCGCTCGTCGGCGCGTACCTCCTCGCGTTCGCGTACGTCCGCCCCGCCGCGCTCGTCGCGTTCGCCGCGTCCGGGCGGCTCAGAGACGGACTGAATCCGCGGACGGTGGCCGACGTCGCCGCGACGGGCCCGTACGCGACCGGGTGGACGCTCGCGGTCGGGGCGCTCGCGGTCGGGTACGCCGTCGCGGCGCCGACAGCCCCGCTCGTGGTCGGCGTCGCGGTCGCCTTCCTCGCCCGCGTCGTCGCGCACGGGCTCTACGGGCGGGGCGCGGCGGGCGCGCTGCGAGAGGGTTCGACGCGGATCGCCGAGACGCGGACACCGGTCCGGACGGCTGGCGATTCCGCTCGCTCCGCGGACCGAACGGCTCGCCGCGCGGGCGCGACTCGCGGGGCAGACGCGACCGGTGGCGCCGGTGCGGCTCGGGAGGTCGGTCGCGCGCGCGCCGGCGTACCGACCCCCGTCGTGTCGGGCGACGGCGGGCGACCGCTGCGGAGCGAGCCGCCGGCCCCGGTTCAGGTCGGCCGCGGCGTTTCGGTCGACGACCGGGGCGACGCCGTCGAGGGGGGCGAGCGCAAGGGCGGAGGCGAGAGCGATCCGGCCGACGCGAGCGATCTAGCCGACACGAGCGATGCGGCTGACGCGACCGACGCGGCCGGCGACCCGACCGGCGGCTTCGAGTGGGGGCCGTCGCTCGCCGACGCGGAAGACAAGGGTTGATACGGCCGCGAGCGAACGCTCGGGCATGCGAATCTCCGAGCGGGGGTACGGCGAGGAGGGCCGGGAACGGCTCACGCTGGTCCCCGAGAACGTCGACGACCTCTGGCACCTCGCGCACGTCCTCGAGCCCGGGGACCTCGTCGAGGGCGACACCACCCGGCGGATCCAGCGGAACGACGACCAGATGCGGGACACCGGCGGGCAGCGCGAGCACATCTTCGTCACGCTGGAGGTCGAGGACGTCGAGTTCGCGCGGTTCGCCAACCGCCTCCGCGTCTCCGGGGTCATCGTCGGCTGCTCGCGGGAGGACCAGCTCAACGCTCACCACACGCTCAACGTCGAGGAGCACGACGAGATAACCGTCGAGAAGCACTTCAAGCCGGATCAGACGGAGCGGCTCGAAGAGGCGACCGAGGCCGCGGAGAACCCCGACGTGGCCATCGCGACCGTCGAGGAGGGCGCCGCCCACGTCCACACGGTCCAGCAGTACGGCACTGAGGAGTACGCCTCGTTCACGAAGCCGACCGGGAAAGGCGAGTTCTCGCGGCCGCGCGAGGAGCTGTTCGCCGAGCTGGGCGAGGCGCTCTCGCATCTCGACGCCGACGCCGTCATTCTGGCGGGGCCCGGGTTCACGAAGAACGACGCGCGCGACTACATCGACGAGGAGTACCGGGACCTCTCGGATCAGATCACCACCGTCGACACCTCCGCGGCGGGCGACCGCGGCGTCCACGAGGTGCTCAAGCGCGGCGCGGTCGACGAGGTGCAAAAGGAGACCCGCATCTCGAAGGAGGCGAACCTCATCGACGAGCTGACCGAGAACATCGCGACAGAGGAGAAGGCGACGTACGGCCCGGACGACACCGCCGAGGCCGCCGAGTTCGGCGCGGTCGAGACGCTGCTCGTCGTCGACGAGCGCCTCCGCACCGAGCGACAGGGCGACGGCGACTGGGACATCGACGTCAACGAGGTGATCGAGTCGGTCGAGCGGCAGGGCGGCGACGTGGTCGTCTTCTCCTCGGAGTTCGCCCCAGGCGAGCAGCTCGCCAACCTCGGCGGCATCGCCGCGATCTTACGCTACCGGCTCCAGTGAGCGGCTGACAGTCAAAATTCGATGGCGCGCGCCTCCGAGCGGCCGCCACCGGCGGCCGCGAGGAGCGCGTGCGAGGGAGTCGGTGGTCCGGAGCGAAGCGGAGGACCACCGACGAGGCTGGGGAGGTGTGAGGTGCTGTGCGGGGCGGGACTCGAAGGGGCAGACGGGAGGACGAAGCACGACGACGTAAGCACCGCAAGGAGCGAACGGAGTGAGCGACTGAGGAGCACAGCGAGTCGCGCGAGTCCTCCCGTCTGGGGCTTCGATGGTCATGTTCAACTCAGTGACCGCGTATCGTCAGGAGGCTGGGGCTTCGGCAGGCCCGGCCCACGGGCCGTCCGCAACGAAAGCAGTCATGTATAGCGGCCGTGACCTTATCAGAGCGCGTCGCCAACCTCTCATCGATGGCGGACCGATCCGGCGGTGACGAGACCGTCTCGGCGACCCCCGATCGCGAATGCGCCGACGACATCGACGGCGATCCGACCCCGGACGACGCCGACCCGCTCCCCGACGAGCTCGACGACGCGGGCGTCGACGACGAGGTGAAGCGCCGGCTCCGCGAGGCGTACCTCAACGACGAGGAGAACGCGCTGATCGTCACCCGGGTGCGCTCCGTCGGCGACCGCGTCGCCGTCGAGATGCGCCCGCCGCACGGCGACGCCACCCACACCGAGCGGTTCGACGCGCCCCGCGACGGCTCGCTTCAGGAGTCGGAGGCGTTCCTCGACTTCTTGGAGGCCGCGGGCGTCTCGCCGCTTGACGTCGACGAACTCGTCGGCGCTCGCGTCCCCGCGACGTACGATCCGGAGACGGGGTGGCGGGTCGACGCGGCGTACCGCGGCGAGTCGGGATCGGCGGCCGAGAACCGGTTCGCGGCGGCCCGCGAGTGGCTGTGGACCTACCGGGCGTGGCTGCTCGCCGCGCTGCTCGTCGGCGGCGAGTTGGCGTTCGTCGCCGTGATCATTCTGGTGTACGGCTGACCCTTGGAGGCGTCCGTCGGGCCGGGTCCAAGACGGTCCGGAACAGGAGCGACGCGAGAACCGACTACTTCCCCCAGAACGGGTCCCGCTTGCGTCGCGTGTCGAGGTAGCCCTGAAGCGCCTCGCGCTCGTCGGCGGTGATCTCCTCTTTTAACTCCTGCTCTAAGATCTTCGCGTGCTTCTCGGGCACTTCGGTCCAGAGCGTGTCGCCCTCCTCGATGTCGCGGCCGACGGTCGGCCCGTCGATGGCGATGCTGACGCGCTCGCCGGACCGCGCCTCGTCGACGTCGTCGCCCTGCTTTTGAATGCCGGAGAGGCCGCCGACGCGCTCGAACTCGTTGCCCTCGAAGTAGCCGACGTTGCGGTTGTTCTGGAGCGTGCCGGAGATTATTTCGACGCCGACGACCGCGGGGTCGTTCTGCCGGAACGTGTGGTCGGGGAGGATGCGGAAGCGGGCCGGGCGCACCACCTTGTCTAACACCGTCTCCTGTTGCGCGCGCTGCTTCTCCTCGACGTAGCGCTCGTAGTCCTCGACCAGCTGGTAGATGACCTCGTTTTTGAACAGCTTCACGTCCGCGTTCTCTAAGTCCGGCTCCGCGTTCTGGAGGAGGTCGACGTTGAACCCGAGGATGGCCTTGTGTTCGTCCTGGTTCGCGGTCTCCGCGACGGCGATATCTCGCGGCGCGATGTCGCCGACCTCGGCGCGCAGGATGGGGACCTCGGCCTCGCGGAGGGCGTTCGCCATCGCCTCCAGCGAGCCGAGGGTGTCCGCCTTGACGACGACGCCGTTGTCGGCCGTCTCGACCTCGATCTCCGCGAGCTCCGCTTTCACCTCCTCGACGACCTCCGCCTCCGGGCGGTCGCGGACGACCCGAACGGGCGCGCCCGCCATCGCCTGATCGAGGTCGGGCGCGGCGATCTTCACGCCGGCCGCGGCGCCGATCTCGCCGACCTTCTCGAACTGCTTCTCCGTGCGGATCTCCGCGAGCGGCCGCGGGCGGAGCAGCGCGCGGATCTCGGTGACGATCGGCTCGTTCTGCCCGCCGACCACGATCGTGTCCCCGTTGCGGATCACGCCGTCGTAGACGACGGTGTCGACGGTGGCGCCGAACCCGCGCTCGTCTTTCACCTCGAGGACCGTCCCCTCGCCGGGCCCCGTGACGTCGATGGCCATCTCCTCTTTCATGAACCGCTGGGAGAGGCCCATCAGGACGGTGAGGAGGTCCGGGACGCCCTCGCCGGTGAGCGCCGACAGGGGGACGACGCCGATGTTCTTCTGGAAGTCCTGGACGCGCCAGTAGAGGTCGGCGGAGAAGCCGGCGTCCGACAGCTGGCCGATGATCTCGTAGAGGTTCTCGTCGAGCATCGACTTCGCCCGCTCGGACTGCGCCTCCATGCTCCGCTGGATCGGCTCGCCGTCCTGCGGGTTCCAGCCGGGCGTCGTGTCGACCTTGTTGGCCGCGACGACGAAGGGGGTTCCCGTCCGCCGGAGGATGTCTATCGCCTCCTCCGTCTGCGGCTGGAACCCGTCGTTGACGTCGACGACGAGCACCGCGATGTCGGCGAGCGCGCCGCCGCGGGCGCGCAGCGTCGAGAAGGAGTGGTGCCCCGGCGTGTCGATGAAAAGCAGGCCGGGGAGATCGAAGTCCGACGGGTCGATCAGCTCGCCCGCCATCCCGGAGATGGTGTCGAGCGGAATGTCCGTCGCCCCGATGTGTTGGGTGATCGCGCCGGCCTCGCCCTCGCTGACGGCGGAGCCGCGGATCGTGTCGAGCAGGCTCGTCTTGCCGTGGTCGACGTGGCCCAGCACGGCGACGATGGGCGTTCGCAGGGTGTCCGCGTGTGTGTGGTCGGTCATATGTGATCGCCCCGAGAAGGTTATACCGTCCGTTCCGCCGGGCGTCAGTTAAGCCTTTCAAAATGCCGCGACGAACCGGAACGTCGAGAGCGCGGCTGCGTCCGTCGCCCTCCGGTGACGAACGCGCGGCCGCGTCCGTCGCCCGTCCGACGCCCCGTGGCGTTTAATACCGTCGCCCGGGACCGTGGGGGTATGGTCGACATCCTCGCGGAGAACCTCTCCGGGAAGGCGGTGATGAGCTCCGACGGCACCGAACTCGGAGACCTGTACAACATCACGATGAACCTCGAGTCCGGGGAGCTGAACCACCTCCTCGTCAGCCCGCACGAGCAGCTCAGGGCCGAACGCGTCGACTTCGAGTTCGACGAGATGGGTCGGCTCCGAGTCCCGGTCGCGAACGTCCAGGCGGTGAAAGACTACATCGTCGTCGCCCGCTGATGCAAGTCCTCGACTCGTCCGCGTTCATCCACGAATACACGACAGACGACGACGTGGTCTCCATCCCGGCGGTCCACGACGAACTCACCGGCGAGGTGGCCCTCCGCTTCGACGCGATGGAGGGCTCTGGGATGACCGTCCACGTCCCCGCGCCGGAGGCGGTCGACCGGGTCCGCCGCGCCGCGAAGGGCTCGGGCGACGCCGCGGAGCTGTCCGACACCGACATCCGGCTGATCGCGACCGCCTTAGAGCTCCACGCGACGCTCGTCACCGACGACTACGCGATGCAGAACGTCGCCGAGCGGCTGGACCTCCCGGTCGAGGCCATCGCCCGCGACGGTATCTCCGAGGAGCGGGAGTGGCGCTTCCAGTGTGTCGGCTGTAACCGCACCTTCGACGAGAACAAGGAGCGCTGCCCGATCTGCGGGAGCGACCTCACGCGGAAGAACCCTGCCTGACCGCGTCCGCGACGCTTTCTGCGAAACGCGAACCCGCATGCTGGCGATTCGCACGCCACCGACCGATTGAACAGGCGCCCCGCAGACCCTTCGGCATGAACGCATTCGAGGAGCTGTCGCCGGGCGCGCTCCGGACCGGGCGGGCCGACGCGCTGGACGACGCGGTCGCGACCGCCCTGGCCGCCCACCCGCTCGACGGGGTCGAGACCGAGTACCCGCACTACCAGGGGACGGTGGAGGGACCGGAGGCGCCGCCGCGTCCCGCGGAGACCCACCCGGTCTTCTACGGCTGCTTCGACTGGCACTCGGCGGTCCACAGCCACTGGGCGCTCGTGCGGTCGCTGCGACTCGCCGCCGACCACCCGGACGAGGCTGAGATCGCGGCCGGAATCGACGAGCGGCTGACCCCGGGGAACGTCGCTCGCGAGGTCGACTACCTCGACGAGAACCCCGGCTTTGAGGAGCCGTACGGCTGGTCGTGGCTACTTCGTCTCGCCGCCGAGCTCGCCCTATGGGACGACCCGCGTGCCGACGCGTGGCGCGAGGCGCTCCGCCCGCTTGAAGACCGGGTCCGGCGCGGGACCCGCGAGTCGTTCCTCGACGTCGACCGCCCGCACCGCGTCGGCACCCACGGCAACACCGCGTTCGCGCTCGCCGGCGTCCTCGATTACGCGCGGATCGTCGGCGACGACGACCTCGAATCGGAGACGGAATCGACGGCGCACCGCCTTTACGCCGACGACACCGCCGCGGTCGTGGGCGCGGAGCCGGTCGGCTGGGACTTCCTCTCGCCCGCGCTCGTCGAGGCCGACCTCATGCGACGCGTCCTCGACCCCGACCCGTTCGCGGCGTGGCTCGACGAGTTCGTTCCCGACCTCACCGCGCCGCCCCACGACGCACTGCTCGCGCCCGTCGACGTCGAACCCGACGAGGGCGACGGGGCCGCGATACACCTGATCGGGCTGAACGTCTCCCGCGCGTGGTGTCTGGCCGGGCTGGCCGACGCGCTGGACGGCCGAGACGGATCGACGGCAACCCGGCTCCGTGACCCCCTCGACGCCGCCGCGCGCCGCCACGCCGAGGCGGGGGCCGCGGACGTGCTCACCGACGACTACGCGGGATCGCACTGGCTCTCGTCGTTCGCGCTGTACCTGCTGACGCGCAACGAGGGCGGGATCGCGCCGGACGCCGCTTAGTCGGCTCCCGACGAGTCCCGCGCGTCGCCGTCGATCTGACCGGCGGCGTCGCCGTCGGCCGAGCCGACCGGGTCGCCCTCCGCGATGCCGAGGGCGTCGTCGGAGAGGTCGCCGCGGTCGAGCCGTGGGACGCGATCGCGGAGCCGCGAGGCGGCGGCGCGGGCCTCCGCGAACTCCACCTCGGCGAGCGCGCGCACCAGCGCGATGGCCCGCTCCGCCCGGGCGCGCTGCCACGACTCCTCGCGCGACTCGTAAGTGCGGATCGCACGCAGGAAGTCGGCCTCGGAGAACTCCGGCCAGTACGGCGCACAGAAGTAGACGGCCGCCTCGTTGCCGTTCGCGTGCCACGGGAGGAAGTTCGAGGTCCGCTCGTCGCCGCCGGTGCGGACGATCAGGTCCACGTCGCGGATCGGCCGGTCGTACAGCCGCGACTCGACGGTCTCGACGTCGACGTCCTCCGGAGCCATCTTGCCCGCGTCGACGTCGCGGGCGATGGCGCGGGCGGCGTCGAGCAGCTCGGTCCGGCCGCCGTACGCCAGCGCGACGTTGAGCGTGAAGCGGTCGTTGCCGGCGGTGCGCCGCTCCGCGTAGTCGACCGCGTCGCGGACGCGCGGCGGGAGGCGGGGCACGTCGCCGATGGCCCGGACGCGCACGCCCTCCTCGTGGACGCGGTCGGCGTCGGCGAACTCGCGCAGCTTGTGCTCCAACAAGTCGAACAGGGGCTCTAACTCCTCGTCGGGGCGCTCGAAGTTCTCGGTGGAGAAGGCGTAAAGAGTGAGCTCCGAGACGCCGAGGTCGGCGCACCAGTCGAGGACGCGCTCGGTGGTGTCCGCGCCGGCGCGGTGGCCGTCGGGGGCGTCGCCGCCGCGCTCGCGAGCGTACCGCCGGTTCCCGTCCTGAATGACGGCGACGTGGTCGGGGACGTCGTCGATCTCGCGGCGGAGGTGTCGCCGGTACGCGCGCCCGACGAGGCCGCGAAGTCGCTGCCACATGGTCCGATATCACGCCCCCGAGCGGTATACCTTTATGGATCGATCCGGCGACCGGCGAACATGGAGGCCGCCTACGTCTTCCGCGTCGCCGTCCGGCTCGACCCGACGGACGCCGCCGTCGACCCCGACCGCTTCGAGACGACGATGGAACTCGCGGCGAGCGAGCCCGGGACCGACGGCTGGCTGTTCTTCCGCGACCGCCTGTGGCGCGGCGAGATCGGCGACGAGCCGGCGTTCCGGCGACTGGCGGCTGAGCGGCTGGGACTCGCGAGCGCGGCGGGCGTCGAGGTCGCCGCCGCCGACTTCCGGGAGCTGCGCACCGACGAGGCGTACCTCGACGCGCTGAAGGACGCGATCGCCGCGGACCTGAACCGCTTCAACGCCGACTCGGTCGACGAGGTCCTCCGCAAGTACCTCGGCTCGTCGGTCCACGTCCGGAACTGAGCGGGAGGCCTCGGAGCGGAGCGGAACCGGTCGACCGCCTCGCTCGAACCCGCAACGCACTTGCCCGCCCCCGGCGTACGGGACGATCCGTGACCGTCGCCGACTACGATTTCCACCTGTTTGACCTCGACGGGACCCTCGTCGACGCCGAGTGGGAGTACACCCGCGCGGTGTTCGACCGGGTCGGCGACCGGCTGGGCCGCGAGTTCTCGGACCGGGAGGCGCGCGTCCTCTGGCACGGGCTCGGCGGCTCTCGCGCCGAGACGCTCCGCGGGATGGGGGTCGACCCCGACGCGTTCTGGCCGGCGTTCCACGCCGTGGAGGACCCCGTCGCCCGCGCGGAGGCGACGTACCTCCACGACGACGCCGCCCGCCTGCTCGACCGTGTGCGCGAGGTCGGCGGGCCGACCGGGCTCGTCACCCACTGTCAGGAGTTCCTCGCCGAGCCGGTCCTCGACCGCGTCGACCTCGGCGGGCGCTTCGACGCGGTCGTCTGCTGTACCGACCAGACGGGGTGGAAGCCCGAGCCGGACCCGATCGAGGCCGCGATGGAATCGCTCGGCGTCGATCCGGGGCGACACCGCGGCTACTACGTCGGCGACGGCGAGAGCGACGTGGCGGCCGCCTGGAACGCCGGCCTCGACGCGGTCCACGTCGAGCGCGTCGGCCACGCCGAGCGCGGGCGGTGCGTCCTCGGCGACCGACGCGTGAGCCGCCTCGACGAACTCGTCGAGCCGAGCTGAGCGCCGGGCGGTGCCCCCTCTCCCGTCGTCGATCCGGCGACCGCTCTCAGGACCCCGAAGCGGCCCGGATTCGCTCTTTGCCGCACTTCGGGCAACGCTCGACGACCTCGTCGGGGTCGATCACCACCGCCCGCCGCTCGTACCGGTGCCGACAGACGAGTCGTTCGATCGTCGTCTTCATACGAGGAGGTACCCCCACCGCGAGGCAAGAAAGTTCCGTAACAAGTGTTTATACAAATATAATACACCAATCACTTGGGTATTTCTTCTTAATATAAACGAATATCTGATAAGTAGCCGAATATTTGATATATCTGATCGTATCTGATCGCATCTTCGGATTCACCGTCCGTCCGCGTCGGCGGGCCGCGACCGAAACGGTGGTGTGGCGGCGGCGAAAAACGGGCGTATGACGAAGTGGTTCCACAGCGGCCGGCGCCGCGACCTCTGCGCGCTGCTGTACGACCACGGCGAGCTGCGCGCGCAGTCGGCGAAGAGCCGGCTCGAGTCCCACTACGACGAGCGGATCGACCCGGGATCCTTCTACGGCACGCTCTCCGCGCTCGTCGAGGCCGGGTATCTCGACCGGCGGACCGAGGGCATCGCCGACGTGTACGCGCTCACCGACGCGGGCGAGACGGCGCTGCTCGACCACTACGCGTGGCTCGGCGAGCGGATCGAGGGAGGCGACGGAGCCTCGGACCTCAAGGATTAACAACTTCGCCGGCGTGAGTTAATACATGACTGTCGTTAGCGTCTCCATGCCGGAGGAGTTACTCGATCGGATCGACCACTTCGCGGACGAACACGGCTACACCGGCCGCAGCGAGGTCGTCCGCGAGGCGTCCCGGAACCTCCTCGGCGAGTTCGAGGACGCCAAGCTGGAGGACCGCGCCCTCATGGCCGTCGTGACGGTCCTTTTCAACTACGAGACGACGAACGTCGAAGAGCGGATGATGCGGCTTCGCCACGAGGACGAGGGGATCGTCGCCTCGAACTTCCACAGCCACGTCGGCTCGCAGTACTGTATGGAGCTGTTCGTGTTGGAGGGCGGCCTGGAAGAGATATCCTCGTTCGTGGGGAAGGTCCGCGCGACGAAGGACACGCTCACGGTCGATTACAGCGTTACGCCCGTCGACGAGTTCGGCGCCGGCGCGCTCGGCGAGGGACACGCGCACGCCGGACACGGGGGCGGCGAGTCCGGTGAGGGCGAGACGGAGGCGGACGGAACAGACGAGAGCGCGACCGCCGAGGACGACTAGGGCGGACCGAACGGAGCCGGCGTTCCCCTTCTCAGGCGGTCTCGGGGCGGACGGACTCGAGCGCCGCGTCGAAGTCCGCGTCGGTGACGCCGACCTCCTCGGCGTGGTCGTTGGCGGCCTCGCCGTGCTCGTCGGCGACGCGCTCGATGGCGCGCATCGCGGCCGCCCGCGTCAGCGAAGCAATCTCCGCGCCGGAGTACCCCTCCGTCTCGTCGGCGACGCGCTCGAGGTCGACGTCGTCGGTCAGCGGCTTCCCGCGGGTGTGGACCTCGAGGATCTTGCGGCGCGCCTCGCGGTCCGGCTCCGGCACCTCGACGTGCGTCTCTAAGCGCCCGGGCCGGAGCAGCGCCGGGTCGAGCGCGTCCCGCCGGTTCGTCGCCGCGAGGACGACGAGGTTCGGGTTGTCGCTGGCGCGGTCGAGCTCCGTCAGCAGCTGCGAGACGACGCGCTCGCTCACGCCGGAGCCGTCGCCGCCGGCCGCGTCGCGGTCGGTCGCGACCGCGTCGATCTCGTCGAAGAAGATGATTGCGGGCGCCGCCTGACGGGCGCGATCGAACAGCTCGCGGACCGCCTTCTCCGACTCCCCGACGTAGCGGTCGAGGAGTTCGGGACCGGCGACCTGGATGTAGTTGACGCCGCTCTCGCCGGCGATGGCGCGCGCGAGCAGCGTCTTCCCGGTCCCCGGCGGACCGTACAGCAGGACCCCTGTCGGGGGGTCGGCGCCAGCGGCGTCGAAGAGCGGGCCGTACGACAGCGGCCAGGTCACGGCGCGTTCGAGCTCCTCTTTGGCGTCATCTAAGCCGCCGACGTCGGCGAAGTCGGTGGTCGGCTGCTCGGCGACGTACTCGCGCATCGCGCTCGGCTCGACGTTGGCGTGGGCGGCCTCGAAGTCCGCTTTCCCGACCGTCACGTCGGTCAGCGCGCGCGAATCCGACTCACGGGCGCGCCGGAGCGCGGTCATCGCCGCCTCCTGCGCGAGCCCCTCGATGTCTGCGCCGACGAAGCCGTGCGTGCGGCCCGCGATCCGGTCTAAGTCCACGTCGTCCGCGAGCGGCATCCGGCGCGTGTGGACGTCGAGGATCTGCCGCCGGCCCGCCTCGCCGGGGACGCCGATCTCGATCTCGCGGTCGAACCGGCCGCCCCGTCGGAGGGCGGGGTCGATGGTGTCGACGCGGTTCGTCGCGCCGATCACGATCACGTCGCCGCGGGCGTCGAGCCCGTCCATCAGCGAGAGCAGCTGGCCGACGACGCGGTTCTCCACGTCCCCGCCGTCGTCGCGCTTGCCCGCGATCGAGTCGATCTCATCGAAGAAGATGATGGCGGGGGCGTCGTCGCTCGCGCGCTCGAACACCTCGCGGAGCCGCTCCTCCGACTCCCCTTTGTACTTCGACATGATCTCCGGGCCGTCGACGGTGATGAACGTCGCGTCGACCTCGTTGGCGACGGCGCGGGCGATGAGCGTCTTCCCGGTCCCCGGCGGCCCGTGGAGGAGGACGCCCTTCGGCGGGTCGATGCCGAGCCGAGTGAACACCTCCGGCTCGGAGAGCGGGAGCTCGATGGTCTCCCGTACGAGCTCCAACTCCTCGTCTAGCCCGCCGATGTCCTCGTAGGTCGCGCCCGCGGTGTGCTCGGCGGGCGGGGAGTCGCCGGCCTTCGGGCGGGCGTCGTCGCTGGCCGGGGCGCTCCGCGAGTCAGCGCCGGTCGCGGCCCCTCCGGCTCGGTCGCTTCCGGCGTCCGTCTGGGCGTCGGCGCGGTCGCTCGCGGCTCCGACGTCGCCCTCGTACTCGACCGACACGTCGGTCGAGGCAGTGATCCGGACGGTGCCCGCGGGCGCGGTCCGCGCGACGACGAACCGGAGGCCGCCCAGCCGCTCGACGTGGACGGCCTCGCCCTCGGTGACGGGGCGGTCGCGGAGCTCGCGGGAGAGCGCGCGTTCGACGACCTCGCGGCTCACGTCGACCTCGGCGAGGCGGCCGGGCGCGGCCACCGTCACGCGGTCGGCGTCGGAGACGTCGACGGGGGAGATAGTGACGGTGTCGCCGACCTTCACGCCGGCGTTCGCGCGGGTGTCGGCGTCGATGAGGACGGAGCCGTCGGGGGCGTCGGGGCCGCCCGGCCACACCTTCGCGACGGCGGTGCGCTCGCCGCGCACCTCGACCGTGTCGCCGCTGAGGAGGGCGAGCCGCTTGCGGGCCGACTCGGGGAGCCTGGCGATGCCCCGGCCCGCGTCCCGCTTCTCGGCGGCACGCACCGTGAGACGGAGCCCTGCGGTGTCGTTCATACCACCCGTTCTCGCCGGCGGCTCTTTATCCTTGTCCGGCGCCGTGGTGAGTCGGTTCCCGACCGTGAATGTGATCCAAAACGGCCGTGAGGGGTAACGGCGACTGCTTTTAAAAGCGGTTGCGGTGGCGCGTGCCTGCGAGGCCGCTCCGCGGCCGAGCAGCACGCGCGAGGGACGCCGCGAACGCCCGCAGGGCGTGAGCGGCGAGGCTGGGGAGGCGTGAGGCTGCGGTGCTGTGCGGTGCGGGTGGGACTCAAAGGGGCAGCCGGGAGGGCGGCGCAGACGACGTAAGCACCGGAGTGAGGGAACGAACGGAGTGAGTGACCGAGCGAGGAGCGCAACGAGTGTGCGCCGCCCTCCCGGCTGGGGCTTTGGAGGTGTTAGGCGTCGATCCACATTCAGTCATTTATAAGCGAGCGGCTGGGGCTTTGGAGGTGTTCGCCGCCGCTCCGTCAGCACTCATTTATAAGTAAGCGGCTGGGGGTTTGGAGGTGTTTGCCGCCGCTCCGATAGCGCTTATTTATAAGTAAGCGGCTGGGGCTTTGGAAGCGGTTCCGGTAGCGTCGCCGATCGATTATAAACAGTCGACGACATCTCCCATATTCATTTATAAATAGCCGCCTCTCTGACCAAATCCACCACAGTCGCGCCAGTACCGACCGCAACCCCCTTCCCTCGGCCGCCCGGCCTGACGGGTATGCAACCGACGGGACACCTGCGGGGCGACGCGGTCCGCGTCGGCGGGGACGCCCGCCAGCGCTTCTACGACGCCCGGGGGTACGGGCGGCCGCTCGACGGGAACGAGATCGCGCTCTCGCGGGTCGAGGCCGCGCACCTGCTGTTCCGCGGCGACCTCTCGGGGATCGAACTGGGCGAGAGTTCAGATCCGGTCGGCTTCGAGCGCTTCTTCGTCGCGAGCGCGGCCGCGGCCGACCGGTTCGCGGTGCGCTTCCTCGTCTACTCGGACCTGCGCGACCGCGGCTTCTACCTCTCGCCCGCCCGCGAGCCGTGGCCCGGCGGGAGCGACGCCCCGAGCGACGCGGTCGACTTCGTCGCCTACGAGCGCGGCGAGACGCCCGACACGGGGAACGTGAAGTACCCGATCCAGGTCGTCGGCGAGCGGGAGTCCGTCGCGGCCGCGGACCTCGCGGGACGCACCCTCGCGGTCGTCGATGAGGAGTCCGACATCACCTACTTCGCGGCCGAGTCCGGCGGCATCGAGGGCGCGACCGACTACGAGCCGCCCGCCGGCCTGACCGGCGTGCTCCTCGCCGACCGCGTCGTCGTCTGGGACGCCCCCGAGGACCTCTACGAGCGCGGCTTCTACGGGCGCCCGCTCACCGGTCGCGCGGCCGACGTCGAGGGCGCGCTCCAGCTCTCCCTCGTCGAGGCCGCGTCGCTGGCCGCCGACGGCCGCCTGTCGCTGTCGGCGTCCGTCGGGGTTGGGGACGTGGACGGGAAGACTGGTGACGCCGCCGCCCGGATCGTCGCCCGCGGCCGCGACGTGGAGGGCGAGCGCTTCGACCGCCGGCTCGCCGTTTATAAGCGCCTCCGCGCGGCCGACGCGGTGCCGAAGACCGGCTTCAAGTTCGGCGCCGACTTCCGGACGTACCTCGACGTGGAGACGGTCGAGGACCTCCCGCACTCCGAACACCTCGTGCGCGTGGTGGGGCCGGACCACGAGTTCTCGCCCCGCGAGCTCTCGCTCGACGTGCGCCTCGCGGGCGGCGTCCGCAAGGAGATGGTCTTCGCGCTGACCGCGGTCGGGGGCGGGCGCCCCGATAACGACGGTGACGACGGCGACGCGCCCCCGAACGCCGACGTGGAGTGGCTCTCGGTGGATCGGCTGACCCCGTAGCTCACTCCGCGATCTCGAAGGGGACGACGTAGGTTCGGTCGTTCGCCCGGAGCGAGAAGACGTACTCGCCCGACCGGTGTAGTACCGCGTCGCGGCGGTCCGACGCGTCGGGCGCGGTCGGGTCGTGGCGGAGCTCCCACGTCTCCGTCTCGCCCGGAGCCAGCTCCCGCACGGTCAGGTTGTGGGTGCCCGCCGGGGCGTTCGCGGCCGTCTCCCACTCGGGGGCGTCCGCTCCCCGTGCCGCGGCGTTCCGGAAGACGGCCCACCGGTCCGGATTGACCGGCACCGTCCCGTTCCCCGCGTTCGTGGCGGTGATCCGAACCGTCTCGGCGTCCCGTTCGAGGGACAGCGAGAGGCCGCCCGCCCGCTCGTCCGGACACACCGGGTCGTCGACCCGCTCGCCGTCCGGTCCAATCGCGGGACAGTCCGGGGCGCCGCCCGACAGGCAGCCGGCGATGACGACGAGGCAACCGATAGCGACGAGCGCGAGCCGTGACATCACCCGCACGACGGCCCGCCGTTCAAAAAGGGGTGTCGGAGGCTACAACGAACCCTTGAATCACGGCCTCCAAGCGCGGGCGCCGCCGAGAGAGCAGGAGGTTTTTTCGGTCGCTGACGCGCTTCGACACCCATGGACGATCCCTCCACGTCCGACGCCGAGTCGGCCAAGTACGACATCTCGACCGTCGACCTCAGCGACGACCGCTACGAGGTCAAACAGTCGCTGGTCCGGAACAAGTACACCGTCCGCGACAGCGCCGGCGACGTCGTCCTCCGCGGGAAACAGAAGATGTTCAAGCTGAAAGAGGAGTTCCCGTTCGTTACCGGCGACGACGAGGACGCCTTCTCGGTGAAGGCGGGCGGCATTATCGACGTGGGCGGGAACTACGCCATCGTCGACGCGGGCACCGGCGAGGAGGTCGTCGTCTTAGACGAGGACTACTCGCTGTTTGTCGAGAACTGGACGATCCGCGACCCCGAGACGGGCGAGGCGCTGGCGACGATTCAGTCGAAGAACAAGCTGCTGTCGGGGCTCCGCCACCTCGTCGGCGCCGCGAACCTGATCCCGAACAAGTACGAGATATTCGACGCCGGCGGCGGTCACGTCGGCGACATCGAGGGGCAGTTCTCGATGCGGGACGCCTACACGGTCACCGTCGACGACGCGAGCGACGTGCCGAAGGAGGCGGTGATCGCGGCCGCGTGTATCCTCGACGCCTTGGAGAACCAGTAGCGACGGTCGCGGCGTTCGAGCGGGATCGGTCGCTGCCCACGCAAGGAGACACACAGACGCGCTTCAGCGATAATAAACGAAATGGGAAAAGAAGAACACGCACGCGAGATGGTCGTTAGCCTGTACCTCAGCGAAACCATCGGCTTCGACGCACTCGCCGAATCTGTCGGCCGACAGGACGCGGAGGCCGTTCGAACCTCGAAGGAACTGCTCGACGACGGCGAGGCGCTCGCTGACGAACTCGCGGATATATAAATAATCGATTTTACGACCGAGGGCCGGATTCCCTCGTACCGGTTTGCCACCGATAGAATATTTATCTGTTTGATTTCGGAGATAGGATCTCCTTGAGGGCGTCATAGAACGGTTCACTACCTCACTGACCGACCCGTGAATCGCTCGGTACAGAGGCTACATTCAGCAGTCGCTCTCCGCGACAGAGTTGGACCGGTGGCCACCTCGTGCTGCTTCAATTACTCAATAATCCTCTGCTTCATCCCGGTGTAACGGCGGATGTCGGCACCATCGTCCGTCCGTGTAGGAGTGCAAGGGCCAAGACTATCACCCACCACAGACCTGCCCCAACGACGATGGGTATCAGCCCTGTTCCGTCCAGCACGCCACCAGAGCCGGCTATAATCGGACCTAAGTTCACGGTTCCATGCATCAGCATCAACGGGAGAACGCTTCCATCGGTGACGTTCACGAATGCCCCAAATACGATGGATGTACCAATTATGAACAGAGTATACTGGGCGAAGAAGGCCGGTTCGAGGGAATACTGCTCGTGGCCGATGAACAGCGGGAAATGCCAGACCCACCAGAGGACGCCGATACTGAACCCAGCGGTCAATACGGACATCGACTCCTGAACGCGTGGCTGGAGGAATCCACGCCAACCGATTTCTTCGACACCGCCGAACAGGAGCATCTGGGCAAGAACGAACAGGACGATGATAGGCAGGCTCTCGGGTGGTGAATACGATACGGATCCTCCTCCGAGTGAACGGACGACAGGTTGGATGTTCGTGATGAACAACGGGACGAAAAGCGCGATACCAAACAAAGCCGGATGAAGTCGCCAGTCAAGCATGTGTCTGAGCCAGTCTCGAACCGGGACATCGCTGGCCCAGACAACCACGAGCGCAGCTATCGGAACGCCCCATTGTCGTCCTAGAGTGACGGGAAGTACTTCACCCCAGTTGAAGATGTAGTAGAGTGCATCCCATGTCCACGTCCAGCCGAAGGCGACGAGAACGAATGCCGCTATCTCGTGTGTCCGAGTCCATTCTCTGAGCATGTTATATGGCTGTCATTAGCTATCAAAAATGTTGGTGGATGCTATTAATCAATATCCCAATCCATTCTCGCATACGCTTCGATCCTCCGAAGGGGAAGATCGAAGACAGGTGAACTGACCGATATGCGGGAGTAGTACGCGGTCAATAGGCAAGCTGATTTGATTCGGTGGTCTCTACGGAACCAGCTATGCGATCCCGAACGCGACCACACCAAATACGCCCAGATATTATTGATTAAATGTAACAACCACGCACCCGTGAGATTGTTGAACCGGAGGCGCAGGAGTGTCGGGAACACCGACCACGTGGCCATCGCAATCACGCCTGCGATTCCAAGCAAGGCGACGTGAATAACCCAAACGCAGGGATCGCGACGCCACCAGCCGCAACCGGCGACCAGCCCCGGCCGAGCAAACTTCCCAGAACGAACCCTCGAAACAGGACTTCCTCAGCAAAGGGGGCACAATACGGCTCCGAATACTACCGGCCCCACGATAACTGGATTCCTAAGAGTGTCTTCATACCCTCACCTACCTCCGTTGTGATTTCACGGAGATACCGATTAATTTTCGGAGTGTAATCATCCCATCAGATTCCGTTTGATCGATGGCGTGCGAACATGAGCGGGAGGCTTGCCAGACCACCCACAAGGGCAGCGATACTCAGTACAAGTAGTATAAGAAATGCGTTCATCGGAACGATCAGCATCTCAAACCCCCAAACAGCCACAAACACAGTCGCCCACACGAGACCCGCAAGCAGGGCAGTAGCAACACCAACGATCACTCCGTGGCGGTACTGGCTTGCATCCCGTTGTTCCACGATCTTCCACCAAGTTCCTGCCCCGAAGACTAACGCTGGAATTGCAAAAACGAGTCCGGGATTCGTTACTGATAGACTGATTGCCTCTGCAAGCACAGACAATATAGAGTAAAGAAATGATGATAAGATGAGAGCTATACTGAACATATAAATTCCTGTAAAGACGGACCATACCATCCCTGATTTTATGTTGGAATCTTCTTGGAGGGTAGTTGCCATAAGCGGAAGTAGAAACAACACCTGAATGAATTTTCTCCTTTGAGACCGACTGGTTCAGTTGTTCTCTCTAGAAACAAGGAGTCTTATTCGTCCAATAAACACGCACACTGAGCAGTAGGTTCGAGGCATTACTACCGAGATAAACGAACTATTGAACTGCGTCTAAACAAGGTCCCCGTGGTTCTATTCTCTGGCCTCTCTAAAGAGGGAGTTCTCTGCGGGTCATTGACTGAGAGCTATAAGTCAAGGAGCGGGTCGCAACCCCGGCTCTCAACCCTGGGAGCATAGTCAACGAACGGGAAGAGACACCAAACTATCCAAAACCAGATAATCTGTTTGACACTGGTGTTGCGACAATGACGCTAGCTGTAGAAGGGGCTGTTTCAACGTTTGTCGGTATTGACCACCTCAAATGACTCATCCACGGTGATTTGCAACTCGTCATCATCAAGTGGGACGCTAATTTTTATCAGGTCTTTCTCTGGTCGGTGTACTTCTTGGTACTCTTTAGAGAGGGCCCACTCAAACTCCCAGATGAAGGACGACCGGATGTCATAGCCACGATTCCAGTAGAACGATACGACCAGGGGGTGTTCAAGAAGCAAGCATCCCACCGGGAGGTAACCACTCATCCAACACTGCGTACAGTTGAGGGTACACCGTACGTCAACGTTACCGATTGCCGGGTCACCTTGTTCCTCAGCAAACCCCATTTCCATTCGACCACCACATTCCGGACAGACACCAGTAGAGGACAGCATATTCCATGATCGAGCCCACCGGTCAAACGCAGCCTCTAGGTCGCCATCTCGGTGGCTTGCAATGGCACCGGGAGGGAATGGCATATGAACAATCGATGTTTCGCAGTTCGTACACGATATATCGAATTCTACATCGTTGTAGGTCAACTCAAGAGCATCGTCACCGCAGTTTAAACACGCACCGTTCACCGAGCGTGATTCAAGTTCAACGGTCTCATTATAGGTCCCTCCCGCAATTGCACTCGCCGCCTTCCGGCCGGCATACGAAAGTCTGTACGCGGCCTGGTCTTTTTCTACGAAATAGCCGACGAGCTGCTGAAGGTGGTAGTTGAACCGGCCACTATCTCGAACGCCTACACGTGATTTCAATGACGAATACGACATCTTTCGCTCTCCGTTTTTAAACCCTTCTTGGAGAGTTTGAATGATAGACGCGCGTATATCGTTCCCCACGAGCTCAAATGCATCTTCTGGCGGAATGGGCTCGTCGGATGGCATTATCATACCCATAGAACACCAAAGGTTAACACCTGCGGTGTTTCGGTGTGGAATCCTTCAGATTCCTCACCGAAACTCAGTTCACAGACTACTTAGGGGAATTCAGGCAGTTTTGTCCAATCGCAATGGAAGCCGCGTTCAGCGCTGGACCCGTTGGAACACTCCAAGAGAACGGTATCCTGTACAGTGGTGGTGAAATTGATGCATAATAGCATTATTCGCCGATATTACATTCACCGGGCACTTCTGACAACGGGATTTTTCTGGCCAGTATTTCCACTCTTGCTGCGATCACGTGAAATTTCATTTGCAGGTATAGGTGCCCTCTTAGCTATCGAGGCAGGAGTCATGCTGATTTCCGAGATCCCCACTGGATATCTCGGTGATGCACTCGGCCGCAGAAACAGCCTCATCGCTGGAAGCAGCTTAATGCTCGTCGGGGTAGTTGGATACATATTCGCCCATCAATTCTGGGCCTTTGCCGCCATCTACGTCACCTTTGGTATCGCACGGACGTTCTGGTCTGGAAGTGGTGACGCCTGGCTCTATGATTTGTTAGGTTCAAACGACACTACTGATGAATTCACTCGAATTCGCGGTCGCGGCGAATCAGTGACTCATTGGGCAAGTACGGCCGCGATGCTGACGTCCGGCGTGCTCTATCTTATAAATCCGATAATTCCGTTTGTCGTCTCAGCAATAATCGTTGCTGCCGATATCATCCTATTGACGACGCTACCAGCAACAGGGGGAGGAGAAGAAAGTCGAGTTACGGTGCGCGAAGCTGCCCCAATAATATATCAAACTCTGACAAAATCCAATATCTGGTCGTTCGTTGCCGTCGCAGCCATCTTTTTCGGCATCGAGGCCACGGTAAGCGAGTTCGTGCCAAGTGTGACGACAGCCGTACTCGGAAGGACAATCGCAACCCCGACACAGGGAAGTTCGACCGGTGTTGCGTTTCTTGGCGTGTTCTTTGCTGGCTTCACCGCTACATCAGCGATCGCCAGCATGTATGCTGGAAGCGTACGCGATAAATTGGGCGCTCCTCTCTCACTCGTGGGTGCAGGGTTCCTCTCAGCGCTCCCCCTAATTGGAGGACTAGTCTTCCCACCGATCGCTCTTCTCGGATTCTTCGCCATCAAGACGACACATGCTCTCGCCTTACCAATTGTCAACGGGTATGTCAACGATCACACTGAAACCGGTGGGCGGGCCACCACGCTTTCAGCTATGTCGATGCTGTTCAGCATTGCAAAAATGCCTTTGCTAATTGGCATCGGTGCGCTCGCAGATGCGACAGACGTATTCATCGCAGTCGGCGCGCTTGGAGTGATCTTCGTTACATTAGCCGCGGGAATTCTAGCAATCGAGTTCCCAGTTGACGTCACCCCAGAACAAAACACCACCGCTGATTGAGTTCAGTAATCTGATTACGTTCCTCTCAGCGTCGAGAAGGCCGTGAGGGCCGGGGCATTGGAATATTTCGATTTACAGTTAACTGCTCTGTTGCATCCGATGACTGTACGGGGATCACGATCTCTGAAGGCGCAATTACCCTGCTCTTTGTCGTCAAGGAGTCGGATCGATCCCTCCTGTAATCTCCAGCCTCGCCCTCTCTGCCAGGACCCCATCTTTGAATTCTCTCGGCAGCGCTCCTGAACTGAGCACAGAGTGACCCGACATCGACGCCTTCTGCGGATTCAACAGAGCAGAGATGTGTACAATGTAGTCGCCAATCATTCACCGCACGTGTTACCTTCGCCGGATACCTTCAGGGGCAGTATGCCTACAATGGCTTATGAGGCTGCAGTAACTCGCACATTAGCGGCTTTGTTGAAATCCTCAGTACAACCCACCGAACCGGAACCGGTCTTTGAGTCCACCATCGCCTAACACGGCTTCTCGATGTGGCCAGCGCTCCTGGTTCATTCGCAGATCAGCTCTGATAGTTGATTTATCGAATCATGGGTGAAAATCAAACCCTTGCGAATAGTTCTATGACACCCTCCCTCCTTTCCAATCTGTCCGGAGACGACGCTGACGCGTCCTCTCCTATTCTCCGCCCAGCTTCGACTCGCCGACCGCGTCGTGGCCCTCGATGACCGCCGTCCCGCCCATGTACGGGCGCAGCGCCTCGGGGACGGTGACGGTGCCGTCGTCGTTCTGGTAGTACTCCAAGATCGCGACGACGATCCGCGGCACGGCGAGCCCCGAGCCGTTCAGGGTGTGGAGGTAGTCGGCCGACTCGTGGTGCTCCTCGCGGTAGCGGATCCCCGCGCGGCGCGCCTGGAAGTCCTCGAAGTTCGAGACGGAGGAGACCTCCAGCCAGCGGCCGCCCTGTTCTGGACCCTCGTCCATGTCGTCCGCGGGCGCCCACACCTCGACGTCGTACTTCTTCGCCTGCGTGAACCCGAGGTCGCCGGTACACATCTCCAGGATGCGGTACGGGAGTTCGAGCCGCCGGAGCACCTCCTCGGCCTCGTCGACGAGGCCGTGGAAGCGCTCGTCGCTCTCCTCCGGTCGCACGAAGTTCACCATCTCCACCTTGTTGAACTGGTGGACGCGGACGATGCCGCGCGTCTCGGTGCCGTGTTCACCCGCCTCCTGCCGGAAGTTCGGCGTGTACGCCTGATATTTAAGCGGGAGGTCCTCGCCCAGCAGGATCTCGTCGCGGTGGAGGTTCGTGACGGGCACCTCCGCGGTCGGGAGCAGCCAGAGGTCGTCGTCGTCATATTCGTCCTCGTTCGACCCCTCCACGCGGTAGGCGTCCTCGGTGAACTTCGGCAGTTGGCCGGTGCCCCGCATCGACGCGGAGTTGACTGGGATCGGCGGGAACACGTCCTCGTACCCCTGCTCGCGGTGGACTTCGAGCATGAACTGGATGAGCGCGTGTTCGAGGCGGGCGCCGTCGCCCTTCGCGACGTAGAAGCCGCCGCCCGCGACCTTCGCCCCGCGCTCGAAGTCGAGGATTTCGAGGTCCTCCCCCAGGTCGTAGTGCGGCTCGACCTCGCCCGGAATATCCCGGAGGTCGTCGAACCCCTCGCGGCGCACCTCGACGTTCTCCGACTCGTCTTCGCCGACCGGCACGGAGTCTTGGGGGATCTGCGGCAGTTCGAGCAGCGACGCTTCCAGTTCGGCCTCCAGTTCGTCAGCGCGCTCCTCGATCTCCTGGAGTTCCGATTTGAGCTCCTGGGAGCGCTCGATGGCTTCCTGGGCCTCCGCCTCCTCGCCGGCCGCCTTCAGCTCGCCGATCGTCGAGGAGACCTCGTTGCGCTCGTGGCGCAGGTCGTCGCCGCGCTGTTTCAGCTCCCGCCACTCCTCGTCGACGTCGAGTATCCGGTCGAGGTCCACGTCGACGCCCTTGTTTTCGAGCGCCTCGCGGACGACCTCGGGGTTCTCCCGGACGAACTGTCGAGACAGCATTTATCGGGGATTCCGCGGGGCGACCCAAAACCGTATCGGAGCGTCGGCACCGGTTGACGCGGGCGGCTCGCGCGGCGGACCGGGGAGAGGAGGTCGGATCCGAGCGACGCGTCGCGCGGCCCGGTCAGGGGATGAACGCGAAGTTCGCGATCACCATGAGCAGCGCGAGCGCGGCGACGACGACGCCCATCACGCGCATCATGAGTATTCGGGTGTCGCTCGGCTCGATACGCCCCGTCGAGCCGTCGGGCGACCGAGTCTGCCAGCTCGTCAGCTTTCGGGGGAACGCCGCCATCGCCAGCGCGCCCGCGGCGACGAGGAGGGGGACGGCGACGAAGAACAGCCGGAAGGGTGCGGGGAGCATGCGCGGGGAAGTGGCCGCGCGAGTCAACAAAGCGTTACGGAATCGAGCGGTCTTAGGGGAGCCGCGACGGTCTCGGCCCGGGGAGCGCGCCGCGGTCAGTAGCCGCCCGGCAGCGCCATCCCGATTGCGAGTGCGACGAGCGGCACCGCGGCGACGACCGCGTACCACAGGCCGGCGCCGACGAGGAGGAGCCACGTGGAGTAGCCGTATCCGGTCGGGTCCCAGTCGACGCCGAGCCGCGGGAGGCCGATCACGGAGACAGCGGGCGCGACGAGGGCGACGAGGATCCCGCCGAACAGCGCGGTGTCGAGGAACCCCTCGCTCCAGCCGGGGCCCGCCGACTCGACGAGCCAGACGGTCAGGAAGACCCCGACGACGTAGGGGACGGAGAGGCCGACCGAGACGGCGACGTAGGAGGGCAGGACCCGCCCTCTCGGCGGGAGCGCGCGGAACAGCGCCCGGAGGCGCTCGGCGGCGAGGAACGGCGCGCAAAGCACCGCGGCGACGAGCCCGGGGAAGAGGAGCAGCGCGAGGGTCCACAGCCATCCGACTGCGGTACCGACGAGCGCGGGGACCGCGGAGGGCGGGACGACAGACGGGAGCGCGGTGAGAACCGGGACCATGCGCGAGAGAGTCTCCGCGGGCGACAAACGTCTTGTGGTGGCTCGCAGCGGGCCACCAAGAACGCCTCGCACGCGCGGCCGGAACCACCAGCGTTTATCCCGCTCGCCGCGACCGGTCGACAACGATGCTCATCACGGGCGCGACGCTGGCCGACGGCCGGGTTCGAGACGTGCGGATCGGCGACGACGGACGGATCGACGCGGTCGCCGAGGGGCTCGGCGCCGACGCCGGCGAGCGCGTCCTCGAGGCCCGCGGGAGACACCTCCTGCCGGGCGCGGTCGACGTCCACGTCCACTTCCGCGAGCCGGGCGGGAGCCACAAGGAGACGTGGACCTCGGGGTCGGAGAGCGCGGCCGCGGGCGGCGTCACGACCGTCGTCGACCAGCCGAACACCTCGCCGCCCACTGTCGACGGCGCGGCGTTCGACGAGAAGGCCGACCTCGCCGCCCCGTCGCTCGTCGACTACGGGATCAACGGCGGCGTGACGCCCGACTGGGACCCCGAGAGCCTCTTCGACCGCCCGCTGTTCGCGCTCGGGGAGGTGTTCCTCGCGGACTCGACCGGCGACATGGGGATCGACGCCGACCTGTTCGCCGAGGCGCTCGACGCGGCCGCGGCCCGCGACGTCCCCGTCACTGTCCACGCCGAGGACGCGACGCTGTTCGACGAGTCGGCGCTCGACGGCGACCTCGGCGGCGTCGGCACGGCCGCGACCGCCGACGCGTGGTCTGCCTACCGGACGGCCGACGCCGAGGTCGCCGCGGTCGAGCGCGCGCTCGCGGCGGCCGCCGACCGCGACGCGCAGGTCCACGTTGCGCACACCTCGACGCCGGAGGCGGTCGACGCGGTGAGCGAGGCCCGCGAGGGCGGGGCGGAGGGAAGCGACGGCGACGGGGCCGACGCCGGCGGCGCCGCCCCGCGTGTCACCTGCGAGGTGACGCCGCACCACCTCTACCTCTCCCGCGAGCGGTCGCGGTCGCTCGGGACGTTCGGGCGGATGAACCCGCCGCTCCGCTCGGAGGAGCGGCGCGAGGCGCTGTTCGCCCGGCTCGCCGAGGGCGCCGTCGACGTCGTCGCGACTGACCACGCGCCCCACACGGTCGAAGAGAAGCGGCAGGGGCTCGTCGACGCGCCGAGCGGCGTGCCCGGCGTCGAGACGCTGTACCCCCTCCTCCTCGAATCGGCGCGGAAGGGCGAGCTGTCGCTCGAACGCGTCCGCGACGTCGTCGCCGCGAACCCGGCGGAGATATTCGGCCTCGACCGGAAGGGACGGGTCGAGGAGGGGCGCGACGCCGACCTCGTCCTCGTCGACACCGCCGACCCGCGGGAGATCGAGGCCGCCGCGCTCCACAGCGCCTGCTCGTGGACCCCCTTCGAGGGGCTGCGCGGCGTCTTCCCTGAGGTCACTCTCGTCCGCGGCGAGGTCGTCTACGAGCGCGACCCCGCGACCGGGGCGGCGTCGTTCGGCGAACCCGTCGGGCGGAACGTCCGAGAGTCGTAGCCGCACGCTGCGGGGGCCTCGTGCGGTCGCCGCCGAAGCGCCGAATCCACGAAGAGCGGAATCCCCCAAGCGCCGAATCCACGAAGAGCGGAATCCCCCAAGCGCCGAATCCACGAAGAGCGGAATCCCCCAAGCGCCGAAATCAGCCGTGAGGGACGGACCGCCGCCGGCGGAACGCATATCCCGCTGCTCGCCGTATCCGGGGTATATCGATGACCATGGGGAGCACTCGCACGGTCGTCTCCGGACGGGAACCCGACCCGGACGAGGCCGACAGACCATGACGGACCCCGGAGAGTCGGGACCGGTGGGGGCCGGTCCCGCGGAGTCGGCTGCCGCGGAGTCGGCCGACGACGACGGGGAGGCCGGGGGGACGACGGCCGCGGCCGCGGCGTTCGAACCGGAGACTCCGGCCGACGTCGCCGCGCTCGCGGACCGGATCGCGGGCGAGGTCGAGGAGGTGATCGTCGGCAAGCGCGACGCGGTCGAACACGTCCTCGTCACCGTGCTGGCGCGCGGGCACCTCCTCGTCGAGGACGTGCCCGGCGTCGGGAAGACGACGCTCGCGAAGTCGGTGGCGCGCTCGATCGACGGCTCGTTCAAGCGCGTCCAGTTCACGCCCGACCTCCTGCCCTCCGACGTCACCGGCGTCAACGTGTTCAACCGCCGGACCGACGAGTTCGACTTCCAGCCCGGCCCGGTGTTCGCGAACGTCGTCCTCGGCGACGAGATCAACCGCGCTCCGCCGAAGACGCAGTCGGCGCTGTTGGAGGCGATGGAGGAGAACCAGGTGACCACCGACGGGACGACCCGCGCACTGCCGGACCCGTTCTGCGTGATCGCCACGCAGAACGACGTGGAGCCCGGGCAGACGTACGAGCTTCCCGTCGCGGAGGTCGACCGCTTCACGAAGAAGATCCGGCTCGGCTACCCGGACACCGAAGAGGAGGTCGCGATCCTCGGGCGACTCACCGGCGACCACCCGGTCGACTCGGTCGAGCCCGTGGCGACGGTCGCGGACGTCCAACGGGCCCGCCGGATCGTCGGCGAGATCGAGGCCTCGGAGGCGGTCCGGGAGTACGTGGCCCGGCTCGCGGTGTTCACCCGCCAGAACGCGAGGCTGGGGGCGAGCCCGCGCGGGAGCCTCGCGCTGATCCGCGCGTCGCAGGCCCGCGCCGCGCTCGACGGCCGAGGGTACGTGATCCCCGACGACGTCCAGGCGGAGGCGCCGACCGTGCTCTCACACCGAGTCCGAACCGAGTCGGGCGGGACCGACGGCGCGGACGTCGTCGCCGACGCCCTCGACCGGATCCGCGTGGAGTGACGACGATGACGCCGACACCTCCCTCGCCGCGATGACGCCCGCACTCACCCGCCGGGGACGCGTCGCCGGCGTCGTCGGCCTCGTCGCGGCCGCCAGCGCGCTCGCCGCCGGCGGGCGCGCGCTCGACGCGATCGTGATCCCCGTTGCCATCGCGCTCGCAGCCGGCTACGTCCAGGTGTCGCGCGTCGATGCCCCCGCGGTCCGGCACGTGACGCCCGCCGACGGGTTCGTCGGGGAGACGCGCGAGGTCGGACTGGAGTTCGGCCCCGACGCGGTCCGGGACGGGAGCGCGGCTGGCCCCTCATTCCTCGCCGACATCCGGGTCCGCGTCGACGAGGGGCTCGACGGCCCGACGGCGCCAATCCGGGCGTCGGTCGGCACGGAGCCGGTGTCGTATCACGTTACGTACCGCGAGCGCGGCGAGCGGACGCTCGGTCCGGTCGAGCTCACCGTCACGGACGTGTTCGGGCTGTTCGAGCGCGAACTGGTCGCCGACGAGACCGCCGCCGTGACGGTGTACCCGCCTCGCGACCCGATCCCGGCGCGGTTCCGACGCGGCCTGTACGCGGTCGACGCGGTCGACGTGAGCCGGCGACGAGAGGAGTTCGACCGCCTCCGGGAGTACACCCGCGGGGACGCGGTCCGCGACGTCCACTGGGCGACGACCGCCAAGCGCGACGAGATCGTCGTCAAGGAGTTCGCGGCCGAGACCGCGCGGAACCGCGTGACTATCGCGGGCGGCACCGAGGTTCGCGGCGGCGAGGAGCTCTCGGGGTTCGGGGACGCCGACCGCCCCGTAAGTGCGATCGCCGCGGACGAGCTCGCGCGGGCGACGGCGAGTCTCGCGCTGGCGCTGCTCGACGACGGCGTCCCGGTCGACGTCCGCCTCCCCGCCGGGCGCGTCTCGGCGGCCCCTGGCGGGCGCGGGCGGCGCGAGGTGCTGGAGCTCGCGGCGCGGACCGGCCCGGGAACGGTGACTGACGAGGCGGCCGACGTGACGGTCGTCGCCGAGGCCGACGGCGCGCGGTTCCGCACGGGCGACCGGTCCGTCTCGTTCGCCGACCTGCGCCGCGCGGCGGACGGTGAACACGAGGGGCGCGACGGCGCCGAGCCGAGTCGGGGCGACGAAGCGACGGGCGGACGGGAGGTGGCGTCGCCGTGAGCCGCGACTCGTCCGCCCGGGAGCGCCGTTCCCAGAGCGGATCGCCCGCGGGCGACCGCCGAATCGCGGATCCGCCGGTCGTCGGCGTCGCGGTCGTCGCCGCGACGTACCTCGCCGTGTTCTTCCAGCTGACCAACGTCGTCGGCGGGACGGCGCGGACCGCGGCGGTCGTCGCGGTCGCGGGGCTCGGCGGGCTCGCGCTGGCGCAGGCCGTCGGCGAGCGGACGGCGCTCCTGCTGGCCGGGGCGGCCTTCGTCGCGGGGCTGTCGGGGTACCTCGTCGCGGTCCCCGAGAGCCAGCGCGCGCTGTTCACGGTCCGGAGCGTCGCCTTAGACATCCTCGCGCTGTCGACCGGGCTCTCCGTGCTGCGGCTGGCGCTCGCGGACGTCTGGGTGCTCGCGGTGGTGCCGGTGCCGACGTTCCTCGTCGGCTACTTCGCGGGGCGCGGGCGCCACGTCGCGGCCGCGACGGTCGCGGGCGGGACGCTCGGCTTCCTCGTGCTCACCGGCGACGCGGACACCGGCGCGGCGGTCGCGGGCGTCGTCGGCATCGCGCTCGCTGTCGGCCTCTCGACGCTGTCGACGCCGGGCCGGCGCCGCGGCCACGCCGGCACGTTCGCCGTGGTGGTCGCGGCGATGGTCGTCGCGAGCGCGACGGTAACCGTGATCCCGGCGGGCGCGGCGGCGCCGCTGGGGATCGATCGCGGAACGACATCGCTGGAGTCGAGCCTGAGCGGCGACGACGAGCTGGAGGTGATCGGCTCCACGCGGCTCTCCCCGGAGGTCCGGTACACGGTTGAGAGCCCGATCGAGCGGAACTGGCACACCGGGGCGTACGACACCTACACCGGGGACGGCTGGGTCAGGACCGGAGAGCGGTCCGCGCTCGGTGACTCGCTTTCCGGCCCGCCCGGTCCGAGCGAGTCCGTCTCCGTCTCGATCACCGCGGAGACCGAGTCGACCGCGCTGCCCGCGCCGTGGAAGCCGACCGCCGCCGCCGCGTCGGGCGGGGGGACGGTCGAGCTGGACGAGCGCGGCAGCCTCCGGCTCGCGGAGCCGCTCGAACCGGGCGAGGAGGCGACCGTTGAGAGCCGCGTCCTCGACGCCGACCCCGCCGCGCTCCGGAACGCCAGTACCGACTACCCGACGGCGATCGAGGAGCGGTACACCCAGCTCCCGGAGAGCACGCCCGACCGAGTCGGGGACCGGACCGAGGAGATCGTCGCGGCGGCGGACGCGGAGTCGCCGTACGAACAGGCGGCCGCGGTGGAGGCGTACCTGCGCTCGGAGTACGACTACTCGCTGACCGTCGAGCGGCCCGAGGGCGATATCGCCGACGCGTTCCTCTTCGAGATGGACGCCGGCTACTGCGTGTACTTCGCGACGACGATGGCGGCGATGCTCCGGTCGCAGGGGATCCCCACGCGGATGGAGACCGGCTACACCTCGGGCCAGCGGGTTGGCGAGGACGAGTACGTCGTACGAGGACAGAACGCCCACGCGTGGGTGTCGATCTACGTGCCGGACCAGGGCTGGGTGGCGTTCGACCCGACGCCGTCGGACCCCCGCGACGAGGCGCGGCAGACCAGGCTCGCGGAGGCGCGCGCCGACGGGGCGGAGAACGTCGACACCGAGGCGTCCACGCCCAACCAGACGCTGGAGGCGGGGCCCAGTACGGGCAACCCGGACTCGCTCGGCGACGAGTCGGAACCGAGCGAGGACGGAAACGACTCGACCGACCCGGAAACGGCGGAGGAAAACGCAACGAACGGGACGGAGAACGTCTCGGAGGCGGCTATCTCTCGGCTCGAAGGCGCGGAGGCGAACGACGTCGAGGCGCCCGGCACGTCCAGCGACTCGGGAGGCGGCGGGCTCGTGCCGACGCCGGGCGCGGAGACGGTGGTGTACTGGCTGCTCGTCGCGGCGCTCGGCGTCGCGGGCGCTCGGCGAACCGGCCTCGCGAGTCGAGCGAGCGGACGAGTCGCCCCGGTGTTGCCGCGGCGGCGAGGGGATCCGGCGGCGACCGCCGAGCGGGCGTTCGCGGACCTCGAACGGCTGCTCGCGGGGCGGTACCGCGAGCGGCGGCCCGGGGAGACGCCGCGGAGCTACGTCGACGCGGTCCGGACGCTCGGCGCCGACGAGCGCATCGAGACCGTCGCGGCCGCGTACGAGCGCGCCGCCTACGCCGGGTCCGTGACGCGCGAGGAGGCCGACGCGGCCCGCCGGGCCGTCCGCCGGCTCGCGCTCGAACGGTTGCCGCTCGTCGGACGGTTCGTCCGCTGACGGGGGGCTTCCCGACACTATTTAATACGGGCGTCTTGTAGATTCGGGCTGTAATGTCGGAAGTCTGCTCGACGTGCGGACTGCCCCAGGAACTCTGCGTCTGCGAGGACGTCGCGAAGGAGTCCCAGCAGATCAGCATCCGCATCGACGAGCGCAGGTACGGTAAGGAGGTAACGGTCATCGAAGGATTCGACCCCAAGGACGTGGATCTGAGCTCCCTCTCGTCGGATCTCAAGTCGAAGTTCGCCTGCGGGGGCACCGTCGAGGACGGCGCCATCGAACTCCAGGGGAACCACTCGGGTCGCGTGGAGGACTTCCTCCGCGACAAGGGTTTCAACGTCGCGTGACCGTCACCTGACCGTCCGCCGTCGAGCGCCGCTTCGTACGCGCGGTTCTTTTTAAACTGGACCCTCTCGGCGAGCGGCCGCTACGTCCGTCTCGCGCCGCCCCCTTTCGGGGTCGCGCTCACGCGATCACGACGGCCCGGCCGACGACGAACGCCGCCGCCGCGAGGAAGGTGCCGTATTTAAACCGGCGCTGCGCCGCGGCGGGGTCGGCGAAGCTCTCGTAGGTCGCGTACAGCATGACCGCGTCGGCGACCCCGACGACCGCGAGGTACGCCGCGCCGAGCGTTCCCGTGAGGTACGGCAGCGGGCTGACAGCGACCGCGACGACGAGCGCGGCCGCGCCAATCTGCAGCGCCGTACGCTCGCCGACCGCGATGGGCAGCGTGGTGAGCCCCTCCTCGCGGTCGCCGGCCACGTCCTCGACGTCTTTGATCACCTCGCGCGTGAATGTCGAGAGCCCCGCGAGCGCGGCGAGGACGAGGACGGCGTGGGGGTTCCCCACGGCGGCCCCGCCGAACAGGAACGTCGAGCCGACGAGGTAGGCGACTAAGGCGTTGCCGAGCCCCGGCGTCCCCTTGAAAAGGCTCGTGTAGGTGACCAAGGCGACGAGGTTCACCGCGGCGATGGCGATCGCGAGCGGCGGGAGGGTGACCGCGGCCGCAACGGCGACCGCGAACCAGCCGACCGCGGTCGCGAGCGCGGCCCGCGGCGAGACGGCGCCTCGCGGGATCGGCCGGTCCGGGCGGTTGACCGCGTCGACCTCGCGGTCGAAGTAGTCGTTTATCGCGTTGCCCGCGGCGACCGCGAAGACGGTCGTCGCGGCCGCGAGCGCGGTCGAGAAGGCGGCGCCGCCCGCGCCCGCGACGAACGCGCCGGTGGCTGTGAGCACCCCGGCCGCGACGCAGTTGCCGAGGCGCGCGAGTTCGACGATGCCACGGAGCGTGTCTCGCACGTCGTCCGCGTACTCCCGCCCGCGAGGAATAAACGGTGCGGGATCGGTCCGGCGGCGCGCACAGATTCCCTGTCCCGAAGGTGTTCGCCCGGTCCGCGCGGGGGCCCGATCAGTTTGCCACGAATGTTTATCACCCCCGAAATGAAATACTCGCGTATGGCTAAAGGCCTAGACGTTGGCACGATGAACATCCTCTCCGGGCGACAAGAGGGCGCGGAGACGGTGTTCGTACAGCAGCGAAACTCGTTCGTCGAGATCGAGTACAGCGACATGGCCGAGCAGATGCTCTCGCGCAGCGAAGTCCTCCACATCCGGAAGGACGACAAGGTGTACGTCGTCGGCGACGACGCCCTGAACTTCGCGAACATCTTCAACAAGGAGACCCGCCGGCCGATGCAACACGGAATCCTCTCCAGCGAGGAGGCGTCGGCCATCCCGATGATCAAGCTGATCACCGAGCAGGTGGTCGGCGAGCCCTCGAAGCCGAACGAGCGGCTGTTCTACTCCAGCCCCGCGGACCCGATCGACTCGCCGCTCACGACGCTGTACCACGAGAAGACGCTCGAATCGATGCTCGGCGACATGGGGTACGACCCCGAGCCGATCAACGAGGGGATGGCGGTCATCTACTCCGAGCTGGCCGACAACAACTTCACCGGGCTCGGGATCTCCTTCGGCGCGGGGATGACCAACGTCTGTCTCGCCTACTACGCGGTCCCGGTCATGAAGTTCTCCATCGCCCGCGGGGGCGACTGGGTCGACGAGCAGACCGCGCAGGCGACGGGGACCCCGGTCGACAAGGTGACGAGCATCAAGGAGGACGACTTCGAGCTCGACTTCCGCACCGACGTGGGCGGCGTCGAGGGCGCGCTCGCCATCTACTACGAGAACCTCCTCGACTACGTCATCGAGAACATCACCCGCGAGGTCGACGAGGAGGACGTCGAGGAGGGGCTCGACGTCCCCGTCGTCGTCACCGGCGGCACCTCCAGCCCGAACGGCTTCGAGGACCTGTTCGCCGACCACCTCGCGGACGCGAACATCCCGTTCTCGATCAGCGGCGTGCGCTCGGCCGACGAGCCGATGTACAGCGTCGCCAGCGGCGCGCTCGTCGCCGCGCGCTCCGAGGAGGGCGACGACGAGTCCGGTGGCGCCGACGAGCCCGCGGCCGAGGAGGCCGCCCCCGAGTCCGAAGACTGAGGCGACGACGCGGCCGCGTCCGACCACCCGCTTTTTCGGAACCGACCCGGACCGTCGCGCCGGATCCCGAGAATCCGCCGAAGAATAAAACCGACACCGTCCGTAGCGACTGTCATGTCAGACGCCGCCGGCGCCGACGGGGACCGCCGCCTGCGGGTCGACCTCGACGTCGACCCGGCCGAGGGCCGCGGCTGTCCGATCGTCTCCGAAGCCGACGAGGCAGCCGAGGTCGCGGTCAACGCGGTCGGCGACGAATGCGTCGTCGACGTGACGACGCCGGGCGGCGAGGTGCGCCGCGGGACCGGCGAGGTCGACGCGGACTGCCTCTGTCACGCGTTCGCACGGCTCGGCTGCGCGCCCCACTTCCGGCGCGTCGAGGACGGGACGATACTCGTCACCGCGTACGTCGACGACCGCGGCGCAGTCCGCGAATTGGTCGAGGAGCTCCGCGGGGTCGCTGACCGCGTGCGGCTGGTCCGCCTCGCCGTCGTCGAGGGGCCAGACGCGACCGAGCAGGTCACCTTCGACCTCTCCGCGCTGACGCCGAAGCAGCGCCGCGGGCTCGAACTCGCGGTCGTCCGCGGCTACTTCGACGACGACCGCGACGTGCGCCTGAGCGAGCTGGCGGACGAGCTCGAGATTAGCAAGTCCGCCCTCTCCCAGCGGCTCCGCACCGCGCAGGCGAAGCTGGTGACGGACGTCTTCGACGGCGCAGAGCCGTGAGTCCCTCTTGAAACAATACACCGGTAAAGCGGGACGCCGAGGGGCCGCGGGCGTCTCCGTCCGCCCATGAGCGACGACGACCCGCCGGCCGTCGAGCCGGTCCGAGACGACGTCACCGTCGAGCTCGTGCGCGACGCCGTCGGCGTCGCCCGCGGCGAGGTACCAGCGGAGCGCTTCTCGGCGAAGTACGGCACGGGAGGGGAGTCCGGGGCCGCCAGCGACGGCGGGGAGTAGGTGACCGCGACGAGCGCGGCCCCAAACGGATCAGTCGTCGGCGGGAGCCGAGCGGTCGGCGGCGTCGATCCGCGCGAGCGCCTCCTCGCCGCCGCGCTCCGATTCCGTGAGGTAGCACTTCGGATCGGGCGCGAACGGGTCGCCGTGCGCCGAGAGCGCGCGGAGCCGCGAGCCGCCCCGGCAGATCGACTGGTACGCGCAGTCGGCGCAGCGCCCGGAGAGGCGCTCCTCCCGCTCGCGGAGTCCGGCGAGGAGCGGGTTCGACTCGTCGGACCAGATGGCGCCGAACGAGCGGTCGCGGACGTTGCCGGGAGAGTACCCCTGCCAGAACTGCGTGAGGTGGACGTTGCCGACGGGGTCGACGTCGGCGACGCGCTCGCCGGTCGGGTCGCCGCCGTTGCGTTCGAGGTACCGGTAGATCAGGTGGGCGCGGTCGGTCCCCATCTCGCGGTCGGCGTACTCGACGAGGTGGCCCGCGTCGGCGTAGTTCCCGACGAGCAGCGTCTCTATCTCCTCGCCGGCCTCGTGGTACTCGCGGGTGAGATCACAGAGGTCGGTGACCGCCCGCCGGGTCGCCTCGGGCGAGAGGTCCACGTTCGAGATGTCGGCGCCCCGGCCGCCGTAGTCGAGGTGGTAAAAACAGAAGCGGTCGACGCCGACGTCGACGAGCAGGTCGACGACGCCCGCGAGGTCGTCGACGTTGTGCTCCGTGATCGTGTACCGCAGCCCCGTCTTGAGCCCCACGTCGAGGCAGGCCTCGATGCCGCGGACCGCGGCGTCGAACGCGCCCTCCTCGCCCCGGATCCGGTCGTTGCGCTCGGGGAGCCCGTCGACGGAGACGCCGGCGTACTTGAGCCCGGCCGCCTTCAGTTCCCGGGCGCGCTCCCGGGTGAGCAGCGTGCCGTTCGTCGAGAGGACCGGCCGGACCCCGCTGTCGTCGGCGTACGCGATGAGCTCGGCGAGGTCCTCGCGAACGAGGGGCTCGCCGCCGGAAAACAGTATGACCGGAACGCCGAAATCGGCGAGGTCGTCGATGAGCGCCTTCCCCTCGGCGGTGGATAGCTCGTTGGGCGCACCCTCGGTGTCCGCGCCCGCGTAGCAGTGTTCGCAGTAGAGGTTACACCGCTTCGTGGTGTTCCAGACGACAACCGGCCGTTGCTGCTTCTCCTCCGTGATCTGTGGCTCCTTCGAGCCGTCGGCCGCGTCGTAGCGGAGCCCGTCGCTCTCGGCGTCGAGCCCGCACAGCAGCTTGCTGACGGAGATCATCGCGACCCCTCCGCGGGCGGCTCCGCGGCGTCTTCACCGTCGTCGACCGGCGCGCTGCCGCACGCGACCGTCGGCGTCCCCTCGGTCTCCTCGTAGACGCGCGGCTCGTCGGCGTCGTCGGACGCTGCTGAATCGCCCGGCCCTTCGGGCTCGTCGCCCGCGAGCGACTCGGCGGAGTACCGGGACACCTCCGCGGCCGGACACACCCACACGTCGCGGGCGTACCACGCGAAGAGCTTGCTCGCCTCCTCGTGGGCGACCTCCGGCGTCGGCGCGGCGACAGTGCCGACGTGGCGGAGCGGGTCCGACTCCTCCTCGCGGACGAACACCTCAAACCGGCGACCGTCGGCCGACCGGGGCCCGTTCGCGTCCTCGGTTCGGTCCGTCTTCTCGACCATACCACCGATACGGACGGCCTCCCGAACGGGGTTTCGCGCGTTCTCACGGCCGCGAAATTCGCCCGAACCTGTTCGGGTGACGGCGGCCGTGCGGCACGGTCTCCGGGAGAGACAGGCGGCGAGCGGCGGACTTATCGCTACCGAAGCGGGAGAGATGCGAGGACCGCAGGCGGCGCGATCCCGCGTGAGAACGGCCTGTCACCGCAGGAGAGAGCCGCTTAGATGACGCGGTTCTAGGTTCTGTTGTAATACTCACGTTTAACACAAATCCCTCCATAGACTATCGTATAATGACAGACAGAAGCGAAATAGTCGGCGTCCGACTCACACCAGCAGAGCGTGAAAAATTTGAGGACTTCTTGCGTGAAGAAGACGAGTTCGACAGTATAAGCCGATTCTTTCGTGTCGCCGCACATCGGCATATGGCAACTGCTAACGAAGATGTATCCATCGATCCTGAAGAGATCATTGACGCCGTGGATTCAGCAGTAACACCCATCTCAGAACGACTCGAAAGGGTTGAAGATCATGTCCTATCGATCGATTCGAGCGTCACGAACGATGATAAAATCGACCTTCTGGCACAGGATCTTTACTCATCACTGCCAACACACTCGAAAGCTGACGGACTGCCGGATTTCGATAAGATCAAAGAATTCGATGCACCGAGCGACTTAGCGCTCGCTCAGGGTATCTCGACGCCCGAGATTTGGGCAGAATATTACGACGAGGAACTCGCGGATGTACGCCGCGCCTGCGCTCGAATGTTAGAGTACTACCCGGAGGTGAATTACATCCAAGACAGGGCAGGAGAGTCAAAGACGCATGTTCCTGTCCATAACGACGTTGGCCAGACCAATACATCAAGGCAAGTCGATTCGATTGCCGGTCAAAACAGTTCGTCAAGCCGGCCGCAGAAGACACAAGAGCAGGGTCACAGTACCGTTCGTCGTTACTACAAGGAATCTGGTGACTGACTGTGCCACCACGATACAAGCCGATTGAAGACTGCCGATCTGAAATTAAGCAGTACAGCGGACAGTTAGACACTGGGACTGATGACGACAACCCAGATCTACGTAGCACAGGAAGTACTAATAGATACAAACAGGATCTCCGATGGTACGATCACTGGTTGGACGATGCGGAAGTAGATTCACCAGCGGACATGACGCCTGCTCAAGCTAACGAGGTTGGACAGGTATTGTCGAAGGAGTTCAACGGGACGACCGATTTGTATCGATGGGATCGAATAAATGCGTTCCACGACTGGCTAGTCAGAATGGGCCTTGCCGAGTCAAACCCGTTTGAGCGGTGGAACGAGGACAAAGACGAAACATTTGGATTTACGAAGCGGTCCGAACAGTCGAGTCGGTTGAAAGACGGAGAACAGTACGCTGTCTCGCAAGAAGAGATACGAGTAATGGAAGAGAACGTAGGACGGAATCGCGTTCGGGATCAACTGGTCATTAGGCTACTGTGGCAGACAGGCCTACGAAGAGGGGAGGTATCAGGGCTGACGCTTGATGACGTTGATCGGGATAAACGGGAGATAACGATTCGAGAGTCGGTTGCAAAGAACGGCAAGGAGAGAGTAGTAGCATATCAACAATCACTAGACGGCCTGCTGAGAGAATGGTTAGACCGTGGGTACCGAGCTGAAAAGGCAGCGACTGCCGAACACACTCGACTGTTCGTTGGTGAGCGGGGAGCGCCACTGTCGGGAGACCGTATCAACGAGATTGCCATCGAGGCTGCCGATGAAGCAGGAATTAACCGGAAAATCTATGCAGACGCTAATGCTCCCGTTGATGAAGACGGAAATCCGATTCCGAACAGATGGCTAATCAGCGCACACAACATTAGACATGGATTTGGGACCTTCATGGTAAACGAAACCGATGCGGGACTTTGGGAGGTGTCCAAAGCAATGGGTCACTCTTCGGTGAAAATAACTGAGCGAATATATGTCGAAGATGATCCCCGAGCGGGGCTAGATCATCTTCATAAGTATGGGCCAAAGTGAGTTATCCCACACTACCATACTCAGCGATATCTACCGTCTCCTAAATCCGAATTCACTCGAGCAGTTCCGTTGAAATCCTCGGAAGCGGATGAGAATGGTCGGTTCTGTTGGAATCCTTAGAGCGTGGTGTGTTCGTATTCTGGGGGTACTCTGCTCCGGTTACGGCCAGCACAAACAAAACAAGAGCCAATTCTCGTGGTGGTTCCACTTTCAGTTCCACTGTGCGTGTATGGCTCACGCCTTTGAATATCACGAGGCAGGTGTAGAGCATGAGCGCGTCTCGACGACAGCCACGCGTTGAACTACCAGAGCTTGATTCGGGCCTCACATTGATAGACGTAGATGTTGACCCCGGTGTGACGCCGGTACAGTCACTGCTGCTTGACCGTGTGTTCGCTGGGACGGGAGATGCGTATTGGGTTGACGCGGCAGGTACCGCACAGACAACACGGCTACGTGAACTGGCCCCTGATCAGCGGTACCTCGATAGGATACACGTCGCTCGGGGATTCACGGCGTATCAACAGACGTCGTTGCTCGACCGGCTCGCTGGCGAGCAGGTAACGAGTCCCAGTGTCGTGGTTGTGACCGGAATCGATCGATTGTACCGTGACAGCGATTCCTCGACGAAGCACGCCAAGCAGTTACTCGTTCGGTCGATCGCAGCGCTCGCCCGTGCTGCCCGCGTCCATGATGTCCCCGTCATCGTGACACGATCACGCGAAGATGACTTCAGGAAACTGGTCGTGAATGCGGCGAAGACGCATCTGTACTGCCAGAAGACGCAGTTTGGACCGCGGTTCACCGATGCGGCAGGCGACGTCGACGCACTCGTGTACAACCTCGGAGACGGGTGGGTACAGACGACGCTCGCCTATTGGCAGGAAGTGCTTGCCCACCGAGCCCAGAGGTACGACTCACCAGTCGTGAGTGAGGAAGCAGTCTCGCGGGTCATCTGATGGGACGAACCAATCCGACGTACCGTGATACGCTGCGAGCGATTGAGGAGCGTTGGGGGCCGTATCGACGGACGCTGCGCCGCCGCGATCAACCCCGGTTCGACCAGTTGTTCGTGTACGCACGCAACCACGCTGACGCGGCAGGGATGTTGAACCACGAGGACCGATTCGCGCCCTTGTTGGTGAGCATCGCAATCGAACAGGAACGCCGAATCGATGAGCTCGAAGAGCGCATCACCGAACTCGAAGGACCCACCAGTCCCGATGGTGCTGACAGTTGATTTCCGCTCTTCCGGAGATGTTGTCCGTTGGGCGCTCACAGACGACGGCGTCGCTCGGACAGTCCATGAGGAGTACACGCCGACGTTGTTCGTCGGTGATGCCGTCCGTGACCTGTACGGGCGGCGTGGTGGCTCGACCCCGACACCACCAGACCGTGATGGGCTGTCCGACTCATTACTTGACCTTCGAGCATTCCTGTCCGGGCAGGACGCGGTCACCGACATACGGTGTGAATCCCATCGGCAAACATTCCGGACTGATCCGCGACCGCTGCTCCGGATCGATGCCGCGGATATTGACGCCGTGCGACGCATCACGCAGCGCGTTCAGCAGTTCAACCACCCGGCCGAGTACACGTGTTACAACGTCGATCACACCCGACAGTTCCGGTACTGCCTCGAAACAGATACCTCAGCCAACCCAGACCAGTCTGTCCGGTCGCTCCGATCGCTCACCCTCTCAATCCCAGCCCACAAATCCGGACACGCTGCCCTGACACACCTCACAATCGACGGTGACGCCGCCGGGCCCACGCCCGAAGCCGCCGTCAACGCCGTTGACCGCAGCGTTCGTGAACGAGATCCTGACGTCATCGTCGTGTCTACGGCGGATCTCATCCCACTCCTGTTTGAGGCCGCCGACACGCACGACGTGCCACATTTCGAACTCGGCCGCGCGTCCGGGTACACGAAACTCGCAGGAGAATCCACATACACGAGTTACGGGCAGGTGGGACATTCCCCAGCTCGGTACACGGTTCCTGGCCGAGTCGTGATCGATGAGTCGAGTACGTTCTTCTACCACGAAGCGGGACTGGCTGGGTGCCTCGACCTTGTTGGTCGGGCTGGGCTGCCACTTGAAGAGCTTGGCTGGGCGTCGATTGGGCGTGTCCTCATTGCGCTGCAGATCCGCGCTGCCCGCGATCGTGATGTCCTCGTTCCGTGGCAAGCGTGGCGGCCGGAACTGTTTAAACCGGCCGCAACACTCGATGCCGCCGACCGCGGCGGGACAACATTCGCACCAGCAGTCGGTGTCCACGAGGACGTCCACGAACTCGATTTTGCGTCGCTGTATCCGAACATTATTCGAACCCGCAACATCTCTCCGGAAACCGTTCGGTGCGGGTGTTGCGATAGTGACGACGTCCCCGGCCTCGGATACTCGATCTGTGAGGCCGACGGGTATCTCCCGACAGTGCTCGGCCCGCTGATCGACGCGCGCAGCCGCATCAAAGACCAGATAGCGGAAACGACCGACGACCCTGAACGTGACCGGCTCGAATCAGCGTCGTCAGCGATTAAATGGATTCTCGTCTCCTGTTTCGGGTACCAAGGCTTCTCGAACGCGAAGTTCGGCCGGATCGAATGCCACGAAGCAATCAACGCGTTCGCCCGCGAAATCCTCCTCGATGCGAAAACGGCGCTCGAAGACGCCGGGTGGCGCGTCCTCCACGGCATTGTGGATTCTATCTGGGTCACCCCTGTCTCGGATCGTGACCAACGCCCGCTTGCTACAGTCGCCGCAGAGATCTCTGACGAGGTGGGCATCACCCTCGAGCATGAGTCCGAATTCGACTGGGTCGCCTTTTGTCCGATGCGGAACGGTGAGAGTGGCGCATTAACTCGATATTTTGGAAAGCGACGGCACAAAGACCGCCCGTCAACTGGCGAGGTTGGTGACGCGATCAAAATGCGCGGTATCGAAGCCCGGCAGCGAAGCACACCACCGTGGGTCACCACCGTCCAAGAAGACGCGCTCCGCGTGTTCGATGCGACGCGCTCACCAGAAGCCGTGTGCGATGTCCTCCGTCGGCACCTCACCACGTTACGTCACGGTGACGTAGCCACGGACGACCTCTTCGTGGCGAACCGAGTCTCGAAACACGCCGAGGCATACACTCAGGAGACGCTCACCGTCGCGGCGCTCCGCCGCGCGCAACATCACTGTACCAGTCTCGCACCAGGGCAAACCGTCCGCTACGTCGTCGTCAATGACGACGGACGCGGCATCGACCGCGTTCGACTCCCATTCGAAGACACCCAGTCATACGATGTCGGCTGGTACGAGGCAGCCGCTCTCCGCGCCGGTGAAAGTATTGTCTCCTGCGTTGGCTGGGAAAAAGAGAATATTACGAACTACCTCGCAGACTCCACTGACACGACACTTGATAGTTATCTTGGAGACGATTAGCTAGTGTCTGCCTTCGAATGAACCATTTCACTCTGTAAGCTCTGTTCTCTCGGGAACGGGGATGACATACACGTAATAATCGAGATAATGGCTATTCAAAACGGAGCCGAAGAGTCAGAAGCACTCAACACTGCGGTCGGGGCACTCAATCACGAACCTAATTCTCTGAACCGCTGAGACAGATACGAAGTGGCTGTCTCTTTGTCGATAATTCCCTCAACAGTCATATTGAGAACACACTCAATCAGTATCTCGTTTCGTACCGCTCGGTCTTGACCCACTTCGTGTACATTACTCGACTGCCGGGAAGAAACACGACCTTCAGTGCCTTGATCGACAAGGTCAGACATAGGGAATCTCTCATTAACTCCTACTTCAGAGAGTTGGACAATTTCATCTTCTCCGATGGGGAGACAATGAGGGTTGGAATGGGTTCGAAAGAGTTTCTCGGAGCACATTGGAAGCCAGCGCTCACACGAAAGACAATATCTTCGGTATTTGTTTCCGGCACGAGGCTGCTGTTCGATCAAACTACTACGGATGGGTGTGATGTGTAGAAGCTATCAAAATGGGATTTGACTTGAGCAGTTGCTGATGGCTGGGATCGACTGAGTAAACAATCACTTCTACCAACTACATATGTTGACAAGTATATGTTATCTTCCAAGCCAATCACTCTTGGCGAATGAATGAGTGTCGCCCCCAGCGGAAATCACTGAAAACACACGTGAGGTAAATCCTACAAATCAACCACTATACCACCATGTATCTTCGGGCGATTTTGGGTGGTATAGAGCAAGGCCAAATACAAATAAAGGCTTTAAAATTGTCCTCCTTGCTTCTAAAGCTCTTAGAAACAAGGCGATCAAATTTGACTATTCTTTCTGCCGAGGCCGGATTGCGAGTTTCTAATTACTTTCCGAAACAGCATCCCGGAAATACAGCTATGGAAAGGCCGCCATTTCTTGGTTCATTACCATTCAAGAGCGTATAGACATAGACAGTAATTCTCCTTACGAGAAGGTCGGAAATTCATAATTAGTTTCTTCATCGAAACAGCAAAATATCAGTCACAGCGAAAGAGTGAGATCTAATTAGTAGTCGCTATGGATAACACAAAATCAATGGACTACAAGCGGGTTACAAAATGTTGTTATATAATGCGAACCTGACGACTATCTCACACAAATTATTATTCATACTTTAATTGATATCACACGTCCAAATAGGCTAATTAGAATTAGAGGTGAGATTGTAAAAGTCACATCCAAGGGATTCCTAGAAATTAATTAGTTTGAACAATGTGTTTGGAGAATTCGATGGACTGTATTGGTAATTAGAAATCGAAATGAAACTATGAAAAAACAGCCGGCTTTCTTGGCAACATAATATGTTTTCTAAATGGTATTTGAGAGTCTGAAGGGTATTTCAGAATCAATTTTTCTTCGTTCAGAAATGATACCGCTTTGGTAATAGTGGATCTAGTTGCTCGTATTTACACCAGATTTCGGTGATGAGTAACTAGCACTGTCGATTATATTTAGTAATATAGTCGTGCTGACAGGCTGGTCCTCAGACTCACAATACAGTATGGTCGTGCTGGCAGTCTACTTCGCATACTATCTAAGCAATATAGTCGTGCTCACAGTCTGCTCATCAGACTCTCAAAGCGATATGGTCGTACCGACAGTCTGTCCCCAGACCATCCGTTGTAGTTTAGCGGCGCGTTGAGGCGGTGTTTGTGCGGATAGTTGAGCAAGACGGTGTTGAGTCGAATCGCTGATGAAGTGTGATCGGAGAACTGAACGGATGTTCTTCTGTCTCGGATGATGAGATCTGTGTCACTCTCTGAAGGCGGCGCACTCACTCCGGTGAGTGCGTCGCCGATCCAAAGCTGTCGCTACTACCTACCTCTGAGCTGACCGGCTTGTCAGGCGAGTTTCTACCAGAACTCGCCTGACTCAACCTGCTCACGTAATCTTGGTCGATGTGGATTTGGATCCCGTGACGACCACAATAGCAATTCGTCGAGATCTGGCAGTTCATACCCCAGATCTAGCATCAGGTACAGTTAGACCAAAAAATTACAGCACCCTACCCTCACCTTCGCGTAGATCCCTTCCAGGTGATACACTCGAAACACACCTTAGTAGCTACTTATTCAGAGGTTAGTTGTCCATGACAAAATACAGCGGCTCAAATGAGACGCCATCAGCACCAACAACCAACTCATCACTAGGTGACATCTCCTGTGGGTTTCTAGCGAGCAACCAATTCTGCGTAGTGAGCCGCCGCTCAAACGAGACGACGTGTGATCGGTGGCAGGGAGCCTCGTTTTCACCGTACTTGCGACCACAGACAGAGCACTTCCGCTCTACAAAATCATTCAGTTGCGGCTGTATATCTTGATAATCTCCGTCCGTTTCGCTTCGAGTATTGTCTGACATGCTGAAGCTAAATATCTGATCAAATTTAAAAGCCTGCCCTGTGGGAAAGTTGTGCTGTTGAATGCTCGTTCGTCTATGTAGCCACAAAGAAGTGGAAAATCCGGCTGATGATGAGAACCGAACGCGTCTAGTCCGCACTAGACCACGGAGAATCGCGCGGAAATAACCGGTAATGAGCGAGTGGTGGTACTTCGATGAGATCGTCGGGAATCTCAGAAGGGGTGCTTAACAAATCAACAACACCAGTCAGATGCTGAACACCAACCGCAGCAACAATAGTGTCGATATCCTCACCGCTAATGAGTGCGTGTAAATGACCCGCCATCACAGCGTCTCGATCAGCTAGCACAGCTGTGAACGCGTCAGGAACCCGTGCTTGTGTTGCCGCTCGCCACTCCCGAATTGTCGACAAGTCCAACTCGAAATACGTCGCCCTCGTCAATTCGTCCCGGGAGTCGATGACTCCAAGGTCAGTGAATATCTCTCTGTCAAGTCGTTCAAAATCGGCAGAATGCTCATATTCTTGTGTATCGATCCCAGCGAGAAGCAGATCATAGAGTCTATCCGTCGCATACGCAGCAGCCTCAAGCTCATCCCGCGGCGGCCAGCGAGCATCCTGTACATCCGGATGATACTGCGAGATCGCGTCACCACACGCCTCGACCGCAACCACATCAGGATCATACCGCGTTATCGACCCAGTCAAACGAGCAATCGTCAGTGGATGGCCGTGTAACCCGCCAAGCACGTGTACCCCACCGACTCTGACAGCTGTGTCACAATTTGTGAATCCGGTCTCCCGAATCTTCCGTGTTTGCTCACTCATCGACGTACCCTCGGTTATCCTGTGAGTGGAATAGATACCGTACAGATATGGCACTACTACAATGCGTTTCTCGCTTTGACTCGTGTCGGCTAGGATAATACTTCACACGGATAATAATCGAGAACCATAATAAAGAATTGGAAAGTTGCGACGCCTCATCCCACGTTCTGGTAGATAGCGACACTTGGCATTAGAAAGAGTACGTCGGTCAACACAATTCTCAGTCACAAGTGTGAGGAAATCACCTATCACCTCAAGCACCTGTGCGACGAGTTCAGGACTCCCGTTTACTCGGTTGCCTCCGGATCCACTCGTCCGTGTCGTTCATCGATTTCATCAAGCATATCGAGCGTTTTGCGGATCGATGTACGGATCGCGTCGCTTCGATTGACGAACTTCACATCGTCACCGACGTGCTCGTCGAGGTCATCGAGCAATTCTTGAGGGATCTCAACGCTGACCTTCGGCATACACTCGTATTCGCAGAGGAATATCTTCAGCGTGTCGCACAGTTGAACGCGGATTAGAGCCCACCGACGCTCGCAAGTAGTCCGAGAAGCACAATCGTGACAAGCAGGACTGCGCCGACGGCGGGTATCGTGTTCTCCATGGCTTTCTTGTAGAACGGCATCGCATCATACTTCGTTCGGAATTCGTCTCGATTCGTCTCGTCGTAGAAGTACTTCGTTTTGAGCGCAAACCGCTCGGTTACGGCACAGCCGGTACAGACTGGTGTTCCTTCCAACCGCTCAGTTTTGCTGTGCGAGTCGCAGCTAATGCTCCCGCAGTTCGCACAGAACGTGTAGGTGGTGTCCGTTCCGGAGGTGGCACAGTGAACGCACTGGTGGATACCGTCTTCACTGGTGACGCGTGAGGGGCCGGCCGCAAAATATTCGTACGGGTACGAGTATTCTTCGAGCTTGGTCGTGTGCCGGACTTGTGGGAGGTACACCGGCTCGATTGATTGGACAGAGATGTCGGATTGATTCGGTTCGCACGTTTTCGTGTACGTGACGTTGTTATCTCCCGTATAGGAGACAGTCGTCGTGTGATGGTCCTTGAGTCGGTCAACGGCCCATTCTTTGTACTCGGTCTGGGTTTGCCCGAAGCGTCGCTCTTCAACTGTATCGAATTGATTCGCAAACCGGTCCGCGTCAAGATCAACAGTCGCGTGGAGGTTCTCTAACACGAGGGTTGAGACATCACCGGACGTGGTCTGAGGGTGCCCGTGTTCGGCGTGGACGACGAACCGAGATCGTTCGTTGACCCGGTGAATCACGCCGACCGACGTCTCGAAGACCGCGTTCGTGTCCGCCGTCACAGCGATGACCGGTTGGAACGTAACTTGCGAGTGCGGTGTGGGAAGATTCGCTGACTCGATGTTGTCGATGTCATTGAACGCTTCCTCGACAGGTACGGTCACCGAGGTCGCCGGGTCGTACGGTCGGAGCGTTTCGTCGCACAGGATTTCAATCCGACCGTTGTAAAGATCGAGTCCAATTTCGTCAGCGATCTCACGCAGGTCTTCACCATCGATGAGTTCGATTGGATACGGATCACCATTCTGCTGAAGTTGCTGGGCATACTCGGTCGCCGGGCCAGTGAACCGTCCGGTCGTGACCACCATTCCGCGTTTCGGCCCGTCGAAATTGAACGTCGCAATCGCCGAGTGTAGTTTCTGTACGACTGGCCGCCCGACCGTTCCCGTGTGCTTACACTCAACGACAACCCCTCGCCGGGTTCCATCAACGACCTCTTCCATCAAGATGTCACGCCCTTCATCAGCCGTCCGTTCAGCTTGCCGCACGTTTTCGTAGCCGACGTTCCGGAAGATGTCCTCTGTAACGTCCTCAAACTCAAATCCGGAGAGATCATCCAAGACGGCCATCAGGTGTCCCCCGATTGTACTCTGTAGACAGTAAAATTTCTGTTGAGCCCCCCGTCAAGAGCGACATTCTGCCCCATATTCAGTCAGTAGACACGCTCCGGTGACTGGTGGTGTACCACGAATAGGTCCACCCGTCACGGCTCAGTCTTCGATACTATCGGCGGCCAACCGTGCGACTGACCGGACGTCGTCGTCGGGGTCAGTTGCGGCAACTTCGCGTACCGTCTCCAATGCACTCGTCGCGTTGACCCGTTTGAGCGCCCAGCAGGCGTTGAACCGCGTATTAGCTAACTCCCTCTCGTCAAGCACAGCGAGTAACTGTTCTGTGGCCGGACTCACCGTGTCAGGATGTTCATCTGCGACACGGGCGAGAATTGATGTTGCGTTGTATCGCACCTGCTCATCCGAGTCCTCCATCAACTCGATGGCGTCCGGGACCCATGGTTCCACCTCTGTTGGATACTCGTCAGCGAGGTCAGCGAGTACCCCAGCTGCATTCGATCGAAGCGTCAGCTCTTCTGCTGAGAGAAACTCTGCGGCGGTCGGTATCACTTCGACCGTAATGTTCGCATGCTCCTTGCTGAGTTGACCAATCGCGGTGAGTATCGACACGTGTGCACGTCCCGGTTCGGTTTCCAAGAACAACTCTAACTTTGGAACAACATCGACCAACGCGTCAGGCTGTGAACGCCCAATCGCAGCCAGAATCCGTGCTGCTGTGTCCGTATCTGTCGACTCATCACGGAGGAGTGCGGCGAGCTGTGGCACGGCATCAGTTACTGCGGTCGAGTCATGCTCTACGAACATGACGAGAAATTGTAGTGCCTCATTCCGCAGTAACGAATGTGTGGAGTTATCTACGAGATCTACTGCCGATTCGACACCTGCTCTCGTGTGTTCCGGATCTGACTCACCAATTTGTGTGAGTACGTTGAGTGCCTCGCCCTGTACCGCAGGAGGACCGTAATTCAGTAGATCTGCCAGTAACGCAACAGCACTCCCACACTCACTAGGTGCTACTGCTGCCATGTTAGCGAGGTCCGCAAGCGCCACGCGTTGTGCTTTCCCACCTGACGACTCAATCTCTGAAATAACCTCCTCTATTCTCGCCGGATCCGGTGTCTCAGGAACTGCAGTGAGATCCTCCTGCGTGTACGTGTTCCCATCTCGATCAACGAGACTGTACTCCGTCAATTCTTGATCCGGTCGCACCGACATCTCAGACAATTTCAACCGGTTCGTGTGTGTGAGCGGCATCACTCGTTCGTCCGGTGGTTTCAGCATATCCCACTCGACCTGTTGATATCCGACCTCAGGACACGCGTTTTTCAGTGGATCTCTCATTGACGATTCTTTCTCACTCGATAACTTGTCACAGAGCGGATTAAATACTGTTCTGAGTTACTCTTCGAACCCAGGCCCGACGGTGAACAAATCCGATGCGCAGGGAAGCCGGTTGTGTTGACACCACTGACAATGTTCACTTGCAGTGTATCGACTGAATGCGAATTCGGTAATCCGGTTCATTAACTCTGTTACATCTTTTTTAGGGTGTCATAGAACTATTCTCAAGGGTTCTTTTCATACTGTTGAGTCCGAATCACCGGTCAGAACCAGCGTGCGATTACTAAGATTAGGCCTTGTTGAAATCCTATTCTTCAGACACATTCTCGCCTGAAACAGCCGGTCGATGAGAATTGCGAAAAGAATAAACTGTTTCTCCTTGGAATATAACTCTCTCAACGTGATCGATCAGGAGTTACGGAGGAATCTCTGTAGGGTGGGACTCATCGTTGTTGCTTTCTTCGGAGCGGTTTTTGTTTCCGTCTACCTCGATTCGTATTTCCTCAGCGCCCTCTTCTCGTTAATCTCCGTCGCTGGTGTGTTCCTGCTCTTGAAGTTTCAGAAAGTGTACTCAGTCATTATGATCGTTGTTGGAGTTCTCTCACTTGCGTTCGCCGTTCTCGGCTATCTGAATCTCGGTCTCGTAAATATGCCCGTTCTGTATGCCCTCCTCGCGGTACTGGGAATCGTTCGTGGCGGTCAGGCGTATCGAGCAACGGAATAACTGTATAGACCGTTCAGAGCGACCGGTCGAGATTATGAACGAGACAAGCGATAGTGAGTTCACGGAACTGTTTCCACCATCGTCGTGAGCGGACGAACGCACCGTACTTTCGCTTGAGCGTTGAGTTCACAGTCTCGGATTGACTCCGCTGGCCGTAGAGATCAGCGTCTAAGCGTGCGTTCCATGCCTTGTGGAGTGATGTGAACTCACGATGCTTAATCAGTGGCCGAACCTCGTGTTGCCGGGCGAGCCGCCTGATCTTCTGGTCGTCGTAGCCCTTGTCACCGAGCAGAATATCAATGTCTTCGGGATTGCGCTTGATCAACGACGGAGCGATCTGGCTATCGTGTTTTCGTGTCGTCGTTACGTGTAAATCGAGAATTGCGTTCACCTCCGTATCGACCAGCAACGTCACCTTGAGCTGCTGAATCGTGAGTTCGGCTCGTTTCGTGTAGTGTTTTGAGGCGTGACTGCGGTCGAATCCTGACGCATCAACTCCAACGACACCGCTCGTCGGAAGTAGCGTCGCTGAGAGAGTCAATATAGCACGCCAGACAGCCATATCAAGCCGGTTGAACGCCTTACAAAGCGTTGATGGCGTAGGAAGTTCAGCTAATCCGAGGGCGTGACGAATGCGTGGCATCTCGATTAGTTCGTCAAGCAGGCCACGATAGGTCGTGTTCTTCCGAACTTTGAGGCACAGCAAAACAACGTGCTGGGGAAGTGTATAGCGATGTTTGGAGAACTTCGAGGAGTATCGAGAAACCACTCGGCGTGCCAAATGGATCGCCTTCTCAGTAAACCGGAGAATCTGCGACTTCGGGAGGGCCTTCATCTCGTCGAATTACACGGCGAACATGTAACTCTCTGAGGATTTCAACAGAGCC
>NZ_FNBO01000005.1 GCF_900102375.1 Halorubrum xinjiangense
GGGCGTTCTTGGGTGGACTTCCGATGAACAGGTGTACGTGATCGGGCATGACTTCGCACTCGACCAGTTCGAGGCCCTTGTCCTCACAGATTTCCGCGAAGATGGTTTCGAGACGTTCCTTCGTCTCCCCCGTCAGGTGCGAACGCCGATATTTCGGTACAAACACTATGTGGTAGTAGAGTTCGTATTTCGCGTGACGGGTACTCTTTACCATCTATGTATACTATCACGGTTGGACGGCTTAAAGACTGCGTTGGAACCCCGTCTATGCCATTGACGGCGGTTGAATACTGTTGGTTGGCTTCATCCCCGCGCTGAAGCGCGAGGCTTTCGCCTCGTATTTCCCGTAACCGGGGTTTGTCACGGGGGCGTCGTGCGGCGCCCCACCAACCACCGTGGTGTGTCGTATCACCGACCGTGGCACGCACTCACTTGCGAAAATCGCAAACTTGCTGCGAGATTCGTACTCTACCGCCGACCTTATTACGATGAGCGTATTCCGTCCGCGTAATGAGCGAGGACCGGACGATTCTCCTTATCGGCAGCGGACCGATCCAGATCGGACAGGCGGCCGAGTTCGACTACTCCGGGGCACAGGCGTGTCGCGCCCTCCAAGAGGAGGGCGCCCGCGTCGTCCTGGTGAACTCGAACCCCGCGACGATCATGACCGACCCCGAGACGGCCGACCGGGTGTACATCGAGCCGATCACGCCCGAGGCCATCGCGGAGGTCATCCGGATCGAGGAGCCGGACGGCGTCATCGCCGGGCTCGGCGGGCAGACCGGGCTCAACGTCACCGCCGAGCTCGCCGAGGAGGGAATCCTAGAGGAACACGACGTCGAGGTGATGGGGACGCCGCTCGACACCATCTACGCGACGGAGGACCGCGACCTGTTCCGCCAGCGGATGGAGGGCCTCGACCAGCCGGTCCCCAAGTCGACGACCATCTCCTTGGACGACGACGAGTCGGTCACCGACTTCGACGAGGAGTACTTCCGCGAGCGCGTTCAGGACGCGGTCGACGCGGTCGGCGGCCTCCCCGTCATCGCCCGGACGACGTACACCCTCGGCGGCTCCGGCTCGGGCGTCGTCGACGAGTTCGAGGAGCTCGTCGAGCGCGTCCGCAAGGGACTCCGCCTCTCGCGGAACAGCGAGGTGCTGATCACGGAGTCTATCGCCGGCTGGGTCGAGCTGGAGTACGAGGTGATGCGGGACGCCGACGACTCCTGTATCATCATCTGCAACATGGAGAACATCGACCCGATGGGGATCCACACCGGCGAGTCGACGGTCGTCACCCCCTCGCAGGTGATCCCCGACGACGGTCACCAGGAGATGCGCGACGCGGCGCTCGAAGTTATCCGGGATCTGGGCATTCAAGGCGGCTGTAACATCCAGTTCGCGTGGCACGACGACGGCACCCCCGGCGGCGAGTACCGCGTCGTCGAGGTGAACCCGCGCGTCTCCCGCTCCTCCGCGCTCGCGTCGAAGGCGACCGGCTACCCGATCGCCCGCGTCACCGCGAAGGTCGCGCTCGGCAAGCGGCTCCACGAGATCGACAACGAGATCACCGGCGAGACGACCGCCGCGTTCGAGCCCGCCATCGACTACGTGGTGACGAAGGTGCCGCGCTGGCCCATCGACAAGTTCGACGACGTCGACTTCGAGCTCGGCACGGCGATGAAATCCACCGGCGAGGCGATGGCGATCGGCCGGAACTTCGAGGAGAGCCTCCTGAAGTCGCTCCGCTCGTCGGAGTACGACCCGGCGGTCGACTGGGAGACCGTCGACGACGACACCTTGGAGACCGAGTACCTCGAGCGCCCCTCGCCCGACCGCCCGTACGCGATGTTCGAGGCGTTCGACCGCGGCTACACCGTCGCGGACATCGAGGACCTGACCGGGATCAAACCGTGGTACCTCGAGCGGTTCAAGCGCGTCAGCGACTCCGCGCAGGCGGCCCAGAACGGCGAGTTCGCGCAGGCGGCCACCGCGGGCCACACGAACGCCGAGATCGCGGCGCTCGCCGGTGGCGGGACCGACGTAGAGGCGGTCGAGGAGGACGTCCCCGGTCGGACGTACAAGCAGGTCGACACCTGCGCCGGTGAGTTCGCCGCCGAGACCCCGTACTACTACTCCGCGCGTCAGTCGGAGTTCAACCGGGGACCGCTGAAGGGCGACGCCGCGGCTGGCGAGCTCGTCGTCGACAAGAGCGTCGACAGCGTGGTCGTCGTCGGGGGTGGCCCGATCCGGATCGGGCAGGGCGTCGAGTTCGACTACTGCTCGGTCCACGCGATCCAGGCGCTCCGCGAGCTCGGCATCGAGGCGCACGTCGTCAACAACAACCCCGAGACCGTCTCGACGGACTACGACACCTCCGACGGGCTGTTCTTCGACCCGATCACCGCCGAGGAGGTCGCCGACGTGGCCGAGGCGACCGGCGCAGACGGCGTGATGGTCCAGTTCGGCGGGCAGACGTCGGTGAACATCGGCGAACCGCTCGAGGCGGAGCTCGACCGTCGCGGGCTCGACTGCTCGATCTTGGGGACGAGCGTCGAGGCGATGGACCTCGCGGAGGACCGCGACCGGTTCAACGTCTTAATGGACGAGATGGGGATCGCCCAACCGGAGGGCGGCACCGCGACGAGCGAGGCGGAGGCGCTCGAGCTCGCCCACGACATCGGCTACCCCGTCCTGGTGCGCCCCTCCTACGTGCTCGGCGGTCGCGCGATGCGGGTCGTCGAGGACGACGCGGAGTTAGAGGAGTACATCGAGGAGGCGGTCCGCGTCTCGCCCGACAAGCCCATCCTCGTCGACCAGTTCCTCGACGACGCGGTGGAACTGGACGTCGACGCGGTCGCGGACGGGGAGGACGTGCTGCTCGGCGGCGTGATGGAGCACGTCGAGAGCGCGGGCGTCCACTCGGGCGACTCCGCGTGCATGATCCCGCCGCGCTCGCTCGGCGACGAGACGCTCGGGCGGGTCCGCGAGGTCACCGAGGACATCGCCCGCGCGCTCGACACCGTCGGCCTGCTCAACGTCCAGCTGGCGGTGACGGGCGTCGAGGGCGAGGCGGAAAGCGAGGTGTACGTGTTAGAGGCGAACCCGCGCTCCTCGCGCACCGTCCCGTTCGTCTCGAAGGCGACGGGCGTCCCCATCGCCAAGCTCGCGGCGAAAGTGATGACCGACGACCTGACGCTCGCCGACCTCGACGCCGACGAGCAGATCCCCGAACACCGCTCCGTGAAGGAGGTCGTCCTCCCGTTCGACCGCCTGCCGGGTTCGGACCCGCGGCTCGGTCCGGAGATGAAGTCGACCGGCGAGGTCATGGGTACCGCGACCTCCTTCGGCAAGGCGTACGACAAGGCGCAGGACTCGACCGGGAAGCCGATCCCCGAGTCCGGCACCGCCGTCGTCGACCTCTCGGCCGAGGAGTTCCCGGACCCGGGCACCGAGGCCGGCGAGGCGCTCGTCGAGGGGTACGCGGCGCACTTCGAGCTGAGCGAGGCGACGGACCTGATCGAGGCGGCCAAGCGCGGCGACCTCGACCTCATCGTCTCGCGCCAGCGGGACCTGCTTGAGGTCGCCGTCGAAGAGGAGATCACCTACTTCTCGACGCACGCCTCCGCGACGGCCGCCCTGGAGGCGCTCGACCACGCGAGCGACGACCTCGACGTGATGGCGGTGTCTGACCGCCCGAAGCGCGTCGCGAAGTGGGGCGCCGCGGAGTAGTCCGCCCGGGCGCTACAACGCCTCCAGCGTCGCGCGGTCCACCTCGGTCGCGGGCATCTCCTCGCCGCCGTACTCCGCGACGAAGTCGTCGACGTCGCCGTCGTCGGTGAACGGGATCAGGTCCGGCCCCATCGCCCCGATGACCTCGCTGCGAACGACGACCGTGAGAGCCGACTCGCGGGCGAACGCCTCGCTCTCGACGTGCGAGGAGAACATCGTGTCGTCGCCCTCCTCGAACACCTCCTGATCGACCGCCGAGTAGTCGGTGAGGAACGTCGCGACCGGGCTCCGCCCCTCGTCCTCGGCGTCGAAGCGGTAGGTGTACGCGCAGGTGCCGCTACAGAACTGCGCCGGGCGGCCCCCCTCCGGCTCGTCGTCCTCGAAGTGGACCTGTCCGACCGTCCCGGGATGGTCGGCGACGATCATCCCGCACTGGTCACAGGCCTGGTCGTCGTCGATGGAGACGGGCGAGATCGACGCCGACTCCTGACCGGAGCAGCCGGCGACGGTCGCGGCGCCGGCGGCGGCGAGTCCCGCGAGCAGCCGGCGCCGGGGGAGCGTCGCGCCGCTTTCGGATCGGCTCGTCGGCGGGTCGGAGACGGGTGTCGACCGGTCGGATAGCGCCATGTGTAGATCTTACTAAACGGCCCTCTTAGCCCCTCGGGACGCGTTCAACGGCGCGTTCGAGGAACGAACCAGACGCCCTAAGTCGCGGCCGTTCGAAGCTGTCGCGTGGCAGTTTTCGACCCCGATACCGCCCGGTCGCGTCGCGTCCGGATCGCGGCAGTCGGCTTCGTCGCGCTCGCCGCGGTCGCGACCGCCGGCGCGTTCGCCGCCGACCCGAGCGAGTCGGTCCCCGAGCCGGTGCGGTTCGACGACGCTGTCGAACTCGGGCTCTCCTCGGAGACGGACGCGCTGATGGCCGGGGACGCGACCCTTCCGCGGGTTCAGGTGTTCTACTCGCAGCTCCAGTACGTCGTCGGCTACAACGGAGTCGGCGCGTTCGTCGACTCGCGCTCGGACGGGCGGACGGAGCGGCAGTTCGGCTACCCGCTCGTCGCGTACGTCGAGACGTTCGATCACAGGGACCCGGGGAGGACCGACTCCGGGCTGTTCTCGGCGACCGGAGCAGGGGGGTGGACGCCGGTCGGGGAGGCCCGGTACGTCGTCGGGAGCGACGCGCGGACCCCGGCGGGCGAGGTCGTCGTCCCCTTCCGTGACCGCGAGGCCGCGGCGGCGTTCGCCGCCGACCACGGCGGGTCGGTCGTGGGCTGGGAGGCGGTCCGGACCCGGTCGTTCGACGTCGACTCCGCGGCGACCGTGCGCTCGCTCGCCCCGGAGCGCTGGCGGACGGCGACCGGGCGGCTCGCGGCGGCGGAGGAGCGGGCGGACCGGCCGGTCTCCGTCGTCGTCGGCGAGGACGCCCCCACCATCGACGCCGCCGTCGCAGCCGCGCCGCCGAACACGACGGTCCGCGTCCCGCCCGGGACGTACAAAGAGAACGTGACGGTGAACCGGTCCGTGACGATCGCCGGGGCGGGCGCCGGCGGCGAGCGGGGCGACGCCGGCGCGACCCGCGTCGTCGGGAACGGGACCGGCTCGGTGATCACCGTCCGCGCGCCCGACGTGGCGCTCACGGGGATGCGGATCGCGGGCACCGGGAACGAGACTCGCGACCCGGAGGCGGCCCGCGAGTCACGGGACCCCGAGGGCGAGGCGTGGGACACGAACATCCAGCTCGGCTACGGCCACGGCGACGCCGGGATCAAGGCGGTCGGCGCGCCGGGGCTCGTCGTCGACGACGTCGCCATCGACGCGGGCGCGAGCGGGCTCCTGCTGCGGGAGGGCTCGCACGCCACCGTCAGGGAGCTCTTCGTCGACGGGACCGACGAGTGGCAGGAGGGGTTCATGGGGATCACCGGAATGGAGTCGCGGGTCACCGTCACGGACAGCCGGTTCGAGGGCGGCCGCGACGGGATCTACCTCCACCGCGCGGACGGCTCGGTCGTGCGGAACTCGACGTTCGCCGACAACCGATACGGGACGCACCTCATGTACACCGGCGACGCGCTCGTCGCGGACAACGCTTTTCGGAACGAGCTGTTCGCCGGCGTCACCGTGATGACGCGTCCGGCCGGCAACGCGATCGTCGGCAACGACGTCCGCGGGTCCAGCGCGGGCATCCAGGCGTCTGGCACGCGGACGTACGTCGGCCACAACACCCTGGTCGGGAACGAGCTCGGCTTCTCCACGAGCGCCCGCGGGTCGCTCTACGAGCACAACGTCGTCGTCGACAACGAGCTCGGCGCACGCGCGACGACCGTCGTCCCGTCGAGCCGCGTCGTCGCGAACGACTTCGTCGGCAACGACGACCACGCGGCCGCCGGCGCAGGCGCGCTACGCGTCTGGGCCGACGGCGACCGGGGGAACTACTGGGAGGGCGCGAACGTCGGCCCGCACGACCCCGGAAGCCGGGCGTACCGGCCGACGTCTCCGGTCGACGCGGCGCTCCACCGGGAGGCGGGCGCGGTCACGGTACGCGAGTCGCCCGCCGCGCGGCTCCTCGACCGCCTCCGCGGGACCGTCCCCGGGGCCCGGTCCGGGAGCATCGTCGATCCGGCGCCCGCGACAGAGCCCTACCACCCGGACCGAGTCGACGCGGTCACCGGAGCGGACGCCGGCGCCGACGGGCCGGTTCGGACGGACTGGCGGGTCGCGAGCGATCCCGACGGAAACGCCACGGCGACCGCGGAGGGGTCGGCGTGAGCGATCGCCCGCTCGCGGCGGTCGACGGAGTCGCCCGTTCCTACGGCGGCGTCCGGGTCCTCGACGACGTCTCGCTGTCGGTCGAGACGGGCGTCACCGCCGTCGTCGGCCCGAACGGCTCCGGCAAGTCGACGCTTCTCGGCGTGCTCGCGGGCGCGGTCGAACCCACAGCGGGATCGGTCCGGTAACGACGCGGCGACCACCGAGAGGAGACGGAGAGGCACGTCGGCTATCTCCCGCAGCGCGTGCCGTTCCGCGACGACTTCACCGCCCGCGAGACGCTCGGGTTCTACGCGGCGCTCGTCGACGGCGACCCGGACGAGGCGCTGGCGGCGGTGGGGCTCTCCGACGCGGCCGACAAGCGGGTGGCGGACCTCTCCGGCGGGATGCGACGGTTGCTCGGGATCGCGCAGGCGACGCTCGGCGACCCGGCCGTCGTCGTCCTCGACGAGCCGACCAGCGGGCTCGACCCCGAGATGCGAGAGCGGGCCTTCCGCGCGGCGGCCCGCGCCGGCGACGACGCGGCGGTCGTCGTCAGCTCGCACGACCTCGACCTCGTCGACGCGCACGCGGACGCCCTCGTCGTCCTCAGCCGCGGACGGGTCGCCGCGTCGGGACCCCGCGAGCGGCTCCTCGCCGAACACGGCGCCGCCGACGTTCGGGAGCTGTACCGCGCCGTCGCGAGCGGATCGTCCGACCGACCGACGACTCCCGACGGCGAGGAGACTGGGGACGACGCCGACGGTGACGCGACCGGGGAGTCGGTCCACGTCACGGGGGTATCCGACCGATGAGGTCCTCGCTCGGCGGCGTCTGGGTCGTCTTCCGTCGGGAGCTGACGACGGTGGGGCGGACGCCAGGCTACGCGGTCCTCGCGGTCGGACTGCTCGTCGTGCTCGGCGGGCTCGTCGCGGTCGGCGGTGGCGGCGCCACCGGGTTCGTGCCCGCCGTCGTCGACCTACTCCTACCGACCGAGGTGCTGGTCCCGCTGCTCGCGGTCGTGCTCGGCTACCGCGCGCTGTACGCCGACGCCGCGAGCGGCGAGCTCGCCGTGATCCGGACCTACCCCGTGAGCGCGGTCGCGTACGTCCTCGGCGTGCTGCTGGCGCGGACGGTCGCGCTCTTCGCGCTCGTCGGCGGCCCGTTCGCGCTCGTCGGGGCGTACGTCTGGCTCACCGCCGCGCCGGACACCGGGATCTTCGCGACGCACGCGGGCGTCGACTCCCCCGTGCTCTTCGTCCGCTTCGTGGCGCTCGTCGTCCCGTTCGGCGCGGCGTACCTCTCGCTGTCGGCGGCGGTGTCCACGATCGCGACGAGCCGCCGGAGCGCGGTCGCGCTCGGCGTGCTCGCGCTGCTCGCCGGGATCCTCGGCGGCGACCTCGCGGTGCTCCGGTCGCTGTCGGCGGGGGCGTCGCCGAGCGGTATCGCCGAGTCGATCGCGTTCACCCCCAACGGGGCGTTCAGGGGGCTCGTCTTCGAACACGTGATCGGGGTCGCCTTCGCGCCGGAGGGCGGCTTCGTCGACACGGGCCGCGCGGTGGCTTCGCTCGTCGGCTGGTGCCTCCTCGGGGCCGCCGCGGCGGTCGCGGCGGTCGCCTTCGGCTCGCGCGTCGACGTCGCGGTCGAGCGCCTCCGCGGGCGGCTCGGCCGGTAGACGGGACGGGCGGCCGGTAGACGGGACGGGCGGCCGGTAGACGGGACGCCCGGCTCAGTCCGAGGCGGCGTCGTCGCCGACGGCCCCGGGCGCGTGGGCGTACACGGCGTAGAGGACGAGCGCGGCGATCAGGAAGTCCAGGCTGTGCGCGATGAGGTGGTGGGCCGGCATCGGCACGACGCCGAGGACCGTGCCGGCGCCCACGACCGACCGGGCGAGGAGCGCGCCGACCGCGAGGGAGATCAGTCGGTACTGCGCCCGCCGCCGGCGGCGGTACGCGGCGAGGCTGACGGCGAAGAGGAGGGTCGTCCCGAGGCCAGCGACGATCACGACCGCCAGGATCGGGAGCGACCCCTCTACCGACCACCCGGCGAGCGCCGGCACCGACGCGAGCGGCTGCGTCACACTCCCCCTTCGACCGCGACGAATAAGAAGACGTTCCCCTCGCGGCGTTCCCAGACAGGGAGACAGCGCGCGCGGCTTTTATCCCGCGCGAGGGAAGGTCGGATAGTCACGAATGTCGGACACCAGATCCCGGATCCGGCGCCACGTCCGCGACACCCCCGGCGTCCACTTCAACCGGATCGGCCGCGATCTCGACATCGCGACCGGGCAGGCGCAGTACCACCTCCGGCGGCTCGTCCGCGACGGCGAGCTAGCGGTCGAGCGGATCGGCGGGCGCGCGCACTACTTCGATCCGGCCGTCGACGCGTGGGACCGCCGGACGCTCGCGTTCCTTAGGCGCGAGACGGCGCGCGAGATCGTCGTCCGCCTCCACGCGGGCGGTCCGACCCGGCCGGCGGCGCTCGCGGACGACCTCGACCTCGCGAAGAGCACGGTGTCGTGGCACGTCTCGACGCTCGCCGACCACGGGATCGTCGAGAAGTCGCCCGACAGGCCGATGACCGTCGCGCTGGCGCGTCCCGAGCGGACGGCGGCGCTCCTCGACGAGGTGTCGCCGTCGCTGCCCGACCGGCTCGTCGACCGCTTCGTCCGCACGGTCGATTCCCTGTTCGACGCCGAGAGCTGACGGCGTCGACGCCGACCGAGCGGCGACTCGCTCCGGACCGACGCCGCGCGCGGGCGCTCCCGTTCGCCATTCGCACCAGATCGGTTAGCGCCCTCCGGGCCGTTTCGCCGACATGTACGTTGCCAGCGCCGGGACGCTCCGTTCGCTCCTCGCTACCGCCGACCCGGCGACCTGCGAGCCGAGCGGCTCCCTGTACGCGACCGACTCGCTCGGCCTCGGCGTCTTCCTCCTCGTCGGGCTGCTCGGCGGCGCCCACTGTCTCGGGATGTGCGGGCCGCTCGTCACCACCTACGCCGACCGGATGCGGTCCGAGGACCCCGGCGGACGCGGCGGGCGCGACGACCTCACCGTGCGGCAGGTCCGACAGCACGCGTTGTTCAACCTCGGGCGGACGGCGAGCTACGCGGTCCTCGGCGGCCTCTTCGGCCTCGCGGGGAGCCTCGCCTTCGTCACGGGACGGACGGTCACGACCCTCGCCGACGACGTCCACGCGCTCACCGGCATCGCGGTCGGCGGGGTGATCGTCGCCGTCGGCGCCCGCTACGCGCTCCGACTGGAGTTCCGCTCCGTCCCGATACCGGGGTTCGACCGGGCGGCGTCGGCGGTGAGCGACCGGATCGTCGCCCGCGTCGACGCGTGGGTCGGCGACTGGCGCATTCTCGGGTTGGGTGCGGCCCACGGGCTCCTGCCGTGTCCGCTCCTCTACCCCGCGTTCCTGTACGCGTTCGTTCAGGGGAGCGCGCTCGGCGGCGCCGTCGCGCTGGGCATCCTCGGCCTCGGGACGGTGCCGGCGTTGCTGCTCTTCGGCACGGCCTTCCAGTCCGTGCGCCTCGAAACGCGGCTCCGGTTCCACCGCGTCCTCGGGGTCGCGTTCGTCGCGCTCGGGTACGTTCCGCTCCAGCACGGGCTCGCGACGCTCGGCGTCCCGCTGCCGCACCCGCCGATCCCGTACTACGCGCCGTTTTAAAAGGTGACTCGGCATGGTGAGTCGCCAGGTCGAATCACTGGGCCGGGCCGCTGCCCGATCGCCTTTGTAAGGCAGCGCCGCACGCGTTCGTCGATCGCACCAGACGCGTTATGCGCCGCTCGGCCGTTTGCCCGGGTATGAAGCGCCGAACGCTGCTCGCCGGCGTCGGAACGGCCGCGGCCGGCTCCGTCGCGGGCTGTACCTCGCGCCTGTTCGGCGGGAGCCCGGACGGGGTCGCGCTCGACCCGCAGGAGGACCAGATCGCGGACAGCGAGGACCTCGCGTACCCCGCCTACGGGCAGCCGCTCCCGTCGTTCGAGCTGCCGGCCCCGCTCGCGGACGAGACGTTCGACAGCGACGAGCTCGACCGGACCGCCCTCGTGACGGGCGTGTTCACCTTCTGCCCCGCGGAGTGTTCGATCCTGCTCCGACAGTGGGTGACGGTCCAGCGCCGCGTCGCGGACGCGGGACTGACCGACGACGTGTACTTCCTCCCGATCACGTTCGATCCGGAACGCGACGACGCGGCCGCGCTCCGCGACAACGCCGAGTCGATCGGCGCCGACCTCGACGCCGGCAACTGGATCTACCTCCGTCCCGAGACGCCCGAGCGCGCGAAGGCCGTGGTCGAAGACGAGCTGGGAATCGGGTTCGAGCGGACGACCGACAGCGACCGGCTCTCGGGATACGACTTCACGCATATCGTCGTGACCATGCTCGTCAACCCCGACGGCGTCGTCGAGCGGGCCTACCGCGGCGAGCGGCTCGACCCGGAGCGCGTCGCCGCGGACGTCGAGCGGGTCGTGGCCGCCTTCGCCGACGAGTGACGGGAGGTGGGCTCGGCCGCGCGGCGCCACCCGCCGGCGGGAGGGGAACGCACAAGCCGTCCGCCGCCCTGCGGACCGGTATGAACGTCGACATTCTGCTGTACGACGGGTTCGACGAGCTGGACGGGATCGGCCCGTACGAGGTGTTCGACTACGCGCTCGGTTTCGCCGCCGAGGAGGCGGCCGACGACGAGACCGGCGACGGCGGGCGGTCCGGCCGCGTCCGATACGTCACGCTCGACGAGCGCGACCGGGTGACGGCGAGCCACGGAACGCGCGTCGGGGTGGACGGAACGCTCCCCGACGCGGACGCCGCCGACGCGCCCGATCTGTTGGTCGTGCCCGGGGGCGGGTGGAGCGCGCGCGACGAGGAGGCGAGCGCGTGGGCGGAGGCGCGGAAGGGCGACGTGCCGCGGGCGCTCGCGGCGCACCACGAGTCGGGCACGCGGATCGCCTCCGTGTGCACCGGTTCGATGCTGCTCGCGGAGGCGGGCGTCACCGACGGGCGCCGGGCGGTTACGCACGCCTCGGCGATCGAAGAGCTCCGGGAGTCGGGCGCCGAGGTCGTGGACGCGCGCGTCGTCGACGACGGCGACCTCCTCTCCGCGGGCGGGGTCACCTCCGGGATCGACCTGGCGCTGTACGTCGTCGAGCGCGAGTTCGGCGAGGCGGTCGCCGACCGGGTGGCAACCGTCATCGAGTACGAGCGGAGATACGAGGTCGCAGAGTAGGCCGGCGCGGCGGACGTCTCCGCAGATGGAACGGACCGAGGGGGACGGTCAGTCGCCGCCGTCGTTCGGGAGCGGCACGTCGCCCCCGTCGTCCGGGTCCGCTTCGTCGCCCGCGGTTTCGCCGTCGGCGTCAACGGTGATCACGGTGCAGTCGAGTTCGCCCCGGAGGAACGAGTCGATGTCGGGGTCGGAGAGCAGCTTCTGGACCATCCGGCGCCACCGGCCGGCCTGCTTCGAGCCGATGACGACGACGTCGGCGCCCTCGGCGACGATCTCTTCGAGGATCGTCTCCTCGACGAGGAAGCCGCGGCGGACGACGTAGCGCGCGCGGTCGACCCGGCCGATCCGCTCTTCGACCGCGCGCTTGAGGTCGCTGCGCGAGACGCCCCCCGAGCGCTGGTATAAGTCGACGTGGAGGACCGTGAGGTCGGCGCCGCGCTCCTCGGCGATGCGAGCCGCTTCTCGGAGCGTCGCCGCCGAGTGCGACGAGGGAGGGAATCGGACCGGGACCACGACGAGAGTCATGTCAGGAAGATGGGTGCCGCGGCGTGAATACGCTGTCGATGTGGCGGCTCCCCCGGGGCCACGATTAGCTGTGCCCGTCTATCGGCACCGGCTCGTACGGTTCGGCCAGCCAGTCGAGGTCGGAGTCGGAGAGGTCGACGTCGAGCGCCTCCACGGCGTCGACGACGTACTCCGGTTTCCGGGCGCCGACGATCGGCGCGTCGACGGCATCCTGATGCAGGAGCCACGCCAGGGCGATCTGCGCCATCTTGACCCCCTTCTCCTCGGCGAGTTCCGCGACGCGCTCGTTGATCTCACGGCCGCCGTTCGCCGCGTACGTCGTCAGCCGCTCGTGGAGGTGCCGGTCCGTCTCGCCGCGGACGGTCGCCTCCAACTCGTCGTGCGGCCGCGTGAGGAACCCGCGGGCGAGCGGGCTCCACGGGATCAGCCCCACGCCCTTCCGCTCGCAGAAGGGGACCATCTCGCGCTCCTCCTCGCGGTACGCGAGGTTGTAGTGGTCCTGCATGGTGACGAACGGCTCGTACCCGTCCCGCTCGGCGACGTGAAGCGCCTCCGCGAACTGGTGGGCCCACATCGAGGAGGCGCCGACGTGCCGGACATCTCCGCGCCGGACGGCGTCGTCGAGCGTCCGCAGCGTCTCCGCGATCGGGGTCTCGTCGTCCCAGCGGTGGATCTGATAGAGGTCGATCGCGTCGGTGCCGAGCCGGTCGAGGGAGTTCCGGAGCTCCTGTTCGATCGCCTTCCGCGAGAGTCCGCCCGAGTTCGGGTCGTCGTCGTCCATCTGGAAGTACACCTTCGTCGCGATCACCTGCCGGTCGCGGTCGTACCCGTCGAGCGCCTCCCCGAGCACACGCTCGCTCTCGCCGGTGTTGTAGGCGTTCGCGGTGTCGAAGAAGTTGATCCCGTGGTCGATTGCGGTGTCGACGACGTCCTGCGCCTCCTCGGCCGAGAGGTGCCACTCCGCGTCTCCGCCGAAGGTGTTCGTCCCGATCCCGATCCGGCTCACCTTCGTCCCCGAGCTCCCGAGGGTGGTGTACTCCATACGACGGCCACGCGCGGCGGGGAGGAATTCGTTCGGGTTGCGCCGTGGCCCTCGCCGCGCCCGCGGCTTTTTGTTCTCGCCCTCGAACGTACCGGTGATGGATCGAGACGGAGCGCGCCGCGCGACGGGCGGGTAACATGGAGCCACTCCCGACGGACAGGCTCTCGCCGCTCGCGAGCCGAGTCGACGACGTCCTGGCGCTGTACGGCTACGAGATCGGCCCCGCGATCGAGGCGATAGACGGGGCCGTGGCGGGCTACGGCGGCCTGTTCTCGCCGGGAACGAGCGACGGTGAGATCCGCGCCGCCGTCGAGGAGGTCCTCGCCGCCGGGCCGCCGTCCGGGGGCGATCCGTGGCGATCCGGCGACCTCGACGTGGTCCTCTACGTGGACGGGAGCTCCCGCGGCAACCCGGGACCGGCCGGAGCGGGCGCGGTCCTGCGGGCCGCGGAGGGACCGACCGTTCGGTTGGGTCGACCGGTCGGCGCCAGCGCCGAGAACAACACCGCGGAGTACGCGGCCCTCCATCTCGGGCTGGAGGCGCTGGCCGCGCGCTGTGACCCGGCGACCGTCGAGGTCCGCATCGACTCGCGGACCGTCATCGACGACATCTGGGGCGACGGCGAGGGCGTCGCGGCGGCCGCGCCGTACAGGCCGGCGATCCGGGACCGCCTGGCGGCGCTGTCCGCCTGCGAGTGGACCCACCTCGTCGACAGCGACCCGAACCCGGCGGACGCGCGCGCCGCGGTCGGTGCCGACATCGCGGCGCTCGGTCCGTAACGGACCCGCGAGAAGCGTTCTACGACCCGTCCGGCGTCTCCTCGACGGAGACGGTTTCGGCGGCGCCGGTCGGCGGGTCGAGCCGGACGCTGTGCCGGGTGTGTCGCGCGTGGGTCCGGGCCCAGCGTCGCGCGGGCCGCTCGGAGAGGAACCGCTCGCCGCCGGGACAGCGGTCACACCGGACGACCCACGGGGTCACGTCGTCCGGGTAGTGGCCGGTGTGGCGCTCGTGGTCGAGCGCGAACTGCTCGATCGCGTGGCCCCCCGGACCGAGGTCGTCGAGGTCGCTGTCGAGGGTCCACTCGCGGCCGCACCGCTCGCAGGAAACGGTCGGTGCCTCCCGCGTATCGTCCGAAAGGGCGTCGTCGGTCACGGGCCCGCTTGGGGGCGCGGCTACTTCAACGGCGACCTCTGGCTGTCTCGAACCCGCCTCAAAGCGCCGGCGGTTCGCCGCGGCCGATGACGATCTCTTGGCCCTCGACGTCCTCTAAGGCGGCGACGCGGCCGCCGATCTCGACGCGGCCGTTCTCGGTCTCGACGACGAGCGAGGCCACCTCCTCGGTGTCGACGAACGCGACGTCGACGACCCTCCCGCGGACCGTCACCTCCTCGCCGGTCTCGATGTCGCGACCCTCGACGCTCGCGTAGAACTCTTCGTCGTCGAACTCGCGGACGTCCTTGACGGCGCGGCGGATCGACGCGTAGCGGCGGGGGAAGGGGCGCTCCTCGCCGTCGGCGGCGAGCGTCTCCGCGGTCGTCCACAGGACCGTCCCGAAGAAGCCGGAGACGAGGAAGCCGAGCGCGGAGCGGTTGAAGATGACGCCGTAGCGCTCGCGGTCGTCGCGCAGCGCGTCCTGCGTGGCGTAGACGGAGTACTCGCCGTCGCCGACCGCGAGGACCGGCGTGGTGATCCCGCGGCGTGCCCGGGCGATGGTCGCGACCTCCAGATAGTCGAACTCCGACGGGTCTGGCGCGTTCGACGCGGGCGTGACGAGCAGTTCGACGCTGACGCCCGCGGCGACCTTCGCGGCGAGCTCGTCGCGGAACCGGCGGAGGAGCCCGGGGGTGAGCGACAGCGCGAGCTCGTACTCCGCGTTCGCGATCACCTCCTCGAGGTACCGGAGGATCGTCGAGCGCGACTTCACGAGCGACACCGCCTCGGTCTCGCGGGTCGGCGCCGTGTAGCGGGCCTCCAGCTCGTCGACCATCTCCGCGAACGACGAGCGCAGGTCGCCGAAGGCGTCGTCGGGATCGACCGCGACGATCTTCATCGGTCGCGACTCGCGGAGCTCGACGAGCCCGCGGTCCGAGAGGCTCCGGACGGTGTCGTACACCCGCGGCTGCGGGATGTCGGTCCGATCGGCGATGTCGCTCGCCGTCAGTTCCCCGTGTTCCAACACCGCGAGGTACGCGTCGATCTCGTACTCGCCGAGGTTGAATCGGTCCCCGACGCGGTCGAGCGTGTCGCGGAGGTCGTCGGTCATGGGCGGAAGAAGGAGGGCGGGGATTATAGCTTTTTACTATGAGTCGAGTTGTACGCGTTTTCAGAGTTCGGTCCTCCCGTTCGGCCGACTACATGTACATCCGGTCGTACGTTCCCTCCGGCTCCCGCTCTTCGATCCGCTCGGCGAGGTCCTCGTAGCGGCGCCGGATCTCCTCGGCGAACGCCTCCAGCGGGGCCGCGTCGACGCCGACGTCGTAAATCGCGTTCGCCGTGTCGACCAGCCGCACCGCGGCGTCGACGTCGGGCGCCTGCGCGTGGACCGGCGTGACGAGCACCCCGACGCCGAGCGGCGAGTCGAGCCCGCGTTCGAGCAGCCCGGCGTTCGCCCCGTCGAGGAAGCCCGACTCCATCGCCGGCACGTCGACCCCGTCGCCGAGGCGCTTGTCGCGGTAGTCCTCGGTGGCGACGTGGAAGGTCCGGTGCGCGTCCGGGCCGTGCGGCACGGGGACGCCCGCCAACACGGCGATCTCTTCGACCCCGTTCGCTTCCGTCCAGTCGATGAGGGCGTCCGCGAGCAGTTCGCCCAGGAACGGCGGAACGAACTGCTCGGCGACCAGGACGGTGACGTCGCGGGCCGGGTCGGTGTACAGCCGGATCGGGTGCCGCGGCGTCCCCTTCGTGAACGGCGTGATGGACGGCGCGCCGCCGATCCGGACGTGGCCCGTCTCCTCGAGGTCGAGGTCGTCGACGAGGTAGTCGACGGCGGTCAGCCCGGCGAGCCCGAACGAGGAGAACCCGGCGATCAGCGTTTCGCCCGGCTTCGAGTCGTGTTCGACGCTGAACCTCGGTACCGTCGGATCCGCGGCCTGATGTGACATACTCCCCGTTCGCTCAGCCGGGCCATAGTGATTGTGCCGCGCTCAGCCGCGCCGTAGTGATTGTGCCGCGCTCAGCCGCGCCGTAGTGATAGAGTTACGAGCGCATACCCCCGTCTTTAGGCGGGGGTCGAGCGGACAATAGCGTACACTTCCACCGACGACGCTACGGCTGGATTTCCCACCGGTTCACCACCAGTATTAACACACCTTGATACATAGTGTGTAACGCAGATGAAGACCACACGGCACGCGACTTACAACCTCAACTACCACATAGTGTGGTTGCCGAAGTACCGCAACTCGGTACTCAAAGGCGATGTCGCTAACCGTGTGCGAACCATCCTCCAGGAAATTGCCGACGACAAGGGCCTCGAAATTCTCGATCTCACCGTACAGCCCGACCACGTTCACCTGTTCGTCAGTAGTCCGCCTAAGAACGAACCGGCGCTCCTCGCCAACTGGTTCAAGGGTATCTCCTCGCGCAAGTACAACCACCGATACGCCGACCACGACGGCGAGAAAATCGGATGGGCGAGAGGCTACTACGCAGGGACCGCTGGGCACGTTTCGAGTGAGACTGTCCAGAACTACATCCAGCGTCACGAGGTGGATGAGTCGTGACCGAACTCACGAAGACGCTGGAACTCAAATTGGTAGAGCCGAACGCTCACAAGCGGAGAAAACTCCGAGAGACGCGAGAGGCGTACCGACAGGCCCTTGATCACGCCTTCGACGCCCGATGTACCACGCAGACCGAAGCGAACGATGTGGTGGTCACCTACGACCTGAGTGGGTACGCGAAGAACGCGCTCAAACAATACGTTCCGCAACTCACGACGACATACAACGCGGGCGAACTTCACGACGACCACCCTGTTCGGTTCACCAACGAGGGGCTACGGCTCGACCACAAACCCGAGAATGAGATCGAGTGGTACGCCAAAATCCCGCACCACGAGGATTACCACCTCTGGATGCCAGCACAGCCGAACCCTGAGCAACGGGACTGGCTGGAAGCGTTGGACGCTGGTGACGCGGAAATGGGCGAGAGTCGGCTGTTCGAGCGAGACGGAACGTGGTTCCTCCACGTCACCGCCACCCACGACGTCGAGGAACCCTCCGAGGTGTCCGCCGAAGAACGGACGCCCATCGGAGTGGACATCGGGGAATCATCACTCGTCACGGTGTGTCACCGCGACGATCACGGTTCCCCGACCGCACCTGAACTGTGGGCCGACGAAGGGAAGACCGTTCGTCAGCTCCGCAAGACCTACTTCACCGTCAAGCGCCGACTCCAGACGCGGGGAAGCGAGCGTATCGCGGAGTCGTTCGGGGACGACCTGTGGAACCAGATAGACGATGTGTTCCACCGGGTCACCCGCGAAGTCGTGGAGTACGCCGAATCCGTCGAGAATCCCGTTCTCGTTCTGGAAGACCTGACGTATATCCGGGAGTCGATGGACTACGGCGAGTACATGAACCGGCGTCTCCACGGCTGGGGGTTCGCCAAACTCCACGCGCAGATACGCTACAAGGCCGTCGAGAAGGGAATCCCCGTTGAGACGGTACACCCGCGCAACACCTCGAAGGAGTGCCACGCTTGCGGTGAAGTGGGATACCGCCCACGACAGGCGACGTTTACGTGTACGAACGACGACTGCTGGGTGGATGAGTATCAAGCGGACGTGAACGGAGCGATAAACATCGCAGACCGCTACCTCAGCGGAGAGAGCCATTCAAGAGAACACACGGATGGGGATGACTCGGCTGAGGATGGGGGGCGTTTGACCGCCCCACAAGACACCCACGCCGATGCTGAGACCCAGCAAGGGACGCGTGGAACGTACGCGTCTTGAAACCGCCAGGCCACGCTCGGCCTGAAATCCCGTGGTGGGATTCCCGCGTCTTCAGGCGCGGGAGGAGGTCAATGTCCCGCTCGCTCGCCGTCGACGCGCCGCGCGTTCGGCCGACCAGCCGCGGGGAGAAACGCTTTTTCGGATGGCCGACGGCAGATTCCCATGGGCTTCCCGGAGGGGGCGGCGGTCGCGGGGGTCGTCTCGCGGCTCGACGGGCTCGTCACGCGGCTCTCGGACCTCCCGGGAGCGGGCGTTCTGACCGTCGTCGCCGCCGTCGCGGTCGGCGTCGTCGTCGCCAACTTTCTCGTCCGGCTGATCGGTCGGCCGGTCGCGCGCCGCGTGTCGCGACAGAGCGTCGCGCAGACGATCGTTCGCGGGGTGCGGGCGGGAACGATCGGAATCGCGCTGCTCGTCGGGCTCAGCGCGGCCGGGTTCCGGTTCGCGGACCTCCTCCTCGGGACGGCGGTGTTCTCGGCCGTCATCGGTATCATCCTCGCGCCGCTGGTGGGGAACTTCATCAACGGCGTGTTCATCCTCGCCGACCAGCCGTTCGAGATCGGCGACATGATCGAGCTAGAGGACGGGACGACGGGGTTCGTCGAGGATATCACGATCCGGTACACCAAGATATTCACCCTCGATAACACCTTCCTCGTCGTGCCGAACGGGACGATGCGCGAGCGCGACGTGACGAACTTCTCCGCCGAAGACGAGCGCACGCGCCGCTCGATCGACGTCTTGGTCACCTACGAAAGCGACATCCCCGAAGCCCGGCGGCTCGTCGAGCGCGCGGCGCGCGACTGCGACGCCGTCGTCGACGGCGGGCCCGACATCCGCATCGGCGTGGCGCGGTACATGGCGGGCCCGGACTGCCGGCTCCACGAGTTCGGCGACAACGGGGTCCTGCTCCGGCTCAGGTACTGGGTCAAAAAGCCCTACAAGCTGGCGAAGGTCCAGTCGGACGTGAACACCCGGATCCGGGAGCGGTTCGCGGATGCGGACGTCGAGATGGCGTACCCGCACCGGCACCTCGTCTTCGACGACACGTCCGGGGTCGCCCGCGTCGACGCCGACTCGGCGGCTGCGCACGGCGATGCGGACGCTGCCGCGGGCGCGAGCCGGTCGGCGGCCGCCGTGTCGGAGGGCGGAGCCACGGACGCCGAGACCTCCGACGGCTCCGCCGACCGCGACGCTGACAACGCCGACCGCTGACCGGATCGGAAGCCTGATAGAGCGCGCGCGGCGTTTATATATCAGTGAGCGACGAGCCCGCTGCCGACCCCTCCGACCCGTCAGACCCCTCCGACGGAGCGAGCAACTCTCCCGGCGACGCCGCCGACGGGCGCCACGGGGCCGACGGCCCCGGAGACGCGCTCGGGGACGGCGACGACGGCCCCCTCGACGACGAGTCGATCACCGAGGGGAGCCTCCTCCGGCCGCTGTTCCGCCTCGCGTGGCCGATCGTCGTCATCCAGCTGTTACAGGTGACGTACAACATCGTCGACACGCTGTACCTCGGCCGCCTGTCGGCGGAGGCCGTCGGCGCGATCAGCCTCGCGTTCCCACTCATCTTCCTCCTGATCGCGGTCGCCGGCGGGTTCACGACCGCGGGCGCGATCCTCGTCGCGCAGTACACCGGCGCCGACGGCGAGGGGTCCGCGGGGCTCGTGGCGGGACAGACGATATTCACCGTCTCGGTGCTGTCCGTGCTCATCGGAATCGGCGGCTACTTCTACACCCGGCCGGCGCTCGAGATCCTGCCGAGCGACGCGGACACCGCGGCGACGGTGATCCCGCTCGCGGCTGACTACATGGAGGTCATCTTCGTCGGCATCCCCCTGATGTTCGGCTTCTTCGTCTTCTCGGCGCTGATGCGCGGCTACGGCGACACCCGAACGCCGATGGCGGTCATGTTCGTCTCCGTCCTCCTGAACGTCCTGTTGGACCCGTTCTTCATCTTCGGGTTCGACGGGAACCCGCTGTTCGAGTGGCTCGCTGCGGTTCCGGGCCTCGCCGCGCTCGACCCGGTCGCGCTGGAGGCGACGCTCCTCTCGGCGACGGGGATCACCGGGATCGGGATCCAGGGCGCCGCGCTCGCGACGATCCTCTCGCGGGGCGTCGCGACCGCCATCGGGCTCTGGATCCTGTTCGGGACCGGCTACGGCCCCGACGTGACGTTCGGCCACCTCGTGCCGGACCTCGATTTCATCCGGGACATCTTCCGGCTCGGGCTCCCTTCCAGCGTCGAACAGACGACGAGCGCGCTCGCGATGATCACGCTGACCGCGATGATCGTCACCTTCTCGCCGCCCGTCGTCGCCGCGTACGGGCTCGGCAACCGGCTCATCTCGCTCGTCTTCCTCCCCGCGATGGGGCTCGGCCGCGCTATCGACACGATGGTTGGGCAGAACCTCGGCGCGAACCGTGCCGACCGCGCCGGCAAGGCGGTGAAGTTCGCCGCCACGACCGGCGCGGGCGTGATGTTCCTCGTCGCCGTCGTCGCCGTCGCGTTCACCGAGCCGATCGTCGGGGCGTTCCTCGGCGACGTGCCGGACGCGCCCGCGACCATCTCCTACGCGGTCGAGTACGTCCGGATCCGGTCGGTCGAGTTCGCCTTCATCGGCGTCTCGCAGGTGATCTTAGGCGCGTTCCGCGGCGCCGGCAACACGAAGACTGCGATGGTCATCTCGATCCTCACCCTCTGGGTGGGTCGGGTCGCGAGCGTGGCGTACCTCGTCTTCGTCGCCAACTGGGGCGAGACCGGCGTCTGGGTCGGGATGGCGCTCGGCAACGTCCTCGGCGCCCTCGTCGGCGTCGCGTGGTTCTCGCGCGGCACGTGGACCGAGCGCTACATCGACGACCCGGAGCCGGGCGTCGACCCCGTGAGCGACGACTGAGCCGCTCCGGATCCGTTGAAATCCGTAGCAAGTGAGATATTCCGACCCAATGGCGCTCAATATAGGGAGAGCAAAGACCGATCTGCGGTGCGGTGGCGCGCGCCTCCGAGTGGCCGCCGAAGGCGGCCGCGAGGTGCGCGTGCGAGGGAGTCGGTCGCCGGAGCAACGCGGAGCGACCGACGAGGCTGGGGAGGCGTGAGGTGCGGTGCTGTGCGGGGGCGGGACTCGAAGGGGCAGCCGCGAGGCGGGCGCAGGCGACGGAAGCACCGCAGCGAGGGAGCGAAGCGACTGAGCGAGGAGCGCACCGAGCATGCGCCCGCCTCGCGGCTGGGGCTTCGGTAGTGTTCGTGTCGATCGGGGGTTTATAAGTAGTGACAACATCGTACAACCTCGCTGCTGGGACTTCGGAAGTTTTCACCGCGCTCGCATCGTTCCCGTTTGGTGTTGGACTTCTGCCCAACGCCTATGCCGTTGGGTGGTGTCCCAACATGTAAGGGATGCCCTCAGAGCCGTTCTTCCAGTACACGCACACGTCGAAGCCGGCCTCGTCGAGAACGTCGTGCTTCGACCGATCGACGACACCGAGACGTACCCCTCGGGCTGGAAGTACACGCTCCATCTGGGCACCCTCGACGATCTCACGCTCGTCCGGTACGACAACTCCCACGAGGATACGAAGGGGCACGAGCATCACACCGCAGCTGGCGATCTCGACGGCGTCGGGTTCCCTGGGATAGAAGAGCTTCTCGTCGAGTTCTGGGCGAGTGCGGATGAGTACTGGGACGCCGTCGGCGGCAACCCACCCCGACAGCACTGATCGAACACCACCAGACCCACCGCCACCCCAACCATGACCACACTCCACATCACCGTCAGCGACCGAGAACAGCTCCGTGAGGACGCACTCCAGTTCGTCCATGACGTCGAGAACGACAACCAGGACGGAAAGGCGACGCTCCAGTTCGGAACCTACGACGACTTCGTCGACAGTCTCACCCCCCTCCGCCTGCATCTCATCCGAGCGATCGCCGAGGAAGCTCCCGGAAGCATGCGCGAAGCGGCGCGGCTCGTCGAGAGAGACGTATCCGACGTCCACTCTGACCTGAAGCAGCTGGAAGTACTGGGTATCCTTACGCTCGAAGAGGGCGGCCCCGGCGGCGCGATACAACCGGTCGTCCCATTCGACCGCATCGAAGTCCACATCGACTACCCGCTCATCGATGACAGCGATGCCGACAGCGCCCCCGCGAGTGGGTAGTCGGTTCGCCTCAAGCTGGGAGGATTCTCAGCGATCAATTCGCACTCTTCAGCGACCAGCCGTTTCAGGCGAATATGTGTCTGAAGAAGGGATTTCAACGGAGCCGACGCTCCGTATAGCCGATCGCCGGTGCCCTCAGTGCCTAAACAGGTAGGCCGCGTCGCCGTCGCGCAGCAGGCAGAACCGCGCGCCGTCGTTCTCGGGGAACGTCGTCCCCGCCTGTCGCGTGACGAACAGCCGCGAGAAGGCGTCGTCGCACACCGGACACGCCATCCCCTCGCGGTTCTCCCAGAGGCTCGTTCGGCCCGAATCGCGGAGCTGTTTCAGCTCGTGGCGGTGGTCGTGGACGTCGAATCCGGTCATGGACGGGAGTTCGACGGGAGGGTGTTGAACGTGTCCTCGCGAGTCTCAGTTCGGAGAACGAGAGCTCACTCCGCCAGCCGCATCGGCTGTGCCTCCCCGTATGTGAGCGTCCGCCACACCCACTCGACGGGACCGAACCGGAAGTAGCGCAGCCATATCACCGAGAGCGGCACCTGGACCGCCCAGATGGCGAGGACGACGCCGTACTGTTCGACGCGGCTCACGGAGCCGAACAGCCCGAGGCCGTGGCCGTAGAAGACCGTCGTGGCGATGACCGTCTGGAGCAGGTAGTTCGTGAAGGCGGTCCGCCCGACGGCGGCGAACGCCCGCGTCACGGGACCGGCCGGGCGGCGCTCGGCGTACAGCATGACGAGCCCGAGGTACCCGCCTGCCACGAGGAAGCTCCCGACGAAGTTGAACTGGAGGAAGAACAGCGCGGCGTCGGCGCTCCAGTCGTTCGCCTGGATATACGCGACGCCCGCGACGACGATTCCGAGGCCGACGACGCCGACGGCGACGAGCCGCCGGTACAGCTTCCGCGACCGCTCGCCGGTCAGGACGCCCCACTTGTACAGCGCCATGCCGAGCAGCATCGTGCCGCCGATCTGCCAGAAGCTCTCGACGATCCCGATCTGCCGGTTGAACGCGGCCGACACGCGGTGGTCGAGCTGTTCGAGCCAGCCGCCGCGGTAGGCCGCCACCTCCTGTCGGATCGCGGCCTCCGAGGGCGCCCAGAACCCCCCGACCGCCTCGGCGCCGAGCGACACCGCGGCGAACAGCCGCAGGCCGACGAAAACCAGCAGGCAGGCGACGCCGAGCGCGGCCAGCTTCCGCGCTTCGAGGTCGCGAGCGAACACCAGGAACAGCCCCGAGAGGCCGTAGGCCACGAGGATGTCGCCGTACCACAGGACGTAGGCGTGCAGGAGGCCGATCGCGATGAGGACCGCGGTCCGGCGGTAGTGGAGCCGGACGGCGTCCTGCCCCTTCCGCTCCTTGCTCTCCGTGAACAGGACGATGCCGGCGCCGAACAGCGCCGAGAACAGCGTGATGAACTTGTTCTGCGCGAACACGTGGCCGACGAACCACGCCCAGTAGTTCGCGCCCGTGAAATCGCCGTAGGAGGTGGGGTTCGTCAGGGTCGACTCCGGCATCGCGAACACCCAGACGTTGATGACGAGGATGCCGAGCAGCGCGAACCCCCGGAGCGCGTCGAGGCTGGTGATGCGTTCGGAGGGCGGCGTGGGGCCGGGATCGCGGGTCACGAGTTATCCGCGGAAACGACCCGCAGCACCGAATAGGTTCCCATCGCGGAGGGCGCGACTGGCGGCCGGGACGGGCGCCGTCGTCGGCCGGGCCCGCCGACTTCGTCCGTCTCGGTCGGCGCTGTTGAAATCCCATTCTTCAGACGGATTCTCGCCTGAAACGGTCGGTGAAGAGTACATCTTGATCGGCGGCGGGAGAAGATGCGTCGGATCGCTCGGTAGTTGTTTATAAGTAATTCGCGACTGCGCGGAGAACGCCTCCAAAGCCCCAGTCGCGAGGCGGGCGCACGCTCGCTGCGGTCCTCAGTCAGTCGCTGTCGCTCCGTCCTTGCGGTCCTTGCTTCGCCTGCGCCCGCCTCGCGACTGCCCCTTTGAGTCCCACCCCGCACCGCTCCGCACAGCACCTCACGCCTCCCCAACCTCGTCGGTGGTTCTCCGCTTCGCTCCGAACCACCGACTCCCTCGCGCGTGCTGCCTCGCGGCCGCCTTCGGCGGCCACTTGGAGGCACGCGCCACCGTATCGGTTATTTATAAGCAATTTGTATTGAACAAAACCAAGTGCGAATAGATCACTCGTAGCGAATGTCAACAGGGCCGCTCAGTCCAGCTGGACCGCCGCGCCCGTCTCCGAGGACCGATAGATGGCGTCGATAACGCGCTGGACGCGTAACCCCTCCTCGACGGTGTTTATCGCGGGCGCCTCGCCCGCGGCGACCGCTTCGAGGAACGTCACCTGCTCGGCGGCGTGGCCGTCGCCCTCGCGCGTCTCGACCGTCGCGTCCGCGAGGTGGTGGCCGCCGCCGACGCCCGCCTCGTGGATCGTGAGGTCGTCGCTCCCGCGGTCGAACGTCGCCCCTGCCTCGGTGCCCCGGACCACGAACTCGTCCGTCGCGGCCCGGTTCGTCGCCCACGCGACCTCCAGCGAGACCGTGGAGCCGTCTTCGGCCCGGATGAACGCCGACGCGGAGTCCTCGACGTCGAACCCCTCCGGACCGGCGTCGTCGCCCCACATGTGGACGTACGCGTAGTCGTCGCGGCCGCCGAACTCCGAGCGCGTCTTCCCCGAGACCTCCACGACCTCGGGGTGATCGAGGAAGTAGAGCGCGAGGTCGATGGCGTGAACGCCGATGTCGATGAGCGCGCCGCCGCCGGCGACGTCCGCGGACGTGAACCACGACCCGCGGCCGGGGACGCCGCGGCGGCGAACGTAGTTCGCCTCGACGTGAGTTGTCTCGCCGAACCGCCCCTCGTCTTGGTAGTGTTTGATCACCCGGACCGGCTCCGCGAACCGGTTGTTGAACCCGACCATACAGAACCCCTCGGCGGCGCGGGCGGCCTCCGCGATGCGCTCGGCGCTCTCGAGCGTGTGCGCCAGCGGCTTCTCTAAGAGGACATCGAGCCCGGCCGACAGCGCCGAGACCGCGTACTCCTCGTGGAAGCGGTTCGGCGTAGTGACCAACACGGCGTCGCAGTCGTCGTAGAGGGCCGCCTCGTCCTCGTAGGCGGGCAGGTCGAACTCCTCGTGGAACCGGGCGCGGGCGTCGGCGTCGATGTCCATCCCGCCGACGAGGTTCATGCCGCGCTCGACCAACTTCGTCGCGTGGTGGGACCCGATACCGCCGAGGCCGACGATCCCGACGGCGACATCGTTCGGATGCGTCATGTGCGGGATTCACAACGAGTGCGGTTAAGACTCACGTCCGCCCGAACACGGGAGAAAGGAGCGGCGAACGCGACACCGCAGGCCCCGGTCACGCGACCGGGACAGCGACGGCCGCTGCCGTCACGACGTCGATTCCCGCCGTCGCGCCGTCGACCACCGCGGGCGACATCGAGTCGACGAAATCGAAGAGGCCGCCGAGCGAGTCCGCGTTTTCGACGAGCTGGTCGCGCGCGTCGAGCAGGGCTCGGAACCGCTCCGGCTCGCGAGCGAGGACGAACCGACCGACCGTCGCGCCAGTCGCGAGGAACGCGAGGAGGGCAAGCGCCCGCGAGATCGCGAGCAGCTTCAACAAAAGCGGGAGCGCCAGCGCGAGCGCGAGCGCGGCGACGACCCCCGTGACAACCTCGCCGAGCGACCCCCCATCGGCGAGGTCGACGACGCCCGCGCCGGAGAGCAGGACGAACCCGCCGACGAGCAGGGCGAGCGACCCCCACATGAACGCCGCGAGGAGCCGGACCGGGCCGTCGTACCCGTTCCCGGTGTCGTCCGGCACGTCGTCGTGGACCCACGGGTTTCGCATACGCGCAGTCGAGCGTCGACCCTGATATAGATCGCTTCAGATCTCGGAAACGCGCGGCGTGAAACCGAGCGGCTACTCTCCGGGACGCCGTCCGGTCATCCACTCGCTTGCCTGCGGTTCGGCCGGGTCGGTGACGACCTCGACGAGCGCCGGGCCCTCCCGGGCGCGGGCGCGCTCAACGGCGTCGCCGACGGCGTCGCGCTCGCGGACGCGCTCAGCGGGCAGGCCCATCCCGGACGCGACCGCGACGAGGTCGAGCCCGGCCTCGGCCCAGCCGTAGGCGCCCTCGGGGAACGCGTAGGATCGCGACGCCTCCTCGCTGATGATCGCGTAGTCGTCGTTGTTAAGCGCGACAACGGTGACGTCGACTCCCTCGCTCGCCAGCGTGTGGAGCTCGTGGACGCACATCATGAGCCCGCCGTCGCCGGTGAGGGCGACGACGTCGCGGTCCGGGTTCGCCAGCTTGGCGCCGATCGCTGAGGGGAGACCGGTGCCCATCGTCGCCCACGAGCCCGGATTGACGTACGACCGCGGGCCCGCCGCGGGGAACGAGACGAGGGTCCACAGCCTGAATCCGCCCGCGTCGGCGGTGACAATCGCGTCCTCCGGCGCCGCGTCGCGCACCGCAGAGAGGACCTCGACCGAGCGGAGAGGGCGGTTGTCGCCGCCGCCGTCGTGGCCCTCGTCGCCGCCGCCGTCGCGCCCCTCGTCGCCGCTCGACCCCGACAGCGCCGCGAACCGCTTGCGGTCGGCGGCGCGGACCGATTCGGCGCGCTCGGCGCCAGCGCGGTCGGGAGCCGCCGCCCGTTCGTCGTCGGCCGAAGCGGCGTCGAGCCGCTCGTCAAGCGCGCGCAGGAAGCGGTCGGCGTCGGCGACGACGCCGAGATCGGTCTCGTAGCCGAACCCCACGTCGTCGCCGTCCAGCGTGACGTGGACCAGTGTTTCGGGCATGGAGACGGACCACGAGGCGGTCGCGACCGCGTCGAGGTCGGATCCGACGACGAGGCCGACGTCGGCGTCCGCGAGGAGGTCACGGAGCTCAGTGCTGGCGCCGCCACAGAGGACCCCTGCGGATAGCGGGTGTGTCTCCGGAAGCGTCCCCTTCCCCTTGTACGTCGTCACGACCGGCGCGTCCAGCCGTTCGGCGACCGACCGGAGGGCACCGCTCGCGCCCGAGCGCCTGACGCCGCCGCCGGCGAGGACGACGGGCGAGGCCGCGTCGGCGAGCAGGTCCGCGGCCTCCGCGACAGCCTCTGCGGGCGGCGCCGGCGGCGGCGACGGGTCTCGGTCGCCGACCGCCGGCTGCGGGGTCCGGCCCGCGAGGACGTCCTTCGGGATACCGACGCGAACCGGTCCCTGTGGGTGTTCGCGGGCGGTCCGGATCGCCTCGAGGACGGCCGGGACCGCGCCCGCGGGCGAGTCGACAAGGACGTTCTCCTTGACCACGGTGTCGTACGTCTCCGGCGGCGTCTCGTGGATGCCGTCGCCGCCGCGGACCGACCGCTCCGTCTCGACAGCGAGGTGGAGCAGGGGGACGCAGTCGTTCAGGGCGTTTTTTAACCCGTTCATCGCGTTCGTATCGCCCGGGCCGGGGACGACGCAGGTGGCGGCCATCGCTCCCGGGTCGCTCGTCTCGGCGTACCCCCACGCCTGGTGCGGGACGGCGGTCTCGTGGCGGGCGACGACGAACCGCGCGTCGCGGTCGGCGAGCGCTCGGTTCAGCGGGAGGGTCTGCTTCCCGGGGATCCCGAAGACGGTGTCGACGCCGCGGTCGAGCATAGCGTCGACGACCGCCTCGGCGACTGTCGGGCACAGGTCGGCGTCCCCGTCCGCGGCGTGCGAGGGCTCGTCAGCGTCCATGTCGCGAAGTCGCCGGAGTGCGTGTTGAAAGCTTCGCCCGCCGCCGGTCCGCGAGCGGTACCCGGTGACCGGCGCGGGAGGCGCGACGGCGAGGCCCCGCGGTACATGCACACTTATCTTCACGTGCGCTGTCATATGGTATGTATGCGCTTACCAGAAACTCGTGACCTGTTCGCGAGGAAGCTACAGTTTCCGGCGCCCCGAGAGGAGGTGCTGGAGACGGTCGGCGACACGGAGCTGTCGCCGCCGGACGGAGAGCCGACGACGATCAGGGCGGTCATCGACCGCTCAGACGTCGAGTCGTTCGACTCGGCGGACGACCTCTACGACACGCTGATGATGCTCGTCGGCGCCCAGTTCATCGGCCGCCGGTACTACGACGACCGCGGCGGAATGCCGGGGGACGAGGAGAACGAGGTGAGTTTCTGATGTCCGTCACGCTCGTGTCGGGGGTCAACGGCGTCGGCCTCTCAAGCGTCTGTCAGGCGGTCCGACGCGGACTCGGAGACGGGTACAAGCTGATCAACTTCGGGGACGTGATGCTCGAACAGGCGGCGGCGATGGGTATCACGACCGAGCGGGCCAAACTCGGCACGCTCTCGCAAACCGAGACGCGTCGCCTCCAGCGTCGCGCGGGCGAGTTCGTCGCCGAGGAGGCGAAGACGACGAACGTGATCCTCTCGACGCACCTCGCGGTCGAAACGCGGACCGGCTACGTTCAGGGGCTCCCGGTCGAAGTGCTTCAAGACGTCTCCCCGGACGCGTTCGTCCTCGTGGAGGCGGAGCCGGCGACGATCCTCGAACGGAGGCTGGAGAGCGACCGCGACCTCGGCGGGGTCACGGAACGCCAGATCGACTTCGAGCAGGACCTCAACCGGTCCGCGGCGCTCCAGTACGCGAGAGACCAGAACGCGCCCGTCCGGTTCGTCCAGAATGAGGGGGAGATCGAAGAGGCGGCCGAGCGCCTGGCAGACTCGCTGTAACCGGCCAACACGGGTTGGTCAGCGCCCCGAACCGAGGGGCTAGCGCCGGGTGGCGGGGGGACCGCGTCCCAAGTCACTCCGCGACGTTCGTCTCGCGGACGCGAACGCCCTTCCGACCGAGGTGCCGCATCTGCCGCTGGGCGAACTCCTCCTCGCTCGACCCGCGCGTCGCGAGGACGTAGACGAGCGCGGAGCCGGTCGGTCGCATCGTGCGGCCGGCGCGCTGTGACCCCTGTCGCCGGGAGCCGCCGAGGCCGCTCGCGACGACCGCGAGCTCCGCGTTCGGGAGGTCGATCCCCTCGTCGCCGACCCGGGAGACGACGAGGACGTCGAGGTCGTCGGCGTCGGTAGCCTCGGTGTCGCTTTTCTCCGCCCGGAACCGCCGGAACAGCTCCGCGCGCTCGTGGTGGGGGGTCTCGCCGCTGATGAAGGGGGCGCCAAGCGCGTCCGCGATCGCCTCGCCATGGTCGAGGTACTCGACGAAGACGAGCGCCTTCTTCTCGCGGTGCGCGGCGAGCAGGTAGCGGACCTCTTCGACCTTCGCGGGGTTCTCGGCCGCGAGCCGCCTGCGATCCCGGCCGTCCGCGGCGGCGTACTCGTTGCGGGCCGTCTCGTCGCGCCACGGGACGTACCGGATCTCGACCTCGGGCTCCTGGACGAAGCCGGCCTCGAAAAGAGAGTCCCAGTCGGCGCCGATCGGCTGGCCGATCAGGGTGTAGATCTCCTCCTCGCTGCCGGTCTCGCTGACGGGAGTCGCCGAGAGCCCGAGGCGGTGTTTGCTCTGGAGTTCGGCGGTCCGGGAGTAGACGGGGGCGCTGACGTGGTGTGCCTCGTCGAAGCAGATCAGCCCCCACTCGCGGGAGTCGAAGAGGCTCCGGTGGCGGTCCATCCCGGCGATCTGGTAGGTCGCGATCGTGACCGGGCGGATGTCCTTGGTGCCCCCGTGGTAGAGCCCAATGTCCGCGGGGTCTATCGTCGAGTGGTCGAGCAGCTCCTCGCGCCACTGGTCTGCGAGTTCGCGCGAAGGGACCAGGATGAGCGTCTCGCCGCCCACGGCCGCGATCGTCGCGATCGCGGCGACGGTCTTGCCGGACCCGGGCGGGCCGACGTACACGCCGGACTTGCGGTCGAGGAACTCATCGACCCACGTCGCTTGGTAGTCGCGGAGGTCGGTCGTGAGCTCGATATCCACGGGATCGCCCGTCTCCAGGTCGCGGTCGTCCTCGACGGGGTAGCCAGCGTCGTAGAGCGCGCGCTTCACGGCGGCGACGGCGTCCTCGTTGACCCACGCTTCGGTGTCCGAGATGGGCGCGCGGAGGTGGTCGTCGGCGAGGTGCTGGTCGGCGACGTTCCCCATCAGGGACTCCGAGGCGGCTTCGAGGACGACGTAGTCGTCGGCGTGAGTGTACAAGCGAAAGCGGTGCGCGCGGCGCCACTGATCGCGGACCCAGTCTTCGAGGTGGTCGTAACGCCGCGGGAGGACGGAGCGGAGCGCCCCCACGAGCGCCTCGGCGTCGTCGAACGGCGCGGCCCACACGTCCTCCTGCCGGATCCGATAGAGGTACCCGCGGGTTCCCGGCTCGGTGCCAGTGGTGTCGACGAGGTTCGCGAACTGCGAGAGCCGCGCCCGGGTGTACTGCGTGGGCCGGTCGACGACGATCTCGCGGCGCTTCGGGAAGACCACGACGCGCTCGCGGCTCGCTAACGCGCCCCAGTCGCGCGGGTAGAAGACGACGGGGTCGGCCTCGACGTCGAGCCGGTCCACGTCGCCGCGGTCGACGAGCGCGGCGAGCGCGTCGCGGGCCGCGGCCTGCGTCGTCCCGAGTCGGCGGGCGACCTCGCTCGCGGTCGCGACCGGGCGCTCCTCGGCTTCGAGCGCCTCGTGGAAGCGATCTAAGGAGAGGTCGTCCTCGGGGGTGTCGGAGTCGGTAGGCGCGTCGTCGGTGGGAGCGTCGCCGGCGTCGTCGCCGGTGTCGTCGGTCATCACCGCCGCTTCGGCCGCGACGCGGAAATGGATAGCGTCACCGGGCGAGCGGAATTGGTGACAGTCGGTAGATCGTGACGGGTGGCTACCGCGGTGAACACCGCCAAATCCCCAGCCACTCGCTTATAAATGGTCGATGACGGCTCGAGGGCGAACACCGCCAAAGCCCTAGCCGCTTGCTTATAAATCGTTGACTGCGGATCGGTACCGAACGCCTCCGAAGCCCCAGCCGCTCGGTGTTACGTGTTCGGTTACGCTCCGGAGAACATCTTCAAAGCCCCAGCCGCTCGGTGTTACGTGTTCGGTTACGCTCCGGAGAACATCTTCAAAGCCCCAGCCGCGAGGGCGCCGTACGCTCGCTGCGGTCCTCGGTTGGTCGCTCGCTTCGCTCGCTCCCGCCCTGTGGTCCTTGCGTCGCCTACGGCGCCCTCGCGACTGCCCCTTTGAGTCCCACCCGCGACCGCACCGCAGCCTCGCGCCTCCCCAGCCTCGTCGGGCGCGTCTTCGGGCTTCCTTCGGTCGCCCTCGTCGCGCCCGACTCCCTCGCGCGTGCTGACTCGCGGCCTGTCGGCCGCTCGCAGGCACGCGCCACCGCATCGCGTAGCCACTGGCAAAGAGCGTGACCACTCGGGTGCCTCTCATAAATAGCGGCGCCGACTACCGGCCCGGCGACCGCTGCCGACACCGCCGCGAGGTGATCCCCTCTTTCGAACGGAACCGGCAGCCGCAGTCGGTACAGCGCACGAACGGCTCGCCCGGCTCGGTTTCGAGGCGATGTTCGCCCACCTCGAAGGGGCGAGTCACGGTCCGGGGCCGGATCCGGTCAGGTATGGGGGTCGACGCTGACTCGCTCAGGGCGGCCCGCACGGCGATGGTGTCGACGTCGACGCCGTCCCACCGCGAGGCTTCGAGGGCGGCCTCGCGGTTCGCGACCTCGGTCCACCCCGTGACGACGACCGGGGAGTTCGTCTCCGTGTCGCTCACGACCACGACGAAGCGGACGCCCCCTTCGACGAGGGCGAACCGCCAGCCGTCGGTGCTGTTCCACCGCAGTTGCCCCTCCCGGATCGCGTCGCTCACGGTGCGCGTCGAGACGTACCGACCCGGCTGTTCGAGCCGCTCGCGGAAGTGGTCGGTGAGCGCGTACAGGGAGGGGTCGCGCACGGGGGGATCCTCCGGCGTCCGGGCCGCGGCCTCCCCGCCGTGCGGCGAGTCGACCGACCGATACTCCCCGCTTCGGCCGGTCCGGCCGGATCGGCCGGCCCGTTCGCGGCGGCGCGCTGGCGACTCCGGCGGCGACCGGGGGCGCGCGTCCGGCTGCCGGGTCGCGGCGGCGGTCGTGGAAGCGGTCCGACGCTCCGTCGATCCGGGCCCGAGGGGCTCCGCGTCCCCCGACCCGCCCTGTCGGGATGCCACTACGACACCGTACCGAGCGCGCTCTTAAGTGTGTTACGGCGACACAGGGAGCGCGGCCGCGCCGACCTCGTACCGCGGGAGCGACTCGCACGCCTCGCCGTCGCCGTCGGCGTCGAGGTCGTGCGGATCGTCCGGAGACCGATCGAGGACCGCGTTCGCCTGCGCCTGCGTGTCGAAGTCGCCGCAGTCGTAGTCGCCGTCGTCGGGGAGCGGCGGGAGGTCCTCGTCGTCGACCTCGCTCGCCTCGGTGGGGTAGTCTGACTCGTTGAATTTCCAGAGGCCCACCCCGCGCTCCCTCGCGTCCGCCTCGGCCGCGGCGTACGCGTCCCGCTTCGCGAACTCGGTGTCGTACAGCCGCGCGTACCCCTCGGTCAGCAGGCGCTCGTTGAAGTCCTCGCCGTCGACGTACAGCACCGCGAGCAGGCGCCCGTAGCCCCCGCGGCGGTCGCCGCCGGTCACGACCGTGACCTCCTCACCGGCGAGCTCCGACTCCGCGAACGCCGACGCCTCGGCGCCCCACGCCCGGAGGTGCGCCCGGCCGGCGTCCGTCTCCGGAATCCCCTCGAACTCGTCGGGGGAGGTCGACTCCGCGCTCGTCTCGGGCGTGTCCACGCCGAGGAGCCTGACGGTGTCGACCTCGCCGTTCGGGAACTCGACCTCCATCGTGTCGCCGTCGACGACCCGTACGACCGTGCCCGTCCAGGCTGTGTCGTCCGGATCGTTCGGGTCGATGCCCGTCGGGTCGGCCGGCGGCGAGTCGAGGTCGGCGGTGGGGGAGTCCCCATCGGTTACAGGAACGGGAGCCCCGGCACAGCCGGCTAACGCGAGTACTGCGACGAGCCCAACCAGTCCTCGACGAACACGCATGGAACCCGTGTTATGTCGGTTTCAGTATAAGTGGGTAGGGTAGCCATCCAGTCCACCTGCGTGTTATTACTGAACCAATCCCTCGCCGAAAAGAAAGCCCATACCCGATCGCTGTCGCTCACGAGTCGAAAATCCAGTCCGCACTCCTCGAATTGAACGGTGACTACGGCGCGATATCAGGAAGCGATCGGACCATCTACTTGACGCTCCCGACCGACGTTGTGGGTTCGCAGGGAACCCTACACTCGCTTGAATCCAAGGACTTCCGCTCGGAAGAGCAGTAGCCCCAGACGTTTGGCTGGACGCACCGGAAGGGAGGCAACTGTCCGAGAGATCTGACCACCAATACTCCCCCTCACGAGCGGCGACTGAGACCGGCGTATTGTGGAACGGTAATATTTTTGTCCATTGCTGAATGTAACACCGTATGCGAATCTTCGACACGTTTGGGCACGCTTTTGCCGATATGAAGTCACCACCCGATAAGGAGACGTATTTTCCGACCGATAATCAACCGGTGGTCGATGACCGAATTTTGACATTTTATAGAGAATCAAGGAGAATACCTGACCCTTTAGGGTCAGGATGAATCCGCCAACTCCTACGCAATCAACCGTCGATAGCAGGGCCGGATATTCCACGCCAACCGCCACTATTAACAAAACAGCACGCATAACCAGTTATGAAGCTAGAGATGAGTCGGACCGTCCGAACCTTCGAGGCCACCATCACGAACCAGCAACAGGTTCGTGACGACCTTGATCAACTCGGATGGGCCGCCTCAAAACTCTGGAACGTCGGTCGCTACTACGCACAAGAACAGTGGGACGAAACGGGCGAGATTCCCGATGACGGGGAACTCAAAGCCGAACTCAAACGCCACGAACGCTACACGGACTTACATTCCCAGTCCAGTCAGCGCGTTCTCGAAGAACTCGCTGAAGCGTTCAACGGCTGGTTCGGTAAGCGTCGGAACGGTGATGACCGTGCCAGACCGCCCGGCTACCGCAAAAATGGAGACTCCCACCCGCGTTCAACCGTGTCGTTCAAAGCGGCTGGCTTCAAGCACGACGCACAGTTCACCCGTGTCCGCCTCTCGAAAGGCCGCAACCTCAAAGAACACCGTTCGGACTTCATCCTGTGTGAGTACCAGACTCGCCCGGATGTTGACCTAGCCGAGTGGGACATTCAACAAGTTCGCGCGATCTACAAGCGTGACGAGTGGCGGCTTCAATTCGTCTGTCGCACCGTCATCGACCCGGAACCACCGGGCGACGAGGTGGCCGGTGTTGACCTCGGGATTTGTAACTTCGCCGCCGTCTCGTTCGGCGGTGAATCGGTGTTGTATCCCGGTGGCGCACTCAAAGAGGACGAATACTACTTCACGAAAAAGAAGGCTAAGTGCGACGATTCCTCGTCTCGTGAGGCCGCCCGACTTGACCGCAAGCGGAGGGGTCGTCGGACACACTTCTTGCACGCACTCTCGAAAGCGATTGTCGAGGAGTGCGTCGAACGAGGTGTTGGAACGCTTGTCGTTGGCGACCTCGGCGGCATCCGAGAGGATAATGAGAACGGCGAGTCTCGGAATTGGGGCGATCACGGCAATCTCGACTTGCACGGGTGGGCGTTCGACCGCTTCACGACGCTGCTCGACTACAAGGCGGAAGCCGAAGGCATCGACGTGGAGTTGGTGTCGGAACGCGATACGTCGAAGTCGTGTTCAGCATGTGGTCACACGGATGACAATCAGCGTGTGGAACGTGGGTTGTACGTCTGTGAGGTGTGCGATACGGTTGCGAACGCGGACGTGAACGGTGCGGAGAACATTCGACAAAAGGTACTCCCGAGTCTCGCCACGGATGGCGGCGATAGGGATAACGGCTGGTTGGCACAGCCGGCGGTTCACCTGTTCGACCGCAGCGAGGGCAGTTTCGCCCCGCGAGAACAGGTCGTGAACCGCGAACCGTAATATCCCAACTCAGCGGTGCGGTGCCGTGGGATTCCCGCGTCTTCAGGCGCGGGAGGATGTCAACACTACAGAAGACTGTACGTGAGAGCGCTGTGAGGAAGTCCGCCCTCCCCGAATTGAACTCGCCGAGACAGTCCGGGCGTGCGGCTCGCTTCGCTCGCCGTTCCGGGCTGTGACTCGTCTGCTCAATTCGGGTCGGTCGTCCCTCTCAATCAGCAACCGTTCGCTGTCGCTCACGGTTGCTGAGGTTCAGTCCGCCCTCCCCGAATTGAACGCCGGAAGACGCGCTCGCTTCGCTTCGCGCGACTTCCGAGCCCTCGTTCGCTCCGCTCACGAGGACGGGGGACAAGTCGATCTACAGTCGGCTACGAATCGGCTGGAAAGGAAGTCCGCCCTCCCCGAATTGAACGGGGGACAAGTCGATCTACAGTCGACTGCTCTACCAGGCTGAGCTAAGGGCGGTTACCGAAACATAGCCACCGGATTCGACTTAAGGGTTCCCTTTCAGAGCAGGTGTGATCCGCCGTGCCGCGGCCCCGATCGCCGGACCTGAACGCCGTTCTCGTCGCGTCCGGACCGCCCTCAGCGCGCGGCAATTAAGTCGCTCGCGGCGGGAGCGGGGACATGGCCGACGGTGACGACAGACAGGCGACGTTCGGGTCGGACGGGAGCCTCGAAACCGAGACGACGCCGGACGCGACGGGCGAGAACGACTTCGGCGAGGAGAAGGCGGCCAACGAGACCGACGGCGGGTACAGCCGCTACGTCGTCTCCAGCCTCCTCCAGAAGGCGGTCCGGCGCTCCGACGAGGAGGTGGCCGCGTGGGCGGCCTGGGAGCTGGCCCGTTCGGGGTACGCGTGGAACCTCTGGGACCGGCTCAACCTCTACGTCGTCGAGGACCTCCGCGCCGGCGACGAGGTCGCGCTCCTGATCGAGCGCTACGAGGCGCTCGCCACCGAGCGCTGGGAGCCCGACGCGTGGAAGGGTCGCCTCTGTGCGATCCACGCCGCGCTCGCGGCCGCCCGCGCCCGCTCGACGCGAGAGGCGTCGAACGCGGACGCCTACTTCTCCGCCGTCGCCGACGTTCGGGCCGAGGCCCGCGAGCGCGGCGAGGCGCCCGCCCACGACTTCCCCGTCGGCGACCTCGAACCGGAGGGGAGATTCGACGCCGTCTTCGACGGCCACACGGGCGAGGGATCGAAGCGCGGGCGCGGCACCCGGTTCTTCAAGACCCACGGCGCCCGCGTCGGCCCGGAGGGCGAAGATGACCAGAGCGCGCGCTGGCAGCGCCTCGCGATGCTGCTCGACGGGGAAATCGAGTACGACGCCGACGAGCTCGACCGAGCCGTCGAGCCCGTCGACCCCGACGACCCGTGGGGCGAGTCGAATTTGGAGGCCGAGAGATCGAACGGGAGCGACGCGACCGGATCGAGCGCGAGTGACGACGACGAGGATACAGACGACGACCGCGGCGACGACGACGGTTCGCTCAGCGACTTCGCGGAGTGACCGGGAACCGGTTCGTCGACGCCGTCGAGGATTTCGGCCTCACGCCTTCCCGGAGCGAGCGACCGCGGTCAGGGTCGCGAGCGCGACGGCGATCGCCCCGGCAGCCGCGCCGAACCCGGGCGCTCCATCGTCGGTGGCCTCGCTCGTCCCCTCGGCCTTGTCCGTCTCGAGGTCGCTCGTCTCGGTCCCGTTCGCGCCGCTCGCTTCCGACTCCGGTGGCGTCTCATCGACGGCGGCCCCCACGGCGGCGGGCGCGTCGACGACGCCGTGCCCGTACCGGTGGTCGGGCGCCGTCTCGTTCTCGGGGTGGACGGCGGTGTCGACGAGCGCCGACTCGATCGCGGGAGCCGCGACGCGACCGTCGGTCGCCGCCACCGCGAGCGCCGCGACCCCGCTCACGTGCGGCGCCGCCATGCTCGTCCCCTGCCGGAAGACGTAACTACCGCGCGTGCCGGCAGCGGCGCTCGCGATCCGGACGCCCGGCGCGGTCGCGTCGGGGACGACGTACGTCGCCGGCCAGTCGTCCGGATGCTCGCCGAACGCGGCGCTCGCGTTGATCCGCTGCCCGCCCGAGAACGGCGGGACCCGTCCGTCCTCGTCGACCGCGCCGACGGCGACCGCGTCGTACGCGTTGGCGGGCGACGAGGACGTGTTGGCGCCCTGGTTGCCGACCGCCGCGACGACGACGGTCCCTGTCGCGCGGGCGTTCCTGACCGGCCCGACGAACCCGCGGAACGTGCCGTTCGCGCCGAGGCTCAGTTGGAGCACGTCGGCGTCGGCCGCGACCGTCGCGTGTTCCATCGACGCGACGACGCCGGCAAACGTCGCCGTCCCGTTCTCCTCGAACGCGTCGATCCCGTAGAGCGTCGCCTCGGGCGCGACGCCGATGTATGTCCCCGAGGCGTTCCCGCCCGTCGCCGTCCCCGCGACGTGGGTCCCGTGGCCGTCCGGGTCGCTCGCGTCCGCGACGTCGTCGCTCACGAGCGTCCCGTTCCCGTCGAACGACGCCCAGCCCGCGAGGTCGACGTCCCGGTGTCCCGGGTCGACGCCGGTGTCGACGACCGCGACAGTCGCGCCCGCGCCCCGAGTGTCGAACCGCTCCCACGCGGTCGGCGCGCCGATCCGCCGCACCCCGGCAACGGCTCGGCCGCTCGGGTCGGCGCCGATCTGCGGGTTCGCGGTGGGCTGGGCCCCATACTCGGCATCGGCCTTGATCGGCTCGATGGCGACGTTCTCGTGGATCCGGGTGACGTTCTCGACCGCGCGAAGGTCGGCCGCCGTCACGTTCTCCGCGTCGACGGAGACGAGCAGCGCGTTCGCCAGCCAGAACTCGCGTTCGACCGCGATCCCGGGACGCGAGGCCGCGAACGACTCGAAGGCCGCCCGCTCGGCGGCGGCGTGGTCGCGCAGGTCGGCGACGGTCGCGCTCGCGTTCGCGCCGGGGGCGGGGACGCCCTCCGTCGCGCCGAGCGCCGCGGGGTCGTCGACCGGGTCGAACCGCACCACGAGTTCGACCGTCCCGTTCTCGCCGTCGAGCGGCGACCCGGTCCGCTCGGTCGTCGAGGGTGGCCCGTCGAGCGTCGACGCGGCGGGGTCGGCGGCCGCGACGCCGGTGGCCCCGGCCGCGAGCGCGACGGCCCCGGCCGCGAGCGCGACGACGCCGACCGCGAGCGCGAGCGCGACTGCGACGCGGACCCGGGGAGTGCGGAACCGGGACCGGCCCTGCCCGAGTGACCCCCGCGTCGGCTCCTCTCGCGACGGACGCTCCATTACCCGTGTCCTTCGAGGGTCGGCGCAAATACCTTCTGCTCAGGCGGGCGGAGAGCGCCGCGCGTTCGCCGATCCCCGCTTCCGCCAACCCTTATCTGTCGGGCCGCGTTATGTCGAGTATGACAAACGTCGTAATCGTCGGCGGTGGACCCGCCGGGCTGAGCGCCGGACTGTTCGCGGGCAAGAACGGCCTCGACGCCACCCTCTTCGACACGGACGGGACGTGGATGCACAAGGCGCACCTGTTCAACTACCTCGGCGTGGGCTCCGTCGGCGGCAGCGAGTTCATGGCGACCGCGCGCCAGCAGGCCGACGACTTCGGCGTCGACCGCCACCAGGGCGAGGAGGTCACCGGCGTCGAGGACGCCGGCGACGGCTTCACGGTCTCGACCGAGGACGGCGAGTACGACGCCGACTACGTCGTCCTCGCGACGGGCGCGAACCGCGACCTCGCGGAGGCGCTCGGTTGCGAGTTCGACGACGACGACACCGTCAGCGTCGGCGTCTCGATGGAGACCAGCGTCGAAGGCGTCTACGCGACCGGCGCGATGGCCCGCGCCGAGGAGTGGCAGGCGGTCATCTCCGCGGGCGACGGCGCCGCCGCCGCGCTCAACATCCTCTCGAACGAGAAGGGCGAGCACTACCACGACTTCGACGTCCCCGACACCGCGGCGTCGGTGTTCGGCGACCTGATCGACGACGAGTAATACGGCTCTTTTCGGGCGCGTCTTCCCACACTGGCGGTCCTTCCCCCTCCGCTCAGCGGCGCGACAGGCGACGACGGAGCGCTCCCGCCGCGCGTCGAACCCCCTGGCCGACCCGCATCGCACCGAACGCGCCGCGCACGAACCAGTCTGTCGGGATCCGCTCGGGGAACGTCAGCGGGCCGACCCGCGAGACACCGACGGTCCGCGTCTCAGTGTATCGCCGGATCCCCTCCGGACCGTGCCGGCGCCCGAGCCCGGAGTCGCCGAACCCGCCCATCGGCGCGTCGTTTGCGCCCCACGTCGCGAGGAACGCGTCGTTGACGTTCACCGTGCCGCAGTCGATATCGCGAGCGAGCGCGGCGCCGCGCTCGCGGTCGCCGGTCCAGACGCTCGCGTTGAGGCCGTAGGGGGAGTCATTCGCGGCCGCGACCGCGGCCTCGGCGTCCGGGACCGGTGTCACCGCGGCGACCGGGCCGAACGTCTCCTCACAGGCGAGCGTCGCGTCCGGGTCGACGCCGGTCAGGACCGTCGGCTCGTAGCAGTACGGCGCCACGTCGGGTCGAGCGCGACCCCCGGTCTCGACGGTCGCACCGCGCTCGCGGGCGTCCTCGACGTGCGACTCGACGCGCGCCAACTGGTCGCCGTCGACGAGCGAGCCGAGGTGGGCGTCGTAGTCGTAGCCGATCCCGAGGGTCAGCGCCTCGGTCTCGCGGACGAACGCGTCGAGGAAGGCGTCGTAGGCGGACTCGACGACGTAGATCCGCTCTGCGGAGAGACAGAGCTGGCCCGCGTTCGAGAAGCAGGCCTGGACCGCGCCGCGGGCGACCTCGTCGACGTCGGCGTCCCCGAGCACGACGAGGGGGTTGTTGCCGCCGAGCTCCAGCGAGCAGCCGATCAGGTTCCGGCCCGCGCGCTCGGCGATCGTCCGCCCGACCGCCGTGCTGCCGGTGAACGCGACGTAGTCGACCGCGTCGATCAGCGGCGGCCCGACGGTCTCCCCCTCGCCGGTGACGACCTGGAAGAGGTCGTCGGGGAGGCCGGCGAGCTCCAGCAGCTCGGAGAGGAGCAGCGCCCCATAGGGGGTCTTCTCGTCCGGTTTCAGCACGACCGCGTTGCCCGCGGCCAGCGCGGGGATCGCGTCGGCCATCGACAGGGTGAGCGGGTAGTTCCACGGCGAGATCACCCCGACGACGCCGACCGGCTCGCGCGTGACCGTCGCGGTCGTGATCCCGGGCGCGACTCCGCGCCGACGCTCCTCGGCGAGCGCGTCCGGCGCCTCGCTCGCGACGTACGCGCAGCCGCTCGGCACGTCGAAGAGCTCCTCGACCGCGGTGCGCCGGGACTTCCCGGTCTCCAGCTGGAGGACGTCGAGCAGCTCCTCGCGGCGGTTCGCCACGAGGTCGCCGAACCGGTCGACGATCCGCGCGCGCTCGGCGGCCGGTACCTCGGCCCACGCCGACTGCGCCTCGCGGGCGCGCTCGACCGCGGCGTCGACGTCGCTCGCGTCGCAGGCCGGGACGCTCCCGATCCGCTCGTCGGTCGCCGGGGCGAACACGTCGAGCGCGTCGGGGTCGCCCGCCGGGTCGTCGGCCCGGTCGTCGGCGTCGGCTGCGGGACGTGAGCGCGCCACGCGCTCGGCGAGACCGTCGAGCCGCCGCGCCGCGAGCGTCGGGGCGTCACCGACCGCGGTTGGGGGATCCGTCGAGGACATCAGATACCGATCGAACGGTCGGCGGAGGGAAAGCCGTACCGGCGGTTGATGGAAAGCCGTACCGGCGATCGAGGAGAAATCCGATCTGCCGTCGAGAGGGGGCGGACGTGGCGGCCTGTCGGTCAGTCCGTCGACGTTCCGGTTTCGTCGACGGATTCGACGTCCGCCGCGACGGCGTCCGGCGACGCGCCGTGTTCGGAGAGCATGTCTGTCACTTCGAGCAGCAGGGACACGACGAGGGGGCCGACGATGACGCCGACGGCGCCCACCGTGAGGATGCCGCCGACGAACCCGACGAAGTAGAGCCCGGGGGATATCTTCCCGGTCCAGCCGGCGAGTCGGGTTCGGATCACCGCGTCGGGGACGAAGGCGACGACGACGAGCCCGATCACCAGCACGGCGACGGCCCGCACGGTCTCGCCGACGAGGAAGTCGCCGGCGCCGAGCGCCACGACGAGGACGCTCGGGCCGACGACGGGGATGAACTGGAGGATGCCGGCGATGACGGCCAGCAGGACCGGCGAGCCGTACCCGAGGAGCCGGAACACCGCGAACGCGAGGACGAAGGTCCCGGCCGCGGTCGCGGCCTGGAGCACGTAGATCGAGTACAGCGTCCGTCGCGTCCGCTCGTGGAGCCGAGACGGGATATCGTGGTACTCTTCGGGGACGATGCCGAAGACCGCCGTTTCGACGGCCGTCGGCCGGTAGAGGATCCCGTACACGAGGAACGTGAACACGACGAGCTCCAAGACGAGCACCGGCGCCGCGCCCGCGACCGCGAACGCGACTCCCCTGACCCACGTCTCGGCGGCCGCGGCGAACGGCGCGATCTCGACGACCGTCTCGAACCCGCCGACGCTGATCGGGACGACGTCGGGGATCGCTTCGAGGATGTCGATCAGCTGCGACCGCCGCCGGTAGAGCGCGTACAGCAGCGGCGCCACGAGGAGCGTGGCGCCGACGAACGCAACGGCGGTGGCGGCCGCGCACGCGATCCGGCGCGAGAGGCCGCGTGCGACGAGCCGTTGACGGAGGGGGTAGAGGACGTACGCGACGGTGACCGCGAACACGACGGTCCGCAGCACCTCCGCCAGCACGACCGCCGCGAGCGCCGCAAGGGCGAGGAGCAGCACGCCCAACAGCCGTTGCCGGTTGAGAACCATGCCGTCGTGTCGCGATCGGCGAGGAAAGTCGTTGCGGTGGGGGCCCGCGACCGCGAGCCGCAATTTAAATATCCGCGACCGGCAGCGACGATAGCTTATAAACAACAATGCGGTGGCGCGTGCCTCCGAGTGGCCGCCAAAGGCGGCCGCGAGGAGCACGCGCGAGGGACGTGGTGAGTGAGGGGCGACCGCAGAGAGCCCCGAGCGAACCGCGAGGCTGGGGAGGCGTGAGGTGCTGTGCGGTTGCGGTCGGGTGGGACTCAAAGGGGCAGCCGCAAGGCGGGCGCAGGGGAAGCAAGCACTGGAGCGAGGGAGCGAACGGAGTGAGCGACCGAGTGAAGCGCGCAGCGAGCGTGCGCCCGCCTTGCGGCTGGGGCTTTGGCGGTGTTCACCGTCGATCCACGGCCAACAATTTATAAGCGAGCGGCTGGGGCTTCGGCGGTGTTCACCGTCGATCCACAGCCAACGATTTATAAGCGAGCGGCTGGGGATTTGGCGGTGTTCACCGCCGATCCACTATCAGCTGTTTATAAGCAATCCACGAAGGTTTGGAAGCGTTCCTTGTCAAATCAATGAAGCACCAATACCGAACACGCCGGCCCGCACCTCGATTACCACCGGCAACCACAGCACCTAACCTCGCGCCCGCCCGATACCGGGTATGCGCATCGACCCGTTCGGCCTCGAACGCTGGTTCGCGGAGTACGAACACGAGGCTGACATCATGCTGGCCGAGAGCGGCATCCGGTCGCTCGACGCGAGTCGGTTCGACCTCGACCCGGGGAAGCTCGGCTACGTCATCCCGACGAACGGCGACCCCGAGTTCCGGGCATCCGTCGGCGACCGCTATGAGCGATCCGCCGACGAGGTGCTGTTCACCTGCGGCACGCAGGAGGCGAACTTCCTGACGTTCCTCTCGCTTTTAGCCGACGAGGGCGCCGTCGACGGTGGAAATGGAGAATCCGGCGTCGGCTCCGGCACCCACGCCGTCGTCGTCACCCCCACCTATCAGGCGCTCCACGCCGTCCCGGACGCGTTCGGTGACGTGACCCGCGTCGAGCTAGAGCCGCCGGCGTGGGAGCTGGACCCCGAGGCGGTCGCCGACGCCGCCCGCGACGACACCGCCGTGATCGTCGTCAACAACCCGAACAATCCAACCGGGCAGTACCACGACGAGGCCGCGATGCGGGCGGTGTACGACGTCGCCGTCGAGCGCGACGCCTACCTGCTCTGCGACGAGGTGTACCGCCTGCTCGCCGAGGATCCGCAGCCGCCGGTCGCGAGCTACGGCGCGCACGGCATCTCCACCACCAGCCTCACGAAGGCGTACGGGCTCGCCGGGCTCCGCTTCGGCTGGATCGCCGGCCCGGAGCCCGTCGTCGAGCGCGCGTGGCGCTGGAAGGACTACACGACCATCTCGCCGAGCCTGTTCGGGCAGCACGTCGCCAAGCAGGCCATGGGGCGGCGCGAGGACCGCATCCTCTCGGAGAACCGCGAGCTGGCGGCCGCACACCGCGATCGGGTCGCGGACTGGGTCGACGACCACGACCTCGACTGGCTCGACCCGGTCGGTGTCAACGCGTTCGTGACGGTTCCAGACGGCTTCGCGGACGCGGAAGAGTTCTGTCGAACCGTCGTCGAGGAGGCCAGCGTCGTCCTCGCGCCCGGGCACTTGTTCGGCTTCCCGGACCGGTTCCGGATCGGGTTCGGACTGCCGACCGAGGAGCTGGAGGACGGCCTCGACCGCGTGAGCCGCGTGATCGAGGCGCACGCGACGGAGGCCGACTCGGCCGCGGCGTCCGGGGGTGACGCCTGATGGGGTTCTTCGGCGACCTCAAAGACGACGTGGTCGAGTTCGTCCGCGACCCCACCGACGAGCAGAAGATACTGCTGACGGCGGCGCTCGCCATCGCGGTCGCTGACCGGTTCCTCTACTTCAACGACATCCCGTTCGTCGTCCGGACGACGGCCGCCGTCGGGGTCGGCTTCATCGTCATGTTCCTCGTCAGCTACCTGTACACGGGCCAGCTCGTCCCGCCGGACGGCAACGTCGGCGACGACGAGGAGCCGGAGGAGTACGTCGACGAACTCGATCCCTGACCGGCGCGGGCACCGTCCGACGAGCCCTCGACCGTTGCGAGCAGCGCCCGGCCAACGCACGACCACTCCCGGCGCTGACCGGCGAGCGCCCGCCCGACGGCGTTCCAAACCGTTTATACCCGCCCCGCGGGAAATGGCGTTTATGCCGCGAGAGCAGAAGCAGGTTCGCGAACTCCAGGAGGGCAGCTACGTGATGATGGACGACGCGCCCTGTAAGATCAATCACTACAGCACCGCCAAACCCGGCAAACACGGCAGCGCGAAGGCCCGCGTCGAGGGGAAGGGCGTCTTCGACGATAAGAAGCGCTCGCTCTCGCAGCCGGTCGACGCGAAGGTGTGGGTCCCGATCATCGAGCGCAAGCAGGGCCAGGTCGTCAACGTCAGCGGCGACGAGGTCCAGGTGATGGATCTGGACACCTACGATACGTTCACCATGCGCATCCCCGAGGGCGAGGACTTCACCTCGGACGACAACATCGAGTACCTCGACTACGAGGGCCAACGGAAGATCATCGGGTAGTCGGCATGTTCCCCGGGGCGACGACCGACCGCGAAGCTGCTTCCTACGTGGTCGTCGGCGCTCCGCTCGACGCCACGACCACTTTTCAGCCTGGCACCCGGTTCGGACCGGACCGAGTCCGGCGATTCGCCGAGAGCTACGACGACTACGACCGCCGCACCGACAGCCGCTTCTCCGCACTGGGCGTCCACGACGCCGGCGACGTGCGCCCGTGGGACGACGTGCCGGCGTACCTCGACCACCTCGCCGCCGAGCTGCGGAGCGTCGTCTACGACGACGCCGTCCCGCTCCTCCTCGGCGGCGAGCACACCGTCACGTACGCGGGTGTCGACGCCGTCGACCCCGATGTCCTCGTCGTCGCCGACGCGCACCTCGACCTCCGCGACGCGTACGACGGAAATCCGTGGAATCACGCCTGCGTCACGCGCCGGTGTCTCGACGACCTCGGCGTCGACCGCGCCGTGATCGTCGGCGCCCGGACCGGCTCGGAGGCGGAGTGGGACCGCGCGGCCGACGCCGACGTCGAGGTCGTCGCGCCCGAGGACGCCCGCGAATGGGTTGACGGGCTCGACCGCGAGGACGAGTTCGGGGAGGACTCCGTCTACTGTTCGGTCGACATCGACGCCCTCGACCCCGCCTACGCCCCCGGAACGGGGACCATGGAGCCGTTCGGGCTCGAACCCCGTGAGGTCCGCGACCTCGTTCGGGCCGTCGCGCCCCGAGCCGAGGGGTTCGACGTCGTCGAGGTGAACGACCGCGACGGCGGGCAGGCGGCGGCGCTGGCCGCCAAGCTGCTGCGGGAGTTCGCGTTCGCGCACGCGACCGCGGCCGCGACCAACGACGGCCGCCCGGACGACGCGAGATAGCGGACGGCCTGACCGACGCGGGGCTGACAACGGGACGCGCCCGCGGTTCCGAGTCCTACGACAGCTCCGAGAGCCGTCGGCGCGCGGCGGTCACCGCCTCCATCGCGTCGATCCACTCGCGAGGGTCGGTACACCAGATACGGTCGCCCTCGACGCTGACACAGAAGACGGAGTCGCCGGAGGGCGACAGCGTGACGCGGTCGACGTCCGGGCGGTCGCCGAGGTACGCGTCGATGAGCCGTCGGGCGGTCTCCGCCTCCGACCGGAGGCGGTTCCCCGCGGCGTACTCGATGGCTATCTCTGCCATGGGCGAGCGTTAGTCCTACACGATTAATAACCATTGTTTTCTGGCAGCGATTGCGGCTACCTCCTAGGCCCGTCGCTCAGCGCCGCGTGCGGCAGCGTCGCTACCGTCCGTCAAACACGATCTCGCCGTCGACGACCGTCAGCGCGACGTCGATCTCGTCGATCGCGCCGTCGCGCTCCCACGGCGAGGCGTCGAGCGCGACGAAGTCGGCCCGCTTCCCGGCCTCGACCGTCCCGAGTCGGTCCTCGTCGAAGCCGGCGTACGCGGCGCCGCTCGTGTACGCGCGCAGCGCCTCGGTGACGGTGAGCCGCTGCGCCGCAGCGGGGGCGGTGACAGCTTGGTGGACGCCGAAGAGCGGGTCCATCGGCATCCCGTCGGAGCCGAACGCGAGCTCGACGCCCGCGTCGAGCATCTCGCGGTAGCGGTTCGTCCGGGCCGTCCGCTCTTCCCCCAGTCGCTCCTCGTAGAGGCCGCCCTCTCGGGCCCACTTCAGGAAGTTCGGCTGGACGCTCGCGACGATGCCCGTCTCCGCGAGCCGCTCGATCGCGTCGTCGTCGGCCAGTTCGACGTGCTCGACGCGGTGGCGCGCCTCGCCCGCGTCGGTCCGCGATGCCTCCTCGTAAGCGTCCAACACGGCGTCGACCGCCTCGTCGCCGATAGCGTGGGCGGTGAACTGGAAACCCGCCTCGGTCGCGTCCGCCACCGTCTCGTTCAGCTCCTCGGGAGCGACGACCCACTGGCCGGTCTCATCGGGCGCGTCCGCGTACGGTTCCGAGAGGCGCGCGGTCCGACCGCCGAGGCTCCCGTCCGTGTATGACTTGATCGCGCCGGTCTGGACCATCTCGCTCCCGGCGTTCGTCGCGAGGCCGACCTCCCGGGCCGCGTCGAGGTGGTCGCTCCAGTAGTTGATCCGGACGCGGGCGGTGAGCTCCCCCGCCGCGTCGAGGTCGCGGTATACTCGCGGGGCGTGCGAGTCCCGGACCATGTCGTGGAAGCCGGTAATCCCGCGTTCGGCGCAGTGTTCGAGCGCGGCCTCGACGACCGCGCGCGTTTCGGCCGGCCCCGGCTCGACGGCCCGGTAGATCGGGTCGATGGCGGCCTCGAGGAGGACGCCGCTCGGCTCGCCGTCGCCGTCGGTCGGCACCGTCTCGTCGGGCGCGTCGGCGAGGGCATCCGCGAACCGGTCGAGCGCGACGCCGTTGACGGCCGCGACGTGCATGTCCTCGCGGAACGCCGCGACCGGGCGCTCGGTCGAGACCCGGTCGAGGTCCGCGCGGGTCAGGTAGCGCGACTCGTCCCACGTCGACTCGTCGTAGCCGTAGCCCAGCACCCAGTCCCCGGTTTCGTCGCTCTCCCCTCCGCTCCCCTCCGATTTCACTTCCGCCGCGCGCTCGGCGAGCACGTCGACGGCGTCGTCCGGGGAGTCGGCCGCGGAGAGGTCGGCGTGGACGAGGTAGCGGCCGACGGTGGTCAGGTGGGTGTGGGCGTCAACGAACCCGGGGAGGAGGACGCGCCCGTCGAGGTCGACCACGTCGGTGTCGACGCCCGCGAGCAGCTCCACGTCGTGGGTCCGCCCGGTCCGAACGACCTCGCCGTCGCGTACGGCGACGGCCTCGCGGACCGCGTCGCCGCCGTCCGCGTCGCCGCCGTCCGCGTCGTCGCCGTCCGCGTCGCCGCCGTCATCCGGGTCCGCGAGCGTGTGTACCTCCCCGTTCACGAAGATCCGGTCCGCGGCCTCGGTCATGGGAATTCGGGGACACACAGCGTGTTAACCGTTCGGGAAACGGCGACCGATTTATTCGGTCGCCCGGCGAACCCCCGCGTATGTACGACAACGTCCTCTTACCCACCGACGGCAGCGTCGGCGTCGACCGCGCGATCGACCACGCGATCGACGCCGCCGACCGCTACGACGCGACGCTCCACGTCCTCTACGTCGTCGACAGCGACGTGGTGAACGCCTACTCGGGCGACGAGTTCGTCGACGGCGCCGAGGGCGCCGAGGAGACGCTCGAGGAGACCGGACGGGAGGCGCTCGACGCCGTGGCCGAGCGCGCCCGCGACGCGGGCGTGGAGACCGCCACCGCCCTGCGGTACGGCGTCCCCCACGAGGAGATCCTCCGGTACGCCGACGAGGAAGACGTCGACCTCACGGTGATGGGATCGAAGACGCGCTCCGGTGACTACCGCCGGATGCTCGGCTCCGTCACCGAGCGCGTCTCCCGGCAGTCCCCCGCGCCGGTGAGCATCGTGAAGACGACCGTCGACGCCTGAGCGGCGTCGACACCCGAGGCGCACGGGCGACGCCAGCCCCCGCGTCGTTTATAAATAGTTCCGCACGTCGCTCGCGACCGCCGAGAGCGCCGCCTCCGCGGCGTCCACCCGGTCCGCGAGGCTACAGAACCCGTGCGCCATCGCCGGATAGTGCCGGTGTTCCACCGGGGTCCCCTCGCGCTCGAACCGCTCCGCGAGCGCGGCGCCGTCGTCGCGCAGGGGGTCGAACCCGGCGGTGACGACCGTCGCGGGCGGCAGGTCGCCCAGATCGCGCGCTCGAAGCGGGACCGCGTAGGGGTTCGCGGCGTCGACCGGACTCCGGAGATACCGCTCGTAGAACCACCGCATGTCGTCGCGGGTGAGCAGCGGGCCGTCGGCGTTCTCCCGGTAGGAGTCCGTCTCGAAGTCGTAGCCGGCGATCGGGTAGAGGAGGAACTGGCCCGAGGGCCGGGGGAGGTCGCCGAACTCCCGGGCGCGGAGCGACGCCGCGACCGCGAGCGCGCCGCCGGCGCTGGTACCCGACACCCCGATCCGGTCGGGGTCGACGCCGAGCGCGGCCGTAGCCTCCGTTACCCACTCGACCGCCGCGGCCGCCTCGTCGACCGCGACCGGGAACGGGTGTTCCGGAGCGAGCCGGTAGTCGACGGAGACGACGACGGCGTCGGCGCGGACCGCGAGCTCGCGGCAGATCCCGTCGACGGAGTCGAGCGTCCCGAGCGTCCACCCGCCGCCGTGGAAGTGGACGAGTGCGCGAGGGTCCGCTGAGTGTTCAACGGTGCTTTCGGGGCGATACACTCGAACCGGCACCTCGCCGTGGGGCCCGTCGAACGCGAAATCCCTCACCTCGGCGACTGGCGGTTCGGGGGGCCCGGAAAACAGGTCGTCTTCCAGGCGGCGGGCGGCGTCGACGGAGAGGTCGCTCCACGCGGGGAGCCCCAGCGACTCGATCTCGGCGACCGCCGCGGCGAGGTCCGGGTCGAGTTCGGCCGCGCGCATACCGGTGCGAGGCGGTGGGCCTTTGTAAGTCGGTCGGCAACTGCGGGCGATGGACGTTCGCGTGACCTACGAGGACGGGACGATCCGGGTCGACGCGGACGCCGACCTCGCGCCCGACGCGCTCCCGCCGCTGCCCGGGGTCGAAACCGATCCCCGCACCGGGACCGGTCGCGCGCCGGCGCACCGCTACGCCGAGCTCCGGCGCGCGCTTCAGGTGGCCGGCGTCTCCGTCGAGGACCGTGTCCTCGCCGCGAGCGACCGCGCCGCCGAGGCGGCCGGGCTGCCGGACGCGCTCGTCACGGACTACGAGCTCCGCGAGTACCAGCGGGAGGCGTTGGACGCGTGGCGCGACGCGGGCGACCGGGGCGTGATCGAGCTCCCGACCGGCGCCGGCAAGACCGTGATCGCGATCCGCGCGATGGTCGAGCTCGGCGTCCCGACGCTCGTCGTCGTCCCCACGGTCGACCTGCTCGACCAGTGGCAGCGCGAGTTAGCGCGCGAGTTCGACGTGCCGATCGGCCGCTTTGGCGGCGGCGAGCAGCGCCGCGAGGCGGTCACGGTGTCGACGTACGACTCCGCGTACCTGAAGGCGGACGGCGTCGGCGACGCCTTCGAGCTCGTCGTCTTCGACGAGGTCCACCACCTCGGCGGCGAGGGGTACCGCGACGCCGCCCGCCTCCTCGCGGCGCCCGCGCGGCTCGGGCTCACCGCCACCTTCGAACGCCCGGACGGCGCCCACGAGGTCGTCGCCGACCTGGTGGGCGACCGCGTCTACGCGCTCGACGTCGACGACCTCGCGGGCGACCACCTCGCGCCCTACGACATCCGGCGGATCGAGGTGGAACTCACCGACGTGGAGCGTGAGCGCTACGACGAGAAGCAGGGCACCTTCGTCGAGTACGTCCGCGACGCGGGGATCACGTTCACGAGCGGGAGCGACTACCAGGAGCTCGTCAAGCGCTCGGGCAACGACCCGGCCGCCCGCGAGGCGCTCCTCGCGAAGCAGGATGCCCGCGAGATCATGATGAACGCCGACCGCAAGGTCGACCGGCTCGCGGAGATCCTCGACCGGCACCGCGACGACCGCGTGATCGTGTTCACGGCCCACACCGACCTCGTCTACCGCCTCTCCGACCGCTTCCTGTTGCCCGCGATCACCGCCGAAACGGGCGCGAAAGAGCGCCGCGAGATCCTCGAACGCTTCCGCGACGGCACCTACGGGCGAGTCGTCGCCGCGAACGTCTTAGACGAGGGGGTCGACGTGCCCGACGCCAACGTCGCGGTCCTGCTCTCCGGGTCGGGCAGCGAGCGCGAGTTCACCCAGCGGCTCGGCCGCGTGCTCCGCCCGAAGGAAGACGGCGGTCGCGCGACGCTGTACGAACTCGTCAGCGCCGAGACCGCCGAGGAGCGGGTGGCGAGTCGGCGACGATAAACCGGAACGGTCGAGATGCGACATTTAAATGACTGTGAGCGATGCCGACAATTGCTTATAGATGACGATGCGGTGGCGCGTGCCTGTGAGGCCGCTTTGCGGCCGAGCAGCACGCGCGAGGGACGCGGCGACCGGAGCGAAGCGGAGGGAGCCGCGAGGCTGGGGAGGCGTGAGGTGCGGTTGCGGTGTGGGGCGGGACTCAAAGGGGCAGCCGCGAGGGCGGCGCAGGCGACGCAAGCACCGCAGGGAACGAGCGCAGCGAGTGACCGAGGAGCGCAGCGAGCGTGCGCCGTCCTCGCGGCTGGGGCTTTGGAGGTGTTCGCCGTCGATTCAGCAGCGACGATTTATAAGCGATCGGCTGGGGATCTGAAGGCGTTCGCTGTCGATCTACAGTCAGACATTTATAAGCGAGCGACTGCGGTTGTGGCGATGGTTACCGTAGTTCCGACATCAATTATCATATATTCGACGTATCGAACTGATTAATCGTCGCCGTCGACGTCGAGCGAGCGCTTCTCGCCGAGCTCCTGTTCGAGGCTGCCGCGCTCCCAGCTCCGGACCGCGTCGCCCTCGACCTCGGCGCGGAGCTTCTCCTCTAAGAGGTTCACCGCGACGCTGTTCGCGCCCTCCGGGATGATCACGTCGGCGTGCTTCTTCGAGGGCTCGATGAACTGCTCGTGCATCGGCTTCACCGTCGAGAGGTACTGGTCGATGACGCCTTCGAGGTCGCGGCCGCGCTCGATGACGTCCCGACGAATGCGCCGAAGAATGCGCACGTCCGCATCAGTCTCGACGAACAGCCGGAGATCCATCATGTCGTTTATTTCCTCGTCGTACAGCGCCAGGATTCCCTCCAACACGATGACGTCGGTCGGCTCGACGGTGATGCGCTCGTCTTTCCGGTTGTGGATCTCGAAGTCGTACTGGGGCATCTCGACGGACTGCCCTTCGAGCAGCGCCTCCAAGTGCTCGCGGAGCAGCTCCCACTCGAACGCCGAGGGGTGGTCGTAGTTGACCTCCTGGCGTTCCTCGAAGTCGAGATGCGAGAGGTCCTGGTAGTAGTTGTCCAGCGGGATCCGGGTGACGCTGTCGCCGAGGTCGCGGGTGACGAGTCGAGAGACCGTCGTCTTCCCGGCGCCCGTCCCCCCCGCGATCCCGATCACGAACGAGGGAATTGCCATATCGACGTTCGAACGTCGGAGGGTTTGAACGCTCCCTTTTGCGCTTCGCGCGCGGTCGCCGTGTCCGCGCCGTAGACGCGCCACTTCTCCCGTCGGCATGCGAACCGATCGCAAGGATAGGACCGGCGCGGATAAAACGCTACCGGGGGCACCTTTTAGCCGGTCGGAGCGGATCCGACTCGTATGCGAACAGACACCACGGTCCGTGACGTGATGCACCGCGAGTTCCTCGGCGTCAGCGAGTCGGACTCGCTCTCGGACGCGGCCGCGCTGCTGGTCGAGGAGGGAACGAACTGCCTGGTCGTCGTGCGCGGCGGCGAACCGGTCGGGCGTCTGGAGTCCCGCGACGCGCTCGACGCGCTGCTCTCCGCGACGGGCGTCGCCGGCGGTTCGGAGACGGAGACGGCCCCGACCGATCTCACCGTCGGCGAGGCGATGGGGCCGCCGCTGCCGACGGTCTCGCCGGACGACTCGCTCGCGGCGCTCGAAGAGCGACTCGTCGCGGAGGGGACCGACCGCGTGGTCGCCGTCGACGACGGCGAGGCGGTCGGCGTCGTCACGGACGGCGACGCGCTCGCGGCGGGCGCCCCGCGGAGCGGTGCCGGCGCCGACGGCTTTGGCGATGAGGGGGCGGCCAGCGACCCCCGATCGGACGGGACGGTGCTGTCGACCGCGGCCGCCGCGGACTCCGACGCGGAGCGGGGCGCCGAGGCGACGATGGACCCGGAGGCGACGGCGGAGCGCGTCGCGGGCGAGTCGCGGGACGAGCCGGCGGGGACAGACGGCGGCGCCGACCCGGTCGCGGAGGCGGCGAGCGGGGCCTCGACGCAGGGCGTCTGCGAGAACTGCGGCGCGCTCGTCCCCGACCTCGTCACCGCGAACGGGCAGGCCGTCTGCCCGAACTGCCGCGATATCTGAACCGGCTTCGAAGCGGGCAACGCGCCGGCCGGCAGCCTCAACACGCCGCCGGCCGAAGGCGATCGCATGGGCGAGACGGACGCGCGGATCGAGCCCGCGACGACCGACGACGTCGACGCGGTCACCGACACGTGGGTGGCGCTCGCGGCCGGCCAGCGCGAGCACGGGTCCACGCTCCGCGCCGAGGCGAACCGCGAGACCGTCCGCGAGTGGGTCGCGCAGTCGGTCGTCACCGGGGACCTGCTCGTCGCTCGCGATCCGGACACCCCGGCGGAGACCGACGGAGAAGCGAACGGCGACGAGACAGACGTCGTCGGCTTCGTCGGCTTCTCGCTCGAACGCGGCGACTACGAGCGCGACGCCGTCCGCGGCACCGTCAGCAACCTCTACGTGGCGCCTGACCGGCGCGGCGAGGGGATCGGCGCGGCGCTGCTCGACGCGGCCGAGCGCGCGCTTGCCGAGGCGGGCGCCGACCGCGTCGCGCTGGAGGCGCTCGCCGACAACGACCGCGCGAGAGCGTTCTACGCCGACCGCGGCTACGGTCGCCACCGCGTCGAACTGACGAAGTCGCTGCGCGACGAGGCTGACGACGGCCGCAACGATGAGAGCGACGGACCGACCGACGAAAGCGACGGACCGACCGACGAAAGCGACTGACCGACCGACGAAAGCGACTGACTTCGGCCGGGTTCGCGGAAAGCGACACGCACACATAGGAGGACCGAGTACGGCCGCACGCGCCAGGGGAGCATGGGTGGTTCATGCACTCGACTTGTAATCGAGACTTCCGGGGTTCAAATCCCTGCCCTGGCTCTGTGCCGCTCCGCGGTCACGGTTTCGCGGGTATTTCTTAAGTATCCCCGACGCCCACGCTAGGTATGGACTCGTCGGACCGCGCGCTGCTCGGCGTCGCCGGAATCGTCGGGGCGCTCGTGCTGGCGATCGCGTTCGCCGCCGGCGCGCTCTTCGGCCTCGACGAGTCGGTCGCGCGGCCGCTCCGCCTCCTCGCGGTCGAACCACTCACGTGGATCGTGATCGCCGCGCTCGTCGTCGCGGTCGTGGGGAACGCCTACATCGAGTGACGACGGTGGCGCGGGCACTGCTCCGGGAAGAGCCCCGCTCACCGCACGACCGTCACCGGTACCGGCGACCGCTGGAACACCGTCTTGGCCACGTTGCCCACGAACAGGCGGTCCGCGAGCGACCCGCTGTGAGTGCCCAACACGACGACGTCGAACCCCTCGGCGTGATCGATGATCTGCCGCGCGGGCCGACCGACCTCGACGATCGTCTCGATCGTCGCGTCGTACTCGGCGGCGATCTCGCGTGCCCGTTCGAGCACCGGCTCGGCGGCCTCGGGGATACCGCCCTCCCCGGTGTCCGACAGGGCGACCCCCGTGGCCTGTCCCATCATCGGCGACGCGCCGCCGACGACGTGTAACACAGTCATCTCGGCGTCGGGGTGGCCGTCGAGCGCGTACCGGAGCGCGCGCTCGGAGAGGTCTGAGCCGTCCATCGCGACGAGTACGCGCTCTATCATAGTGGCTGTAGGCGCCGTCACCTGATAAACGCCCGTGGTGTCCGGGGCGAACTGGTCGATCTCTCCCGCTCTCAGCCGTCGACGTCCTCGATCGCTCGCACGAGCGCCTCGAGCGCGCGGTCGGCCGCCCCGCGCTTGACCCCGTCGCGGTCGCCGTCGAGGACCGCGCACTCGGCCCGCACGAACGACTCCCCGGTGCCCCACGGTGCGGCGTGCGCGACGCCGAACCAGACGAGCCCGACCGGCTTCTCGTCGGTGCCGCCGGTCGGCCCCGCGATGCCCGTCGTCGCGACCGCCCAGTCCGCGTCCGCCCGGTCGCGCGCGCCCGCCGCCATCTCGCGGACCACCGGCTCGCTCACGGCGCCGTGCGCGTCGAGCGACTCTCGGGAGACGCCGAGCAGCTCGCGCTTAGCGTCGTACGTGTACGTCACGAACCCGCGGTCGAAGTAGGCGCTCGCGCCGGGCACGTCCGTCACCCGCGACCCGACAAGCCCGCCCGTGAGCGACTCCGCGGTCGCGAGCGTCTCGTCGCGGTCGCCGAGGAGCTCGTTCAGGCGCTCCGCGGGGTCCGTCGCGTCTTCCATGCTTCGCACTCCGAGCGGTGCGCCCCTGAGGTTTACGCCCGGCCGCGCCGAAAGGCGACCGTGACCGACACCGACTGGGACGAGCGCTTCGCGTCGGGCGAGTACCCGCGAGCGCCGGCGCCGTCCCCCGTGCTTCGCGCCTACGAGCCGTCGCTGCCCGACGGCCGCGCGCTCGACGTCGCCGCGGGCACCGGCCGCAACGCGGTGTTCCTCGCGGACCGCGGCTACGACGTCGACGCGCTCGACGCCTCGGCGGAGGGCCTCCGGATCGTCCGCGAGCGCGCCGCGGAGCGCGGGATCGGCGACCGGATCGAGACGGTTCAGGGGGACGCCTCGACGTACGGGTTCCCGACGGAGGCGTACGACCTCGTCACGATGAGCTACTTCCACACGCTGGACCGGTTCGCGGACCTCGTCGAGTCGCTCGCGCCGGGCGGGTACCTGTTCGTGGAGGGCCACCTGCGGTCGGCCGAGCCGTCGCCGTCGGGGCCGAGCGACGACCGGTACCGCTTCGCAGCGAACGAACTGCTCCGCGCCGGACTGGGGCTGAGCGTGCGCTACTACGACGAGACGACGGCGGAACGCCCGGGCGACCGCCGGCGCGCCACCGCGCGGCTGCTCGCGCGGAAGTCGACCGGCGGCCGCCAGTCGTATCCGGAACGCCCCGACGCCCCGGACCGGTGGCCGAGCGACGAGAGCGAACCCGCCGCGGCGAGCGACCGGAACGCGTGACCGACGACGGCTCCGCGTCGCCCGCGGCGGTCCTCCGGTCGCTCGTGGCGCGCGCCGTCGACGCCGACCCAGCGACCCTCGCCGGACGCGTCGAAGTCGTCGAACGGGGGAGCGAGTCGGCGGGCGACGGCGCGGCCGGGAGCGACGCCGCGACCCCCGCGGGACGCCTCGCGGAACTCGTCGGCGCGGCCGACAGCGTCGTCGCCGTCGTCCCGCGGTTCGACGCCGACCTCGCCCGGCGACTGAACGCGACGCTGGCGGGAGACGACCCGGCGGACGAGGAGAGCGACGCAGAACTCGATGCGGACGAGGAAAGCGACGCCGAACCCGACCCGAACGCCCCGCGAGAGGTCCGCGTCGTGTTCACCGACTCCGCGGCCGACCGCCTCTCCAGACCGACGGGGCCGGTCGTCAGGCGCGCGCTCGCCGACCGCGGCGTCGACGCCTACCGCCACGCAGGCGAGTCGCCGGTGGCGCTGGCCCTCGCGGACGACCGCGCGGTCGTCGGACTGACCGACGAGGGCGGGGTCGCCGCGCTGCTGTGGACGGACGACCCGGCGGTCCGCGAGTGGGCGGCCGCGACCTGTCGGCGCTACCTCGAGGGCGCCGAGTCCGTGGGCGACGGCTGACCGGAACTCTTTCCGACCGACTGCCTGTCCCCCGTCCGCTTTTGAGGGTCGGCGTCGAAGGGCGCGTATGAAAGCGTTACTGCTGTTGGTGGCCGGAATCGGCGGACTGCTCGAAGCCGTCGCGCCGCGGCGCGCCGTCGCCCTCTGGACGCGCGCGCTCTACCGGAACGCCGGCGAGGCCGAGCCGCGCGAGTGGGTGTACACGGCCGCGAAGGCCGAAGGCGCGCTGGTGGCGGTGGGCGCGCTCGTGGGCCTGTTCCGCCTCGCGACCGCTGAAGACGAGACCGCGGACGCTGAGGCCACGGCCGTCGAGGAGACCACCGCGAACGGGCGCGACGGCGGGGAGTGATCCGGTGCCCCGCCCGCGAGGGCGGGCCGACCCGAACGTATATCTGACGGCTCTCGGTACGACATCGTATGACGGGGCCTCACGCGGACCCCACGTCGGCGGACGCGTCGACGGTTCGCGTCCTCCACGTCGACGACGATCAGGCCTTCCTCGATCTCACCGCGACCTTCCTCGAACGGATCGACGAGTCGCTGGCGGTGCGGTCCGAGACGGACGTCGACGCGGCGCTCGAAACGCTGGAGTCGGCACCGATCGACTGTGTCGTCTCCGACTACGACATGCCCGGGACGAACGGACTGACGCTCCTCCAGCGGGTCCGCGACCGCGGCGTCGAGGTCCCCTTCGTGCTGTTCACGGGCAAGGGGAGCGAGGAGATCGCGAGCGAGGCCATCTCGGCGGGCGCCACCGATTACATCCAGAAGCGCGCCGGCAACAACCAGTACGAGGTGCTGGCCAACCGGGTGCGCAACGCGGTCGACCAGCACCGGTCGCGGGTCGCGCTCGCCGCAAGCGAGGAGCGGCTCTCGCGGTTCATCGACCAGTCGCCGCTGGGGACGATCGAGTACGACGACGAGTTCCGGATCGTCGGGGTGAACCCCGCCGCCGAAGAGATCCTCGGCTACGAGGAGTCGGAACTGACCGGCGGGACGTGGCTCCCGTTCGTGCCCGAACAGGAACACCAGCACGTGGCGGCGCTCGAACGCGACCTCCTCTCGAACAAGGGCGGGTTCCAGAGCGTCAACGAGAACGTCCGCAGCGACGGCGAGCGGATCCGCTGCGCGTGGCACAATCAGGTGGTGACCGGCGACGACGGAACGGTCATCGGCGTCTTCTCGCAGTTCGAAGACGTCACCGAGGCGGAGGCCCGGAAACGCGAGATAGAGCGGACGAACGCCGTGCTGTCGACCGCGCTCGACGCGCTGCCCGTCGGAATGCTCGTCGAGGACGCCGACCGTGAGGTCATCCGGGTGAACGAGCGGTTGTACGACCTGTTCGACCTCGATGGCGACCCGGAGACCGCCGCCGGCCGCGACTGCGAGGCGCTCGCCCTCGAACTGAGCGAGGAGTTCGCCGACCCGCAGGGGTTCGTCGAGCGGATCGAGACGATAGTCGCGGCGCGACGTCCGGTGGAGGACGAGCGGCTCGCGCTCGCGGACGGGACCACGCTGGTTCGGACCTACCGGCCGATCGACCTGCCGGACGGGGACGGTCACCTGTGGGCGTACCGGCGGACGCGCCGACCGAACTGAGGCGACGCCGCGCGGCGGGGGACGACGGAGCGCGGGTGTCACGGTCGGCTCAGTCGTTCGCGGAGTCAGTCGTTCGCGGAGTCGGCCTCGGCGCTCTCGAACGACCGCTTCTCGGGCCGGTCGCCGGTCAACAGGACGTGGCAGTCGCGACAGCGGGCCTCGTAGGACTCCTCGGCGCCGACGAGGATCGTCGGGTCGTCGACGTGGGCGGGCTCGCCCTCGATGAGCCGCTGGTTCCGGGAGGCGGGCTCGCCGCAGACCGAGCAGATGGCCTGTAGCTTGTCGACGTACTCGGCGGTCGCCATGAGCTGCGGGAGCGGATCGAATGGCTCGCCGCGGAACGTCTGGTCGGTGCCCGAGACGATCACGCGGCTGCCGCGGTCCGCGAGGGCGTTACAGACCTCGATGAGCGCGTTAGAGAAGAAGTTCGCCTCGTCGATCGCGACGACCTCGGCGGGGTCGTCGTCGAGGATTTCGAGCGGGCCGTCGCCCTCGTTGTCGACGACGGTCGCCTCCCACTGGCGGCCCGTGTGGCTCCCGATCGTCGCCTCGCCGTAGCGGTCGTCGATGGCGGGCGTGTAGACGGCGACCGACTGGCCCGCGATCTCGGACCGCCGGAGGCGGCGGAGCAGCTCCTCGGTTTTCCCAGAGAACATCGACCCCGAAATGACCTCGATCCACCCGGATCGAGTGATGGCGTGCATACCCGATCGGGCCGGAGCCAGCGACTAAACCGTTTCTCTCCCGGCGGACGGTCGACGGCGCGACGCCCACCGACGCGGAGTCAGATCCCGGTCGCGACCGCGACCGCGACGGCGGCGACGAGGACGTACGTCGCCGCGGAGACCGCCCAGTCGCGCCGGATCGGACCGAGCCGCTGGCGCGGGAGCCCGGACGCACGCGGCAGCGGGACGAGCGCGAAGAAGCCGACCATCAGCGCGACCATCGCGTGGCCCGCGACCACCAGCGCGACGGCGGTCCCGACGCCGAGTACCGCCTGGATCCCCGAAAAGAGGCCGACGAACAACAGCCCCGAGCCGCCGCCGGCGACGTAGTGGACCCACGTCGCCAGCCGCTCGGACGCGTCGTCGACCGGGGCGTCCGTGAGCACGCTCGCGGCGACCTTCGGCGCCGTCTCTCCCTCGGGGAGCCGCGCCATCACCGGGTCCATCGCCAGCGTCGCGACGAGTCCGACGACCGGGCCCAGCGCGAGCCCGGCGAGCAGCGAGAGCGTCGTCATGAGAGAGGAGAAGAGCGGGAGCGGTTTCACTCCGTCGACGGGGGAAATCGGTCGGGAGGTCCCGGACTCGCGACGACTCAGTCGTCGCGCGGGACGACGGGCTTGCCGCCGATCACGACCCGCGAGACGTCCGCGTGGCCGGCGCGCCTCACGACGGCGCGGACGAGGTCGCGCGCGCCGGCGAGGTTGTCGGAGTCGCCGTCGAGGACGAGCAGGTCCGCGTCCGCGCCCGGCTCGATAACGCCGCGGTTCAGCCCGGCGATCGCGGCGCCGTTGACCGTCGCCATCCGCAGGATCTCCTGGGCGGGGAGGTCCGAGAGCTTCGCCGCGAACTCCATTTCACGGAACATCGACGGCGAGTCGGTCATCACGTTGTCGGTGCCGAGCGCGACGGTCGTCCGCTCGGTCAGCTCGCGGATCGGCGGCACGCCGACGTTCGTCACGAGGTTCGACCGCGGGCAGACGACGACCGGCGTGCGGCGGTCGTCGAGCCGTTCGAGGTGGATCCCCTCGGCGTGGACCATGTGAACGAGGAAGTCGGGATCGAGGTCCATCGCGGCGTTGACGTCGTCGGCGTCGCGCTCGCCGGCGTGGATCCCGAACAGCTTGCCGGCGTCGCGCGTCTCCGCCCGGACCGCGTCGAAGTCGGCGTCGCGGGCGCCGGAGGCCCCGTACCCGTCCGCGACCGAGAGCACGTCGGGGTCGTCGCGGCCGAAGACGACTGCCTCGATCGCGCGCTCGCCGAACGCGACCCCATCGCCCGCGAGCGCGTCGCGGAGCGCGGCGACGCCGTCGACGCCGCCCTCGCGGAACTCGAGGAACGTGCCCGTCCCCGTTGACTCCATGTACCGCAGGGTGCGGGCCATCGCGGCCACCTTCTCCTCGCGGTCGGCCGCCCGGAGGAGCCGGTGTTTCAGGCCGTCCGGCGGCGCGACGAGCTCGTCGAGCGAGAGCCCCTCGCCCGCCTCCTTGGCGATCGAGTCGCCGATGTGGGTGTGCGCGTTGACGAACGCCGGGAGGATCACCTCGTTGCTCTCGACGGACGCCTCCTCGATCCGGACGATCTCGCCGTCCGCGACGACGACCCGGCCCTCGATCGGGTCGAAGTCGGGACCGACCAGAATCGTCCCCTCCAGATGCATACCGGAGGCTCGCCAGCCGACTTTAAAACGTCACGGGAAGCGGCCCTAGATTGGCGGCGTCAGCGCCCGTCGAGCCGGGCCCAGAACCCGAGCGTCTGGGGGAGGAGCGCTCGCGGGTCGGCCGCCGCCGCGGCGTCGCCCTCGCTCGTCGTCTCGCCGTCCTCGGGGATCGGTTCGACGACGCGCTCGACGACGAACCCCGCGTCCACGAGGGCGCGGTGGAGGTCGGAGACGCTGCGGTCGAACGCAACCAGGTCCGCGCCGTACGTCTCGTCGATCTCGATCTCGCGCCGCGGCGGCGCGTGGTACCCCCGCCGCGGCCCGCCGGCGTCCGGGTCGATAAGCTCCCGGAACGGGTGCATCACCGACAGGTAGAACGCGCCGCCCGGCCGGAGGAGGCGGCGGGCCTCGCGCACGGCGGCGTCGAGGTCCGCCACCATTTGAAACGCCGCCTCCGAGAACGCCGCGTCGAAGGCGTCGGCTGCGAGGGGGACGCGGGTCACGTCGGCCTGAACGAACTCGGCGTCGACGCCGTAGTGGTCCCGGAGGCGCCGCGCGTGTCGGAGCTGCTCCTCCGAGATGTCGACGCCGACCGCGCGCTCGGCGTCCGCCAGCGCGGTTCCCACGCTCCCCTGCCCGCCGCCGCAGCCGAGCTCGACGACCTCCTGTCCCTCCACCGACGGCGGGAACTCGGGACCGGTCGCCGCGTGACCGTCCGGGTCGAACGGCGTCGGGACCGGCGGCGCGCCCCCATCGTCGGTGTCGGCGTTCCACAGCGCCTGGAACGCGTCGCTCCACTCGTTCCAGAGTCGTCGGTTCTCGCGGTGGGCGTCGGTCACGGCGGTGCGTCGGTCGGAAGTGACATAAACCTCACTCGAACTCGTCGAGCGTCGTCGGCATCGCCCCGCGCACCTCGGTCACGAGCGCGTCGGGGTCGAGCCCGAGCACGTCCGCGGCCGCGCGGCCGACGCGGTCGGTCGCCGGCTCGGGCGCGTACACGCCGAGCCGCCACTGGTTGCGCTGCGCGGTTCGGAGCGCGGAGACCAGCGGCGACTGGCGTTCCAGCCGCCGGATCTCGCCGTTGACGGTGACGCGCGCGGTCGACTCGCGCATCGTCGGCTCGGGCGGCACGTCTAAGATTACGTGGTCGCGGGCGACGCCCACCTCGGCGGCGATCTCGCGTTCGAAGGCGGTCTCGGCTGCGTGGTCCGCCTCGTGGACTCGGTCGGGGACGTCGTCGTACTCCGCCCACACCGCCAGCTTGTAGAGGTCGCGCTCGTCGTAGCGCCGGGAAAGCTCGGCGGTCGCCCGGCAGTCGCGGATGGCGGCGAGGAAGTCGTGGTCGTCCATCCGGCGGAGCTCGGCGGCCGTCGTCGCGGTCGCGTCGAGCAACTCGCTCGCGGCCCGGCGAAGCATTGCCTTCGAGATACGCGCGACGTGGTGGGTGTAGACGACCGGGTTCATCAGCGCGCGGGCAACGAGCAGGCTCTCCGCGGTCTGGACGTTCCCCTCGTCCAAGACGAGTTCCGGGCCGTCGCCGGCCGTCCTGTCGCCGGCCGACCCGTCCCCGGCCGACCCGTCTCCGGCCGACCCGTCTCCGGTTGCTCCCTCGCCGTCCGCGACAGCGCCGCGTTCGACGAACGTCAGCTCGCGGACGAACCGCTCGGTGTCGATGGTGCCGTACGGGACGCCCGTGTGGTAGGCGTCGCGAACGAGGTAGTCCATCCGGTCGACGTCGAGCTCCCCCGAGACGAGCCCGGCGTAACGCCCCTCGCCGGCGACGATGTCGGCGATCCGGGCCGGGTCGAGGTCGTGGTCGCGCAACACCTCGCCGACCGCGCCGGCGGCGAGCAGCCCCTCGACGTCGTCGTGGTACTTCCCGGTCCGGCGGTGGGTGAGCGATTCGAGGTTGTGGCTGAACGGGCCGTGGCCGACGTCGTGGAGCATCGCCGCCGCCTCGATGCGGTCGGCGCGTTTCCCGGAGATTCCGAGGTGGTCGAGCGCGCGGCTCGCGAGGTGGTAGACGCCGAGGCTGTGCTCGAACCGCGTGTGGTTCGCGGAGGGGTAGACGAGCCGGACCGTGCCGAGCTGTTTGACGTGGCGGAGCCGCTGGACGGCGGGCGTGTCGACGAGGTCCGCGGCGACACCGTCGATCTCGATGTGGTCGTGGACGGTGTCCTTGACCGTTATCATGGGGTCTCCTTCGGCGGCAACGGATAAAAGGGTGGGAGTGAGACGCGCCCGCTCCCGGACCGGAAGCGACCGACTGAGACCGGACCGCGTCGACGGCGTGTGCGAATCTGCGGTACGATTTATATCCCGCCTGTCCGAACACCGGTGTATGTACCACGTGTTGCTCGGCGTTGCGCTCGATGACGAGTCGCGGGCGATCGCACAGGCGAACGCGGTCGCCGACCTTCCGGGCGACCCGAGTGACGTGACCGCGCACCTCTGTCACGTCTTCCAAGACAACCCGGAGGGCGCCTCGGTCCACCAGCTCGGAACCGTGCGACGGGCCCGAGAGGTGCTGGAGGCGGCCGGCGTGACCTGCGCCCACTACGAGGCCAGCGGGGACCCCGGCGAGGAGCTCATCTCGGCCGCCGAGGACGTCGACGCCGATCTCATCTGCGTGTCGGGCCGCAAGCGGAGCCCGGCCGGGAAGGCCGTCTTCGGCAGCACCACGCAGACGGTCGTGTTGAACGCGGACCGCCCCGTGCTGGCGGTCCCGGGACCGGACGAGGAGTGAGGGAGGGCGTCGCCACGGGGCCGGCTGGCCGGTTGCGAGATTCGGCTCGCACGGGCGATCGCGGCGCTCACGCCGAGGGGTGCCCCGTCGCGCGCAGCCCGAGAACCTCCCGCGCCGCGGCCCCGACCGCGTCGACGTGTTCCGCGGGACAGTAGACCCCGAGCCGCCAGCGGCGGCGCTCGGCGGCCCGGAGCCCGGTCACGAGCTCCGAGGCGTCCTCCAACCGCTGCGGGACGCCGTCGACGACGACGGCGGAGCCGGACTCCTTGAGCGCCGGGCGCGAGGGGATGTCCACGAGGACCGCGTCGCGGTCGACCCCGACGGCGTCCGCGATCTCGCGTTCGGCGGCCCGCTCCTCCGCGCGGCCAGCGTCGACCGTCCCCGCCGGCACCTCGTCGAGTTCGGCCCAGACGGCGCGCTTGTAGAGGTCGCGCCGCTCGATGCGCTCGCCGAGCGCGGGGACGCGGTCGCGGAGCTCGACGAGGAGGTCGTGGTCGGCCATCCGGCGGAAGGCAGCCGCGTCGGTCTCCGTGCGGTCGAGGTAGCGCTCGCAGGCGCGCTCCAGCATCGCGCCCGCGACCCGGGAGACGTGGTGGCGGTAGACGACGGCGTTCATCAGCGAGCGTGCGACGAGCAGGCTCTCGGCGGTGGCGACGTTCCCCTCGTCTAAGACGAGGTCGGCGTCGTCCCCCGTCCCGTCGCCGCCGAGCAGCCTAAGTTCGGTGACGAGCCGGCCGGTGTCGACGGTGCCATACGGGACGCCGGTGTGATGGGCGTCGCGCACGAGGTAGTCCATGCGGTCGACGTCGAGCTCCCCCGAGACGAGGGGGCCGAGCGCGCCCTCGCCGTCGATCAGACCGGCGACGCGCTCCGGGTCGAGCTCGTTGCGTTCGAGGACCCGACAGACCTCGCGGTCCGCGTCGGTGAGGAGCCACCGCACGTCGTCGTGGTCGCGCCCGGTCGCGCGCCGGATGATCCCCTCGGTCTGGTGACCGTACGGGCCGTGGCCGACGTCGTGGAGCATCGCCGCCGCGCGGACGTGGGCGGCGGTGTCGTCGTCGACGCCGAGCCCGTCGACCGCGCGGCCCGCGAGGTGGTAGACGCCGAGACTGTGCTCGAACCGCGTGTGGTTCGCGGAGGGGTAGACGAGCCGGACCGTGGACAGCTGCTTGATGTGTCGCAGCCGCTGGAACGCCGGCGTGTCGACCAGCTCGGCGGCGACGTCGCCGAGCCGGACATGGCCGTGGACGCTGTCCTTTATCGCCTTCATTGGCGAGCGGTCGTCCTGGGGCCGATTGGTCGTTTCGGCTCGGCGCGGGTCACTTTCGGCTCGGCGACGGGGGCGACGGGCGTCACTCGTCGACGACGTCGATCCCGAACCGCTCTTCGAGCGCGCGCACGACCGAGCCGCCGACGTTGGCGGTCGCGGCCCGCCCGTCTTCGACCGCGAGGAGGTCGTCCTCGTCGACCTCCAGCTCGGCGGCGACCTCCTCGACGGTCAGCCCGGCGTCCCGCCGCGCTTCGGTGACGACGTCGCCGTAGCCGGAAACGAGGTACGGGAGGCGGTCCGCCTCGTAGCTCGTCCCCTCCTCCTCCCAGCGCTTCGAGTCGCCGGTCGCGGAGTCGTACATCTTCGCCTGCTTCCGGGCGAGCTCCTTGTTCCGGCTCTCGGTCGCACCCGAGCCGGAGCCGGCACCGGCGCCGCCGGGGCTTCCCCCGGAGCTGCCGCCGCGCGATCCGCCGCCGCCGCTCGGCGCGTTGCCGGCGTCGTCGTGGGGGCGGCAGTTCGAACACACGAGCAGCTTCGCGCCGGCGACCGTCGCCTTGCGGAGGTCCGTGGTCTCGCGGCCGCAGAGCTCGCACGCGTCGCCGTCGTCGCCGCCGCCGCCGCCGCCCGTCGAATACTTCGGCATACTCCGTGTAGTGGTCCGGACCGTTAAAAAGTCGTGGAGGGCAGCATCCGTAAATTGAGAAACTATTGCGGTGGCGCCGCCGGCGGCTCCGCCGCCGGCTGCAAGAGGCGCGTCGCGCCTCCCTGCGTGCCGACGAGCGCCCGAAGGGCACGAGTCGCACGCGCGAGGGAGTCGGCCGACCGTCGGGAGGCCGACGAGGCTGGGGAGGTGTGAGGTGCGGTTGCTGTGCGGGGTGGGACTCAAAGGGGCAGCCGGGAGGCGGGCGCAGGCGTTCACGAGAGCGGAGCTCTCGTGAGCCAATCAGAACGCTTCGCGTTCTGATGACGACGTAAGCACTGGAAGGAGCGAACGAAGTGAGCGACTGAAGCGCGTGGTCCGAGAGAGCAAAGCTCTCTCGTCATCCCGAAAATCTTTGATTTTCGGGCGACAGCGAGCGTGCGCCCGCCTCCCGGCTGGGGCTTTGGAGGTAGTCGTCACCGATCCGCAGTCAACGATTTATAAGCGAGCGGCTAGGGCCTTGGCAGTGTTCACCGCAGATTCTCCGATCCCGTATAAAAATCCGATGACGACATCTAACCTCTACTTATAAACTGCTACCCCGCCATAGCAATTCACCTACTCCCAATCTCGATCAGGGCCCGAGGTACCCCCACGCCTGGAGCCGGTCGCCGTCGCCGTCGACCCAGCGCTCGCCGATGTCGTCGCGGTAGTACATGTTCGGCATCACGACGTCGTCGACGCGGTCGTACGCCTCCTCGCGCGCCGCGCCCATCGTCTCCCCTTTCCCCGTGACGACGATGGGCATCCCGCTCTCGCCGGCGACGCGCCACTGGCCGTCCACTTTCTTCGCGTCTTCGAGGTGTATTCCCTCGCGGCTCTGCGTTTCGAACACCACGGCCGCGTTCCGCGAGTTCTCGTCGTACGTCTGCTCGTCGTCGAACGGGAACGGCGGGAGGACGACTCGCACGGCAATTTGGTACCCGTCGTGAACGTCTACATCCGGCTCGTTCCCGTGCGCGAGGTCGTAGAAGAACTCGGCCGTCGACGACTCGATCGACTCCTCCTGTAAGGCGATGGTCGGGTAGCCGAACCGCGGCGTGAACTCCAACGGGTAGATGCCCGTCTCGTTGACGATACAGTTGATGTCGATGCTGCCGACGTACCCCTCGCCGGCTAGCCACCCCTCGATCTTGCCGAGCGTCTCGCGGAACAGCCTGTTCTGTCCCGCCCAGAACATCGAGGTGCCCATCTCGCCGGTCGACGGCCCGATGTTCCCCGGAAACAACTTCTTATGTTCGAAGTTGAAGTTGACGCGGTCGATGAACTCGTTGCCGTCGAAGAAGCCACAGATAGCGATTTCGACGCCCTCGACCTTCCGCTGGAGCTGGAACCCCTTCATCCGGTGGCCCCACGCCTTCTTGTACGCCTTCAACACGTCGACGACGTCGCTGCCGTCGTCCTCGTTGCCGACGTACAGTAAGCGCTTGACGTTTTGTACCTCCCCGAGCGGCTTGATCACGTACGGGGCGGGGTTCGCTTGGACGTGCCGTATCCCCGCGTCGAACTCGTGGAACACGTGGTGTTCGACCGTGTTGACGCCGTGGTCTTCGAGGACCTCCATCGCGTAGCCGCGGTCCTCTTCGAGGCGGTCGGTGTTCGGTGTCCCGCCGACGACCGCGTGCCCCTCCTCGCGGAGTTCCCGCGCGAGCGCGCCGGTGCCGACCTCAGACCCCACCCAGATGTCGTCGAAGATTATCACGTCGGCCCAGTCGACCTCGGCGCGCCAGTCGTCCGTCTTCGGCACGAACCCGTCGCCGATCTCGCGGTCGCTTTCGGCCTCGACGTAGTACTTCACGTCGTGGCCCTCGCGGCGGACCTGCCACGCCAGGTCGGTGATAAGCGCCGCGTCGGCCGAGACGAAGAGGAAGTTAACGGTGTCCATGCGAGGCCGTCGCCCGGGGCCGACTTGAGTGTGGGTGCCCGCGCGGACGCGCCGGGTCACGCGTTGCCACGCCGTCGACCGGGGGGCGCCGGCGGGGCGGGGATGGTTGAAACGTTAACACCCGGATTGATGGAGGGCCGCGTGGTCGATCCTGGTATGCCAAGCGTGACACGGGACGGCGTGGCGATCGATTACGCCGTCGACGGGGACCCCGACGGACCGACCGTGCTGCTGCTCGAAGGGCTCGGGTATGGGCGGTGGATGTGGCGGTGGCTCGCCGAGGCGTTGGTCGACGACTACGAGGTGCTCCGCCCGGACAACCGCGGCACCGGGGACTCCGACGCCCCTGAGGGCCCGTACACCGTCGCCGAGATGGCGGCCGACGCCGCCGCGGTGCTTGACGACCACGGCGTCGACGCGGCCCACGTCTGCGGCGCGTCGATGGGCGGGATGATCGCGCAAGAGCTGGCGCTCGCCGACGACCGCGTCGCCTCGCTGACGCTGCTTTGTACGTCGCCCGGCGGCGACGACGCGACCCCGACGCCCGAGGAGGTACAGGAGCACATCTTCTCCGCGCCGGAGGACGCGGACCCGCGCGAGCGGATCCGCTACCTGATGGAGCCGGCCGTCTCCGACGGCTTCTACGAGCGCGAGCCGGAGCTGGTCGACCGGATCGTCGACTGGCGGCTCGCGGGCGACGCGACCCCGACCGGCCGCGAGGCGCAGGCGGCCGCGGTGGCGGCGTTCGACGCGAGCGACCGGCTCGGCGACATCTCGGTCCCGGCGCTCGTCCTCCACGGCACGGCTGACCGCGTCCTCCCGGTCGAAAACGCCGATCTGCTCGCGGACCGCCTCCCGCACGCCGAGGTCGAGCTGTTCGACGGCGGGCCGCACCTCTTCTTCATCGAGGAGCGCGAGCGCGTCAACGACCGGATCCGGACCTTCCTCGGCGAGGTCGCCTGAGATGGCGACCGAGAACGATCCGCGGGCGGACGAGCGTCCGGACGGGACCGCCGCCGGGTCCGACGCAGACCCGCGACCGCATCCGCACGGCGACCGTGGGTACGAGTGGGTCGGCGAGCTGTCGGCCCGCCGCGCGCGGCTCTCGCCGGACCGCGTCGCCGTCACCGACACGGCCGCGAACGCCGAGTACACGTACGCGGAGTTAGAGGAGCGCGCCAACCGCACCGCGCGCTTCCTCCGCGACACCGAGGTTGAGCAGGGCGACCGCGTCGCCGTGGTCTCGCGGAACCGCGTCGAACTGGTCGACCTGTTCTTCGCGACCGGGAAGACCGGGGCGGTCCTCGCGCCGCTCTCGCACCGGCTCGCCGAGCGCGACCTCGCCGCGGTGCTGGGCACCGTCGACCCCGAACTGCTCCTCGTCGAGGCGCCGTTCGGCGGCGACGTCATCGACGCGTTGGAGCGGGCCGACGTCGAGCCCGCGGTCCGCTCGATCCCGACCGACGGCGACGACGCCTGGCGCCCGTACACGCGGGACCTGCCCGCGGACGGCTCGCCGGTCGAGACCGCCGACGTCTCGCTCGCGGACCCGCACCTCTTCTTACACACCGGGGGGTCGACCGGGACGCCGAAGGAGACGGTGATCAGCCACGGCGCGATCCGGTGGAACGCGTTCAACACGATCACCGCATGGGGGCTCCGCGAGGACGACGTGACGCCGATGGTGTTCCCGATGTTCCACACCGGCGGCTGGAACGTCCTCACGGTCCCCTTCTTCCAGATGGGCGGGCGCATCCTCCTGAGTCCGGAGGTGGAACCCGGCCGCGTCCTCCGGGACGTCGAGCGCGAGTCGGCGACGACGCTCGTCGCGGTCCCCGCCGTGTTGCGGATGATGGCCCAAGACGACGAGTGGGCGGACACCGACCTCTCCTCGCTCCGGTTCGTGAAGAGCGGCGGCGGCCCCTGCCGCGAGAGCGTCATCGCCGCGTGGCGCGACCGCGGCGTCGAGATCTCGCAGGGATACGGGCTCACCGAGTGCGGGCCGAACAACTTCGCGATGCCCGACGACTTCCCGCCGGAGAAGACCGGCAGCGTCGGCGTCCCGGCGCTCGCGGTCGACGCCCGCGTCGTCGACGATGACGGCCCCGTGCCGGACGGCACGGTCGGCGAACTGGAACTCGCCGGACCGGCCGCGGCCGACCGCTACTGGGAGGAACCCGAGGAGACGGCAGCGACGTTCGGCGACTGGGTGTCGACCGGGGACCTCGCGCGCGTCGACGAGGACGGCTACTACCACATCGAGGGCCGGAAGAAGAACATGTTCGTCTCCGGCGGCGAAAACGTCTACCCGCCCCGCGTCGAGGACGCGCTCACCGACCACCCCGACATCGAGGAGGCGGTCGTAATCGGCGTGCCGAGCGAGCGGTGGGGGACGGTCGGGAAGGCGATCCTCGTCGGCGACGAGTCGCTCGCGCTCGACGACGTGGAGTCGCACCTCGCCTCGCGGGTCGCCCGGTACGCGATCCCCAAGGAGCTGGTGTTCGTCGACGAGATGCCGACCTCGGGCCCCTCGAAGATCGACCGCGCGGCGCTGAAGGAGCGGTTTGGCGAGTAGGCGACAGAGTTCTACAGGAACAACCATTATATACGCGGAAAATAAGGAGGGGGCATGCTCGACGTCACGATGGATATGGAGCAGTTCGACTGCCCGTTCATCGACACCTCCGCCGACCACGACGTCTCCTTCTCTGCGATGCACTGGCAGTTGGACACCGCGGCGGAGCAGCTAGAGACGCGGCTCCTCGTCGAGTCGCCGGACCGCTACGAGCTCGGCGAGGGGCTCTCGGCGCTCCGCGACCACGAGAACATGGCCGAGTACCGGCTGTTCTCGAAGGAGGACGGCACCGCCATCATCCGGACCGTCATCGAGGAGACGAACGCGATGTCGACCATCACGGACCACGGCGGCTACATCACCGGCCCCTTCCTGATCGCCGACGGCTCCGAGCGCTGGCAGGTCGGATTCGACGACGAGGCGACCACGGAGGCGGCGCTCCACGACTTAGAGAAGGGCAACGAGTTCGTCGTCGAGGACCGCTCGGAGCTGTCGATGGAGGCGCTGTTCGACACGATGCGGAACGCGAACGCGGCCTCGACGATGCTGGACGCCTGCCGCGAGTTGACCGACGTCGAGCGCGAGACCATCGAATCCGCGGCCGACGCGGGCTACTTCGAGTCGCCGCGCGAGGCGACGCTGTCGACGCTCGCGGACGAGTTCGACGTCTCGACCGCGGCCGTCTCGAAGAACATGCGCCGCGGCGAGAAGAAGCTGCTCCGCAGCGTCGTCGCCGCGCTCGATCGACTCGAGTAGGAGCGGGCGACCGGGGTCTCGACGCGGCCGTCACCGCGCTGGGCGGCGACAGCGCGCCCTTCGAAAGACACCGTCTCGACGCCGATTTGGGGCGAACTCCGTCGAATCCGCGCGGACTGTTAACATCTTAACTCGGCCCTTCATGGTGGTGTCCGTCCTCGAACAGTGTATGCGAGACGAGCACACACGGCGAGCGTATCTGCGAGGAACCGGCGCCGCGGTCGGCGCGGCTGGACTCACCGGACTGGCCGGCTGTTCCGGCGGGGGAGACGGTGGCGACGGCTCGGACGGGGACGACGGGTCGGACGGGAGCGACGGCGGTGACGGCTCCGACGGCGGCGACGGGGGCGACCTCTCCGGCGAGACGATCCGGATCGGTGCGCTCCAGCCGACCTCCGGTGACCTCCAGTACTACGGGCAGATCAGCCTCCGCGGGTTCTACTCCGGGCTGGCGTACAAACACGACCTGGACCCGATCGAGGAGGCCACACCGGGGACGTACACGGTCGAGCCCGAGGGGGGGCCGACTTACGAGATCATCGTCGAGGACACGGGCTTCAGCCCGGACACGGCACAGAGCGTCGCGACCGACCTCGTGGTCGACGAGGACGTCGACGTGCTGTTCGGGGCGTCCTCGTCGGACAGCGCGCGGCGCGTGATCGACACGGTCGTCGACGAGAGCGAGGTCCCGTTCCTCATCGGCCCCGCCGCCGACGCCGACATCACCGTCAGCGAGGAGTTCTGTCACCCGCTGGCGTTCCGCGCGAGCGAGCACACCGCGATGGACGCGCGCGCCGGGGGGACGTACGTGGCGCAGAACTTCGACATCGACACCGTCGCCATCTTCGCGTCGGACAACGCGTTCGGGCAGGGCGTCGCGAACAACTACACGGAGGTGTTGGAGGCACAGGGCGTCGAGGTCCTCGAACCGCGGTTCGTCGAGGTCGGGTACTCCGAGTTCGACGGCCTCTTCGAACAGGCGATCTCGGACGGCGCGAGCGGCGTCGTCGGGGGGTTCACCGCCGCGACGCTGCCGCAGTTCCTCTCGGCGGCGGTGTCGTACGACATCCAGGTGTTCGGCGGCTTCGCGGCGCTTTTGACGACGCAGCTCATCGGCGGGACGATCGAGTCGGCGCTGGGCGAGGACTTCACGGCGCAGGACATCAAAGACGCCGGGCTCGGCCCGTTCACCACGCGGTACCACTGGAACCAGTACGACAACGAGATCAACGATGCGTTCATCGACATGCACACGGAGGCGTACGGCATCGTGCCGGACCTGTTCAGCTCGGGGACGTTCACGATGGCCTCCGCGCTCTCGCAGGCCGTCGCCGAGTCGGGTTCCACCGACGGCGCCGACATCGCCGACGCGCTGCGCGGCATGACCGTCACGGACACGCCGAAGGGCGCGGACGGGTACACGTTCCAGGAGCACAACAACCAGGCGGCCTCGCAGATGACGGTCGCGTGGCCCGTCCCGACGAGCGACGAGTACGCCGATACCTGGGACGCCTCGATCATGCCCGGCGAGCCGGAGCAGCGCCTCGACGCAGAGGACGTGATGGTCCCCGAAGACGACGCGAGCTGCTCGCTGTAATGCTGTTGGAGACCGAGGGGCTCACGAAGCGCTTCGGCGGGATCACCGCCGTCGACGGCGTCGACTTCGCGCTGGAGGCCGGCGAGCTCTGCTCGATCATCGGCCCGAACGGGGCGGGGAAGACGACGTTCTTCAACCTGCTCACGGGCGTGTTAGAGCCCTCCGACGGACGGATTCGCTTCGACCCGCCGGCCGACGACGGCGCGAGGGCAGAGGCGGGCCCGACAGCGGCGGGCGGGGCCGCCTCGGCCGCGGCGAACGGGACCGGCTCGGCGGTCGACATCACCGCCGCCTCGCCGGATGAAACCGCGCTCGCCGGCATCCACCGGTCCTACCAGATCACGAACCTGTTCCCGACGCTGTCGGTGCTGGAGAACGTCCGTGTGGCGGCGCAAGCCAGCCGCGGAAACGACTCGTGGAAGCTGTGGCGCAACGTGACGGAGTTCGAGGACCACTACGCGGAGGCGACCGCGATCCTCGAACGGATCGGACTGGCAGCGGAGGCGGAGACCGTCACCGAGAACCTGAGCCACGGCGAGAAGCGGAGCCTCGAGATCGGCGTCGCGCTCGCCGGCGACCCTGACCTTCTCCTCCTCGACGAGCCGACCGCCGGGGTGTCGAGCGAGGGCGTCGACGAGGTCGTCGCGCTGATCGAGGACGTCGCGGCGGACCACTCGGTGATGCTCATCGAGCACAACATGGAGGTGGTGATGGACATTTCCGACCGGATCGCCGTCCTCCACCGCGGCGAGCTGATCGCCGACGGGCCGCCCGAGGACGTGCGCGGCGACGAGGCCGTTCAGGAGGCGTACCTCGGCGGGTACGGTCGCGAGGGGTCCGCGGGCGACGGCAGCGCCGTCGGAGGGGACGCCGACGGGGACGCCGACGGGGACGCCGGCGCCGACCGCGACGGCGACGCCGCGGCCGACGGCGGCCGCCGCGCGAGCGTCGGGGGTGACACGCGGTGACGACCCTCGAACTCGACGGCGTCCACACCTACTACGGAGAGAGCCATATCCTCCAGGGGCTCTCCCTGTCGGTCGAGGAGGGCGAGATCGTCGCCCTCGTCGGGCGCAACGGCGTCGGGAAGACGACGACGCTCCGCACCGCGCTCGGCCTGACGCCGCCCCGCGAGGGGACGGTCTGGTTCGACGGAACGGACGTGACGGGGATGGAGCCCCACGAGATCGCCGCCCGCGGGATGGGGTGGGTGCCGGAGGAGCGCCGTGTGTTCTCGCATCTCACGGTCGCGGAGAACCTCCGCGTCGCCGCCCACTCGGCGGCCGATCCCGACGCTCGGATCGCGGAGGCGTACGAGCTGTTCCCGGCGCTCGACCGCTTCGCGGACAAGGAGGCCGGCGATTTAAGCGGCGGCCAACAGCAGATGCTCGCCATCGCCCGCGGCATGGTCGGCGACAACGACCTACTGCTCGTCGACGAGCCGAGCGAGGGGCTCGCGCCGCAGATCGTCGAGGACGTCGTCGAGGCCCTTCGCGCGGCCTCCGCTGACACCACGATGGTCCTCGTCGAGCAGAACTTCCGGCTGGCGATGGATCTGGCCGACCGGTTCTACCTCGTCGACCACGGCGTCGTCGTGGAGGCGGGCGAGACGGCCGGCGTCACGAGCGAGGACGAGCGAATCCGGAGGTACCTGACGGCATGAGCCTCGCACCGCTCGTCGCCGTCGTCTCGCAGGTCGCCCCGCTCGTCGACCCGGGCGCGCTCCTCGCGACCGGGGGCGCGGTCGAGGGGATTCAGACCGCGGCCCGCGTGCTCGCCGAGGGGATCGGCAAGGGCGCGGTGTACTTCACCATCGCCGTCGGGCTGACGCTCGTCTTCGGGCTGATGGGCGTGCTCAACTTCGCGCACGGCGCGGTCGCGATGGTCGGCGCGTACCTCGGCGGCCTCGTGCTGGTCCTCGTCGTCGGCGCGAACACCGGGACGATCGCGACGATACTCGTCTTCTTCGTCGCGCTGGCGCTCGTGTTCGCGGTCACCACCGCCGCCGGCAGCGCGATGGAAGTGGCGCTGATCCGTCCGATCTACGACCGCACGCCCACCTACCAGATCCTGTTGACGTTCGGCGTCTCGCTCATCATCGAGGAGGTCGCCCGGATCGTCTTGACGCTCCGCGGGATCCAGCCGGACCCGCAGTGGCAGGCGCCGATGGCCACGGCCCCGGACGTGTTGTTGGGTCGGACCGAGCTGCTCGGGATCGGCGTCAGGCGGCTCTACCTCTTCGAGGTCGCGATCGGCGCGGTCGTCGCGGTCGCGGTGTGGGCCTTCCTGACGAAGACGCTGTACGGGCTCTACATCCGCGCCGGCAGCGAGGACACCGAGATGGTCCAGGCGCTCGGCATCGACGTGCGGCAGGCGTTCACCGTCGTGTTCGGCGTCGGCACCGGTCTCGCCGCGGTCGGCGGCGTGCTGCTGATGTGGGACCCGATCTGGGGCCCGAGCGTCCTGTTGAGCATCGACGTGCTGCTGTACGCGTTCGTCGTCGTCATCATCGGCGGGCTCGGGAGCTTCACCGGGACGCTCGTCGCGGCCGGCATCGTCGGGATCGCGGACTCGGTGACGACGTGGCTGTTCACCACCGGGATCGTCACCTTCCCCGGCCTCTCCGAGGTGACCATCTTCCTCCTGCTCGTGGTGATGCTCATCATCCGCCCGCAGGGGCTCTACGGCGTCGAGGAGGTGGGGGGCCATTAGCGACCCCGACCGTCCGGCCGACGCGGACGCCCCTGTCGACGCGGACGCTCCGGCGGAGGAGGACGTCCCCGTCGACGAAGACGCGCCGGTCGACGAGAAGGATCCGCTCCCGCCGTCGAGCGCGACCGGCGGCCTCCGCGAGCACCTGCGGGACCACGTCGTTCACGCGGCCGTGATCGTCGGCTTCCTCCTGTACCCGCTCGTCTACGAGGCGCTGCTGGCGACGCCGGCCGCCCCGTTCGCGGAGGCGTTCCTCCCCGCGATCACGTTCATGGTTGTGGTGCTGTACATGGGGCTGTTCGCGATGAGTTTTGACTTCGTCAGCGGCTACACCGGCTACCTCTCGTTCGGTCACGCGGCGTTCTTCGGCACGGGCGCGTACTTCGTCGTCCTCGCCGCGAACGGGCAGGTGCCGGGGGTCCCCGGTGGGACGCCGTTCATGATCACCCTGCTGCTGGGGGCAACGCTGGCCGGCCTGCTCGCGCTCGTCATCGGGTCGGTGTCGTTCCGGCTCACGGGCGTCTACTTCGCGATGATCACGCTCGGATTCGCGCAGGTGATCTACGAGCTGATCCGCTCGTGGGGGTACGTCTCGACGAACCCGACCGAGGGCGCGACGGTGAGCGGCGACGCGCTCGCCATCGGCGTCCCCTACGTCGACGCATTGAGCCTCGACGTGGGCCGGCTCACGGGCGAGAGCGTCGAGAACCTGCTCGGGCTCGGGATCGACCTGTCGGCGACGGTGGTCTCGTACTACGCGCTCGGGGTCGTCGTGGTCGGCTGCTACTTCGCGATGCAGCGGATCATCCACTCGCCGTTCGGGCGCGTGATGATCGCGATCCGCGAAAACGAGGAGCGAGCGCGCGCCGTCGGCTACCCGACCTACCGGTTCAAGCTGGCCGCATTCGCCATCAGCGGCTTCTTCGGGGCGATCGCGGGCGGGATCTTCGCCGCCTACTCGCGGTCGGTCGCCCCCGACGGAACGTTCTACTTCCTCGTCACCGCCGACGCGCTGATCACGACGATCGTGGGCGGGTTCGGCACCCTCGCGGGGCCGATCTACGGGACCCTGTTCAATCAGGGGTTAGAGGACGTCCTCTCCACCGAGAGCGGCGGGATCGCGACGCTGCTGCGCGAGGGGCTTCCGCCGAGCGTCCTCGAAGCCGACCTCTTCGGGGTCAGCTTAGAGCTGTTCGTCAACACCGCGGTCGACGGGCGCGCCCCGCTGTACCTCGGGATCATCTTCGTGCTGTTCGTGCTGTTCGTCCCGAACGGCATCCTCGGGACGCTGCGCGACCGGCTCGGCGGCACCGTCGGGAAGCGGCTCCCGTACCACCTGCGGCGCTACCGCCGGTAGCGTCGCGGGCCCGCCGCGCCGTTGCGGCGGACGCGGAACGACAACACCCTGCGATTCGGATACACGACACATGACCGACACCACGCGACACGACGAATCGGACAGCGACCGACGCAACGAGTGGCACAGCGGCCGACCCGGAGGCGACCGATGACCGTCGGTATCACCGGCGTCGGGACATACGTCCCGGACGAGACGATCACGGGCGAGGCCATCGCGGCCGAAAGCGGGATCCCCGAGGGCGTCGTCGTCGAGAAGATGGGCGTCCGTGAGAAGCACGTCTGCCCGCCCGACGGCGACCACGCGACCGACATGTCGGTGAAAGCGGCCGAGGCCGCGCTCGCGGATGCGGCCGTCGACCCGACGGACCTCGACGTCGTCCTCTATCATGGCTCGGAGTACAAAGACCACGTCGTCTGGTCGGCGGCGGCCGCGATAACCGACCGGCTAGGGGCGACGAACGCGTACGCGACCGAGAGCTACACGCTCTGTGCGGGCGCGCCGATCGCGCTCCGGCAGGTGACCGCGCAGCTGGAGACCGAGCCGATCGATACCGCGCTGCTCGTCGCCGCCAGCCGCGAGGAGGACCTCGTCGACTACGGCAACGAGGACAGCTCGTTCATGTTCAACTTCGGCAGCGGCGCGAGCGCGTTCGTCGTCGAGGCGGCGGACGGGGGCGAAGCCGGCGACGGCGACGGGAGCGAAGCCGGCGACGGCGACCCCTTCGACGGCCGAGCGCGGGCGACCGTTCGGGCCAGCGCGGCCGAGACGGACGGCTCGTTCGCCGACGACGTGGTGATGCCCGCGGGCGGGTCGAAGCGCCCGCCGAGCGAGGAGACGGTCCGCGAGCGGCTCCACACCCTCGACGTCCCGGACCCGGAGGGGATGAAGGAACGCTTGGGTCCGGTGTCGCTGCCCGCGTACCTCTCCGTCGCCGACACCGCCTTGGAGCGGTCCGGATTCAAGCGCGACGACCTCGATTTCGTCGCGCTTACGCACATGAAGCGGTCGTTCCACGAGCGCGTGCTCGACGAATTCGGCCTCGACCCCGCGAGCGACGGCTACTACCTCGACGAGTTCGGCCACGTCCAGAGCGTCGACCAGGCGCTCGCGGTGGAGCGCGGCGTCGAGACGGGCCGTCTCGAACCGGGCGACCTCGTGTGCCTGCTCGCGGCCGGAACGGGGTACACGTGGTCCGCGACCGTTATACGCTGGCGAGGCTGACCGCTTATAAATGGTCGCTGGCGAATTGACGGCGAACACCGCCAAAGCCCCAGCCGCTCACTTATAAATAATTGGCCGGAAATCGACGGATGACATCGCCAAAGCCCCAGCTGCTCACTTATAAATGTCCGACAGTCGATCGGCAGAGACCACCTCCAAAGCCCCAGCCGCGAGGCGGGCGCACGCTTGCTGCGCTTCTCGTCGCTCGTTTCACTCGCTCCTGCGGTGCTTACGTCGCCTGCGCCCGCCTCGCGGCTGCCCCTTTGAGTCCCACCCCGCACGGCACCGCACCTCACACCTCCCCAGCCTCGCCGCTCGCTCCCTCCGGTCGCTCGCGGCGTCCCTCGCGCGTGCTGACTCGCGGCCGCCGGTGGCGGCCGCTCGCAGGCACGCGCCACCGCCTTGACTCGTCGCTTGTTTATATACTGTATCGGCCGGGTGTGTGGCTTCGTCAGTCAGTCGTCGGTTCCGTGCGGAACGGACAACACTGTCGCCTCGCCCGAGAGGACGCGCTCGTCGCGCTCGGGGACGGTCGCGGTCGTCTCGGCCTTGAGGCGGTCGCCGCCGAGGTCCTCGGTGACGCGGACGGTCGCCTCAACCGTCTCGCCCGGGTAGACCGGGTTCTCGAACGTGAGGTCCTGCGAGAGATAGACGATGTCGCCGGAGAGCCGCGCGAGCGCTCCGGAGACGACCGCGGCCGAGAGGATTCCGTGGGCGACGCGGCCGCCGAACATCGTCTCGGCGGCGTACTCGTCGTCGAGGTGGATCGGGTTCTCGTCGCCCGAGAGCGACGCGAACGTCTCGATCGTCTCCTCGGTGATCGGTACCTCGTGGGACGCCGTCTCGCCGACCGTCGCGACTGGCATACCGATCGGTCGCGCTGTCGGGGCCTCAACCCCGTGGTTCAGCCTCGAACCCCGTTTCTTTCTCGGGGACGAGCCCCCCGAATCAGTCGTCCGCCGGCGCGTCGACCACGTCGACGTCGGTGGGGTTCGCGCCGCCGTACTTTTCGACAAGCTCGTCCAACCGCTCGGGGTCGTCGGCGTGCGCGAGCGGCTCCTCAGCGGTCACGCAGTCGGCGTCGACGCCGAGCCGCTCGCAGACCCGGTCGGCGGTCGTCTCGGCCATCTGCCGGTAGGTAGTCAGCTTCCCGCCCACGACGCTGTAGAGGCCAGCCGCGCCGTCGCGCTCGTGTTCGAGCAGCGTGAAGCCGCGCGAGATGCCGCGGCGGTCCTGTCCCGTCTCGTCCGGCGCGTACAGCGGGCGAACGCCCCACCAGGTCCGGACGGTCGGCGCGTCCGCGACCGCCGGGAGCATCGCGGCGCACTCCTCGATAGAGCGCTCGACCTCCCAGTCGGCGCGCTCGTAGTCGTCCGGGTCCGAGACGGGAACGCTCGTCGTCCCCAACACGACCTCGCCGTCGTGGGGCACGACGATGTCGCCGTCGTCCGGGTCGCGACACCGGTTCAACACCGGGCCGAGCCCCTCGTGTTCCACGGAGACCATAACGCCGCGGCTCGGCGCCATGCCGACCTCGACGCCGGCCATCTCGGCGATCGCGTCGGCCCACGCACCGGTGGCGTTGACGACTACGTCGGGCGTCAGCGTCGCGTCGACCGCGCCGCCGACGCTGACGGACTCGACCGCGCCATCGCGCACCGTCACGTCCTCGACGGGCGCGTGCGGGTGGACGGTCGCACCGCGGCGCTCGGCGTCGGCCGCGTTGGCGGCGACCAGCCGCGACGGGTAGATGACGCCGTCCGGGACCCGGAACGCCGCCTCGACGTCGTCCGCGAGCCCCGGGGCAGCCTCGCGGGCGGCGTCGCCGTCGAGCCGCTCGGTCGGGATGCCGACCGCCTCGCAGGCAGCGACCTTCTCCTCGAAGTAGTCGGGGTCGTCGCCGGCGAGCCGGACGAAGAGCCCGTCGGTCTCGCGGACGCAGGCCCCGGCTATCTCGCGGAGCGTCCGGTTCTCCGCGATACATTCGCGGGCCCCCTCGGCGTCCGCCTCCGCGTACCGCGCTCCGCTGTGGAGGAGGCCGTGCGAGCGCCCGGAGGTCCCGCTCCCGAGGCCGCCGCGGTCGACGAGGGTCGCGTCGACGCCGCGGGCGGCGAGGTCTCGGGCGATTCCCGTTCCCGTCGCTCCCCCGCCGATCACGAGAACGGTCGGATCGGCGCTCACGCGGCGGTCACCACGGTTCGGGTGCGGTCACGGTCCACCGCGAGACGCCGTCTGCTCGGGCTGTTATCGCGCATGTTATCAGTACGCATCCCGGACACTTGAGACTGCCGTCGCCCCCAGTGGAAACCGGTTTCAAAAGCCTCCTACCGGCTGGTTCGCCGCCTGTCCGCGCCGGCTGCTCAGCGCGAGCCGCCCGCGTCGGCGGGGCAGGTGTCGACGCCGAGCAGGGCGTACAGGCCACAGGTCCCGGTCGCGGCGGTCGCGAGCATCATGAGGGCGACGACGCCGAGTACAGGAGCCGCGAGGTCGGGGAGCGGCGCGGCGCCGGCGAGCGTTGCTAGCGAGGCGACACCGGCGAGGGCGCCGACCGCGGTCCTGAAACGCTTGTCCGTCGCACCGACGTTCTGGTTCATACAACACAATACGGCGCACGACCGTATGAACCTTTCCACCGTCGGTATCTCTGGCCGTCACTCCCGCGCCGGGCGGGCGAGAGGTCGCATGGTCGACAGCAGGGATCGGTGGGGCGGGCGAGGGTTCGCGGTGTGGACGGCAGGGCTCGGCGGGGCCCCCGACCGCACTCACTCGAAGTCGTCGAGACCGGTCTGGGCGGTTCCGCCAGCGTCGTCGCCGGCCGCTCCGTCCGGGTCGCCGCGGTCGGCCGCGATCGATCTCGCGGCCTCGACGCCGCCCGACAGCGACGCTCGGCGCGCGATCTCCTCGTCACCGAGGCGGGCGGCGGCCACGTCGAAGACCGCGCCGTAGCGCTCGCGGAACTCGCTGCGGGCCGCCTCGTAGTCGACGATCGGGTACGGGTACGTCTCGCCGATGCGGACGCCGACCTCGCACTGGACCGCGAGCGGCGTCTTCTCGGGGGCGTCGAGGTGAACCGAGGGGAGCGGTTCGAGCTCGGGGATCCACCGCGTGACGAACTCGCCGTCCGGGTCCTGATCGCGCACCTGCTTGCGCGGATCGTACAACCGCAGTCCGGGTCGACCGATCAGGCCGCACTGCGACTGCCACTGGGTGTAGTTGATCGCGGCGTCGCCGTCGATCAGGTGTTCGTAGAAGTGGTCGGCGCCGATCCGCCAGGGCTGCTGGAGGACGTGGAAGTAGACGCTCGCGCACAGCGCCCGCATCCGGAAGTTGAGCCACCCCGTCTCCCGCAGGCAGCGCATGCTCGCGTCGACCATGGGGAATCCCGTCTCGCCCTCCTTCCACGCCGCCACGAGGCCGGGGTCGTGCCGGTCGCTGTTGAACCCCTCGTAGACCGGGTTCACCGCGCGGTCGAGCCACCCCGGCCAGTCGAGCAGCTTCTGGGTGTAGTGGCGGTTCCAGAACAGCCGCGAGACGAACATCGACTTCCCGCGCCCGTCCGGCGCGCGCTCGTCGACGTGGCGGTGGACCTCGCCGACCGACAGACAGCCGAACCGCAGATAGGGGGAAAGGCCGCTCGTCCCCTCCCGGGCGTCGAGCGGCGAGGAGATCGATCCCGGGTACGCCGCGATCTCCTCCGCGAACGCGCGGAGGCGTTCCCGCGCCGGTCCCCGCCCGCCGATCGGCACGTCGGTCTTCGCCGAGTCGACGCCGTAGGCGTCGCTCATGCGGTCGGGGTCGACGGGCGACCCGACGCGCTCGATCGCGACCGACCGAGGGTCCCAGTCGAGGGGCTCCGCCGCGAGCCACGACTCGACGTGATCGCTCCACCCCTCGCGGGGCCGGTCCGCGTCGCGGACGAGCCCGTCGCCCGCGACGAACCGAACGCCGAGTCGCTCGCGGGCGCGGTCGTCTCGCCGCCGGCCGTACCGACCCGACGCCGTCGCGGTCGCGACGACGTCCCAGCCGGCGTCGACGAACCGCTCGAGGACGTCGAGCGGGTCACCGTGAGCGTACGTCAGGCCGGCGCCGCCGACGTCGCGGTACTGCCGGTCGAGGTCGCGCAGGCAGTCGTGGAGGAACTCGATCCGGGCGTCGCAGGCCATCCCCCGTTCGCCGTAGAACGCGGGGTCGAAGACGAAGAGCGGGAGGACTCGGTCGGTCTCCGCCGCGGCCGCCGCGAGCCCGGGGTTGTCTCCGATGCGCAGGTCGTCCCGGTGCCAGACGACGGTGCCGGCGCCGCCGGCCGCCGAAGCCGACCGGACTGCCTCCGCGTCGGGGGCCGTTGGGAGCGGCGCGTCATCGCCCGGTACCATCTCTTGAGAGTGTAGGGCCTGCCGGCGCATGGGCTTGTCGCCCGGCGGATGGGCCTGTTAGCCGGCGCATGGGCTTGTCGGCTGGCGCATGGGCTTGTCGGCTGGCGCATGGGCTTGTCGGCTGGCACATGGGCTTGTCGGCTGGCACATGGGCTTGTCGGCTGGCACATGGGCTTGTCGGCTGGCACATGTGGCTGTCAGCCGACGCCGGTCCGAGCTGTCTCGGCGGCGGGAAACGTTGAAGAGGATTCCCTCGCCGTGTTGATACGGATGTCAGACTCAGACGACACCGACGTACTCCGCGAACTCGCTTCCCTCCCGACGATCGCGAGCCCGCGCGTGTCCCCGGACGGGGAGACCGTCGCCCTCTACTACGACATCACCGGTCGCAACGAGCTCCACCTCTGCGATCCGACGGACGGCTCGCTGGAGCAGCTGAGCGACGGCGACGTCCCGCGCTCGGTCCGCGCCGGGTTCGAGTGGGACCCGAGCGGCGACCGCCTCTTCTACCACCGCGACGAGAGCGGCGACGAACAACACGACGTGTGGGCCATGTCGCTCGACGGCGAGAGCGAACCGGTCGTCGAGATGGACGGCCAGATCCACCTTCAGGACGTGGGCGAGGACGGTGAGACGCTCCTGTTCGGATCAAGCCGCGACGGGCAGATGAACCTCTACCGCCACGACGTCCCGAGCGGCGAGACGACGAAGCTCACCGAGTACGAGCGCGCCACCGGGTCGGGTCGCCTGTCGCCCGGCGGCGACCGGTTCGCGTACTCGACGAACGAGACCGACGCGTACGAGAACAGCGACGTCTACGTCGCCGATATCGACGGTTCGAACGCCCGAAACCTGAACGTCGGCGAGACGGGCGCCGAGGCGCGACCCGTCGACTGGGGCCCGGACGGCGACCGGCTGCTCGTCGGCGACAACACGACCGACCTCGGCCGCTCCGGGATCGTCGACCTCTCCGCCGGCGTCGACGAGGCGAGCGTCACCTGGTTCGGCGGCGACGAGTTCGAGGAGTCGCCGAGCCATTTCCTCGAAGAGGGCGGGCGGTTCGTCGCGAGCCGGACACGTGGCGCCGTGACGGTCCCCGTGGTCTACGACGCGGACACCGGCGAGCGCCGCGAACTCGACTTCCCGGCCGGCGTCGCCAGCGTGACGGAGGGGCGGCTGGCCGACGATCGCCTGCTCGCGTATCAGACCACGTCGAGCCGTCGACCGGAACTCGTCGCGTACGACCTCGACGCGGACGAGACGGAGACGATGTTCGACGCGGAGTACGGCCCGTTCGATCCCGACGACTTCGTCGAGCCCGAGACGGTCTCGTTCGTCTCCGACGGCGTCCCCGAGACGCCGGCGCGCGCGGTCGACCACGACCCCTCCGAGGAGTTCGAGATCGAGGGGCTGCTGTTCGACTCCGGCCGCCGCCCCTCACCGCTTATCGTCAATCCGCACGGCGGCCCGCGACACCACGACAGCCGGCGGTTCAGCTACCGCGTCCAGTTCCTGCTCTCTCGCGGCTACTCCGTCCTCCAGGTGAACTACCGCGGCTCGACGGGGCGCGGCCGCGAGTTCGTTGAGGAGCTGTACGACGACTGGGGTGGCGCCGAGCAGGGCGACGTGGCGACCGGCGCGGAGCACGTCCTCGACGAGTACGACTGGCTCGACGAGGACCGCGTCGCCGTCTACGGCGGCTCCTACGGCGGCTACTCCGCGAACTGGCAGCTGGTTCAGTACCCGGACCTGTACGCCGCGGGGATCACGTGGGTCGGCGTCAGCGACCTGTTCGACATGTACGAGAACACCATGCCGCACTTCCGGACGGAGCTCATGGTCAAGAACCTCGGCGAGCCCGACGAGAACGAGGCGATCTACCGCGAGCGCAGCCCCGTGAACTACGTCGAGAACGTCGACGCGCCGTTCCTGATCGTCCACGGCGTCAACGACCCGCGGGTGCCGGTCTCGCAGGCCAGGATCCTCCGGGACGCGCTCGAGGACGCCGGCTTCGAGGAGGACGTCGACTACGAGTACGAGGAGCTCGGCGAGGAGGGCCACGGCTCCGGCGACATCGACCAGAAGATCCGCTCGCTGGAGCTGCTCGACGACTTCCTCGACCGCCGGATCGGCGCGGAGCAGACCGCGGTCGCGTCGGTAGACGACTGAGGGGGCGGCGCCGCCGCCGGGCGGGGTTTAAAAACACGCGACGGGCGTTCAGTGCGCGCGAACGCCGCTTATTCGCCCGTCTCGATCGGCGCGCCGATGAGGTTGCCCCACTCGGTCCAGGAGCCGTCGTAGTTGCTGACGTCGTCGTAGCCGAGCAGCTCGTGCAGGAGGAACCACTCGATCGACGAGCGCTCGCCGACCCGGCAGTACGTGATCGTCTCCCCGTCGCCGTCGGCGCCGGCGGCGTCGTACAGCTCGCGGAGCTCGTCCGGGCTCTTGAACGTCCCGTCGTCGTTCAGCGTGGTCCCGATCGGCACGTTGCTCGCGCCGGGGATGTGGCCGCCGCGCTGGGCGGTCTCGTTGAGCCCCTCGGGGGCGATGACCTCGCCGGAGAACTCCTCGGGCGAGCGGACGTCGACCATCGGGATCCCCTCTTCGATCGCTTCGTCGACGTCGTCTTTGTACGCGCGGATGTCCTCGTGGGGGCCGCTCGCCTCGTACTCGCGGGGCGTGAAGTCGGGCTCATCCGTGGAGAGCGGGTAGTCGTTGTCGACCCAGTACCCCTTCCCGCCGTCGATCACGCGGATGTCGTCGTGGCCGTAGTACTTGTAGATCCAGTAGCCGAACAGCGCGAACCAGTTGGGGACGCGGCCGCCGCCGTACACGACGACCGTCGTGTCGGCGTCGATGCCGGCCTCGCCGTTTCGGTTCGCGAAGTCCTCCTTCGAGACGATGTCTCGCTCCGTCTCGTCGGTGAACACCGCGTCCCACTCGAAGTTCAGCGCGCCGGGGATGTGACCCTCCTCGTAGGGCGTGTACTCCGACTCGTCGGTGACGGTCGGGTTGTTGATCTCGACGAGCCGGTGATCCGAGTCGTCGTCCTGAAACGCGTCGAGGTTCGATTCCACCCAGTCGGCCGTGACGAGTACGTCTTCAGGCATCACCCGTAGTAGCGCCTAAGACCGTTTTGAACGTCCGATAATGGCGGTTCTTTCCGGCGCCTGTGACGACCGGCAGCTGAGCGAAACGGGCCGGATTCGCCCGCCTCGCGGGTGTCTGCTCGTTTATTTCGCCTGACACCTAGCGGATCACCGTCACGGGCACGTCCGCCTTGTCGACGACACTTTTCGCGACGCTGCCGACGACCTGCTCGCGCTCCTCGCTCAGCCCGCGGTGGCCGACGTAGATCGCGTCGACGGACCCCTCGGCCGCGTACTCGGTGATCGCGTCCGCCGGGCGTCCCGTGAGCAGCTGCGTCTCCACGGTGATCGGCTCGTCGACCGCCTCCTCGGCGACGGTGCGGGCGCTCTCTAAGACCCCCTGTCCGGCCTCGACAGCGGCCTCCTCGCCCGGGAGGATGATCGTCCCGTCAACGAGCTCCGAGTCCGGCGTCAGCACGTGGGCGATCTCAAGCGTCTCGTAGAACGCGACCGCTTGTCGGGCCGCGTACCGGACGGCGTCGTCGCTCTCCGTCGATCCGTCGGTCGCAACGAGGTAGCTCATACGCGGAGATGCGTCCGAGAAACACATAATTCCTGTCGGCCGTTCCCGGCTCGCGACTCCGCGGGCGGTTTACGTCGCGTCGCCGCCGTCTCCCGGTCGACTGCGGTCGCCGCCGTCTCCCGGCCGAACCCGGTCCCCCTCGGAGGCGTGGACCGCGTCGAGGACCGCTTGGACGCGCGTCGCTTCCGCGAAGGAGACGAGGTCTCCCCCCTCGCCGTCGACCGCGCCCGCGAACTCCGTCAGGAGCGCGCGCACCGTGTCGCCGCGCTCGTCGACGAGCGTTTCCTCGCCCTCGCGACCGCGATTCCGCACGAGCCGGTGCCACTCCGTCAGCGACAGCGACGCCTCGTCGCCGACGACCGTGACGCTGTTCTCCTCCTCGCCCTCGTGGTCGCATAGCAGGTCGATCGTCCCGCGGACGCCGTCGGCCCGGAAGGTCCCGACGACGTCGTCCTCGTAGGCCTCGGGCCCCGAGTAGCCGACGTCCGCCGAGACGGACTCGATCGGCCCGAACAGCTCCTGAACGCCGAACAGAAAGTGCGTGCCGACCTCGCGTAACGGGCCGCCCTGTTCGCGGGACTCCAGCCACGCCACGTCCTGCCACTCGCGGGGCCACTGCGGGAACCGAAACCGGAGTTCGACGCGGCGCGGGTCGCCGACCTCGCCCGCGGTGACCGCCTCGCGCAGGCGGACGAACCCCGGCGTGTAACGAAGCGGGAGGTTCACGGCGGTGACGCGGTCGGTCTCTGCGGCGAGTGCGACGAGTTCTCGTCCCGTCTCCGCGTCCGCGGCGATAGGCTTCTCGCAGATGACGTGCTTGCCGGCCGCGAGCGCGTCGGCGACCACCTCGCGGTGGGCGAGCGGCGGCACCCCGACGTAGACGGCGTCGAGGCCGTCGATCTCGACGAGCGACGTGTGGTCCGTCGTCGTCGCGGTGCGGTCGGTGCCGTGGTCGGCCGCGAGCGACGCCGCGCGGTCGGCGTCGAGGTCGCAGGCGGCCGCCAGCTCGTAGCGGTCGTGCTCCTCGATGGCGGCCCCGAGCCGGTTCCCGATCACGCCGCAGCCGACGATCCCGATCTGTATCACGGCCGTCGAAAGCGGTCGAGCGCGCTTGTAGCTTCGGGAGTCGGAACGGCGCCAGACCGGATCGCGGACCGGTGCGGGGTCTCAGGAGTCGTCCAGCGGCCGCGCCACCATCTCGCCCCACGGCTCGAAGCCGTGGCGGTCGTAGAACGCTCTCGCGCGCTCGTTCGCGGCGTCGACGTCGAGGACCATACGGTCGAGCGGGAGGTCCTGATCCGCCGCGAGCGCGAGGGCGGCATCCATCAGGTCGTCGGCGACGCCGGTTCCCCGATACTCGAGCGCGACGTACAGTTCGTTCAGGACCGCGGCGTCCCAGATCATCGCGGTGCGCTCGGGGAGGACGAAGGCGTAGCCGACGACCGCTTCGGGGTCCGCCGCTCCGGCCTCAGCCTCGTTCCCGTCGTCGCGCTCCTCGGCCGCGCATTCCTCGGCCGCGCCCTCCTCGACCGCGACGGTCACGCACCGCGGGTCGTCGTCGACGCAGCGGTCGACCCAGTCGAGCCACCGCTCGCGGTACGCGTCGGTGAGTTTCCCCTCGTAGGCGGCCGCCTTCCCGTCGCCGCCGGTGTTCTCGCCGAGACCGCGCTCGAAGGCGAGCTTCAGGTCGTAGAGGCCGGCGGTGTCGCGGTCGGGGTCGTAAGGGCGGATGTCGACCGTCATGAATCGTTTTCTATCACGAACTCAGCGAGCGTCGGCACGAAGGTTCCGATGTCGGTGACCATCCCGACCGCCTGCGCGGAGCCGCGGTCGAGCAGCTGGGTGACGGTGGCCGGGTTGATGTCCACGCAGACCGTCTTCGTCGTCGACGGGAGGCAGTTCCCGACTGCGACGGAGTGAAGCAGCGTGGCGAGCATGAGGACGATGTCGGCGTCGTGTGCCTGCTCGCGGATCGCGTCCTGCGCCTCGATCGCGTCGGTGATCGTGTCCGGGAGCGGGCCGTCGTCGCGGATCGACCCCGCGAGGACGGTGTCGACGTCGTTCGCGACGCACTCGTACATCACCCCCTCCGTGACGATCCCCTCCTCGACTGCGGCCTCGATCCCGCCCGCGCGGATGATCTCCGAGATGGTCCAGATGTGGTGTTTGTGGCCCTTCCGCGGGTGTTCGAGCGTCTCGACGTTCATCCCGAGCGAGGTGCCGTAGATGGAGCGCTCTAAGTCGTGGGTGGCGAAGCCGTTGCCCGCCGAGAGCGCGTCGACGTAGCCCGCGGCCACGAGGTCGGCGAGCGCGTCGCCCGCGCCGGAGTGGATCACGGCCGGCCCCGCGACGACCATCACGTTACCCCCGTCTCTTTTCACGGCGCGTAGCTCTTCGGCGACCTCGCGAATCGTCGACTCCGAGGGGCGCTCGGCGGAGACGCCGCCCTGCATGAAGCCGAACGCGCCGCCGCCGTTCCGCGGGCGCTCGGGCGGGTTCACCCGGATCCCGGACTGGTCGGTCGCGATCAGGTTCCCCTCCTCGACCGCGTTGAGCGTCTTGGTGTAGGCGCGGGGAGAGCCGTCCTCCGCGCCCGAGGCGTCCGCTCGGTTCCCCTCGCCGGCGTCCGCTGCCGGCTCGGGTTCCACCACCAGCGCGCAGTCCATCTCGATCCGTTCGACGTCGATCCACTCGCCGTCGTACAGCACTTCGGTCGGGTGGTTCGTCGTCGAGTAGAAGTCCGGCGGGACCACCTTGTCCGCGGGCGCCGCGACGAGGTCCACCTCGGAAGGGTCCTCCAACACCGCCCCGTTCTGGTGGAGCTCGTGGAGGATGTCCCGCAGCGTCTCGGGGTCGTCCGCGGAGACAGTCAGCCGGCAGTACGACTCCTCGGTCTCGTGTTTCCCGACGTCGAACCGCTCGACGTCGAAGGAGCCGCCGAGGTCCATCACCGCGCCGAAACAGCGCTGCATCGTGCCGCTGTCGATGATGTGGCCCTCCAGCTCGACCGTCCGCGAGTGGGTCATACGGTGGCGTCGCGCCCGCCCGGGAAACGCGTTTCCCTCGCTCCGTGAGACCACCTCGACAGCGAATGTATTCTGACTGCGCTGTCGAAATCCTCAGAGTCAGACCGGAACCGGTTGCCGAGTACAGCGGTTGCGTTCAGTTCGCCATAAGTAAAACAAGAACTGCCAGTTTTTCGAACTGTTTCAGCAACTCCGAAGCAGAAACTGCGAACAGTGGCTAAGACCGTTCGCTTTCGCATGGAATCTGTTTATCTAAACGCTACGACCGTAGCAGAGCACACAATTATATATTCACAGATACCCAGCATGACAGATGTGTATCTGACTGTCATAGGTTCATCCCTCCTTTTTATCGGGGCTATATTCTGTATCACGGCAGCTATCTCGTGGTATCGAATACAGTCGCCATCGGTAGGCCTGTTCGCCGCGCTCGCCGCCAGTGCCGGTATCGGTGCTACGGCCCTCTCTATCGGTGTACTGACTGAACAGCCGGTAGTTGTGCTTTTGACGGCGATAATCATCGGTCTGTTCTTGCCGATCCCGTGGATCATCTTCTGCTTCGATTACGTTGGCCGGGAGTCACTAGTCTCGCTCCGGGTTGCAGGTGTCATCTCACTTCCGTCAGTTGTCGGACTCTTTTCGACACTCATCATCTTCGGTGAGCGGCTGCTTCCCTGGTTTACCCTCCCGTTCCAATCGGATACGAGCCTCTTGGCGACGACCTTGACTAGTATCCTCAATTTGATCCAATTTTTCGGATTACTGTACGCAGGAGGGGTCATGTTAGTGGGAACGGGATTAATACTACAAACATTTCAACGGTATCTCCATCTCGACTCAACGACCGGCGTCATGCTCGGCACGTTCGGTACCATCCCGTGGATCGCGATCCTATTCGGCTTACAGTTACAGCCCGCTTCGTTTCTCGTGTTCATCACGACTGTCGCAATCGGGTTTGGCCTCGGTTCCGTCTCGGGAGTCGCACTCGTTGGACCGTACCCGCTTTTTAATCGGGTCCCGACGGCAGGGAACGTCGGCCCGAAGACCGTCGTCGATGAGCTTGCGGAGATGATCATCGTAACCGACGGCGATGGGACCGTCGTCGAACTGAACGACGCCGCCGAATCGTCGGTTAACTCGGTCGGAACGTCGATCGGCCAGTCCGTCGACTCGCTGTTCGATGCGTCGCTCGAGGAACTGGACCAGAAGCAGGTCATAAGTCTCCACTCTAAGTCCGGTCGTAGGCTCTTCGAGCCGACCGTTTCGGAGGTGACTGACCAACACGGACAGCCGTTGGGATACGCAATTGTCCTCCGCGACGAGACCATCCGGATGACCCGGCAACGGCGACTCGACGTGCTCAACAGAATTCTTCGACATAACGTTCGCAACAGCATGAACGTCATCGTCGGACACGCAGAGATGATTCAGAACCGTGCGGAAGACGAATCAGTCCGCAGCTCAGCCGACCTGATCGGCGAAAGAGGCGATGAACTTGTCGAGATATCCCAGTCCGCGAGAGACACGGAAGAGATTCTTAATCTCGAGGCGGAAAGCCACCAACGCACCTCGTTCGGCCCAGTAATACAGACGGTTCTTGAATCGGTAAGGACGAAGTACGAGGGCGAGTTCCAGTACGACGATCCGGACGACATTGTTGTCCCAATGACTGAAGGGGCGATCGAGGCCGTACTGCAAGAACTCGTCGAGAATGCGATTAAACACAACGACGATGACGACCCGTCTGTTACGATCGAGGCGCGGTATGAGCCAGACGAACTGTATCCGATCAAGATTTCCGTTATCGACAACGGACCGGGGATTCCCGAACTGGAACGACAGGTGATCGAGTCGGGAGACGAGACATCACTGGATCACGCCTCCGGCGTTGGACTCTGGATTATCCGGTGGATTTCGACCAGTGCTGGCGGTAAACTGTCTATTGCGGATCGAGACCCTCACGGCTCGATCGTGTCGCTTTCCTTGCCGAGCGCAGACGAGGTAGAACCGAACGCGTGACGTCCGGTCTGTTCCGACGACCGAACGGGGTTTACCGTGTGAACGACAGCGTCGGGCGCTGGCGTGCGAGGATACTCTTGACGTCGTCGACTATCTCGAGGTCTCCTTCCTTCCTATCGTCGCCGTTGAGTTCGACGTCGACGTCGTAATTCCCGGGGTCATCGGGGTTATCCACGCCGGAAAAGATCAGCGTGACTTCGTCACCCTCTGTGGGGTCGTACACGACGCCGTCCATCTCGATATTCAACTCGGCTCCACCGCTATCCGAATCCCACGTGATCTCGCTCTCGCTGACGTCCTGCTCTTCACCGTTGATCTCCAGACGTTCGAAGTCGCCTGCCGCGACGTTGGTGAACATGTCGCCGCCGTCGGTAACGACGACGTCAATGTTGCTCAGTTCCTCGCTGTCTTCGCTGACGCTGTCTTCGGATTTCACCTCGAACAGGAGACGGTATCGCACGCCTTCGGCTCCCGCAGTAGCGTCTTCGGGTGCGAGCAGCTCGTCTTCCCCCCATGGGTTCCCTGCGCTATCCGGTGTGTTCTCGTCAACGTCGAGATCCGGCTCCTCAAGCCGGTCGTCGAACGACAGGACGAACCCCGCGACGGTACCTGCCAGTACAACGACGATCACGACCATCAGCACTACCCCAATTACCGGGCTGACAGCGCGCCTAAATTGGCGAAGGTTTTCATCAACTAATTCGGTTAGATCTTGGATACAGGATACATTATATCTCAACTTTTATATCTTTCCTGTGCGAGCAGGGCGTACCGCTTGAGACGAGACGAAGTAACTGTGGAAAGAACCGCTCAAACGTGGCTACACAGACATTCCCTACCATGTGCCACTTTAGAAGGGCCTGTGTTGAGTATGTTATCAATATATCACTTTGACGATTGCTAAAATCGGGAAGACAGCGGCGTCTCGAAAGCGTCAGTCATTCGTTTATAAATCCGTACTGACGGATCGACGGCGGACTCCTCCAAAGCCCCAGCCGCTCGTTTAGAAATGCCTGATCGCGGATCGACGGAGACCACCTCCAAAGCCCCCGCCTCCCGGCTACCCCTTTGAGTCCCGCCCCGCACCGCACGGCACCACCGGAAGACGGTCGCCTCGCTTCGCTCGGCGCTGCGTCTTCCGTACTCCCGCTCGCTTCCTCCGGTCGCTCGCGGGACCGCAGCCTCAAACCTCCCCAGCCTCGCGGTTCGCGCTCTTCGAGCGCTCACCGCTCCCTCGCGCGTGCTCCTCGCGCCCGACGGGCGCTCGGAGGCGCGCGCCACCGCCTCAGATCAGCCCGAGCGCGGTGAGGATCTGGTTGCCGAAGATCATCGCGATCAGCCCGGCCAGCATCACGAGCCCGGACGAGACCGTGATCGTCCGCACCGCGGCGTGCCGGTCGCTGATCGGGACCCGGCTGATCACCGCCTCGGCGACCATCCGGAGGATGCGGCCGCCGTCGAGCGGGAACGCGGGCAGGCAGTTGAAAAGCGCCAGCTGGATGTTGATCCATCCCGACCAGAAGAGGAGGTTCGCAAGCAGGAAGATTCCGCCGCCGAGCGCCGCGAGCGGCCCATCGACGACGAAGAAGTTGGTCAGGTCGCCGGTGAACCCCGCGAAGTTGAACGGGAGCCCGAACAGGCTGCCGAGCGGGAGGATGAGCGCGACGAAGACGAGGCCGAGCGGCGACTCGGTGACGCCGCCGAGCGGGAGCCCGTCCGCGGCCTCCGCGCCGCCGTCGCCGCCGAGCAGTTCGAGGTACGCGCCGGCCGGGTACTCGGTGACGCCCACGTCGTCGAGCGCGAGCCCGCTCGTGCCGGGGAAGACGCTGACCCCAATGAACCCGCCGTCGCGGTTCGGATGCGGGTCGAGTTCCACGTCGTACGTCGTCCGCTCGCCGTCGCCGTCGAACACGGTGACGGGGACGGTCTCGCCCGGCTCGCGCTCGCCGAGGACCGCCGAGAGCGCCTCGTTGTCGACGACGCGCTCGCCGTCGACCGAGACGATCGTCAGCGGCTCGCCGAGCGCTGCGCCCTCGTCGTGGAGCGGCCCGTCCTCCTGAACGCCGACCACGTAGGCCCCGACCGGGGCGTCGGGGACGGTGACGGCGCCCTCGCCGTCCGCGGCGTCGACGCCCGAGGCGTTCTCGGCGCCGGGCGCGTCGCGGACCTGATCGAGGACGGTCGCGTTCCCCGTCACCGTCAGCGTCGCGCGCTCGTCGCCGCCGACCGCGTCGAAGAAGTCGGACTTGGTCGCGACCGACTCGCCGTTCACGGCCGCGATCGTCACCGGCTGCTCCTCGATAGTCACCCCGAGGGGGTTGCCGCCCGCGGAGCCGACCACCTGTAGCTCCCGGTCGACGGTCACCGTCTCCCGCGCGTCGCCGTCGTCAACCGTGAGGTCGACGGAGTCGCCCGCGTCGGCGATTTCGGACTCGAACTCGCCGCTGGTCTCGATCGGCGTCCCCGCCACCTCGACGATCCGGTCGCCCTGCGAGAGGTCGGCCGCGGCCGCCGGTGAGCCGGGATTCACCTCGCCGACCGCGTAGCCGGCCGCCGGCGAGATGGCGCCGACGACGGGGCCGAAGAGGAGGGCGAAGACGACGATAGTAAGCACCGTGTTCGCGGTGACGCCGGCCGCGAACATCCGGGCGCGGGCGCCGCGGGAAGCCTCTTGGGTCGCCTCCTCGTCGGGCTCGACGAACGCGCCGACGGGGAGCAGCGCGAAGAAGACGAGCCCCATCGAGTCGATGTCGATGTCCTCGACCCGACAGAGCAGGCCGTGGGCGCCCTCGTGGACCACCATCGCGCCGGCGAGGCCGGCGACGATCTCGGGGGCGACAGACAGCGGGAGGAAGTCGTTGACGCCGGGGATGATCAGGAAGTTCTGCGGCTGCTGGATCGCGGAGGGCTGCGCGTTCGTGAACGCGGACGTCGCCGACGAGAGGATAAGCGCGAACGACGCCACCATCGCCACCAAGGCCCCTCCGAGCCCGAGGTTGGCGACCGCGCGCCAGAACCGCTTCGGCGCCGCCAGCCGGCCGAGGAAGGCGCGTCCGCGGAGCGTCCGGAGGGTCAACACCGGACCGGAAACTCTGACCGCGTCCGGGAGGATCCCCTCGTTCCGCAGCCACATCGCGACCGCGGAGTAGGCGAGGACTCCCGTGAGCACCCAGAACAACGTGTTCATTACGACGGGGTAGGGGTCGCCCGTCTGTAAGGGGTTCGGTTCCCGGAACTCTGGGGTGCCGACGCGCCGCGCGAGCCGGTCGGCGCTCCGCGCCCGCCGGCGAGGACTGATACGCGTCCCGCTCGTGTGGCGAGGTATGACCGACGCAGACGGGACGGAGTCCGACCGCTCGCTCGCGCCCCTCATGGGGGCGACGTACGTCGTCGCCGGAATCGCTCACTTCCCCGCTCCGAAGCGATTCGCCGAGGCGATTCCGCCGGCGTTCCCGCGTCCCGTGGGACTCGTCTACCTCTCCGGGATCGCCGAGATCCTCCTCGGGATCGGGGTCGCGATCCCGCGGACGCGACGCCCCTCGGCGTGGGGGATCGCCGCCCTCCTCGTCGCGGTGTTCCCGGCGAACGTCCACCTCGCCCGGAGCGACACCCTGAACGACCTCGTCCCGGACCGGCTCGTCGGCCCGGCGCGGATCGCGGCGTTGATCCGACTACCGTTTCAGGGCGTCCTGATCGGCTGGGCGCTGCGATACGCGCGCGCTGACGAGGCGGCGCCGAAGGCTTCGGAGGCGTAGCCGTCGGCCCGTTCGCGACGCGACCGGGTGCGCGAATCACCGCCGCGAACTCAACACCCAAGTACCCCCCGGTCCAAACGCCGTCCATGATGGCGCTCATCGACTTCGTCTCCCGGCTGGTCGGCGACGTCGGCCGGTTCGTCGACATCTTCCTGAACGACCTGATCCTCGGCGCGGGCGACCCGCTGTCCGCGCTGCTCGTCGTCGTGGGACAGATCATACTCGTCGGCGCCGTCGCCGTGTTGGGGTACGCCGCCGTCGGCGCGCTGCTCAACGAGATCGGCGTGACGCTCCCCTCGCTCGGCGGTCGCGGCCGCTCGGAATAAAAAGCGAAACGCTTCGCGGCGCTGCCGGTCCGCTCCTCAGTCGTCGTCGCCCGCAGCCGAACGCGCCCCGGGACCGTTCCCCGGACCGCCGACGCGTCCGGTCTCGCCCTCTCCGTCCGCACCGTCCGGCACCTCGAACTCGTTCAGCCGCGCGAGCAGCTCGTCGGACTGGTCCGAGAGGGTGTGGACCTGCCCCGTCACCTCGGAGACGGTCGCGGTCTGCTCCTCGGCCGCGGCCGCGACGGTCTCGGACTCGGTCGCCGTCTGTCTGCTCACGGACGCGACGCCGTCGACCATGTCGACGACCTCCTGGGTCGTGCGCGCCTGGTCGTCGGTCGCGTCGCTGATCTCCTGGACGGTCTCGTCGACGGTCGTCACGTCCTCGACGACCCCCTCGAACTCCCGCAGCGTCGACTCGATCGTCTCGACGCCCTCGGCGACCTGCGTCTCCATCTCCTCGGCGTCGGCGGCGGTCTCCGCGGACGCCTCCTGGACCGCCTCGATGCGGCCCGATATCTCCGCCGCGGACTCGCGCGTCTCCTCGGCGAGCGACTTCACCTCGTCGGCGACGACCGCGAACCCGTCGCCGGAGCCGTCGGCGCGCGCCGCCTCGATGGAGGCGTTCAGGGCGAGCAGGTTGGTCTCCTCGGCGATCTCGTCGATCACCGCCGCGATCTCGTCGATCTCGCCGACCCGCTCGGCGAGGTCGGTCACCGCTGCCGCCGTCTCGCCGATCCGGGTTTCGAGGGTCTCCAGCTCCGCGATCGCCTCGGCGGCCTCCTCGCGGCCGGAGCGACCGCGCTCGGCCGCGTCTCGGGCGGTCTCGGCCGCGTCGTCCGCGCTCGCCGCGATCTCCTCGACCGTCGCCGACAGCGTGTTCATCTCGCCGGCGATCGCCTCCAGCTCGTCCGTCTGCTCTGCGGCGCCGTCGGAGATCTCCTGGACCGACCGGGCGACCTCGCCGCTCGCGTCGTCGACCTCGTCCATGCTCGCGCTCACGTCGCCCGCGGTGTCGGCCACGTCCGCGGTGAACGCGCCGACGTCGCCGAGCGTCTCGCCGAGCGTCGCGACGAGACGGTTGTAGTTGTCGACGAGCTCGGCGTACCGCCGCTCGTCCGTCGCCAGCGCGTCCGCGTCGATCGTCGCCGTCAGGTCGCCGTCCCGCGCCCGCGCCGCGGCGTCGCCGAACGCGTCGACGAGCGCCTCCAGTTCGGCCGTGTAGGCGGCGAGGTTCTCGGCCATCTCGTCGAGCGACTCGCCGAAGGAGCCGGGGACGTCCTCGTCGAGCGCCGGGTCGTCGAACTCCTGGGCCGCGAGCGCCTCCGCCTGCGCGGAGACGGTGGTGAGGTAGCCGTGGACCTCGCCAAACGCGGCGACGAGGCTCCCGACCTCGTCGGGCTGCGTCGGGTCGAGGGCGTCCGCGGCGTCTCCTCCGGACGAACCGGCCGTGTCGAGGCCGCTCGTTCCCTCGATCTCTCCCGCGGCGATCGCCTCCGCCTCGCGCTCTAAGGCCCGGATCGGGGCGACGAAGTCGCGTCGGACGATGAGCAGCGTGTTGTAGATGGCGACGACCGCGCCGAGGAAGAGGGCCCCGGAGACGACGTACGCGGCGGTGCCGGAGAGCACGAACTGCGTGGCGAAGATGCCGACGGTGACGAGAAACTGGATCCCGACCGCCGCGACGACCTTGCGCTCTATCGACTCCGAGACCCCGAGAGCGTCCATCGTCCGCCATAGGAGGGCCTCGTACCGCCCGCCGCCCCCCGGGCGGCGCTGTCGTGTCGTGAACATGATCGGACGTCGATGAGAACGCCATATGAACCTCCCGCCGGGGTTATCACGAGCGATTCTCGATTGTCACGGGGTGAGAACCTGCCGTCGGTGCGGGAGGCGACCGCGGGCGTCGTCGCGACCGATCAGGAGGAGCCGTCGCGGCCGATCAGGAGGAGTCGTCGCGGCCGATCAGGAGGGGCCGTTGCCGCCGCTCAGAAGAGCCCGTCGACCGCCTCGGCCGCGAGGTCGACGGCGCCCTCTAAGTCCGGGCCAAGCGGCGACCCGACGACGAGCCCGTCGGCGTGGTCGGCGACCGCGGCGGCGCGCTCCCTGACGGTCTCGGGGGTGCCCGCCATACAGAAGGCGTCGATCATCGCCGGCGTCACGCGCTCGAAGGCGGCGGAGAACTCGCCGGCGGAGACGCGCTCGCCGATCTCCGAGGCTGCGTCCGGGTCGATCCCGTGGCGCTTCAGGACTGGCGGCGCCGCGCCCGCAGTGATAAAGGCGACCGGGGGGCGGGCGGCCTCGCGAGCGGCGGCCCCGTCCTCGGCGACCGAGACGGCGGCGTACGCGATGAGGTCGAATTCGCCACGATGGTCGGGCCGGTCGGCGAGGCCGTCGTCGACCTGTTCGCGGGCCCACGCGAGGTCCTTGGGGTGCGAGCCGTTGTACAGCAATCCGTCGGCGTGCTTCGCGGCCATCCGGCACATGTGCGGTCCCTCGCCGCCGACGTGGACCGGGATGTCGGCTCCCTGCGGGGGCTCGTAGTTGAGGCCCGCGTCCGCGGCGTCGAAAGTTCCCTCGTGGTCGATCCGCTCGCCGGCCCACAGCTTCTGGGCGGTCTTGAACGCCTCCAGGACGGGGCGGAGGCCGCGCTCGTCTTCGAGGCCGAGGTTCGCCAGCGTCGAGGGGTCGCCGGGGCCGAGGCCGAAGACGGCGCGGCCCTCGGAGGCCTCATCGAGGGTCGCGACCTTCGAAGCGAGCGTCACGGGGTGGGTCTCGTAGGGGTTCGCGACGCCCGGACCCAGTCGGACCGAGTCCGTGGCGGCCGCGAGCCGCGAGAGGAACGCCCACGGGTCGCGGTTGTTGTAGTGACACGTCGAGTAGACGGCGTCGTAGCCGGCGTCCTCGGCGCGGACGCCGAGGTCGACGAGGCGGTGCAAGTCGTGTTCGGGGGTGAGTTCGATGCCGAGCATGATTATTCGTCGAAGGTCCACTCCCGCAGCGCCTGCCGGACGAAGTCGCCCTCGACCTCGCGGAAGTGGTTGTCCGAGCCCTCGTGGTCGCCGAACGCCCAGTCGCGGACGACGACGACCGGGGTGCCCCCGTCGCCCTCGCCCGCGACGAGGTTGGCGGCCGCGGCGAGCTCGTCGATCACGTTCTGGACGGTGACGCCCATCTCGCGGCCGTCGCGGTCGCGCTCGCCGCGCCAGTCGCGGCTCGCCGGCAGGCCGGCCCAGCCGATCGCGACGCCGCGCTGCCCGTGGCGGAACGGGCGCCCGCAGGTGTCGCTGACGACGACGCGGTCGGCCGCGAGCCCCTCGCGGATCCGTTCCGCGCTCTCGGAGGGGCGCTCCGGGAGCAACAGCAGGTCGCCGTCGGGGACGTTCGAGCGGTCGATTCCGGCGTTGACGCCGATGTGCCCGAAGCGCGTCGCGGTGAGAAGGAACGGCGCCTCCATGACGAGCTCGGTCGACTCCTCGATGACGGCCTGCGCGAAGCGCGGGTCCTTCTCCTCGCCAGCGATCTCCGCGAGCCGGTCGGCGATCTCGTTCGCCCGGGGGCCGGCCGGGAAGTCGTCGAGGTCGAAGACCCGGCCCTCCGCCTTCGAGACGACCGTGCTGGCGACGACGACGACGTCGTCCGCGCGGAGGTCGACGCGCTCGCCGATCATGGCCGCGAGGTCGTTCCCCTCCCGGATCTCCGGGAGGTCCGGAACCGCGAACAGCTCCATGCGATCCCCTGCGCGGCGACGAGGAAAAACCCCGCCGGTACCGGGCCGGTTTGACGGTATCAGGGGTGTCGTGTGGGCGATGAGAGACGACAACATAATATAAGCATCAATTAGATACTTCGGATGCGACACCACGTTATTGGTGGTATATACTGTCTTATTAAACGAATATTAGGAGGTACTCGGAATAACGAGAGATTCAGCCGAATGCTTTTCAGCGGCGAAGCGAGACTTTAACATGCGATGTGTGAACAATCGACGAAAGACGAACCCGAGCCGATCGGAACGCAGACGCGCGTCCCGACGGAAACCGACGACGATGAACCGATCGTGACGCGGACCCGCGCCCCGTGACGCGTCGCGGGCGTCGACTTCGCTCATTTTTCTGCTGCCCCCGTCCGCACCGCTTATACGCGGCTCCGCCGAACGCGGGGTGTGGACCTCCACGTCCGGTACGAGGGCGACGACGACCCCGACAAGTGTACGGCCCGGAAGCTCGCGCGCTTCGACCTCGCCGAGCTCTACCGCTCGGACCGCGCCACCCCGTACGGCGTCGTCCTCAACCCCCACGCGGAGCGGGCCCTCTCGCCGGCCGACGCCGAGCGGGCCGCGGAGAACGCGCTCGTCGCGCTCGACTGCTCGTGGGAGTCGGCGGGCGAGAAGACCTTCTCGCTGCCGGGCGATCACCGCGCGCTCCCGTACCTCGTCGCCGCCAACCCCGTGAACTTCGGGCGCCCGATGCGGCTCACGACGGTCGAGGCGTTCGCGGCCGCGCTCGTCATCCTCGGCGACCGCGACCACGCCGAGCGGATCTTGGCGAAGTTCACGTGGGGCGAGACCTTCCTCGAACTCAACGCGGAGCCGCTCCGGCGGTACGCCAACTGCGAGGACTCGGCCGACGTCGTCGCGATCCAGCAGGAGTACCTCGACCGCGAGTAGCCGCGACGCGGTCCGGGGCCCCCCGCGCCGATACCGGCACCGAACGCGGTCGCGGCAAGCCTTTTGCGTGAATCGCCCGTACTGTGAGGCGATGGTATCCACAGGCGACGCCGCACCCACGTTCACCGCGACGGTCGGCACGAGCGATCACGAGCCGTTCGACCTCGACGAGGAGATCGGCGACGGGCCGGTCGTGCTCGCGTTCTTCCCCGGCGCGTTCACGCCGCCGTGTACGAACGAGATGGTGGCGTTTCAGGAGCGCGCCGACGCGTTCGCTGACTCCGGCGCGACGCTGTTTGGGGTCAGCGCCGACTCACCCTTCTCGCAGGGCGCGTTCCGCGAGGAGCACGGGATCGAGTTCGACCTCGTGAGCGACATGGCCGGCGACGCGATCGGCGCCTACGGGCTAGAGATCGACATCGCCGAGCTGGGCCTCCACGGCATCGCCAACCGCGCCGTGTTCGTGATCGACGACGACGGCCAGGTCGTCTACGACTGGGTCGCCGACGACCCGACGAACGAACCCGACTACGACGCGGTCCTCGACGCGGTCGAGAGCGCGTAATACGAGACTCGTCGTGGAGTAGTCGGCTCCAGTGTCGTTCCGGTCATCTTTTTATAAAAAACAAGGAGAATACCCGCGCCTTTAGGCGCGGGATGAATCCGACATTCCAGCCAACAACCCACAAACGACACTCTCAGCGGATATTCAACTTCCAGTCCCTAGTTTTAATTTCCATGCTCTCATAACTGGTTATGAATCACAGAACGATGCTGAAGACAACCCGCACCTACGTCGCACGCATTACGAACCACAGTCAGGTTCATGATGACTTGGACCAGTGTGGGTTCGCCGCATCGAAACTGTGGAACGTCGGACGCTACTACATCCAAGATCAGTGGGACAAAACCGGTGAGATACCCGACGAAGCCGAGTTGAAATCGGAGTTGAAAGACCACGAACGCTACAGTGACCTACATTCTCAGTCAAGTCAGCGAGTTCTCGAAGAGCTTGCTGAGGCGTTCACGGGCTGGTACAACTCCGACGACGGGAACAACCCACCCGGCTACCGGAAATGTGGCGACGACCACCCCCGCTCCACTGTCACGTGGAAGAAACGGGCCATCAAACACGACGACAAACACGGCCAACTCCGCCTCTCGAAAGGGTGGAACCTGAAAGAGTCGCGGTCTGACTTTATCCTCGCAGAGTATGAAACCCGTCCTGATGTAGAAGTCGAAAACATCCAGCAGGTGCGGGCCGTCTGGAACGGCAACGAATGGGAATTACACCTTGTCTGTAAGAAAGAGATTCCAGTCGAAAACGCACCGAGTGACAAGACGGCGGGAATCGATCTCGGCATCAGCAACTACCTCGCCATCGACTATGAAGACGGGGCGAGTGAACTGTATCCGGGGAATGTGCTGAAAGAGGACAAGCACTACTTCACCCGCGAGGAGTACCAGACCGAAGGGGAAAGCGGACCGTCGAAGCGTGCGCGGAAAGCCCGGCAGAAACTCTCCCGACGCAAAGACCATTTCCTTCACACGCTCTCGAAACACATCGTTGAACGCTGTGTCGAAGAAGGAGTCGGGAAGATTGCGGTTGGCGACCTCAGCGACATCCGCGAGGATGAGAACGGCGATTCGCGGAACTGGGGTGCCTCGGGGAACAAGAAACTCCACGGTTGGGAGTTCAACCGATTCGCTCGTCTCCTTGAATACAAGGCCGAAGAACACGGTATCCTCGTTGACCGTGTAGATGAGAAGAACACGAGCAAGACGTGTTCGTGTTGCGGACAGATTCGTGACAGCAACCGAGTGGAGCGTGGTCTGTACGTCTGTTCGTCGTGCGAGACGACGATGAACGCAGACGTGAACGGAGCGGTGAATATCCGCAGAAGGATAACTCAAAATCCCCCGACGGGGGATATGAGTAACGGCTGGTTGGCACAGCCCGGAGTCTTCCTGTTCGACCGCGAGAGCGGACGGTTCACACCGAGAGAACAGGGAGACTGTAAACCCTAATATCCCAACGCTCGGGATTCCTCCGCCTTCAGGCGGAGGAGGATGTCAAAAAACGTTGCGGCGCCCGTAGTGACGGATCTTTCCAAAGCCCCAGCCGCTCACTTATATATTGTTGCTCGCTGACCGGCGGAGAACGCCTCCAAAGCCCCAGCCGCTCACTTATATATTGTTGCTCGCGGACCGCCGGAGAACACCTCCAAAGCCCCAGCCGCTCACTTATAAATTGTTGCTCGCGGACCGGCGGAGAACGCCTCCAAAGCCCCAGTCGCGACGGCTCGCGCGCCTTGCTGCGCGCCTCGCTCGTTCGCTTCGCTCACTCGCTGCGGTGCTTACTACGGCGTGCTTCGCCCTCGCGACTGCCCCTTTGAGTCCCGCCCCGCACAGCACCGCCCCGCACCTCACGCCTCCCCAGCCTCGTCGGTGGTCCTCCGCGTCGCTCCGGACCACCGACTCCCTCGCACGCGCTCCTCGCGGCCGCCGATGGCGGCCGCTCGGAGGCGCGCGCCAGTGTGGAAAATACCCCTTCCGACTCCTACAAAACGGACGGTCTCGAAAAACCGCGTTCACTCCCCGACGACGCCGCCGATAGCGCCCGCGAGCGCCGAGTCGACCGCGAACAGCAGCGTCAGGAACAGCCCGACGACCAGCACGCCGGCGCCGCCGAGCAGGCTCCCGAGCGGCCCGCCGACCCGCGGCTAAATACTCGCCGTCTTGGTTAGCATAATCGGCTCAGTTTTTAATAACTATTTATATAATCCGCCGCTAAGATCGTAGCCGAATTAATAACGCTGCGGCCGATAGGGTGAGACAATGAGCGACTCACGCGAATCGACTGGTCCCGACGACGGGGCGACAGATCGACCCGCCGGCGGGGAAATAGACGGCCCGGACGGCGCGAAGCTCCGGCTCCTGGTGCCGGACATGGACTGCTCGTCGTGCGCGGGGAAAGTCGAGGGTGCGCTCGACCGCGAGGGGGTCCTCTCGCTCGATACCCGGCCCACGACGGGCGTCGTCGTCCTCACGTACGACCCCGACGTGACGGACGTCGAGGCGCTGACGGCCGCCGTCGAGGACGCGGGCTACGCCGTCGCGGACGCGGAGTCCGACGGCGTCGCCGACGACCTGTTCACGAGCCCCCGGGCGATCGGCACCGCGGTCGGCGGCGTCTTCCTCGCGGTCGGCCTCGTCCTGGAGTGGCTGCTCCCCGGACTCGACCCGACGTTCGCCACTATCGGCGGCGCCGGCTTCCTCGGCCCGTGGGCGGTCACCGGCGCCTCGGTCGCGTTCCTGCTCGCGGTCGCGGTCGCCGCGCCGCCTATCCTCCGGAACGGGTTCTACTCGCTCCGGGGGCTGAGCCTCGACATCGACCTGCTGATGAGCGTGGGCGTCGTCGCCGCGCTGCTCGTCGACCTCCCGTTCGAGGCGGCGACGCTCGCGGTGCTGTTCTCGGTCGCGGAGCTGCTCGAACGCTACTCCATCGACCGGGCGCGCACCTCCCTGCGCGAGCTGATGGAGCTGTCACCCGACGAGGCGGTCGTCATCCGCGACGGCGACGAGGAGACGGTACCGGCCGAGAGCGTCGCGACGGGCGAGCGATTGGCGGTGCGGCCCGGCGAGCGCGTCCCGCTCGACGGGGTCGTGAAGGAGGGCTCCGGCGCGGTCGACGAGTCGCCGATCACCGGCGAGTCGGTCCCCGCGGAGAAGGAACCGGGCGACGAGGTGTACGCCGGCTCGATCAACGAGGCCGGCTACCTCGAGATCGAGGCCACCGCGCCCGCGAGCGAGTCGACCATCGCGAAGGTCGTCGAACTCGTCGAGGCCGCGAACGGCGAGGAGACGCGCGCCGAGCGGTTCGTCGACCGCTTCGCGGGCGTCTACACCCCGATCGTCGTGGCGGGGGCGATCGCCACGGCGACGCTCGGGCCGGTCCTCGTCGGCGGCGGCGCGGAGACGTGGTTCGTCCGCGGACTCACGCTCCTCGTCGTCGCGTGCCCATGCGCGTTCGTTATCTCGACGCCCGTCAGCGTCGTCTCCGGCGTGACCGCGGCCGCCCGCAACGGCGTCCTCATCAAGGGCGGCGAACACCTGGAGGCCGCGGGCGACGTCGACGCCGTCGCGCTCGACAAGACCGGGACGCTCACGCGCGGCGAGCTGTCGGTGACCGACGTCGTCCCTCTCGGCGACCGGGACGCTAACGACGTCATCGCGTGCGCGACCGCCATCGAGCAGCGGAGCGAACACCCCGTGGCGGCGGCGATCGTCGCGCGCGGCGCGGGGGCCGGTGCCGAGCCCGACGACGCGGACGCAACCGACGACGTCGAGATCACGGGCTTCGAGGCGCTGACCGGCGAGGGGGTCCGCGCCGACCTCGACGGCGAGACCCACTACGCCGGCAAGCCCTCGCTGTTCGAGGACCTCGGCTTCGACCTGAGCCACGCCCACGTCCGCCCGGACGGCGGGGTAGTCCGGGAGCGCGGCGCGGGTGAAGAGGACGCGTCCGACGACGCCGGCACGGGCGTCGGGGCGGAACCCGAACCCTGCGACCACGGCCAGTACCTCGACCTCGCGAGCGAGACGATCCCGCGGCTTCAGGCCGAAGGGAAGACGGTCGTCCTCGTCGGGACCGAGACGGAGCTTGAGGGCGTCATCGCGGTCGCGGACACCGTCCGCCCGGAGGCGGCGTGGGTCGTCGACCGGCTCCATGACCTCGGTATCGACCGCGTCGCGATGCTTACCGGCGACAACGAGCGGACCGCCCGGGCCATCGGCGACCGCGTCGGCGTCGACGAGGTGCGCGCGGAGCTGCTCCCGGACGAGAAGGTCGCGGCCGTGCGCGAACTCGCGGCCGAGACGGAGGGCGGCGTCGCGATGGTCGGCGACGGGATCAACGACGCGCCGGCGCTCGCGGCCGCTGACGTCGGGATCGCGATGGGGGCCGCCGGCACCGACACCGCCATCGAGACCGCCGACGTGGCGCTGATGGCCGACGACCTGACGCGGCTCCCGTACGTCGTCGACCTCTCCTCGCGCGCGAGTTCGACGATCCGGACGAACATCGGCGCCTCGCTCGCCGTGAAGGCGCTGCTCGCCGCGGGCGCCCCGCTCGGCTACGTGAGCGTCGCGATGGCCGTCGTCGTCGGCGACATGGGGATGAGCCTGGGCGTCACCGGCAACGCGCTCCGCCTCGGCAACGTCGAGCCCGCCGAGCCGCCGACGGCGGACGCAGAGGCCGCAGAGTCGAACGCGGAGGCAGCGTAAGCTCGGGTGACGACCCCCACGCCACAGGCGACGGCGCCGATGGGTCCGCGTTGACCGGAGGCGATACGACTTTTACTCGGGAGAAAGTTATCTTTGCCATGATAGGCCGCGGGACACGAGTCGGGTTCGTCTGTGACGGCGCGCCGTCGGACGAACAGCGGGCAGCGCTGTCGTGGCTGGAGACGCGGTCGATCGAGACGGTGCGGGTCTCTCCCGCGGAGATCGGCGAAGTCACGGACGGGTGCGACGTGCTGTGGTGGCACCGCGACGCGCCGATCGAAGACGGTCTGCTCTCGGAGGAGACCAGAAACGCTTTCGACGCCTTTCTCGCAGACGGCGGCGGGCTGCTGCTCACGCTTCGAGCGATGGCCGTCGTCGACGACATCGGGATCGATCCGGTGGCGCCGGACGTGGTCGGGACCGAGAGCGTCGCCGAACCGACCGGCGTGCTCTGGCGGACGCTCTACGACGACCATCCGGCGGTAACGGCGTTCGATTCGATTCGGATCCCGACCTGCGATCGGGGTGCGGTCCCGACGGCTCACTACGAGAGCGTTGTGCCTTCGCACGGCGAAGTACTCGCGTCGACCGTCCGCGGTGACCGGGACGTACCGAACGAGATGACCGCGGTCTCGTGGGACCGCGGCGGTGGCGTCATCGGCGTCGGTGCGCCGGTGGCGTTCGACGAGCCCGCGGCCGAGCCGATCGCCGACGCGCGCTCGGAGCTCGTCTCCGGGTGTCTGTCGGCGGTCGACGGCGGCGGCGACCAGCCCGGCCGTCCGAAGACGGCGGACGAGCTGACGGCGATGCGAGAGGCGTTCGCCGACGACCCGACGCGGCCGCGCTATCACTTTACCCCGCCGGCGAACTGGCTGAACGATCCGAACGGGCTGATCCGGTGGGACGGGCGGTACCACCTGTTTTACCAGTACAACCCCGCGGGGCCGTTTCACAACGCGATCCACTGGGGCCACGCCGTCAGCGACGACCTCCTTCACTGGACCGACGAACCGGTCGCGCTTTCGCCGTCTCCAGACGGTCCCGACCGCGACGGCTGCTGGTCGGGATGTGCGGTCGACGACGACGGAACGCCGACGGTCCTCTACACGGGCGGCGACGGACGCTGGCAGCTCCCGTGTCTCGCCACGAGCGCGGATCCTGGCCTCCGCGAGTGGGACAAGGACTCGGGGAATCCAGTGATCGAGGAGCCGCCGTCCGATCTCGACCTTCTGTCCACGGAGGACTGGGAGATCGAGTTCCGCGATCACGCGGTCTGGCGGGACGGCGATACGTGGTACCAGCTCATCGGTAGCGGCGTCGCCGACCGAGGCGGGACGGCCCTCCTATACGTGTCGTCCGATCTCCGCGAGTGGGAGTACGAGAGGCCGCTGCTGACGGGAGACGACGGACACGGTGCCGTCTGGGAGTGTCCGGAGCTGTTGGACCTCGGCGAGCGGTCGCTCCTCCACGTCTCCAACTACGAGGAGGTCGTGTATTTCGTCGGGGAAATCGACGACGGGGGGTTCGATATCGCCCACCGGGGCGTGCTGGATCACGGCGACTTCTACGCGCCGCAGTCGCTCCGAGACGGCGATCGATACCTGACATGGGGGTGGCTTCCCGAAACGCGCGGGACGAGCGCCCAGTGGGACGCCGGGTGGTCCGGGGCCATGTCCCTCCCGCGGGTGCTTTCGCTCGGCGACGACGGACGGCTCCGGCAGCGGCCCGCCGCGGAGGTGGATCGGCTTCGACGGGACCGACTGTCGACCGCGGTCCCGACGGTCCTCGACGAGCGCCGCCACGCGCTCGATGTCGGCGGCCGGACGCTGGAGATCGAACTGGAGGTGTCGCTGGAGGACGCCTCGGCGTTCGAACTGTCGGTGTTCGAATCGGCTGACCGAGACGAGCGGACGGCGATCCGCTACACGCGCGAGAGCGAACTGCTAGTCGACCGCTCGGAGTCGGACCGCGAAGGAGTCGGGACGCCCGACGTCCAACGGATGTCCGTGACGCCGTACGACGAGCCCCTGTCGCTCCGGGCGTTCCTCGACGGATCGGTGATCGAGCTGTTCGCCAACGGCCGGCACTGCCTGACCAGCCGGGTGTATCCCGCCGAGGAGAGTACCGGACTGTCGGTGACGGCCGAAGACGGGCGGGCGACGGTCGCCAAGTTCGACGTCTGGGAGCTCGAATCCGCGATCACGCCCGTGACAGGGTTGGCCTCCGCGGCGCCCGACACGGAGTCTCAGTAGTTGCTCTCTGGGTATCCGACGGTCCGGTGGCGATCCATCCGGGCGTCCAACAGATCGACGTAGCCGTCGTCCGAGCCGACCGCTTCGGGAGGCTGATACTCGTCGGTGTCCGGGAGGTCCTCCTCCGACGTGGGGATATGCCAGTGCGCGAGCGTGCCGTGGATCCGCGTTCGATCGTCGGTGACGTCAAGCCGGAGCGTCGGACTCAGTGTCCCGCCGAACCAGCGTCGCTGCTCGGCCTCCGAGAGGTCCGCGATGCCGTCGAGCGAGTCGCCGGCGAACTCGCGGTAGTTGTAGAAGCTCTGAACGAGTATCTCGTCCCGGTACGGAAACGCCATCCAGGAGTACGCCTGGAAGGGGACGCTCGCCGGGTTGGTCACGACCAGCCCGGACCCGTTCAACGGCTCGTACTCCCCTCGGAGCGAGTCCGCGACGAACCCGTAGAGGCCGTCGAAACCGCGGAGACCGGGCGAAAAGGTGTGCATATGGCTCGAGAAGAAGAGGTAGTATCGGCCGTCCCGGATCACGACGTGGGGGCGTTCGAGCTCCTGGTTGACACAGACGCCGTCCAGGAGCGGCGGCTCGAGCTCCCAGTCGAGCGGGTCGCCGCTCGGGGACGTGGCGACCCCGACGCACCCGTTGAACTCCGCCTGGGCCTCGTCGCCGTCACACCGGTCGCTGTCGACGGGGACCGGCGTGTTCGCCTCGAACAGGAGGTTCGTTTCGCCCGTCTCCGGGTCCTCGAAGAACCAAGGGTCGCGGAACGTGTAAATCATCCCCTTCGATTGGTTCTCGTTCTCGTACCACTCCCCGTCGGGTTCGAGAATCGTCTCGTGGCGCCAGGGCCCCTCGCTCCACACACCGTCCTCGTCGGCCTCGAACCGGCCGCCGTGGCCGACGGCGATGCGCTGCGTGTAGTTCAGCTCGTCGGCCGACTCGTCACCGGCGGCGGTGTAGTACAGGTACAGCTCGCCGTCGTCGTACAGCGCGGAGCCGGCCCACTGACGCTGGCCGAGCGCGTCGGACTCGAACACGGTGTTGCCGCCGTGCCACTCGGTCCCGTTCCGGGAGTAGAAGAACCGGATCTCCGCGACGTCGTGGCGCTTTCCGGGAAGGAGTTCCTCCGAAGCGGTCAGTGAGAAGAGCACCCGCCAGCCGTTGATTTCGGCGATTTCTCCGTGTCGGTCCCGGAGTAACCACGTGTCCCAGATGTGGAGGTCGGCGGCGGGGTCCTCTGGCGGCGGTTCGATGACCGGTGCGACGGTTTCGGGCGTGCGTTCGAGCCGGCCGGCCTGCGATCTCGTCCACTGCGGCGGGAGCCAGCCCTCCGTGCTCCGTCGGCTGTCGGTGTTTCTCTCGCTCATGTTCAGTTACGCTCCAGTCCGTGGTAAATTCACTTATCGTTCCCGGTCCGAACTGTGCGAGCCGCACGTCGACCCCCCGACGCGCTCGGCCGCGGCGCCGGATCGGGGTTAGTCGTACGTGTACAGCCGGACCTCGCAGTCCGGACAGACGAGCGTCTCGGACGGCTCGTCGCCGGCGCCGGTGTGGCCGCCACAACACGACATGTCCGTGCCCCGTTCCAAGGCGGTCCCGCAGTCCGGACACGAGTCGAGGAACAGTCGGTTCGTCCGCGCCGCCGCCAGCCGAGTCTCGTCGTCGTCGAGGTGCGGTTCGGTCGCCCGGTAGCCGGCGAGCTCGGCGATCGCCACCGGGCGGCTGAGCCAGGTCTCGTCCGTCACGCCGCCGTCCTCGGGACCGAGCGCGATCCAGTCGTCGTCTATCGTCCGCGCCTCGGCCGCCGGGGAGATCGCGAGCGCGGCGCGAGCCAGCTTCTCCGTGGTGCCGTCGCGAAGTCGGTCCATCTCCGCCCGCCACCGCTCGTCGAACGCCGCTGTGGGAGCGACGGTGTCCCCGCCGACCTCGAGGACGCCGGTCTCGACGAGCCGGTCGAGCAGATCCTCCGGATCGGCGGGAGCGCTTTCGGTCCCCAGCGACCCGCCGCCGTTCGGAGGCTCGTCCGCACCCCGCGGCGGCTTGTCGAAGAGGGTCTCCCCGCCCGGGACGGCGGCGACCAACGGCGGGGCGAACCGCGGGGTGCCCGGAATCAGGTACCCGCGAAGCCAGACCAGCGCCAGGCCGCCCACCGCGACGGCGACACCCACCGACGGCGTGACGACGGCTCCCAGCGCCGCGCCGGCGACACCGACGAGGGCGACGTTGACGACCGTACACGGCCAACAGCGGTTTTCGCCGGTGTGGTCCGACCGCCGGAGACCGGAGACGAACGACGAGCGCATCCAGCCCAGATACCCGCCACCGGGGCATCAACGTTCCGCCGCCGCCGATCCTCCACCGACGGTCTCACCGCTCGGCCGCGTACCGCCGTTTCGGCGTGGCTCTCGCCCGCCGGCGTAATTTTTTGTCGCTCGCCTCGGTACCGCGGGCAATGACCGAGATGGAGTACACCACGCTCGGCGAGACGGGACTGGAGGTGTCTCGGCTCTCGCTCGGGTGTATGAACTTCGGGACGGCGGAGCCCTGGATGATCCACGACGAGTCGGACTCCCGGGAGGTCATCGACCGCGCGCTGGAGCTCGGGATCAACTTCCTCGACACGGCCAACGTCTACTCGCGAGGCGAAAGCGAGGAGATCGTCGGCCGTGCTATCGAGGGGTACGATCGCTCGGAGCTGGTGGTCGCGACGAAGGTGTACAGCCGGATGCGCGAGGGGCCGAACGGGAGCGGGCTCTCTCGGAAGCACGTCCTCGACCAGGCCGAGGCGTCGCTCGACCGGCTCGGGACCGACTACATCGACCTCTATCAGATCCACCGCTGGGACGACGACACGCCCGTCGAGGAGGTCCTCTCGGCGCTGGACCACCTCGTCGAGGAGGGAGTGGTCCGCTACGTCGGAGCGAGTACGATGCCGGGATGGAAGTTCGCGCGGGCGCTGTACGCCGCCGACGTCGAGAACCGCGAGCGGTTCGTCTCGATGCAGCCGGAGTACAACGCCGTCGACAGACACGAGGAGGCCAACGTGTTGCCGCTTTGCGCCGCGGAGGGGATCGGCGTCCTCCCGTGGTCCCCGCTCGCGGGTGGCTTCCTGACGGGGAAGTACGAACGAGACGAGGAGCCCGAATCGGGGCGGGCGGCGAGCGACGAGTACACCGCGAGCCGGTTCACCGACGAGAACTGGGAGGTGTTAGCGGAGATCCGCGACATCGCCGACGCGAAGGGGGCGACGCCCGCGCAGGTGAGCCTCGCGTGGCTGCTCCACAAACCTGTCGTCGACGCGCCAATCGTCGGGCCGCGGTCGGTCGAGCACCTCGAGGAGAACGTGGGGGCGCTCGACGTCGACCTGACCGACGCGGAGCTGTCGCGGATCGAGGCGCCGATCACGCCGCGGTGGCCCGCCCCGGGAAAGGACTGATCCGGACGCGGCGTCGCGCCCGCGCCGCGAGCGGGTTCGTCCCGTGCTGCGGTCCGAGCCGCGCCCGTGTCGCCACCTCCCTCTGTGAACTAATTTTTACAACACCCGTTGTAATCCGCAGTAATTATATTAATGATTATTCCTTATGGCCAGGTGATGTCAGACGATACCACACCAAAGGGCGTCTCGCGGCGACAGTACCTCGCGGCGACGGGCGCGGTGGGAGCGACCGGCCTCGCGGGCTGTTCCGGCGGTGGAGACGGCGGGGAGAGCGGGGCCACGGCGGGTACGTCGGGCGACGGCGAGATCGGCGGCACGGTCACGGTCTTCTCGGGGCCCCAGTTCGTGGACGCCGGGTTCCCCGAGGTCCTTCACGAGGCGGGCGTGCCGGACTCGATCACGATCGAGATGACCCGGCCGCCCCAGGACACGGGCAGCAAGCAACAGCAGCTCCGGACCGCGATCAACGCGGAGGAGCCCGACCCCGACCTGGTGTTGACGGACAACGGGTGGACGCTTCCGTTCATCGTCCGCGGCGACCTGGTCAACCTCGAGGCGGAGATGGACGAGGAGTTCATCTCCCGGGTCAGGGACGAGGGGGTCCAGTCGATGATCAACACGGGGACCCACCCCGAGACGGGCGACCTGTACTCGGTTCCGGTGTTCCCCGACTTCCCGACCATCACGTACCGGAAGGACCTGCTTCGGGACGCGGGCTACGACGACTCCGACTTCGACACGTGGCGGGGAGAGCCGCCGACGTGGGAGGAGTTCTCCCAGATCGTCTCGGAGGCCATGGACGGTGCCGACGTCGACTACGGCCACCTCTGGCAGGGGAACAACTACGCCGGGCTGGCGTGCTGTACGTTCAACGAGTTCCTCACGAGCATGGGCGGCGCCTTCTTCGGCGGCCAGGAGAACCTCTTCGGGCCGATCGGCGACCGTCCGGTCACCCTCGACACGCAGGAGTCCGTCGACGGAATCGAGGCCGCGGTCGACACCATCCACGGCACGGGCAGCGCCCCGATGGACATCGGAAGCATCTCGCCGCAAGAGGTGGCCGGCTGGTCCGAGCCGGACACGAAGAGCCTCTTCGAGGACGGCAGCTCGGTCACTCAGCGCAACTGGACCTACTCCATCGGCGGGGCCCTGACCGCCTTCGAGGGGACTGACATGGAGCTCGGCGTGATGCCGCTCCCGCAGGGGCCGAACGGGTCCTGGCACGCGCAGGGCGGCTGGATCATGTCGATGAACCCCTACACCGACAACATGGCGTCGGCGAAGGAAGTGATCAAGGCGTGGTGGGAGGACTCGGTCCTCGAGTACCAGTTCGACACGGCGAACTTCATGCCGCCGAAGCCGGAGCTGTACAGCTACGTCGAGCAGAGCGACACGTACGGCCCGTACTTCGAGGCGCTCCAGTACTCGGCGGAGAACCTCATCCCGCGGCCGACGACGTCGGTGTGGCCGAACCAGCGGGACACCATCGCCAACGAGGTCAACGCGGCGCTTCGTCAGGAGAAGACCCCCCAAGAGGCGGCGTCGGCGATGCAAGAACAGATCTCGGCCGTCGAAGAACAGTCCGGATAAGAAAGCCAGGGATCGGCCCCGGTTCGAGGGGACTCGGGGGCCGAACACACATGTAACATAGACAATAATGATAAATATTCGCACGAGAAACACGCGGGCGATGCTCGTACCACGAAAGCGGGCAATAGCACAGGGAGGTGTTAGTCGGGATGGCAGTTGAACAGGGCAGACCGGAAGTGTCGAGCGGATCCGGCGGGGTCCTGACGCGACTCGGAACGTGGACGGAGAACTTGAGCGAACAGGCGTACGCGTACCTGCTCCTGACTCCGGCGTTCGTGGTTCTGCTGTTGTTCGCGTTCTGGCCGCTGGCGTCGGCCGTCAGGATGTCGTTTTTCGCCGACGTGATCACGGGCGGGAACTTGGGGGAGTTCGTCGCGGTCCAGAACTACGTCCAGCTGCTCACCAACAACAACGCGCTGGCGCCGGCGGCGTTCGTCGACCTCTCGTTTCAGACGCCGATACTGGAACAGGCGCTGTTCATGACGGTCCTGTTCGCCGTGTTGAGCGTCACGGGCGAGACGCTGCTCGGGTTCCTCTACGCCATGCTGATGAAGGCCGAGTACAAGGGGCGGCGGCTCGTCCGCCTGCTCATCATCCTGCCGTGGGCGATTCCGATCGTCATTCAGGGGATGATCTTCTTCCTGCTGTTCCGGCCCGGCTACGGACTCTTAACCGAGCCGCTCCAGCAGATCGGGCTCTTCTCTGATCTCCCCCTGAACACGACGTTCGACAGCTTCGTCATCGTGACGGTGGCGGACATCTGGAAGACGTCTGCGTTCATGGCCCTGCTGATCTTGGCGGGGTTAGAGAGCGTCAACCAGGACCTCTACGAGGTGGCCGACGTGATGGGCGCCTCCCGGTGGCAGCGGTTCCGCTACATCACGTTCCCGCTGGTGTTCCCGGTGTTGATGGTCGCGATGCTGTTCCGGACGATGGGCGCGCTCCGGGTGTACGGCATCATCGAGTCGACCACCGTCGGCTGTTCGACCGTCCCGTCGATGACCTGCCTCGTCACGCAGATGATGTTCGGGTCCTCGACGCTGTACGGCTCCGCGGCCGCCGTGAGCGTGCTGATCGCCATCGTGGTGGGCCTGTTCATCACGGTGTACCTCCTGTTCATCAAACAGAGCAACCAGAGCCTGGGGTTAGCCTAACATGAGCATCGACGCACGCGACCACGAGGACGCGGAAGTGTTCGACGGATCGGGCGACGACGCCGACGACGACGGGGATAACAAGTCCCGCGTCGCGCGGTGGGCGGACGACTGGATCAAGCACCCGGAGAAGGCGTACGCCGTAATGCTGGTGTTCCTCGGCGGCGTCCTGTTGACCACGTCGCTGTTCCCGCTGTACTGGCTGTTCAACGTCGCGATGGCGGCGCCCGGACAGACCGACATCCCGCTGTTCCCGGCGACGGTCGACCTCACGGCGTTCGTTCAGGTGTTCCAGCAGGTCCCGTTCGCGCGGTTCATGTTCAACAGCCTCTTTTACGCGTTCACGGTGACGGTGTTCGTGCTCCTCGTCGGGAGCCTCGCCGGATACGCGTTCGGCCGCCTGGAGTTCCGGGGGAAGACGCCGCTTTTGTTCTCGCTTCTGGTGCTCAGCTTCTTCCCGCCAGCGACGCTTTTCATCCCGCTGTTTCGGGCGTTCAACCAGCAGGTCCCGATGCTGGGACTGTTCACGCTCCCGGTGGAGCTGTACGGGACGCCCGGAGCGGTCGTCACGCCGCTCAGCGCGTTCACCATGCCGCTGGCGATCTTCATCCTGACCACGTTTTACGGCCAGATTCCCGACGGGCTAGAGGAGGCGGCACGCGTCGAGGGGACGACGCGCATCGGCGCGCTGTTCCGCGTGATCATGCCGCTGTCGGCGCCGGGCGTCGCGACCGCCGGGATTCTCACCTTCATCACCGTCTACACCGAGTTCTTCTTCTCGTACCTGATGACCGGCAACAGCGCCGCGGAGTGGGCGCCGGTGGTCGACGGCGTCCTCGCGTTCCAGACGCAGTACACCGTCCGGTACGACCTCCAGGCGGCGGCGAGCCTGATCGCGATCGTCCCGGTCGCGATCCTCGTCGTCGTCGCACAGGACAAGATCATCAGCGGCCTCACGCAGGGAGCCCTCAAGGAGTGATACCAAATGGCACGAGTCAAACTCACCGACGTCACGAAACAGTACGACGACGTAACGGCGGTCGACAACATGAACCTCGACCTGAAGGACGGCGAGTTCATCTGCCTCGTCGGCCCGTCGGGCTGCGGGAAGTCGACGACGCTCGAAACGGTCGCGGGCCTCACCAAGCCCACGTCGGGCGAGATCCTGATCGGCGACCGCGAGGTGACGAACCTCCCGCCGAAGGACCGCGGCATCGCGATGGTGTTCCAGAACATCGCGCTGTTCCCGCACATGGACGTGTACGACAACATCTCCTTCGGGCTTCGGCTGCGGGACTTCCCCAAGGAGGAGATGGATGAGCGGGTCGACGAGGCCGCGCGGGTCGTTCGACTCCAGGGGATGTTAGACCGGATGCCGAGCGAGATGTCCGGCGGCCAGCGCCAGCGCGTCGCGATCGCGCGGGCCATCGTCCGTGACCCGGACGTGTTCCTGATGGACGAGCCACTGGCGAACTTGGACGCCAAGCTGCGCGTCAACATGCGGACCGAGCTCCAGCGGCTCCACAAGCAGCTGGACACGACGATCATCTACGTCACGCACAACCAGGCGGAGGCGATGACGATGTCCGACCGGATCGCGGTGCTCAACAAGGGGGAGCTTCAGCAGATCGCCGCGCCGCTGACCTGTTACAACCAGCCCGCGAACCGGTTCGTCGCCGGCTTTATCGGCTCGCCCTCGATGAACTTCTTCGACGCGACCGCCGGCGACGGCTCCCTCGACGCGAACGGCTACTCCATCTCCTTCGACACCGCGGCGGTCGACCGTCTGGGGGCCGACGACCCGGTGGAGGTCGGCATCCGCCCGGAGGACATCTACCTCGAGCACAACAGCGTAGAGGCCGAGGACCCGAGCCGGACGTTCTCGGTCGAGACCGACGTGCTCGAACCGATGGGCGACGAGATATTCGTCTACCTGAAGCCGATCCTCGAATCATTCGACGAGGAGACCGCCGACTTCGAGGAGCGCCAGGGGCTGTTGATGAGCGTGGACCCCGCGACCGACATCGGCGAGGGGGAGCACGTCGAGGTCGTCTTCGACCGGGCCCGGATCCACCTGTTCGACGACCAGACCGGCGACGCGATCTCGCACGGCGTCGTCTCCGACGCGGACGTCGAAGCCGGCGACGACGGCGTCCAGGTCGACTGAGCCGCTCACCCATCACCACCAGCTTTTAGAGCCGGTACACGGCGGCCTCGTACGGCCGGAACGCACTTCCCGTCGGGTCGGTCGGCGACTCGTCGTAGTTCCCCGCGAGCGTCTCGACGGCGGCCGACTCGATCGCGTCCGGTTCGATCGCGTCCGGTTCGAAGGTCGCGGCCTCGTCGGACCAGTTGAGCACGATAAACAGGCGGTCGCCGTCGAGGGTTCGGGTGTACGCGTAGATGCTGGGGTGGTCCGGCAGGAGGAGGTCGTACTCGCCGTACACGAGGGCGTCCTCCTCGTGTCTGAGCTCGATCAGTCGGCGATAGTAGTGCCAGACGGAGTCCTCGCGGCTCCGCTCTTTCTCGACGTTTATCTCGCCGTAGTCGTCGGTGACCGGGAACCACGGCTCGCCGTCCGTGAAGCCGGCGTGTGCCCCGTCGGACCACTGCATCGGCGTCCGGGCGTGGTCGCGGCTCCAGTAGTTCACGAGGTCCGCGACGTCAGCGAAGGAGTCGACGCCGTCGCGGCGGCGGAGCTCCTCGACCGACCCGATCGTTTCGACGTCGTCGATCTCGTCCAGGCTCTCGAACTCCGCGTTCGTCATGCCGATCTCGTCGCCCTGATACACGTACGGCGTGCCGCTCAGGGTCAGCAGGAACGTCGCCAGGAGCTTCGCGCTCTCCCGTCGGTACTCGCCGTCGTCGCCGAACCGGGAGACGATCCGCGGCTGGTCGTGGTTCCCGAGGAAGACGGCGTTCCACCCGCGGCCCCACAGCCCCTCCTGCCAGCGGTCCATCACGCGTTTGAACGTCGGCAGGTCGAACTCCCGCGGGCCGCTGGGGTCCCAGACCCCCTCGGCGCCCGCGTCGACCTCCATGTGCGCCGACTGGAAGAGCATCCCGAGCCCGACCCCGTCGTCGCCGAGGTAGCTCGCCGCCGTGTCGACGTCCGTGTGCGACATCTCGGCGACGGTCATCACGTCGTGCCCGGCCGTCGTCGCGACGATCTCGCCGAGGTACTCCTCCAGTCGCGGCCCGTTGAAAAAGTGCTCCTCGCCGACGACGTCGGCGTCGGGGTCGCCGTCCGGATACCCCGCCGGCTTCGAGAGGAGGTTCAGGGCGTCCATCCGGAAGCCGTCGATATCCTTGTCCAGCCACCACTGGATCATCTCCGTAACGGACCCGCGGACCCGAGGACTCCGCCAGTTCAGGTCCGGCTGGTTCTCGTGGAAGAGGTGGAGGTACCACGCGCCGCGCTCGTCGTCGTAGCTCCATGCCGAGCCGCCGAAGAACGACTCCCAGTTGTTCGGCGGTTCATCGGGAGAGCCCTCTCGCCAGTGGTAGTAGTCCTCGTACCCCGCTTTCTCGCGTCGCGACCGCTGGAACCACTCGTGTTCCGCGGACGTGTGGTTGACGACGAGGTCCATCACGAGGCGGATGTCGCGGTCGTGAAGCGCCGTCCGAAGCGCCTCCCAGTCGGCCATCGTGCCGAACTCCGAGTCAATCGCGCGGTAGTCCCGAATGTCGTAACCGTTGTCCTCCTGCGGCGAGTCATACACCGGACAGAGCCAGACGACGTCGATCCCCAACTCGTCGAGGTAGTCCGCTTTCTGCGTGATTCCGCGGAGGTCGCCGATCCCGTCGCCGTCGGAATCGTTGAAGCTCCGCGGGTAGACCTGGTAGACGACGCTCTCCTTCCACCAGGACCGATCCGGGTCCGTGACGTCCCCTCCGGAGGTCATTGACGGCGAGACGCGCCGCGATGGGTCGGTGTGGATCTCTCCTCGCGCTGTACCGGCGTGTGGTCGACGATGTGACATCGGGGCGAACTCATACAACTCACATCCGAGTATATTTGTAAAAACATACTGGTCGCGGGGGTAGCGCCCACGGACCGTACCGCTCGTGAACCGAGCACCGGCTGCTCACCCCACGCGCCCGAGGGTGTCGCCGGTCGATAGCGACCGTCGCTCCGACCTCAGCGCCGCGAGCGTGAGTCGCTCGGGGTCCGCTCGCGCCCTTGGCCGAATTTTTATATTTTTCATACGTGTGTCTCCGAGTATGGTAGCGCATGACGCGTGAGATCCTCGTCGCCGGCGAGACCCTGATCGATTTCATTCCGGACCGCCCCGGACGGCTCGCGGACGTGGAATCGTTCTCTCGACGAGCCGGCGGGGCGCCGGCCAACGTGGCGGTCGGGCTTGCGCGGCTCGACCGGACGCCGTGGTTCTGTACCGCGCTCGCCGACGACCCGTTCGGCTCGCATCTCGCGCAGGTGCTCGACCGCGAGGGCGTTCCGAACGACTTCGTCACGGAGGTTCCGGACAGCCGGACGGCGCTGGCGTTCGTCTCGCACGGTCCCGACGCCGACCGCGAGTTCACCTTCTACCGCTCGGACACGGCGGACAGGCGCCTCGACACGAGCGTCGTCGGCGACGACGTCCTTGAGTCGGTCGAGGTCGTCGTCGTGGGGGGCGTCACGCTGACCGTCGAGCCGGCGCGGTCGGCGACGTTCGACCTCGTCGAGCGGGCCCGCGACCGAGACTGCTGCGTCTTCTTCGATCCGAACGTCCGCCCCGAGCTGTGGGAGACAGATCCGGCGCCCACGATCGAGCGAATGCTCTCCGAGACGGACGTCCTCAAAGTCACCCGCGAGGACCTCGAGGGCGCCGGCCTCCCGACGACGATCACGGACGTCCTCGCTACCGGACCGGATGCGGTGTTCCTGACAGAAGGCAGCGCCGGCGCGCGGCTGGTCGCCGACGAGGACTCGCGGTGGACCGCCGGCGAGTGGCACCATCCCGGCTACGAGATCGAGGACGTCGTCGACACGACCGGCGCCGGCGACGCCTTTTCGGCCGGGGCGATCGCGGGACTCGTCGACGGCGACGACCCGGGCACGATCCTCGAGTTCGCCAACGCCGTCGCCGCCGCGTCGACAAAGCGCCGCGGTGCGATGGCCGCGCTTCCCGACCGACGGGTCGTCGAGGAGCTGCGCGACGGGTCGTGATCCGCTCTACGTGAGGACTTCGGATACGCTGCCGTCCGCGCTCACTCGGCGGGTTCCGTCCCCGCCCGTAGCGACGGGTAGTCGTCGACGTCCGTGATGTCGGTGATAACGATCCGAGTCGCCTCGACGTCTTCGACCACGGCGTTCCAACCGCCGACGCTGATCCGGTCGGTGCCGGTGTCGACGACCATCAGCACCTGCCCGGCTACCTGCGTGTCCGACTCTCTGTCGCCCACGTGCGACCGGACTTCTTCGACGGTCCCCGCGATCGTCCGCGGTTCGCCGGTGGAGACGTCGTTCCCTTCGACGCGGACGGTCACGGTCGCCTCGGACTCAAAGAGGGGCCGCGCTTCGCGCACCAGCTGACGGATGTCGACGTACTCGATCGGCAGCGTGTCCTGCCCTTCCGAGTATATTGTCGTCCCGTGTTCCCACAAACACGTCATGAAGAACCAGTGGAAGACGAAGGTGTACTCCTCGTCGTTGACGAGGACGCCGGTCTGATTGACCGCGTCCGGGTGATGGGAGAAGCAGGCGCTCTGTCGGTCGACGGACGCGACGAACGGCGCCGGGAGGCCGCGGTATCGCGCCTCCCGACAGATCCCGGCTAGCGATTCGACTGTTGGCTGATCGCCAGTCGATTCCGTGTTAACAAGAATATACACGGCGACGCCCCGCTCGTGCGCCCGTTTTAAGGGATCACGAAGCTTCTCGAGTTGCTCGGCCGTCACGGAGACGTACACGCGGGTTTCCGCCTGTTCGATGAACAGCCGCGCGCGGTCGAGAACTGTCTGGAACTGCTTAACGATGCTGGCAGTGGATTTTTCGAGCGGCGGCTGTTCCCATCGATCCTCTATTTCGGTAGTCGCCCACTCCAACTGGTCGATCCTGTTTTCGAGGTCTTCGAGTACCTTCGCAGGGCCGTGTGCCCGCACTTTGATGGTCCCCTGCTCGTATTTCTCGACGTAGCCGCGCTCGGCCAGAGCGTCGATCACGTCGTAGACGCGCGGCGTCGGGATGTCGCTCTCGTTGGCGATCTCGGTCGCCGTCGCGGTCCGCAGATCGAGGAGCGCGACGTAGACCGCCGCTTGGTACGGTGACAGGCCGGCGTTTTCGAGCGTCTCCGTCAGGGAGTCCGCGTCCATACCTCCCTCTACGCGGGTAGCGAATAAGTATCATCGTACCCGACGAGACAGGGAGAGGGGTGGCACGCACCGCGAGCGAACGTCGGGACCCGGGACGTGTCATGTCGCACTGAACTCGGCCTCACTCTTTTGGCACACCGGAACGACTCGGCGCGTATGCCCTCCGAGAGCCGAAAACCTTCCGCCGCCGACGCCGTCGACACCGCCGAGAGCGTCTCGGCAGTCGACGACGGCGGCGGTGTGGCCGAGGGGTCCGAAATCCCCCGCGACCCCGAGACGACCGCCGAACGCGATCCGATCGAGTGGGGGCCGGTCCGCCACGACCGTCTCCGCTCGCTCGCGGCCGGGGCGACGGCCGGGGTCGTCGGGGCGGTCCTCGTCTCGATCGGCGCCGTCGGGGGCGCCGCGCTCACGGGCGCCGCCGCCGGCGAACTCAGCCTGCCGAGCGTCGGGGTCGCCGAGGCCGCCGTCGGCGTCGGGTTCCTGTTCGCGCTCGCGGTCGCCACCCTCCCCGCACTGTACGTCTGGTACCGCGAGACCTCGGTCGACGAACTAACCGCCGCTCGGCTTCGCGAGGCCGCCGGCGCGCTCAGCCCGGGCTGGACGCTCGCGGGATTCGGCGGGGTCGTCGCCGCGGCGTTGGCGCTCCCGACCGACTTCCTGCCCGCCTTCTGGTCGCTGTTCTGGCTCGTCTGGTTCGTGCCGGCCGCCGTCCAGTCGTCGGGCGTGGCCGTGCGGGTCGACCCGGCCGAGCGGACGGTCGAGCGGACGTATCCACGTCAGGATCGGACCCGGAGCGACGACCTCGGCTCCGTGGTCCGAACGCGTCGGCTCGACCTCCCGTGGACGACGCTGTTCCTGCTCGCGTACCGGGGGAACGCGTGGTACCGGTCGACGCCGTGGCTGTTCGTTCCGGTCGAGCGCGCCGACGAGGTCGAGTCGACGCTCGACGCGGTGCTCTCGGCGAGCGACGGCCCGGATCGCGCGAGCGTCCCGGAGCGGCTCACCCTCGCGGCCCTGGGCTCGTTCTCGCTCGTCGTCGGCATCTTGATGGCGGTCGCGACCGGCGAGGGCGCCGGCGGACTGGCGCTGTCGCTGCTCACGGCCCCGTTCTCGCTGCTGTTCCTCGCGCTGGCCGCGCGGCTGTGAGCCGGCGACGAGCCCGGGCCGCGGTCGCGCTCGGCACCGGACGTGACACCCCTCACCACGCGACTCATATAGCCGCGGCACGTAACGCGAGCATGGACAGACAGCGTCTGGAACGCGCACTCGAAGACGAGTTCGGCGGGACCGAGCCCGAGCGGCGCGCCGTCTCGCGGTCGGCCCGCGACCTCGTCGACTCCGGGCGGCCCTCCGAGGACCGCGGCCACGGACTGACCGTGACAGGGGTGGTCGGGCACATGGAGGACGCGCCGGACGGCTCCTCGCTGGTCGAGCGGTGGAACTGGTGGATGGGCGCGCTCGACGCCGCCTACGGCGGGTACGACTACTTCACGGTTCGGTTCGTCGAGGGCGACGAGGCGACCGGCCTCCGCCGGTAGGGCGAGGACGGTTTTTCGACCGGCGACCGCCGGCGATCGGAATCGACCGAGAGCGGTGCGAAGCTGTCCACTTTCACTTTCACTCCGCGGATGGCTCGCTTATAGGTGCGTTCCGGACCGACGTGGAGACATGAGCGCAGTCACCGCCGACCGACCGCGGTACGCGACGCCGACGCGCGTGGACGTCACCGACTGTCGAACCGACCGCCTGCCGGACCGGGTCCGGGCGAACCGCGTCGACGGCAGCGAGGTCCACCTCGAGCGCCGCGGCGGCCGGACGTTCCTCGTCACGCGACCGAACGAGTGACCGCCGCTTCCGAGCGGTAACGAAGCGAGAGCGATAAGAGAGCGAGAACCGTCAGCGAGGACCTCAGTCGTCCGCCGGCAGCTCAGCGCGAGCGAGTTCGCCGTCGCCGAGCCGGCTTTCGAGGCCGACGCCGAGCGACTCGTTCGTGCGCGCGACCGACTCGGCCGCGTCGACGTCGCTCGCCATCGCGCGGATCGCGTCGACGTTCTCGGGGACGACGTCGGCCTCCTGGTGGACGTTCTGGAAGAGGTAGAGGTCTCGGCCCGTCACGCTTATCGACTCCTCCCAGACGCAGTTCTCCCAGAGGTCGCCGCGCGGGCGGCCGGCGTCGGCGGCGTACTCCTTCAAGGCGCCGGCGCCGTCGATGCCCGCGGCCTCGGGGACGAGGAAGATCCGGCTCTCGTCGGCGAGCAGGTCGCGGACGGCCCCGGGGTCGGGGGCAGTCTCTACGGTGACGTTGACGCTGTGGGTGTGCATCCCGGTGACCGGCGCCCTCAGGGCCGCGGTGTCGACGGTCACGTCGGGGAGGATCTCGTTCACGTCCGGGCCGTGGTGGGAGGGGACCGTCGCCGGGTCGGGGACGATGTCGTTTATCGGGCCGCGGTCGGTCTCGTTCGGGTCGCCGCCGCGGCGCACGAGCGTGACGCGCGCCTTCTCGACGCCGTACGTCTCGTCAAGCGGCGCGAGCAGCCGCGAGAGCGCGGTCGTGTTACAGGAGACGACGCGGACCGAGTCGGCGCCGCGGGCGGCCTCGAACCGGCCGCGCGCGTTGAACGAGGCCTCCGCGACGTCGGCGTCCTCGCCGCCTTGGAACACCGCCCGCGTGTCGTGCGCCTCATAGATGGGCGCGTTGCGCTCGCCGACTCCGGAGGGGGCGCAGTCGACGATCACGTCGACGGCGTCGAGCAGGTCGCCGAGCGCGCCGGCGAGGCCGACGCCGGCGGCCGCGAACTCGTCGACGCGGTCCTCGACGGCCGCGTACAGGTCGTATCCGCGGCGGGACGCGGCCTCGACGCCGTAGTCAGGCGACGCCTTCGTCACACCGACGAGCTCCATGTCGGGCTGGGCCGCGACGGCGTCCGCGACCCGCTTACCGATCGTGCCGTAGCCGTTGACGCCTACGCGTATCATACCTCCTTGTCGCTCGGGAACCGGTATAATCTTTTCGAGGTTCGCAAAATGAAATTAACTACCCCACGAGTAATCGATCGGTTAATTCGACGCCGAGCGGCACCGGACGTAAATAATTCAATTACGGAATGGAGTAAAATCGTCGATGACAAGGCCTAACGCCCGGCCGAACGGAGTCGCGGCCATGGCAGCCGATCTCTCCGACGCCGCGGCGACCGCGGTCGAACAGTGTCTGAACGTCTCCCCCGACGAGTCGGTCGTCGTCGTCACGGACGACGAGCGCGAGCCGATCGGCGAGGCGCTCTACGCGGCCGCGAGCGACGTCACGGACGACGCGACGGTCCTGCGGTACCCGCCGGCCGAGCAGCACGGGACGGAGCCGCCGGCGCCGGTCGCGGCCGCGATGAAGGCGGCCGACGTCTTCCTCGCGCCGACGACGAAGAGCCTGAGCCACACCCGCGCCCGCGGCGCGGCCTGCGACGCCGGCGCGCGCGGCGCGACGCTCCCGGGGATCACCGAGGACGTGTTCACGACCGGGCTCGACGCCGACTACGCCGCCATCGACGCCGCCTGCGACGACGTACTCGACCAGGTCGCCGGCGCCGACGAGGTGCGCGTCACCGCGCCTGCGGGCACGGACATCACGTTCGGGATCGGCGACCGCGAGTGGCTCGCGGACACCGGCATGGTCCGCGAAGCCGGCGACTTCTCGAACCTCCCCGCCGGCGAGGTGTTCATTGCCCCCGAGACCGCGACCGGCACCTTCGTCGTCGACGGGACGATGATGCCCCACGGCCTGCTCGACGACGGCCAGACGCTCGCGTTCGAGGTCGAGGACGGCTTCGTGACGGACATCGCCGACGACGCGATCCGCGCCGACGTGGAGGCCGCCGACGACGAGGTCGGCGACGCCGCGTACAACCTCGCGGAGCTTGGAATTGGGACGAACGGCGGCGTCGACGAGCTGGTCGGCTCGGTCCTCTTAGACGAGAAGGCGGGCGGCACCGTCCACATCGCCATCGGCGACAACGCCGGGATCGGCGGCGAGACCGACGCGCCGCTCCACCTCGACGGCATCATCCGAAACCCGACCGTCTACGCCGACGGCGAGCCGGTCGACCTGCCGAGCGCGTAAGACGGCCCAGATTGAGTGTCTGATTTTTCACTTATAAATAAACGGTGCGGTGGCGCGTGCCGACGAGCGCCCGGAGGGCGCGAGTCGCACGCGCGAGGGAGTCAGTCGGCCGGAGCGAAGCGGAGGCCGACTGACGAGGCTGGGGAGGTGGGAGGTGCGGTTGCGGTGCGGGGCGGGACTCAAAGGGGCGGCCGTGAGGCGGGCGCAGGCGACGTAAGCACCACAGCGAAGGAGCGATAGCGACTGAGCGAGGAGCGCAGCGAGCGTGCGCCCGCCTCACGGCCGGGGATTTGGAGGTGGCTGCCACCAGTTTACTGACTTTCATTTATATCCGAACGGCCGGGGCCTTGGAGGTGGCTGCCACCAGTTTACTGACTTCCATTTATATCCGAACGGCCGGGGATTTGGGGACGGTCGCCCACAATTCGCCGGCAGCCATTTATAAGAGGCCGACGCCAGACACGGAAGATCTCAATACCCGATCAACGACTTATTCCACGACCGCGAGCGCCACGCCGTTCACGTCCCTGACGCCGACCACTTGGTGGCGCCAGCCGTCGCCGGCGTCGACACAGAGCGTCCCCGCCTCGGTGACCGCGACGGAGACGCCGGGCCCGTAGCCGAGCGCCACAGCGGCCTCGTCAACGGGTAGCTCCGCGACCGCCCACGTCTCCTCGCCCCACTCACCGGACGCGTCCGAGTGAACGAGCAGGTCCCCGTCGACGACCGCCATCGCGTGGCCGTCGCCGTCGGCCGCGACCGCGTCCGCGGCGGCCTCCCGAGCCGTCATCCAGCCGTTGCCGAGCCAGTAGAGCCCCGCGCCGGTCGCTGCGAGCGGCATCCCGGCGCCGGCCACGTCGCGCGCGTCGTCCAGCCCGACGTCAGTGAGCCCGTCCTCGCCGACCCGAAAGACCCCGTCCGCGGCCGCGACGAGCGCGCCGTCGACCGCGCGCGGGTCCGCGACGCTCCCAAAACGCGTTGTCGACGCGATCGCTACCCCATCGTCCGCGAACGCGACGCGCTCGATCGCGCCGTTCTCGCGCGCGACGATCACCCCCTTACGACCGCTCGCGACACCGACCGCGACCGCCGGATCGTCGTCGACGAACGCGAACTCCGGGTCGTCGCCGACAGCGGCGACAGAGAGACCGTCGGGCGCGGCCGCGACGACGAGGTCCGTACCGTCACCGCGCGCGAGGACGGCAACGTCGCGCGCGGGGTCCCGTGCGACCATGTCGAACGCGCCGATCTTGTCGGCCGACAGCGAGACCCGGACGATCCCAGCCCCGGTCGCGACGTAGGCGTCGGTGCGGCCGGCGCTGCCCGCGTACACGCGCTTTTCGTCGATCGAGATGTCGTCCTCGGCGGGAGCCATCGGGAGGCCGTTCTCCGCGGCGGGACATAAGCCCCGCGCGAGCGTTCCGACGGCCATTTGGTCGCCCCCGACGAACCGCAGTCCGTGCAATCGGTCGCCGCCGACCTCTCGACCCTGCTCGCGGACGTGGTCCCCCGGCTGGCCCGGATCACGGCGTTCATCGCGGGCGGCGTCTTCGCCGCCAACGTCGCCGTCGCGTTCGGGCTGGTCCGGTACGTCGCCGGGATCGCGGGATGGCTCACGCGGCCGGCAAACCTCCCGGACGAGGTCGGCACGGCGATCCTCACGACCGCGGCGTCGACGACCGCGGGCTACGCCACGCTCGCGGAGTACCGCGAATCGGGGCTGCTCGACGACCGGGCGACGCTCGTCGCGGTCGTGATGAACACGTTCTTCGGCTTCGTCCAGCACGTGTTCACCTACTACGTCCCGGTGTTGATCCCGATTCTCGGCGTCACTACCGGCGGCGTCTACGTCGGCGCGCGCGCCGGCATCGCGCTGCTCATCACCGTTACGGGCGTCCTCGCGGGCGGACTCCTGCTCTCCGAGTCCAACGTCGACCGCGCCGCGCTCGCCGACGTCGACGCGACCGGCCCGGAGGCCGACGAGCGCACCTCCCGAGAGCGCGTCCGCGACGCCGCCGGGAAGTCGTGGAAGACCCTCCGCCGGATCGTCCCGCGGCTCGCGGTCGTATACACGCTGGTCATCTGGCTCGTCACGACGTACGACGTGACGGCGCTGACGAGCGTCGCGGAGCCGATCACGAGCGTGCTGGGCCTCCCGGGCGCTGCGGTGCCCGTCATCGCGGTGTTCACGCTCGACACGACCGCGGGCGCGGCGACGCTCGCCGGGGCGGAGGCCGGGGTCTTCACCACCCGGACCGCGGTCGCGTCGCTGCTCATCGGGAGCATCCTCTCTTTTGCCGTCTCGACGTTCCGGCGCTCGATCCCGTTCCAGTACGGGATCTGGGGCGCCTCGTTCGGCACGAAGGTGATCGTCGTCAACACCGCCCTCAAGCTCGTCTTCATCTCGGCGACGGTCGCGCTGCTGCTCGCGCCGGTGTGGTGAGGCGGTCGCCCGCGGGCGCCGACGATCGCGCCGACGGCGGCGACCGACCGCGCCGGCGACGCCCGAATCAGTAGGTTCAACACCGCCCCGGACCGATCGGCGCGCATGGCCCTCGAAAAGGACGTGGACTGTCCCGCGTGCGGCGAGACCCGTTCGTTCTACCGGACCGCGGCGATGACGCTTCACCTCGGCGAGAAGACGAAGTGGCGCTGTCCCGACTGCGGGTACGGCTACGTCGAGATCGACGGGATCGACACGCTCCCGGCCTGACTCGGCTGGCACCCGCCCTTCCTCGTCACCCCACCACGCCACAACACTCAGTAGCCCCGCGGCTGAGTCGGATCGCATGAACCGGACACGGCGACGGTCCGCGGAGGCGAGAGCGTGTGGTCGGTGAGGCGCGCGACCCCGAGAGCGACGTGGGCCCGCTCGACGGGCTCACCGTGCTGGACCTCTCGCGCGTGCTCGTCGGGCCATTCTGCACGATGCAGCTCGGCGACCTCGGCGCGGAGGTGATCAAAGTCGAGCGACCCGGGCAGGGCGACCAGACGCGGACGTGGGTCCCGCCGGCGTTCAGCAAGGGCGACGACGAAGGGAAAGAAAGCGCCTACTACGTCAGCGTCAACCGCAACAAGCGCTCGATCCAGCTGGATCTCACGACCGAAGCAGGCCGTGCGGTCGTCCGCGACCTCGCGCGCGAGGCCGACGTGCTCGTCGAGAACTTCCGGGTCGGCAAGACGGAAGAGTGGGACCTCGGCTACGGCGACCTCGTCGACGAGAACCCCGGACTCGTCTACTGCGCGATCTCCGGCTACGGCGAGTGGGGGCCCGACCGCGACAGGCCCGCGTACGACATCATGATGCAGGCACGGGGCGGCTTCATGTCCTTCACGGGCGTCGAGGGCGGCCCGCCGGTCCGGATCGGCGTCGCGCTCGCCGACGTCGGGGCCGGGATGTACGCGACGCAGGCGATCCTCGCGGCGCTGCTCGAACGCGAGCTGGGCGACGGTCGGGGACAGAAGATCGACGTGAGCCTGCTGGACGGGCAAGCCGCCTGGACGAGCTACATGGCGACGAACTACTTCGCCAGCGGCGAGCCCCCGGGCCGGATGGGGAGCAAACACCCGAACATCGTCCCCTACCGGGCGTTCGAGACTGCGGACGACTACGTCGTCGTCGCCTGCTCGTCGGACCGGTTCTGGCCGCCGCTGTGCGAGGCGATCGACCGCCCCGACCTGCTCGCAGACGAGCGGTTCGAGACGAACGAGGGGCGCGTCCGGAACCGCGAAGAGCTCGACCGCGAGCTTGAGGAGACGTTCGCCGCGCTGTCGACCGACGAGGCGGTCGAGCGGCTGGACGAGCACGACGTGCCCGCGAGCCGCGTCCGCGACGTGAGCGAGGTGTTCGCCGACCCGCAGATCGAGGCGCGCGGGATGCTCGCCGAGGCGGAACACCCGACCGCCGGAACCGTGCGGTTCCCCGGCTCGCCGATGCACTTCTCGCGGACGCCGACGACGGTCCGCCGCCATCCGCCCGCGCTCGGCGAACACACGGAGTCGGTGCTACGGGAGTACGGCTACGGCGACCGCGACATCGACGAACTGCGGAGCCGCGGCGCGATCTCGGAGTAGCGATATCGGAGTAGCGATACCAGCGAGCGCACGGCGAAAAAGAAGAGCGCACGGCAAAAATGATGCCCAGATGCCGCGGCGACCGCGGGGACGCCCGGCTTACAGGATCCCCGCCTGCTCGGCGCGCGCGACGATGCCGCGGGCCATCTTGTCGGTCGCCTCGTCGACCATCTCGCCGTCGACCGAGACGGCGCCTTTGCCCTGTTCTTTCGCCTCCGCGTAGGCGTCGACGATCTGACGCGCCTTCTCGGCCTCCTCGGGCGAGGGCGCGAACGTCTCGTTGGCGGGCTCGATCTGGCTCGGGTGGATCGCCCACTTGCCGTCACAGCCCAGCTGGCTCGCCCACCGACAGGAGTCGCGGAACCCCTCCGCGTCCTCGATCTCGGCGTACGGGCCGTCGATCACCTGTAGCCCCTGCGCCTTCGCCGCGTGGGCGATGCGCGCGAGCTGGTAGTGCCAGTAGTGGCCGGGGTAGCCGCCGCCGGAGCCGATGGTGAGCCCGGCGGCGCCGACGTTGGCGGTGTAGTCGCCGGGGCCGAAGACGAGCGACTCCAGGCGGTCGCTGGCGCGGGCGATGTCGGCGACCTTCGTCATCGCCTCCGGCGACTCGATCTGCGCCTGGAGGCCGATGTCGCCGACCGGCAGGTCGTTGTTCTCCTCGACCTGCGTCAGCAGGTTATCGACGGTGGCGACCGTCTCCGGGTTGTTCGCCATCGGCACCATGATCGTGTCGAGGTACTCGCCGGCGCGCCCGACGACCTCGATCACGTCGTCGTAGAACCACCTGGTGTCGACGCCGTTCATCCGGTAGCAGGGTCGGGTGTCGGACCAGTCGTACTCGATTAGCCCCTCGATGACGTTCTCGCGGGCGTCGACCTTCGCCGCGGGCGCGACGGAGTCCTCCAAGTCGAGGAACGCCTCGTCGGCGCCGGAGTCGGGCGCCCGCTCTATCATCTTCGGGTCGGAGCCCGGCGTCGCCAGCTGGCTCCGCCGGAGCGTGACGTCGTCCGGCCCGCCCATCAGTCGTCGCCCTCCGAGGCCGTGATCGGGTCGTTCTCGTCTTCGGTGAAGCCGGCCGACTCCTCCTGGCGCCGCCGCGCCTCGGGGTCGAACTCGGCCTCGACCTCCTGATACCGCGGGACGAAGGATAGCTCGTGGTGGCTCTCGGTCTCGTGGCCGATGTACCGCTCCTCGAGGTCGAACTGCGCCGCCTCGTCGTTCTCTGCTATGTTCGCGAAGTCCTCGTAGGCGGCGTGGGCGCCGGAGTGGAGCCCGTACAGCGTGATGAAGATGTACTGGTAGCCTAAGTCGCCAAGCTCCTCGAACGTCAGCGGGTCCTCTTGGGCGCCCCACTCGAACGAGGAGGAGTAGTTGAAGGCGAGATCCAGGTCGGGGTGGGTCTCGTGGATCGTCTCGGCGTACTCGATCGCGTCCTCGCGCGAGGGGTCGGGCATCTCGGGCCAGACGAGGTCGACGCCGGCGTCGGCGTAGATCCGGCCGCGTTCGAGGTGCTCCTCCCAGTCGCCGTTCGCGGAGCCGTACGCGTCGGTGCGGGCGATAATGACGGTGTCATCGCTCTGCTTGGCGTCGACGGCCGCCTCGAACCGCGAGCGGGCCTGCTCGCGGGAGACGATCTGCTTGCCCGCGATGTGGCCGCAGCGCTTTGGCGAAGTCTGGTCTTCGATGTGGACGGCGGCGACGCCGGCCTTCTCGTACTCGCGGACCGCGCGCCGGACGTTGTGGACGCCGCCGTAGCCAGTGTCGCAGTCGGCGATGACGGGGAGGTTCGTCGCCTCGACCATGCGCTTGGCGTTCTCGACCATTTCCGACATCGTGACCATCTCCAGGTCGGGGAAGCCGAACTGGCCGAGGACGGTCGAGTAGCCGCTCATGTAGGCCGCGTCGAGCCCGGCCATCTCCGCGAGGCGGGCGTCGAGCGCGTGGTAGATCCCGGGCGCGAACGTGTACTCCTGCTCCTCGAACAGCTCGCGGAGCCGCCGGCCGGCCGGGTTGTCGATATCTCTCGTGAAGACGTCGTCGTCGAGTTCGTTGGGATTCATCGGATTACTGCGTGGAATCGTCGGCTGCGGTACGGTTCGTCGTCGCGCGTCGCCCGTCGGCTGCGGTACGGTTCGTCGTCGCGTGTCGCCCGTCGGCGCGGCGGCCGCCGTCGGTGCGGGCGGCCGATGCGAACGTCGTCGGATCCGGTCGCGGGCCGTCGCCGGTGCCCACCATGGGGACGGAACGGCGCGTCGCGTTCGCCCTCATCGCGACCCCCCGTCGGTCCGCGTCCGCGAGGCGGGACGCAGATCGGGGACGAGCGGCGCGTCGCGCTCGCCGTCTGTCGGCGGACGCGTCGGCCGACGGTCGTCGGTCGTCGTCGGCTGTTGAGTGTCGGTCGCCGGCGAGGAACCGGGCGTCCGCGTCCCCGTCGTTCGGCGGGTCGGGATCGTCGGGACCAGCGGCGCACCGGCCTCCTCGGTGAGGGGCGTGCGGCCGGGGATCGTCCGCGGAGAAGTAGTCGTCGCGTTCGACTCGGTCGGTCGATCGGTCGTGTTGTCGGTGCGTCGGGTCGTGTCGTCGGGCGTGTCGTTAGGTGTCGTCATCGGGTCGTGTGGGCGGTTGCGGCGGTCGTCTGGTGATCGAGTCCGTGCGTTGGGTCGCTGCGTGTCCGTGTACGGATACTACCATTGCGACCGAAGCAAATCGGAGGAGGATAATAAACATAATGATTGATAATGATAATATTCGTTATGTTGTTTTATCCGATTAAATGTTCCATGACAACACGCATCGTGATTTGGAGATTCGGTGCGCGTGACGGGAGCGCCGGCGACGTCGTTGGCGGTGTCGGCGGCGCCGGCGGCGAGGGCGACAGCGGCGAGAGCGCCAGTGGCGTGGGCGACAGCGGCAAAGACGCCGGTGGTATGGGCGACGGCGGCCCGGACCGATCGCTTATTGGCTCCACGCGCGGAGCGTGGGGTAGTGAACGAGCGCGACGCCCTCCGGGCCCTCACGGCCGACCTCTCGCACGCGGGCGACGACGCGGCCGTCGTCGACGGGACGGTCATCACGACGGATATGCTCCACGAGCGGACCGACTTCCCGCCCGGGACGACGCGGTACACCGCCGGCTGGCGCGCGGTGGGCGCGTCGCTGTCGGACGTGGCCGCGATGGGCGCGGCCGCCCGGGCCGCAGTCGCCGTCTACGCCGACGAGGGGTTCGACCGCGAGGAACTGACGCGGTTCGTCGCGGGCGCGGTCGACGTCTGCGAGGCGGTCGACGCCGAGTACGTCGGCGGCGACCTCGACGAGCACGTCGAGTTCACGACCGCGACCACCGCGATCGGGGACGTGACCGACGCAGGGCCGGTCACTCGCGACGGCGCGCGGCCGGGCGACGCGCTCTGCGTCACCGGCGGGTGGGGCCGGTCCGCGGCGGCGCTGCGGCTATTTAAAAAGGAGGACGACGAGGCGTTCGAGCGCGCCAACGAGCTGTTCCGGTTCACGCCGCGCGTGGCCGACGGGCTGGCGCTGGCCCCGAGCGCGACGGCGATGATGGACTCCTCGGACGGGCTGGCGCGCTCGTGTCACCAGCTCGCCGAGGCGAGCGGGGTCGGGATCGAACTCGAGCGGGACGCGGTTCCGGTTCATCCGGCGGTCGAGGAGGTGGCCGCGGATTCGGCGGAGCGGTTCGAACTCGCGGCGCACTTCGGCGAGGACTTCGAGCTGTTGTGTGCGGTGCCGGAAGCGGAGGTTGATGCGGTCGAAGCGGCGTGTCCCGCCGGGTTGACGCGGATCGGGACGGTGGTCGAGGAGTCTGATGAGGGGGGCCCGCGCGTCCTCGCGGACGGCGAACCCCTGCCCGACCGCGGATTCACGCACGGCGACGAGTAAGTCGGCGAAGTCCCGGTCACTCACTTATAAATGATCGACCGCAGAGCGACGGTGAACATCACCGAAGCCCCGGTCGCTCGCTTATAAACGGTTGACTGTGGATCGGCGGCAAACACCTCCAAAGCCCCAGCCGCGAGGGACCCGTACGCTCGCTGTGCTCCTCGCTCAGTCACTACGCTCCTTCGCTGCGGTGCTTGGCGTCGCCTACGGGTCCCTCGCGGCTGCCCCTTTGAATCCCGCCCCGCACAGCAACCGCACCTCACACCTCCCCAGCCTCGCCGCTCGCGCCTTTATAAGGCGCTCGCGGCGTCCCTCGCGCGTGCGGTTCGCGCCCTTCGGGCGCTCACCGGCACGCGCCACCGCAGAAATTCACCGCTTTTCGCGACGTCTATCGCAGGAACTCGATCGCGGCGCCCTGCCCGAAGCCGACGCAGAGCGTCGCGAGGCCGCGCTCGGCGTCCTGTTTTTGCATCTCGTGGAGCAGCGTGACGGGGAGCCGCGCGCCCGAGGCGCCGAGCGGGTGGCCGAGCGCGATGGCGCCGCCGTTGACGTTGTACTTGTCCTCGTCGATACCGAGTTCGCGCCGCGAGTACTCGCACTGGGAGGCGAACGCCTCGTTGAGCTCGACCAGGTCGTAGTCGTCGATGTCGGTGCCCGCGCGTTCGAGCAGGCTGCGAGTGGCGGGCACCGGGCCGATCCCCATCACGGTGGGGTCGACGCCGGCGACGTTGTTCGTACCGACCTCCGCGAGCACGTCGAGGCCGTGCTCCTCGGCGAACGCCTTGCTCGTCACGACCGTGAGCGACGCGCCGTCGGAGATCTGCGAGGAGTTCCCCGCGGTGACGGTGCCGTCGCCGGTGAAGGCGGGCGAGAGGCCGGCGAGCTTCTCGGCAGTCGTGTCCGGGCGGATCCCCTCGTCCTCCTCGACCAGTCCGTCGTCGGTCTCGACGGGGACGATCTCGTCGTCGAAGCGGCCCGACTCGGTCGCCTCCGCGGCGCGCTGGTGGCTGCGGGCCGCGTACTCGTCTTGCGCCTCGCGGCTCACGTCGTGCTCCTCGGCGACCTTCTCCGCGGTCATCCCCATCTGCAGCTGGAAGATGTTGTACGCCTCGGACAGCTCGGGGTGGAGGTGCTCGTAGGAGTCGCCGTCCATCGGGACGCGGCTCATGTTCTCGACCCCGCCCGCGATGATACACTCGCGGTTGCCCGCGGCGATCGCGTCCGACGCCGAGATGACCGCCTGCATCGAGGAGGCACACCACCGGTTGATCGAGGTGGCGGGCACCGACTCGCCGAGTTCGGACAGGAGGGCGATGACGCGCGCGACGTTGTTGTCCTGCTCGGTCCGCTGCTGGGCGACGCCCCACATCAGGTCGTCGACGTGGTCGCTGGTCAGCCCCGTCTCCTCGAGCGCGTGGTCGATGAGCGTCGTCGAGAGGTCCTCGCTGCGGACGTCGGCGTAGACGCCCCCGTCTCTCCCCTGCGGCGTTCGGTATGCGGCCGCGATCACGGGCGTAGTCTCGTCTGTCATGAAAGATAACAGGTGAGTCGGCCTATTAAAACGCCGTGGAACGAGCGGGAATCGATCCGAAGTTTATCGTTTATTTTCGAGGAGGCCCTCGCCGGTCATCTTCGCGGGGTGGTCGAGCCCGATCAAATCGAGCAGCGTCGGCGCGATATCACAGAGCGAGCCGCCCTCGCGGATCGCGTTCCCTCCGTCGTCCCCGTCGGGCGTCAGGTAGACGAACGGCACTGGGTTGAACGTGTGGGCGGTGTGGGGATCCTCGGGAGTTCCCATGTCGTCGGCGTTGCCGTGATCGGCGGTGACGAGCGCGTGGCCGCCCGCGTCGGCGACGGCGTCGAGGAGGCGGGAGAGCTGCGCGTCGACGGCCTCGACCGCCTCGATAGCGGCATCGAAGTCGCCGGTGTGGCCCACCATGTCCGGGTTCGCGTAGTTGAGCACCATCAGGTCGGGGTCCTTCTCGTCGATGATCGCGAGCGCCTCGTCCGTGAGCTCCGGCGCCGACATCTCCGGCTGCCGGTCGTACGTGGGGACGTCGGGGCTCTCCACGATCTCGCGCAGCTCGCCGGGGAACTTCACCTCGCGGCCGCCGTTGAGGAAGTAGGTCACGTGGGGGTACTTCTCCGACTCCGCGATCCGGAGCTGCGTGAGCTCCGCGTCGGCGACGACCTCGCCGATCGTGTCCTCGGGGATCGCCGGCGGAAACGCGACCGGGAACGTGAACGTCTCGTCGTACTCGGTCATCGTCGTCATCCGAACGTCGGGCTGGTCGAGGTCGAACGGCCACTCGGGGCGAGTGTCGGTCAGCATCCGGACGAGCTGGCGGGCGCGGTCCGCCCGGAAGTTGAAGAAGATCACGGCGTCGCCGTTGTCGAGCGCGGGCTCGCCGTCGACCAGCGTCGGCACGATGAACTCGTCCGTCTCGCCGCGGGCGTGGGCCTCTCGGGCGGCCGCGACCGCGCTCTCGGCGCGGGAGGGCGCGTCGCGCTCGACGATCGCGTCGTACGCCTTCTTCGTCCGCCCCCAGTTCTCGTCGCGGTCCATCGCGTGATAGCGCCCCGTGACGGTCGCGACGTGGCCGGTGCCGCGCTCGTCGGCCTTCGCGGTCACCTCGGCGAGGAACTCGTCGGCGATCTCCGGGGCCGTGTCGCGCCCGTCGGTGAACGCGTGGCTCGTCGCCGGTACCCCCGCGTCGGCGGCGGCGTCGATCAGCGCGAGCAGGTGTTCGACGTCGGAGTGGACGCCGCCGTCGGAGACCAGTCCCATGAAGTGGACCCGGCCGCCGGTCGACTTCGCGTGCGCTACGGCCTCTGCGATGGCGTCGTTGTCGGAGAGCGATCCCGCTTCGAGCGCGTCCGTGATCCGCGTGTACGCCTGTTTGACGACCCGGCCCGCGCCGATGTTCAGGTGACCGACCTCCGAGTTCCCCATCTGTCCCTCAGGGAGCCCGACGCGCCGCCCGTGAACGACGAGCCGACCGTCGGCGCCGCGGGCGGTCGCCTCGTCGAACGTCGGCGTGTCGGCGACGGCGACCGCGTCTCGACCCGCCGGGCGTCCCGAGGGGTCGACCGTCTCGCCGTCCTCGCCGTCGCCGCCTCCCGCGCCGCTCCCGAGTCCCCAGCCGTCGAGGACGATGAGTGCCGTCTCCATACGACCCGTTTCGCTCCCCGGACTAACTACTCTTCGCTCCGGCCGACCGGTCGGCGAGGACGCCGCGACCCGTCGTTGCCGGTCGCGGCGTGGGAGTCGCGGATTCCCTCGAGGGCGTGGGACCGGAACCGCGCACCGGACCTATCACCTCTACGTAACTATCCGATATTCTTATTATCCGAAAATCGAACAATTTTCGCATGTCAGAACCGGTCCCCTCGATAACTCGTCGCCGACTGCTACAGACTGCCGGAACCGGAGCCGCGGTTTTGGCCGGTTTAACGCCTTTTACCGGGAGAGTTTCGGCACAGGACGGCGGCGGGAGACTCGTTTTCGAGCAGCAGGAGTCGGACGGGGACTCGATCACCGTCACGTCGGTGTCGGTTGAAAGTGAAGGAACACTGATGATTCAGGATCAGGTCGAGAGCAACAACACCATCTTCGCGACGGAGTCCCTTCCGGCCGGAACGGACGAGACGGACCTAGCCGTCGAGTTGGACGAGCCGCTCGAGGAGACCCAGGTCCTCGAGGCCTGGCTCTGGGACGGAGCGGTCCACGACTCGGAGGTGATCACGGTGAAACAGGCGTTGGTCGCCGTCGGCGAGGAGCTCGACGAGACGGTGGGGATCAGCCTCGTCGAAGCGGACCCCGAGTCCGGGTTCAACTACCCGTACTACCTCTTCAGCCCGACCGAGGCGCGCGACGGCTCCATCCCGATTCTCGTCGAATCGAACAACACGGGGACCGCGACGGACGACTTCGAGGAACACAGGTCGGCGGCCAAATCGCTCGTTCGGCGCGGGTCGTCGAGGCCGATCAGCGAGGCGCTCGGAGTTCCGCTCTTGGTGCCAGTGTTCCCGCGTCCGACCGAGGAGCCGGTGGACTGGTCGCACTACACACATCAGTTGGACAGGCAGACGGTAGCCATCGACGGCGGTCCGTTGGAGCGGATCGACGAACAGCTCCTGCGGATGGTCGAGGACGCGAAGGACCGGTTGGCGGGCGACAAGTACGCGTTCACCGACGAGATCATGCTCAACGGGTTCTCCGCGTCCGGGAACTTCGCGGACCGGTTCGCGGTGTTACACCCCGATCGCGTGCTGTCGGTCACCGCCGGCGGACTCAACGGCATGGCGCTGCTTCCACGCGAGGAGTGGAACGGGCACACACTGGAGTACCACGTCGGCATCGCGGATCTGGAGGCTCTCACCGGGGAGCCCGTCGACGTCAGCGGGCTCGCCGAGGTGAACCAACTGCTGTACATGGGGGCCGAAGACACCAACGACACGATCCCGTACGACGACGCTTGGAGCGAGGACCTGCGGGAGTTGGCTTTGGCGGTCTACGGCGAGGACATGATCAACGACCGGTTCCCGCGGTGTCAGCGGGCGTACGACGACGCCGGCATCGAGGCCCAGTTCAGGATCTACGACGACCGCGGGCATCGCCCCGCGGACGCCGAGGACCTCGTCGAGTTCCATCGGCGGAGTCTCGCCGGAGAGGACGTCGGCGAGTTCGGGGAGCGGCTCGGGATCGTGGGCGACATCCAAGCCGCACCGACCGAGCCCCGCGTCGGCGACGCCGTGACGTTCGACGCGAGCGACTCCCGACCGAACACGGGCGAGCTCGTGAGCTACTCGTGGGAGTTCGGCGACGGAGAGACGGCGGCCGGTGAGACCGTGACGCACGCGTACGAGGAGTCCGGGTCGTACCGGGTGACGCTCTCGGTGACAAGCGATCAGGGGACGACGAGGGAGACGACGCTGGAGATGACCGTCCGGACCGCGGACGGTGACGGCGACACAGAGGATGCGTCCGCCGAGCCGGAGATCACCCCATCGTTCACGGTCTCCCCGAGTCGGCCGTCGGCCGGGGAGGAGGCGGCGTTCGACGCCGGAGAGTCGAGCGCGGAGGGCGGCGAGCTCATCAGTTTCACGTGGGACTTCGACGACGGGAACACCGCCGCGGGCACCGACCCGCGGCACGCGTTCGGCGACCCCGGCACGTATCGGGTCACGCTCTCGGTCGTGAGCGACGACGGGGGCTCGGCGGAGACCACGAACGAGGTCACCGTCGAGGAGGCGACGGACGGCCGGCAGACCGAAGACGCCGACGGGTCCGACTATTCGACGCCCGGATTCGGGGTTCCCGGGGCGCTCGCGGGCCTCGGCGGAGCGGTTCATCTGCTGCGGCAGCGGTTGGTCGAGGCGGACGACGACCGGTCCGACTGATCCGTCTCGGGTAGATCAGCCTTTTACCTTCTCGACGCTAACCAGACGTTAATGGACTCCGCGGTACTGCTCGATCTCCTCGGCAACGAGAACCGGCGGCGCATCCTCCGGCTTCTCGCCACCAAGCCCTGCTACGTCACGGAGATCTCGGAGTACCTCGACGTGAGCCCGAAGGCGGTGATCGACCACCTGCGGAAGCTGGAGGAGGCCGGTCTTGTCGAGTCGACGACGGACGACCAGCGGCGGAAGTACTTCCGGATCGCGCGCAGCCTCCGCCTGGAGGTGAGCGTCTCGCCGTACGGCTTCGGCGCGAAGAGCGCGTACCCGGCGAAGAACAGCCTCGACATGTCGGGGCGCTGTCCCCACCTCTCTATCGAGACCCCCGACGGGTCGGGGGAGACCGGCGACCTCGCGGAGCTCGCCGAGGAGTTCGCGCGCCTCCAGGACCTCGACCGCGAGCTCTCGCTCGCCCAGCGGTGGGTCCAGGGGCGCGTCGAGGACGCCCTCGCCGAGATCGACGAGCGCCTCGGCGGGCAGGCCGACAGCCGCTTCTTCGCGGCCGTCATCGCCGCGGTGGTCGAGACCGACGGCACGCCGGCGGCGGTCGCCGACGAGGTCGGCGCGCGGGAGTCGACGGTCGAGGGCGCGCTCCGCCAACTCTCCGACGTCGGCGTCGTCGCGCGCGACGCCGACGGATACCGGGTCCGGTAGCGGGCCCAACCCCCCGCACCCGTCCGGGCGAATCCAGCGAACCGAACCGCTTCCGGAACCTTTTGGCGCGCCGCCGGGAGAGAGCGGACGTGAGCCGCCTCAGAAATCTCTCGCTGTTCTTAGTCCTCGCCGCCGTCTGGGGGTCCGCGTTCGTCGCGATCAAGGCGGGGCTGGCGTATTTCCCGCCGGTGACGTTCGCGGCGCTCCGGTACGACGTGGCCGGCGTCGTAATGCTGGCCTACGCGGCGTACGCGGTCGACGACCCGATCCCCCGCGGCCGCGACCAGTGGCTGGAAGTCGCCTCCGGCGCCGTGTTCATCATCGCCGCGTACCACTCGTTCCTGTTCATCGGCGAGACCGACCCGGCGGTGACGAGCGCCGTCGCGGCCGTCATCGTCAGCCTCTCGCCGCTCCTGACCACGGTGTTCGCGCGCGCCCTCCTGCCCGCGGAGCGGCTGACCGCCGTCGGCGCGCTCGGCCTGGCGATCGGGCTCGTCGGCGCGGTCGTCCTCGCGAACCCGGACCCCGCGAACCTGACCGGCGGCGGCACGGGCGCGAAGCTGCTCGTGTTGCTCGCGGCCGCCTCGTTCGCGCTCGGCTCCGTCCTCTCGCGGGCCTCCAAGGCCGACATCTCCATCGAGACGATGGAGGCGTGGTCGATGCTGCTCGGCGCCGGCCTCACCCACCTGCTCGCGTTCGGCCTCGGCGAGTCGGTCGTCGACACGGTCTGGACGACGGAGTCGCTGCTCGCCCTAGGCTACCTCTCGGTCGTCGCCAGCGGGATCGGCTTCCTCATCTACTTCGACCTGCTAGACCGGCTCGGCCCGATCGAGATCAACCTTGTCTCCTACGTCGCGCCGGTGTTCGCCGCCGTCGTCGGCTGGCTTCTCCTCGACGAGGGGATCACCGCAACGACGGTCGCCGGCTTCCTGATCATCTGTGTCGGCTTCGGCCTCGTGAAACGCGACGCTATCCGCGACGAACTGCGGGCGGCCGGCGTACTCGGCTGACCGCCGCGGCCCCGACGCCCTCCCGGCCCGCTGCCGTCCCGCCGCAACCGTCTTGTCGGCTCGGCGACGACTCTCACGGCGTGAGCGCCGACCAGATCGATCCACAAGCGAAGCGCGCCGCGGCCCGAAAGTCGCGGATTCCCCTCCCGCACGGAGGCTACAAGCTGAAACTGCTCCGGCTCCTAACCGACCCCCTGACGCGGCTCCAGAACCGGAACCCGCCGAGCGTCGGCGCGACCGAGTCGGTGAGCGTTCCCGGCCCGGAAGGGGATCTCGACGCGCGCCTGTACCTCCCCTCCGGCGACCCGCCCTATCCGACCGTCGTCTTCTTCCACGGCGGCGGGTTCGTCCTCGGGAGCGTCGAGACCCACGACCGGCTCTGCCGCCACCTGACGCGAGAGAGCGGCTGCGCCGTCCTCTCCGTCGAGTACCGCCTCGCACCCGAACACCCGTTCCCGGCCGCCGTTGAGGACGCGTACGCCGCGGTCGAGTGGGCCGCGGAGTCGACGGACCGGCTCCGCGGGACCGGCGACGTCGCGGTCGCGGGCGACTCCGCCGGCGGCAACCTCGCGGCCGTGACCGCGCTGATGGCCGCCGAGCGGGACGGTCCCGATATCGAACACCAGGCGCTGCTCTACCCCGGAATCGGCGTCGACCCCGAGCAGGAGTCGGTCCGCGAACACGCCGGGATCGTCCTCTCGCGGGAAGATATCGAGTGGTTCTCGGCGGCCTACTACCGGAGCGATATCCACCGCCGGAACCCGTACGCCGACCCGATCAACGCCGGCGACCTCTCCGGCGTCGCGCCCGCGACGGTCGTCACCGCCGGGTTCGACCCGCTCCGCGACGGTGGAAAGGCGTACGCCGAGAAGCTCGTCGCGGACGGCGTGGCGACGCGGTACGAGACCTACCCCGCGATGGTTCACGGGTTCATGACGATGCGGGAGGTCGACCGCGCCCTCGACGCGGTCGCGAGCGTCGGCGCCGACCTCGCTGACGCGCTCGACGGCTGAGTCCCCGACGTTCGACGCGAGCCTCCGAGCTCGTCGTGCGAACGGTTCTCAGAGCGCCGGTGGGTTTTATTCGCGCGTCGTCGTCTTCGCCGGTATGTTCCCGGAGACGATCGAGACGGACCGACTCCGACTCGAGGTCGGCGGCCCCGAAAACGTCGACCTCGACGAATGCTACCGGATCTGTTCGTCGGATCTCGGCATCGACGAGGTGACCGAATACGTCACCTGGGACCCCCACGAGACGAAGAAGGAGACGCTGGAGTTCCTCGAACGGAACCGCGAGCGGTTCGAGGAGGGTGAGGCCGCGGGCTACGTCATCCGACCCCGCGAAGGCGAGGACGGCGCCGGCGAGATCGCCGGCTTCGGCGGCTTCCACGTCGACTGGGAGAAACGGACCGCCCTTCTCGGTACGTGGCTCCGCAAGCGGTTCTGGGGCCGCGGCTACTCCGGCGAGCGCGCCGCCGCGCTCGTCGAGGTCGCGTTCGACGACCTCGACTTAGAGGTCGTCGCCGTGAGCCACCACCTCGACAACGAGAAGTCGCGGCGCGCGATCGAGCGGTACGTCGACAGGCTCGGCGGGCGGCGGGAGGGGCGCCTCCGCAACGCGCTCGCCTTCCCTGACGGCAGCGTCCACGACGAGGTCCGGTACACGATCTCGCAGGCGGAGTGGCGGGAGGCGACCGCCTGATCGGCGACGGATTTCGCCGCGATCAGGAGGTTTCGACCGTCGTTCCCGTTGAATTACGGTGTCGATCCCGACCCAACAAACACTTACGGCGCCCGAAACGACAGCGAGCGCATGTCCCCGTCATCACCCGGTGGAACGACCGCGACGACCGGTTCGGATCCGAGCATCACCCGAGAGGCGACCGGGGGTGCGGTCGCCGGCGCCGCCGCCTACCTCCTCGGCTACCTGTCCGTCTACCTCACGCAAAGCGGCCGGATTGAGGAGGGGCTCTCCGGGCTCAACTTCCTCGCCGACCTGTTCGGGGGCGACCCCATCTCGGCGTGGCAGGTGTCGGGCTGGCTGTTCTACAACGCCCACTTCGTCGAGACCGTGTCGCCCGGAGTGCTCGGCGGCACGTCCTCGCGGAACCTCCTCATGGAGGCCGAGGGCGCGGGGTTCCTGCTCTTCGTCCCGCCGGTCCTCCTGTTCGTCGCGGGCCTCGTCGCTGGTCGGGTCGCCGGCGCCGACTCGCCCCTCGACGGCGCTCGCTCGGGCGCGCTCGTCGCGGCCGGCTACCTCCCGCTCGCGGTCGTCGGCGCGTTCCTGTTCCGGTACTCTGTCGGCGACGGGAGCGTGGCCCCCGACATCGTCACCGCCGTCCTCCTCGCCGGCGCCGTCTACCCGGCCGTCTTCGGCGCGATCGGCGGCGCGGGCTCGTCGCTGTTGAGCGACTGAATCGGACCGTCGACACGCCCCCGCGCCGTTCAACGCCTCAGTACGCCTCGTCTTCGGGGTCGAACCGGTCGCCGTACTCGCGGGCGGGGTCGACGGGCTGCCCCTCGTCGGTCTCGGGCGCGACGTAGTTGATGAACGACTCCACGTCCGGCTCGCGGACGCGTACCTCGACGTCGATCTCGCCGAGCTCGTCGGGTTCGCCGACCGCAAAGTTGACGACGCCTTCGAGCGCCGCCTGCTTCTTCAGGGAGAAGGCGAACCCCTCGTCGGTGCTGTTCTGCCGGAAGACGCGCCGGGCGGTGTCGAGGATCTCCTGTTCGTGGAGGACGTCGGAGAACGCGTCGAGGCTGTGCGTCTCGGAGACGAGCCGCCCCTCTTTGTGGACCGGCTCGGCGTCGGGGAAGACGTTCTCGACCGCGTCCGCGACCCGGTCGGTCACCTCCGTGTCGTGGACCGGCGCCTCGATCCGGACGTCGACGCTGTAGATCACGCGCCGTCACCCCCGGCCTCGGGCGCCTCGGGGTCGGCGTCGACGGCGTCGGGAGTCTCGCCGGCGTCGGCGTCCTCGACTCCCAACACCTCGCGGACGCGCTCGCGGAACGCCGCGAGGCTGTCGGTGTTGTCGATCTCCACGTCGGCCAGCTCTAAGGTCTCGCCGAGCCCGAGGTCGATCTCGCGTTCGTCGCGTTCGCGGAGCGCCTCCAGGTCGGAGTCTGAGTCGTCGCGGCCGCGCTCGTCGAGGCGCTCGGCGCGGACCTCGAACGGGGCACGGATCGCGACGAGCGTGAAGTCGTCGCCGAACGCCTCGCGGAAGCGTTCGAGCTCGACGGTCGAGCGGAGGCCGTCGACGAGGACGGTCTCGCCGCGGTCGCTCTCGGCCGCGGCCTCCCGAATGCGGGGGAGCGTCCGCGCGGCGATGGCGTCGTCGCCCTCCTCCTCGCGGAGCGTGCCGGCCATCCGCCCGTGGTGTTGCGCCGGGTCGAGCCCGCGGCGGCGACACTCGGCGCGGATCACGTCGCCCATGACGACGACGGGGATGTCCGCCGCCTCGGCCACGTTCGCCGCCTCCCCCTTTCCGCTGCCGGGGAGGCCGACGGTTCCGATGACGTTCATTACCGGCGGATACTCCGCTCGCGGACTTAGGTCTGCTGTTGGCCCGCGGGCGGCGCGAACCGCGGGCGTTTTTTAGACTGGGGGATCAGGAGTTGATGAGGGCACATAGCTCAGCCCGGATAGAGCGTCGGACTTCTAATCCGACGGTCGTGGGTTCGAATCCCACTGTGCCCGTACAGCGAGGAGCGAAGCGACGAGCGAACCGGCACGCAGGGGATTCGAACCCTATCAGTCGCGCGCAGCGAGCGGTGCGAGGTGCGAGCGAAGCGAGCACCTCGAAAAGCGAGCGGCGAAGCCGCGAGCAGTGAGCGAGCACGTCTGATTTTGGTTCGAATCCCACTGTGCCCGTGCCGAAACCGTTGGTTCTTGGGTTGTCCCAAACTCCAATAAACGGCTTCAAAAGGCGATTTACTACTATATTCTCAATCTGAGCTAGAATCCGTTATTTGGATTCTGTCCATCAACTTCCCCTCGGATCCGACACTATCTCGGCCATTTTTTCGACTCTGGAGTCGTCAGTCGCTCCAAGCGGTCGACGACCTTGCGGTCCGTGAGGTCCGCCGGAAGCCGATCAAACAGTTTTGTGATGAGTGTGTTCTTTGCTGTGTGACTCGGTTATTGGTTCCTACTCAGCGCTTTGGGCGACCGAGATGAACTAGGATATTCCCAGAGACTTTTCACGTTCCGCTGAGTCTCTTTAGATAACCAATATGTCTAATCGCCCGGAAGAAATCAAGAACGAGCTTCAAGGAGACGGCTACCTGAAAGATCTGAGAGAGAGGGTCAACGAATCGGTTCAGGAAACAAGTGAGAAGGCGATTGAGAAGTTCGAGGAGAATAATCGTGAAATTACAGCAGAGTACCTCCAAAACCATTTTAGTGAAGTCATTATCGGCCTAATTGGCTATGAGACGGATATCTTCGAAAGTAGGTCAAATGAGGTCTATCCTCAAGCTCTGGTCAAATTTCTTGAAGAGGAATACAACTCCGGACAAGCTACTGTCTCATCCTACGCAAAATCTGGAGACCCTGAGCTTACGGAATACTCCGCAATTCGAGAGACGTTTCGCGACATTGAGCAAGAGTTCAACGCTCATGACGACTTCTCGGAAGTTTTCAAGCGTGCGATCCCGGAACTCTACTACTTGATCAAGCCAATTGTCCAGTCTGCGGGCCAGTCCAGTTTCAAGCGTGCTGGGGGCGCTTTTCGACAGCAATTCATCAACCTCGTAGAGATATCTGGCTATAATCTTCGGTCACAGACCAGTGAGGGGAGTGGTTATATTCTAATATTCTCTCCAGAAAATGAAGACGAAGCAAAGGAGATTTATTTTGGATTCCATACAACTCTCAAGGATCGTTTTCGTGCTACCTTGCCTGGCCCCGACAACATGCCGAACTATCTAGTCACAGCGGCGGGGGCAGATGCAATCAGTAACAACGATTCTGAAGATATCACCGCAGATCGGTTGGACCAAATCGCAGACGCAGGCGCGAAATTAATCGCAATTGACAAAGAAGCCGATCGGTATCCAAACAGGAACAAAATTATCAGCTACGAGACGTTTATTACAGAAGAACTGCCCAGCTATTTCGATTAGTCCTCTAAAACAGCGAAACCACATAGATAAAAAATAGGACTTCGGACGAAAACCGTTATACCTGGTCGGAGATTATCGATTGGTAGCATGGGCGAGTCGCTGACGTGTATTGACTTATTCAGCGGGGCTGGTGGGCTCAGTCTCGGTATGCAGCGGGCAGGCCTCGAGGTGCTTGCCGCCACAGATATTCACGAGACTGCAGCGAAGACTTATAAGGAGAACATTGGCTCGGAATGTGTCACCAAAGATATCCGTGACCTCTCTCCTAACGAGTTCTTTGAGCGTGGAAACTTCGAACCAGATGAAGTCGATCTGGTTGTAGGGGGCCCGCCCTGTAAAGGATTTAGCACAGCCGGCCCATTTGATGTTGATGACCCGCGGAATGACCTCTTTCGCCAGTATTTGGAAATTGTTGAGGAGATTCAACCAGATGCCATCCTGATGGAGAACGTTAAAGGGATACTGTCAATGCACGATGGGGCTTTTAAACAACAAATCCTAGAACATACAGACGAACTCGGCTACAATACGGACTATATGAGGCTCAACGCGGCGAATTACGGAGTCCCTCAACTCCGAGAACGGGTGTTTTTCATCGGATATCAGAATGGTGAGAAAGTTTCTCGGCCAGAACAGTCACATACAGGATCAAAGCAGAAGCGTGTTACAGAGTACGACGCTGATAGCGATTTTAAACCATACGTCACAACTAAGTCCGCAGTTAACGATCTGGCATTCCTTGGGGTGGGCGAAGAGAGTTTAGAATATAAGCGAGACCCTGAAACAGATTATCAAGAGCGAATGCGAGGTGACCAATCCGAACTATATAATCACAAAGCGCCCAATCACAGTGAGCGAATACAGGAGCGATTCGCCAAGTTCAGGCCGGGTGAATCAGTGGATGATGTCGAATCCAGAATTGGGGCCGATAAGATCAAGACTAAGAAACACACCATTCAGAAGTGGGATCCAGAGGCTCCGACAAATACAGTTACAACGCTACCAGAAGACTTCATCCACTACGAGCAGAACCGAATTCCGACCGTGCGTGAGTTAGCCCGTATACAATCATTCCCCGACTGGTTCGAGTTCAAAGGCCCGAGAACAACGGGGGGTAAACGGCGGAGTACAGCATTACCACAGTATTCTCAAGTTGGAAACGCTGTGCCACCCCTCCTCGCAGAAGCCCTTGGAAGAGAGATTCGTGTAACTCTACTTGGAGAGAAAAAGGTCGCACAGTCATAGATTAGGATTGCGAAGCTGCCGCCTGTAGGAGTTTGGAGAATTTATGGAAGTACGGTTAGAATATCACGCAAAATATAAGTGTTTAAGAAACTGTTAAATATGGTATGCCAGAGATATCGGACTATATCCAGGATATAAACAAGAGAATCTTCCTTCCCGGACTCCAACGAGAGTATGTCTGGTCTGAAAAGCAGACGGAGAAACTCTTTGACTCTCTAATTCGTGGGTATCCAGTCGGCCAAATTACGCAGTGGGACGTCGCACACACCGATACCGATTATTATCCGTATAAGTTCATCCAGAAGTACGTCGACGATCGACGCGCTGTACCAGAATCCCTACGGGAGAAGGGCTACAGGAAATATAATGAGGAGGCGAGCAAAGACCAATCAAACCTTAGTTATCTCGTAATTGACGGTCAGCAGCGTCTAACATCTCTATTCATTGGACTTGTTGGACAGCGAATCCGATATACAAAGGGAAAGGGAGGAAAACGCTCGAATATCCAACACTGGTCATCTAGAGAACTGTGTGTCAATCTTCTCGGTCATCCAGACTTTAATGACGATCAACTATCTGGTGATTTTGAGTTTGAATTCAAACACACAGATGATTTTGATGACAAGTCTGGTTTCGGATTTACAGAGAATACTAAAGGAATAGAACGATATTGGTTCCCCCTACCTAATATGATGAATGAGAATCGTGAGGTCAAAAGCTCAAAGGAATTGATGGATATTACAGATGAAGAACTAAATAAGGCGAATTTATCGGAGGAGCGTCGACGACATTTGAAAGAAATTCGATCTCGCGTCATCCCCGAAATCAAATCCCAAATACTAAATGAGAAAATTAAGAGCGAAGAAGTGAAAAAAGAGGCGTCCGATATTAAAGAGATATTCCAACGTATCAATATCGAGGGTGAGGACCCTGATCCCCACCAATTGCTCCTTTCTAGGATGATGAGCACCTGGCCTTTCTCAGAACCCGAGGACGAGAAAATAAATCCCAGAGAACTGACCGAGAAGTGGGTACCAAGCTTCCAGCAGGAATATGAAGCATACAATACGAAAATTGACCGAGAGCTCTTTATGCGGTACTCGATGTACATTATTGGAAAGACACTAAAGACAAATCCGGTCACAGAACTTGGTGAATCTGAGTTACTTGAAATCAGGGATAAATGGCTTAGAGATGGTCCTAAAGTCTCTAAGCATGAGTCAGGAGACGGAATATGGTTCTGTTACGGTCTCGATGCAGCATTGAAATCAGTTACCAAACTCGGATTCACTTCCGGCTCAATGTCCACAATGGCGATCATCGCTGCACTCGGCAAATTCTATTACTACAATCCTAATGCAGATCCTGATAATGAGGAGAATCTCAGATCAATATACAATCTCCTCTCGAGACTACTACTATTGAAATCCTCCAAAGGTTCAATTAGTCGGGTTGAAGCAACTCGCATCTCTAATTTTATCCACGAAAATATAGACAAGGATTACACGATATTCCCAACTGATGAAGTCTTAGACTATCTCATGGACTACGTGGACGCTGAGATCACCGCTGAGATAGTGGAAAATATTGTTGAACAAGCAGAGTACCAGAATGCCACCTCAAGCAGTATCTTCTCAAATTGGGATGTCGCAGCTATTCTGGATTTATCGACCCCGTACGCACAATATACGTCAGTCGACAAACTCGAAGTTGATCACATCTACCCCGAAGCCAGAGCAAGCGAGATCGCCAACGAGCTCGGTGTTGATGAAGAGGAGATCAACATCCACCGCATCGGGAACCTACAATTGCTACCCCGTGAAAAGAACCGCCAGAAGAGTGATAAACCACCCATCAAATGGCTACAGAATGGCCTTGGTGACGTAGAGAAGGACGAAATCAAACGGGTCAACAACTTCCCTGACGAGTACCCCTCAGTCGAGAATTATCAGGAATTCGTCGAGGCTCGTGAGAAAAAAATAATTGAAGCCGTCACAGAAGAAGTTCAGTCATAGACTCTGGATACTTCCGTTACTATTGGGGTACAAAATAGCTTCACCATTAGCGGACTCCAGTAGTATCATTTTCGTATAACAATCAGAGATATCGACTGGAAAACCGACGCTGCCTGACGGTTGTGAACAGTTCGAAAGCAACGACTCCGACAGCGATGGGCCTGTTGTAGAAATTACCTCAGTCCGCCGCGCTCGGCGTCCCCAAGTACTTCTCGTTCAGTTCGTACTCGCCGTCCTCGCCCTCGACCAGGTACTCGCCGTAGTAGGGCACGCGGTTCGCTACCACTTCCTCGAAGGTTGCCGCGATTTCCTCGCGGGTCATCTCGCCCATCGAGCGGAGGTCGTCGTTGCGGTTGAGACACCCCTTCAGGTAGCCCTCGTGGGTGACGCGGACGCGGCCGCAGTTGGCGCAAAACTCCTCGTTCTCGACGGGGTCGACGATCTCGACCATGCCGCCCGTCTCGTCGTCGCTCTCCTCACCGACGAAGTAGCGCTTCCGGTCGTGCATCTCGCGGTGTTCGACGCGGTCGGCCTTCTCCGCGAGCCAGTCGTGGACGCGCCCGATGTCGACGTTCCACTCCGGCTTGCCGGTCAGCTCCGGCATGTACTGGATGAGCTGGAGCTGGAGCCCCTCGTTGTCGGCGACGTGCTCGACCATCTCCTCGACGTAGCCCGCGGTGTGCGTGAACACGACCATGTTGAGCTTCACGGGGTCGAGCCCGGCGTCGACGGCGGCCTTCACGCCCTCGAGGACCTTCTCGTAAGCGCCCGATTTGGTCACCTCTGCGAAGTCGTCCGGGTCGAGCGCGTCCTGCGAGACGTTGACGCGGTCGAGGCCGGCGGCCTTCAGGTCTTCCGCGCGCCCGGGGAGGAAGGTGCCGTTCGTCGTCATCGAGACCTCCATCGAGTCGGGCGTGCGCTCGATGATCTCCTCTAAGTCCTGTCGGAGCATCGGCTCGCCGCCGGTGAACTTCACGGCGTCGACGCCGTACCCCTCGACGACCTCTAAGAAGCGGACCACGTCGTCGGCGCTCATCTCCTCGTCGCTTGGCTCCATCGGCCCGCGCGTGTCGCCAAGCCCCTCGTTGTGGCAGTAGACGCAGTCGAAGTTACACCGGTCGGTGAGCGAGATACGCACCCCCGTCACCTCCCGTCCGAAGTCGTCCGCGAGTAGGCCGGCCATGGCAGAGGGAAGCGACTACGCGCGCTTAAATATCCGGGTCGAACGTGTGAGTACGTAACAGCCAGTGGTTACGTCGCGGTCACAGCGCGGCGAGCAACCGGCGACGAGTCCGACCTCAAAGCTCCACGCGGAGCCCGTCGGTCGCGGCCCGCACCTCGCCGTCGAAGCCCGCCTCGCGGACGCCGTCCGCCATCTCGCGCTCGCGGCCGCCGGTGTGCGGGTAGAGGTGCGAGAGGAGGAGCGTCCCGATCTCCGCGTCCGCGAGCGACTCGCCGAGGCTCGTCGGGTTCGGGTGGTTCGACACGTCGACGTCGTCCGGGAACGAGCAGTCGTGAACCAAGAGATCCGCGCCGTCCGCGAACCGCGCCATTCCCGCGAACGCTTCGGTGTCGCCCGAGAGCGCGAGCGGCCCCTCAGCCGGCGCCGCGTCCGAACTCGGCGGCGAGAAGCGGTAGGCGAACCCGTCCATCGAGTGGCGCGTCTCACGGGCCGCCACGTCGAACCCGCCGGCGGCGAACGGGCGCGACGCCGACACCTCGCGGACCGCTAGGTCGATCCGCCCGTCGAGGTAGTCGTGAACGTCGAGCAGGCCGTCGACGAGCGACTTCGTGCCCGCGGGGCCGACAACTTCGAGGTGCTCCTCGCCGGCGAGCCAGCGCGCCTTCAAGAGCGGGAGGAGCGCCGCGACGTGGTCGAGGTGGTGGTGGGTGAGGAGGACCGTCGAGACGCCCTCGTAGCCCGTCTCGGTGCCGGCGAGGCGCTGGAGGACGCCGCTGCCGCAGTCGACGAGCAGCGACCGGTCGCCGTCGTCGAGGAGGTAGCCGGCCTGCGCGCGGTCGGGGACCGGCATCGCGCTGCCGGACCCGAGCACGGTGAGTTCCATGGGGACGGATCGCGGCTGGACCCACCTAATTGGCTCGGACGCGCGGCGAGCGGCCGGGGGGCGGTCGGTCCGCTCGGGGACGCCTGACGAGCGGACTACTTGATGAGGAACACCGGCACCGACGCGTCGTCGGCGACGCGGTCGGAGACGCTGCCGAGCGACTGAATCCGCTCGCGCGGCGTCTTCCCCTCCGGGCTCATCACGATCACGTCGATCCCGTTCTCCTCGGCGTACGCGACGATCTCGGCGTCCGGCGTGCCGTGCGCGACGTGCGTCTCGGCGTCGAGGCCGGCCTCGCTCGCCGCGTCGGCGACCGCCGCGACCGCGGCGTCGCCCTGCGATTCGAGGTCTTCGACTATCTCCTCGTGGAGGTCTCCCGAGTTGGCGGTGGTGACTCGCTGGTCGACGACGTACAGCGCGTGGATCGTCGCGTCGTGGTCCGTCGCGAGCCGGAGCGCGTGGTCGAGCGCGCGGTCGACTGCTTCGCTTCCGTCGGTCGGCACCAGAATCTCGTCGTACATGCGCGAGCGTTCGCCCGGTATCGGCTTAACGGTGGGGCCTCGGTGTCGGCGTTCGGGAGCGCCGCGCCGCCGAGCTGCCGTCCGGGAGCGCCGCGCCGCCGAGCCGGCGCCGGAGGCGGGGCGCGCTACTCGCCGCGCCAGCGGCCGCCGAGCGCCCCGCGTTTCATCGTGTCGGCCTCGCCGTCGCGGAAGACGCTGACGCGGCCGGTCTCCTCGCTCAGCGTCACCGTCGCGACGACCTCCGGCCGGACGGAGGTCTCGATCGCGCTCATATGCCGCGATCCCATCCACGGCTCGTAGCTCACGTCGTCGACGAGGTCGGCCTCCTCGTCGCGAGTGCCGAGGTCGCGGAACCGAACCATCTGACTTTCGACCTCGCCGTCGACCGCGACGACGACGCCGCCGTCCTGCGCGACGCTCACCGACTCGGCCGCGGCGGCGACCCCGTCCGCGTCGAAGACGGACTGGCAGGTGTCCCGCGGCCAGCGGTTGTCGCCCATCGGGTCCGCGTAGGCCCCGTAGTCGCTGTCGCCGATGACGGCGAAGTACAGTCCCGGCCCCTTCACGTGCGGCTCACCCCACCCGTCGAAGGAGACGCTGACGTGTTCGGCGCAGTAGACCAGTCGGTCGACGACCTCGCGCACCCGCTCGTGGTCGCCATAGTCGATGGCGAGGTCGCTCATCGCCGCCGGTCCTCTCGGTTCGGTCGTCCGCCGCGATTGCCGCCGTCGATCACGATCGGAAGAATGCGACCCCGGTATATAAGGGCAACCGAGTCGCGCGAGCGTTACGCTTCCCCGGACTTCCGCTACCGCCGCCACTGCGTGAACAGCCGCGTATCGAAGCGCTCGGCGCGGACGAGGCCGACGCCGAACGCGGCCGCGACCGCCGCGGGCAGGAGGTTCCCGAACCAGAGGTTGATGCCACCCCAGAGGATCACGAAGCTCACCATGTCGTCGAGCATGAACTCGCAGTCGCGGAGGCGCTCGCGGATCCCGACCGCCGCGAACGCGCGGTCGAGCGTGACGACCGCGACGATCGCGGACAATACCCACCCGGCGTAGTTCGAGAGCGGCACGCCGTAGAACGCGCCGCCGCCGAAGTCCCAGAACCCGAGCGACACCGCGCCGGGGTCCAACACGACGTCCATCGCGACGACGACCGGGATCACCGTCGCTAGCCGGACCCACACGCTGTCGGCGCGCGGCCCGAGCAACAGCAGACACAGCAGGTAGGCGTTGGTCACGAGCGGGATGAAGAAGACGGGGAGCGCGACCGGCACCCCGCCGAGCATCGGTCCGAGGTCGACCGTGTACGCGAACTCGCCGTACGGCCACCCGGTGGCGACGCCGACCGACTCGATGAGGTACGTGTACGCGGTCAAGACGCCGATCCAGCCGAGCGCGCGACGGTCGATCGTCGGTAACACGCCGACCACCAGCGGCGAGCGCATCACGATCACGCCGAACAGCACGAACCACGGATGGAACGCGAACGGCTCCGGCACCCATCCCTCGGCGCTGCCGACGAGCGCGATCGCCCCGACGAGCGGGAAGACGACCGCGATGGTGAAGCGGTTCTCGCGGACGATCCGGTCGAGCAGCGCCTCGGCCTCCCGGCGCGTGTCCGGCGCGCGCTCGCGGAGCGCGTCGAGCCCGGGGGCGGTCCCGGGGGCGGCGGCGCTCTCGGCCGATCCGGTCCCCGCCGAGCCCCCCTCCGACCCCCCGCCGTCGCTGTCGGTCACGGCAGCGCCTCCCAGAGCGGGTACACCCGCCAGAGGCCGCCCATCGACAGCAGCGTGCCGACGACGGTGTTCAGCGCCGGGAACCACCAGTACGCGCGGTCGACCGAGACGGATGAGCGCGCGACCCACGCGACGAAGACCGGGTACACCGCGAGCAGCGCGCCGAGGCGCGGGTCGACGAGCCAGAACGCGGCGGCCGCGGCGGTCCACGCCGCGAAGCAGTAGGCGTACGTGCGGCTTTCGCCGAGGAACGTCGCGGTCGTGTCGATCCCCGCGGCCCGGTCCGGCTCGATGTCCGGGATCGCGGAGAACGTGTGCATCCCCATCGTCCAGAGCCACGCCCCGGCGAGCGCCGCGAGCGGCGGGTGCGCGCCAGCGACGGTCGCGTACGCCGCCGCGCCGGGGAGCGCATACAGTCCGTTCGACAGCGAGTCGAGGAACGGCGTCGTCTTGAATCGGGCGGGCGGCGCACTGTAGCCGACCGCTAAGACGAGGAAGCCGAGCAGGTACGGCCACGCGACCCGCGGCGTGATAGCGAGCGTCGCGAGCCCCAGCGCGCCGGACGCGACGACGGCGGCGACCACCGGTCGGCTCCCCTGCCAGCGCGCCTCGCGGCCCGCCTTCTTCGGGTTCAGCTCGTCGATGTCGGCGTCAAACACGTCGTTGACGCCGTAGAGGAATACGTTCGCGGGGACGAGGAAGTAGAGCGCGAGCGCGACGGTGGTCGGGGTGAACAGGCCGCTCACGTCGCCGATGCCGTAGGTGACGCCGACCGCGACCGGGCCGGCGAGGTAGAGCCAGAAGCGCGGCCGCGACAGCACCAACAGGTAGCGGAGGCCCTCGCTCCCGCTCCCGGCGGCCCGCTCCCGATCCTCTCCGGCGGGTCGGTGCTGCTCGTCGGCGGGTCGGCTCCCCTCGCCTTCGGCGGATCGGTTCTGGTCGCTCACGGCGCTGGTCACACGTCGTCGTCGGCCATCGCTTCCGCGGTCAGCCCCCCGCTGATGAGACACATCGGGACGCCGATACCGGGCGTCGTCGTCGACCCAGTGAAGTAGAGCCCGTCGACCGCGTCGGAGGTGTGCGGCGGGCGGAGCAGCGACGTCTGGGTGAGCGTGTGCGCTAACCCGAGCGCGCTGCCCGCGTAGCTGTTGTACCGGTCCGCGAAGTCGTCGACGGAGAACGTCTCCTCGACGACGATCCGACCCCGGAGGTCGGTGTCGGTGTTCGCCGCGATGTCGTCGATGACGAGGTCGCGGTAGCGGTTGCGGATCTCGGGGGTGTCTGCCAGCCCCGGCGCGATCGGGACCAAGGCGAAGAGGTTGCTGTGGCCCTCCGGCGCGACCGTGTCGTCGGTCTTCGAGGGGACACAGAGGTAGTAGGCGGGGTCGTCGGGCCACTCGGGGTCGTCGAATATCTGCTCGAAGTGCTCGTCCCAGTCGGTCGGGAGGACGAGCGTGTGGTGTTCGAGGTTCGGCACGTTGCCCTCGACGCCGAGGTACAGCAGGAACGCGGAGGGGGCATACGTCCGCGACTCCCAGTACTCCTCGGTGTACTGCCGCTTGCGCTCGGGGAGCAGCGCCTGCTCGGTGTGTGCGTAGTCGGCGTCGGAGACGACGCGGTCCGCGAGGTAGCGCTCACCATTCTCGGTGTCGACCGCGAAGGCGCCGTACCGGCCCTCGATGCCCGTCACCTCGGCGTCGGTGACGAACTCCACGCCGAGGTCCTCGGCGAGTTCGACGATGCCGTCGACGACGGCGCCGATCCCGCCGTCGGGGTAGTAGACGCCCATGTTGTAGTCGACGTGGCTCATGAGGTTGTACAGCGCCGGCGTGTTCGTCGGCGAGCCGCCGAGGAACACGAGGGTGTACTGCATCAGCTGCTGGAGCTTCGGGTGGTCGAAGTAGTCCTCGACGTGTCCCTGCATCTTGCCCAGAAGCGAGAGTCCCCACGAGTAGCGGAGGACGTCTTTGTCCACGTAGTCGCGCAGCCGCGGGCGGTCCTCGTAGACGAAGTGCTCCATCCCGATCTCGTAGGTTCGCTGGGACTCCTCGAGGTACGCGTCGAACGCCTCGCCCGCGCCGGGCTCGTACGACTCGAATATCTCCCTGTTCTTCTCGCGGTCCGGCAGCACGTCGACCTTGTCTCCGTCCTTCCAGAACACGCGGTAGTGCGGGTCGAGCCGCTCTAACTCGTAGAACTCGTCGGGCGAACGGCCGAAGTGGCCGAAGAAGCGCTCGAAGACGTCCGGCATCAGGTACCACGACGGCCCCATGTCGAACCGGAAGCCGTCGACTTCGAGCCGGCTGGCGCGGCCGCCGAGCTGCTCGTTTTTCTCCAGTAGGGTGACGTCCGCGCCGCCGTCAGCGAGGTAACAGGCCGTCGAGAGACCGCCGAATCCGCCGCCGATCACGACGACCGACTCGCCGGCAACGCCGTCGATGTCCGGGACCACGTCCATAGGCGATCGTAGGAGCGGCGACGGTATAAATCCGGGCAGACGCGGCGAGGGGGACGCCTCGTCGCGCCGCGCGGAAGGGCGCCGACGCCCGCCCCTCGCACTGAGTGGATACCACTAAGTCGCCGACGCGCGTACTCGTTTCCACATGGATCTGACGGTCGCGATCACCGGGGCAACGAGCGGGATCGGACGAGCCGTCGCCGAGGCGTTCGTCGACGAGGGGGCGTTCGTCGCCGTCTCCGGACGCGACGGCGCGGCCGTCGATCGGACCGTCGCGGCGCTGAACGGCGAGGGCGGCGACTCCGGCGACGCGAGCGGCGATGGCGACGAGACGGATGACGGCGACGAGGCCGACGGCGGCTCGGCGGGCGAGGCCGGCACCGAGCGCGGCACCGCCTGGGGCGACCGCGTCGACGTGCGCGACGAGTTCGACCTCGAGCGCTTCTTCGAGCGCGTCGCCCGCGAGGCCGGCCCGGTCGACGTCGTGTTCGCGAACGCCGGCGTGTTCCACGGCGCGCCGGGCGAGCGGCCGACGACCGAGGTGGCGTACGCCGACTACGACGACACGATGCGAACGAACGCGCGCGGCGTGTTCGCCACGATACGCGAGGCCGTTCCCCACCTCGCCGACGACGCGCGCGTCCTCGTCCCGTCGGGCGCGGTCGCGGCCGAGTCGAAGCCCGGGATGGGCGCGTACGCGGTCTCGAAGGCGGCCGCCGAGGCGGTCGCGCGTGGCTTCGCCGCCGACCTCGACGCGACGGTCGGCGTCGTCGACCCCGGCCTCGTCGCCACCGACCTCACCGGGAAGGAGCGCGCCCGCGACCCCGAGAGCGTCGCGCCGCTTTTCGTCTGGGCCGCCACCGAGGCGCCCGCCGAGGAGTTAAACGGCGAGCGGGTGGGGCTGCGCGAGTGGAAGTCCGCGACGCGATAAGACTGGATTACGTTCGGATCGGCGAGAGAGAGTGTTACTGTCCCAACCGCTCGCTTATAAATGATTAACCAGAGGTCAGAGACGAACACCTCCAAAGCCCCAGTCGCTCGCTTATAATATCTGATCGCAGATCGGCGGCGAACACCTCCAAAGCCCCAGTCGGGAGGCGGGCGCACGCTCGCTGCGCTCCTCGGTCGCTCACTCCGTTCGCTCCCTGCGGTGCTTACGTCGCCTGCGCCCGCCTCTCGACTGCCCCTTTGAGTCCTCCCCGACTGCGACCGCACAGCAGCCTCACGCCTCCCCAGCCTCGCGGCTCCCTCCGCTTCGCTCCGGTCGCCGCGTCCCTCGCGCGTGCTCCTCGCGGCCGCCGGGGGCGGCCGCTCGCAGGCACGCGCCACCGCAGTTGATATTTATAAGATATCGTCGCCCCGCTCGTCGGTATTTAAATATCGCATCGTCGATTCCGCGCTCGACCACCGAGAATTATCCCGCGGTCGGTCGAACAGGGGGGTATGGCACTCGCGGACCCCGACCTCTCGGGCTCGACGGCGTTTATCACCGGAACGACTCGCGGCATCGGCAAACAGATCGCGCTCGCGCTCGCCGAGCGGGGCTGTAACGTCGTCTCGACGGGCAAGACGACCGACGACGACGACTCCGAGCTGGCGGGGTCGATCGAGCAGACGGCGCGCGAGGTGCGCGAGATCGGGTCCGAGGCGCTCGCGCTCGAACTCGACCTCCGCGACGCCGAGCGCGTCGAGGCGGTCGTCGAGGAGTCGATCGACCACTTCGACGAGGTCGACATCGTCATCAACAACGCGAGCGCGATCCAGCTGGCGAACATCGCGGACCTCCCGGCGGACCGGTTCGACCTCCTCACCGACGTGAACGTCCGCGGCACCCACCTCGTCGCGCACGCCTTCGCCGACCACCTCGCGGGCCTCGACGGGGCGTGGCTGCTGTCGAACTCGCCGCCGATAACGACCGACCGCTCGCCGGGCAAGGCGCCGTACGCGTGGTCGAAGCTCGGGATGTCGTTCATCACGCTCTCGCTCGCCGAGGAGCTGGCGAGCGACGACGTGGGCTGTAACACCTTCTGGCCGGTGACGACCATCGACACCCGCGCGACGCGCTACTTCGGCCTGGGGACCGAAGACGACTGGCGCACCCCCGAGGTCGTCTCCGACGCGGTCCTCGAAATCCTCGCGCGCGACCCCGCCGAGTGTACGGGCAACAGCTTCTACGACGAGGACCTCCTCCGCGAGGCGGGCGTGACTGACTTCTCCGAGTACAACCTCACCGAGGGCGACCCGGCCCCGATGTCCGCGCGGCTGTTCGCCCCCGAGTTCGAACGCGAGGAGTAGGGGCTCGTCACTCCGCGACGCCGATACTCCGTCACGCCGCTACGCCGCTACTCTGTCACCGTCTCCCGCAGCGCCGCGGCCGCCGTCTCCGGGTCCTCGGCGGCCGTGATCGCCGACAGGACTGCCACGCCGGTCGCGCCCGCCTCGATGACGGGTGCCGCGTTGTTCGCGTCGATGCCGCCGATCCCGATCACCGGGAGCTCGACCGCGTCGGCGACCGCGGCGACTCGCTCGGTCCCGATCCCGTCCCGGTCGCCGGAGACGTCCTTCGAGTCGGTGCCGTAGACGGCGCCGACGCCGAGGTAGTCCGCGCCCGCCGCCTCGGCCGCCCTCGCCTGCTCGGCGGTCGAGGCCGAGACGCCGACGACGGCGTCCTCGCCGAGCTGTTCGCGGGCGACGGCGACTGGAAGGTCGGACTGCCCGAGGTGGACGCCGTCCGCGTCTATCGCGGCGGCGAGGTCGATCCGGTCGTTGACGAGCAGCGGTACTCCCGCGTCGGCGGTCAGCTCGCGCAGTTGGAGTCCGGTCTCGTAGCGCTCCCGCGCGCTCGTCGCCTTGTCGCGAAGCTGAACGACGTCGACCCCGCCGTCGAGCGCGGCCCCGACGACCTCCGGGGTCGTCCGTCCCGCGGAACGGCTCTCGGCCGTGACGAGGTACGTCTGCCACTCGGTGGTATTCATACATGGTTTTCGCACGCGAGTGGGTGAAAACGGTTGCGCTACGGTCGCGTCCCTGTCCGGGACGGACAGACACAAGCCCGCCCAGAGCGTATCACTGTCCAATGCTATCCCGGCTCCGGAACGGCGCCGTCCGCGTCGGCGAGGCGGTCGCGGGCGCGCTCGACCGGGCCGGCGTCATCGACCGGTCGCGGCTCGACGAGACGATGGGGCTCGCGTGGCCCCGGATCGTGACGGGGTTCGCGATCATGTCGAAGAACACCGTGGACCTCGCGGTGATCGGCTACGCGGTCGGCGTCTCGGCGGTTGCCGGGCTCGGGTACGCCTTCGCGTTCTGGCAGCTGGCGAAGTTCGTCTCCATCGGGCTCGCGGGCGGCACCGTCTCGCTCGTCTCGCAGAACTACGGCGGCGACGAGCGCGGGCGGGCGGGGCTCGTCGTCAAGCAGTCGCTGATCGTGGCCGCGCTCCTCGTCGCGCCGATCGTCGCGGGCTACGTCCTCGGCGCGGAGCGGCTGGTCGCCCTCGTCGGCGGCGAGGGAGCCGCGCTGTCCGCCGGGACGACCTACCTCGTCGTCACGGCGCCCGCGCTCGCCTTCGAGTTCTTCAACATGATCGCCAGCCGGACGTACGCCGGCGTCGGCGACACACGCACCCCGATGGTCGCGCGTGCCGGCGGCGCGCTGTTGAACGTCGTCCTCACGGTCTGGCTCGTCCTCGGCGCCGGGCTGGGCGTGTTCGGCGCGGGCCTCGGCACCGCGGTCTCCATCGCCGCCGTCGGGCTCGTGCTCGCGTGGGGGATGACCGGCCGCTCGTACTTCGGCCGCGGCGCCTCGCCAGTCCCGGTTGGGCGCTCCGGGCCGTGGTTCGACGCCGGACTGACCCGACAGCTCCTCCGGGTCTCTGCGCCCCTCGTCGCGCGCCGGGTGGCCGAGGGGGTCGTGGTGTTCCCGCTGCTGTGGATCGCCTCGTCGTTCGGCTCTGCGACGGTCGCCGCCCTGGAGGTCGGCCGCCGGGTGCGGGCCTTGCTGGGGAGCTTCAGCTGGGGCTTCTCGATCGCCGCGAGCACGCTCGTCGGCCAGCGGCTCGGCGCGGGCGAGGAGTCGCTCGCGACCGCGTACGGCCGCGACGTGATCGCGCTGTCGGCGGTCGTCTACGTCCTCGCGTCGGCCGCGGTGATCCTCGCCGCCACGCCGATCGCCGACGTGTTCGTCGACGACCCGGCCGCGGTGGGCGCGACCGCGGCGTTCGTCGTCGCGGCCGCGGTGAGCGCGGTGCCGCTCGGCGTCGACGGGTCGATCACGGGCTCGCTGCGCGGCGCGGGCGACACGCGGTGGCCCTTCGTCGCGTCGATGATCGGGCTGTACGCCTTCGCGCTCCCGGTCGCGCTCGTCGGCCTCGTCACGCCGCTCGGCGTCGGCGGCCTCTACGCGGCGCTGGTGGCGGAGAAGCTCGTGCCGGCCGGCCTGAACGGCTACCGGTTCCGGTCGAACCGGTGGCAGGCGGTCAGCCGGCAGTACCGGCCCGACGCGGGCGACGTCGAGGAAGAGGTCGGGTAGGTGGGGTGCGGTCGCCGCTGCAGCCTACTCCTCGGCGGCGACGTCTTCGATCACTTCCACGCTCCCGGTGAGCTGCCGGTGGACGTACGGCATGTCGATGCTGGCCTCGTCGAACGCCTCCTTCACCGCGGTGACGTACTCGGAGCGCACGCGGACGAAGTCGCCGCGGTCAGGGTCGGCGATCCACCAGCGCGACTGGAGCCCGACGGCGGAGTCGCCGAGCTCGACCAGCCGGACCGAGACGCCGGGGTCGTCGAGTATCTCCTCGTGGGCCTCGGCCTGCTCTACGATGATGTCCGTCGCCTGCTCGATGTCGTCGTCGTAGCCGATCCCGAAGACGAACTTCTGTCTGAGCGTGTCGTAGGCGACGGGGTTCGTGAGCGCGTTGTTCGCGAGGTCGCTGTTCGGAACCGTCACCAGCTCGTTGTCGAACGTCCGGACGCGCGAGACGCGCAGGTCGATCTCCTCGACGCGACCGGCGTTATCGTTCCACTCGATCCAGTCGCCGACCTCGAACGGCTTGTCCTTGAGAATGAAGACGCCGGCGACGAAGTTCCCGAGGAGGTCCTGGGCCGCGAAGCCGACCGCGAGCGCGATGGCGCCGCCGAACACCGCGAACGCCGAGAGGAAGCTCCCGTAGCCGGCCACCGCGAAGCCGATCGCGACCGCCGCCACCCAGACGACGGTGTTGAGGACGTTCGTGCCGAGGCTCAACACGGCCTCGTCGAACCCGCGAGCCCTGATGATCCGCCGAAGCCCGGGAAGTAAGACGAGCTTTCCGAGCAGCAACACGACGACGAAGCCGGCGACGAACCGGAGCGCCGTCGTCGCGATCGCCGCCACGTCGACCGCGTTCGTGACCGCGTCGGCCTGTAATGGGTACATCGTCCCGTCTTTACGTCGAATATATAAAGAAGGTACTGGCACCGCGGTTGTTTACGTCCGGTACGGCGGGCGACTGCGGCGTGAGCGGCCGATCGGGCCCGCGGAGCGTCAGTCGCTCCGCACCGCGAGCGGCCCGTCGCCGCGCGCGACCGCGCGCAGCCGTCGCCCGTGGACGTCGTCCGCGGCGATCCGCTCCCGGACCGCCGCCGGGATCCACGCCTCGCGGCCGTCGGGGTCGGGCGCGGAGCCAGCGCCGGCGGGCCGGACGTCGTCCGGGAGGTACCGGGCGTACGTCGGGAGGCGCTCGCGGAGCGGGGCGCCGCCAGCGTCGGCGACCGCTTCGAGCCCGCGGAGGTCGGGCCACTCGTACGCCGGGTTGATGTAGTCGTCCGTTACCGGCGAAACGCCGCCGAGGTCGTCGATCCCGCAGTCGACGAGGTCGGCCGCCGGGGAGAGGTTCGGCGGCACCTGAACCGACACCTCGGGCGGGAGCGCCGCGCGGGCCATCGCGACGACCCGCCGCATCGTCGAGAGGTCCGGCTTCGGGAAGTCGGAGCGCTCGTTGGGGACGACGTTCTGGACTATCACTTCCTGGACGTGACCGTGTCGCTCGTGGAGCTCGCGGATCGCGAGCAGACTCTCGGCGCGGTCGCGCCAGTCCTCGCCGATCCCGACCAATATTCCGGTCGTGAACGGGACGCCCTGCCGGCCCGCCGCGCGGATCGTGTTGAGCCGCTGGCCCGGCGTCTTCCGTCTGCCCCCCGAGTGCGCGTCGACGTCGGCGGTCGTCTCTAGCATGACGCCCATCGACGCGTTCACCTCCCGGAGGGCGGCGAACTGCGACTCGGTCAGGTCGCCGGGGTTCGAGTGCGGGAGCAGCCCCTCCTCCAAGGCGATCTCGCAGGCCCGGTAGAGGTAGTCGTGGATCGAGTCGAACCCCCACTCGGCGAGCGTCTCGTGGACCGCGGTGTACCGGTCGTCGGGCTCGTCGCCGAAGGTGAAAAGCGCCTCCGTACAGCCCGCGTCGGCGCCGACGCGGCACTGCTCGCGAACCTCATCGGGCGACAGGAGCGACGCCTCGCCGGGGACGTCGTAGTAGGTGCAGTACGTACAGGTGTACCGACACGCCGTGGTGAGCGGGATGAAGACGTTGCGCGCGAAGGTGAGCCGATCCGCGGCGTCGACGTCGCCCGGGCGGACCGAGAGCAGCCGCTCGACCGCCCGCTCGTCGACCGCGACGTCGACGTCGTACTTCTCGGCCCCGGCGAACACGGGCGACACTCGCGGTCGGCGTTTAAAAAGAATCGCGGTTGCGGATCCCCCGTCGATACCGGATCCGGTTACGTCGCGGCCGCGGGGGGAGAACACGCATCGGCCGACGGCTCGGGCGGAACGTCCGGTCGCCGCGCGAGATAGGACGCGTGCGGTTCGAAAGCGAGCCGAAAAGCCGATACACCGCGTCTCCCAATCGTAGGAGCATGCCCTCCCGCCGCTCCGTTCTCCGGGCGATCGGTGTCGTCGCGACCGGTGCCTCCGCCGGCTGCTCGCGACTCCGATCGCGCGACGCCCGGGTCGACGTGACCGTGTTCAACCAGACGGACGTCTCCTACGCCGTCGAAGTGGTGTTTTACGAAGACGGTGCGTCGGAGGCCGCGGCGAGGGAGTTCAGTTCGTCGTTCGACGTCGGACCCGACGGAACGGCGGCGGACGAGGGAGTCGTCGAGGCGCGACGGTATCTCGTCCGCTATCGCGCGTACGAGGAGAACTCGAAACTGACCGACGAGGGTCACGTTCATTTCATCCCGTCGGGAGACGGGACGGAGGCCATTACCTTCGACATCCAAGAGACGGGCGAGCTAACTCGGCGGTGAACGCCGCCGGGACGGACACACGTCTGACGCAGTCCAGCGGCGGCTCAGTCTCGAACCGCCGCCACGCGCCCCTCGGACGCGTCGAGTTCGAAGCCGGCCTCGCGGAGCCACGACGCCGCCCGCCCCTCGCCGTGGATCAGCACCTCGGCGAGGTCGTCGGGCTCGTCGACGTCGGTCCCGAGGCGCCGGGAGTCGACCGCGGCGAACGCCGCGCCGATTTCGCTCGCGATCTCGCGGTGGTCGAGGTACGACGCGCCGTGGTAGTCCACCCGGAACTCCGGGTGCGAGGCGACGAAGGCGTTCGTGCCGCCCCCGCGGCCCGGCGCCATCGCGACGTCCGTATCTCGGCCGGCTTCGAAGAGCCGGTCGAGCGCCGCCGGGGTCGCGAGCGCGAGGTCCGCCATCACGACGGCGACCGGCTCAACAGCTTCTCCGCGTTCGCCGTCCGCTCCCAGCCGCGCGTCCAGCGCCGCGTTGACGGCGGTCGTCAGCGGGCGGTCGTCGACGGTGACCGGGGGCTCAACGTCGACCGCGTCGGTGGCGAGGACTCGGGGGTCGCCCCCGGCGGCGGCGACGGCGTCGAGCACGTCGTCGAGCATCGCCCTGGCGAACTCGCTTCGCTCGTCCGGCGAGAGGACGTCGGAGAGTCGGGACTTCGGACGGTCGGTCGAAAAGGGGACGATGACCTCCATCGCGAGGAGCGGAGCGCCTTAGAACAGGGATTCCAGCTCGTCGCTGTCGTCGCTGACGAGCTCGTCGAGGTTCTCGTCGCTCTCCTCGCGGATCTCGTCTAAGTTGTCCTGCGCCTCGATGGCGACCTGCTGGAGCTCCTTGATCCGCGGGACGTTCGTGACGCCCGCGAGCAGGATGACCGTCGCGACGAAGCCGGCGCCGCGGTACGGGTAGTCCCCGCCGCGGACCTCCATCGAGCCGGTCTGCTCTTCGAGCCACTTGCGGCCGCGCTCGATGCCCTTCCGGTTGAGGTACTCCGGCGGGCCGGCGAGCACGAGCAGCGCGCGCTCCGCGCCCTCGATCTCGCAGGGGAGCGTGAGCCGGCCGAGCGCCGCCTTGCGGACGAGGCTGGTGATCCGGTTCGTGGTGTGTGCGCTGTCGAGCTCTTCGTCGTTGCCGTCGTCGCGCAGCCGCGAGAGCAGGCCGCCCGAGGAGCGCTCCTCGACCTCCTCCTCGGCGTAGCCGACGGTGGAGACGCCGCCGCCCGATAGCGTGTTGATGATCTCGGAGGAGTCGACGACGCTCTCGGCGATCTCCTGTCCCTGCTGGATCTCGCCGGCGCCGAACAGAATTCCGAACCGCCGGACGATCTCCTCGTTGATCTCCTCGTAGCCGCCCTGGACGGACTCGCCCGTCTTCCGCCAGGCGTCGTTGTCGAACACCATGAGGTTGTCCACCTCGCGGACGAACGTCTGGAACGAGCGGGCCGCGTTGAGGGTGTAGATGCCCCCTTCGTCGCTGCCCGGCAGGATGCCCAGCCCGTAGACTGGCTCGGTGTAGATCCGCTTGAGGTGTTTCGCGAGCACCGGTGCGCCGCCGGAGCCCGTCCCGCCGCCGAGCCCGGCGACGACGAGGAAGGCGTCGACCTCGTGGACCGGGATCGAGTCGATCGCGCCCTGAACCTCATCGATGTCCTCCTCGGCGATCTCCGCGCCCAGCTCGTTGTCCGCGCCGACGCCGTGGCCCTTCACCCGGGACTGGCCGATGAGGACGCGCTGGTCCTCGGAGATGTGTTCGAGTCCCATGAGGTCGGCCTTCGCGGTGTTGACGGCCGCCGCGGCCCGAACGATCTCGGAGCCCGTCCGCTTATCGTACTCCAAGAACTTGTCAACTACTTTACCCCCCGCCTGTCCGAATCCGATCATTGCGAGTTTCATCGTGTGCTCCCTCCGCGTTTGAACTGAACAGAGCGCGATCTCGTATATAAGCCTTCGGTTGCCGTTACCAGCGCTGAGATTAGCGCAGTTGACACGTTCGGTCCACCGGTCATCGGATCCCCGGTCATCGGATCCCGAGGTGTTCGCCGAGCGTCGTCAGTTCGGCCGTGTCCGCCCCGAACGCCTCAACGTCGTTGTCGGCGGTCGTGTTGTCGAACTTCAGCGACCGGTACTGGTCCGCTCCCATCGGGAAGCCGGGGACCGCGCCGAGGACGGAAAGCCCGATCTTCGCGAGCGGCATGGGGAGCGGGACGATGGTGACGCCCTTCTTCTCCGCCTCGTAGACGAGGTCCGTCACCTGCCGGAGCGTGAGCACCTCCGGGCCGCCGATCTCGTACGTCTCGCCGGCGTGCGCGTCGTCGGTCACCGCGGCGGCGATCATCGGGACGAGGTCTTCGACGTGGATCGGCTGGAAGCGCGTCTTCCCGCCGCCCGGAAGCGGGTACAGCGGGACGCCCGGCGCGAACATCCCCTTCAGGCGCTTGGTGAACGAGACGAACTCCCCTCCCTCGCCGAAGACGACGGAGGGGCGGAAGATCGTCCAGTCGAGGTCGCTCTCGCGGACGATCTCCTCGGCCTCGCCCTTCGCGCGAATGTACGCGGTGTCGCCGTCCGGGTCCGCGCCGAGCGCGCTCAGCTGGACGAACCCGTCGACGCCGCCCGCCTCCGCCGCGCGGACGAGGTTCGCGGTCCCGCCGCGGTGGATCCGGTCGTGCATCCGGTTGCCGCCGTCCGGTTCGAAAAGCGGCGAGAGCGCGACTAAGTTCACGACCGCGTCGTGCCCCTTGACCGCCGACTCGATGGAGTCGTAGTCGGTCACGTCGCCGGTGACGCCCGACACGCCGTCCGGCGTCTCCTCCGGCGAGCGGGAGAGCGCGGTCACCGCGTGGCCGTCGTCCGCGAGCGCCCGACAGAGGTACGATCCGATGAACCCGGTCCCGCCGGCTACCAACACTTTCATGCGATTCATATCGCGTGGAAGCCCCGTAAACCTACCGCGGCGTCAGACGCTCCCGAAATCCGACGCGTTGGCGGCCGACGCGAACGCGAACGGCCGGACTACTCCCCGTCTGGAACCGGGACCGTCAACACCGGCACGGGGGCGCTGCGGAGGGTGCGCTCGGCGACGCTCCCCAGCAGGTACCGTCCCACGCCGGTCCGGCCGTGGGTCCCCATCGCCACGAGGTCGACGCCGGGGTCGTCGACGTACGCTCGGATCCCGCGCGCGGCCGAGGAGGCGACTTCGACGGCGCCGACCGCCTCCAACCCGGCGGCCTCGACGCGCTCGACGCCCGCGGCGACCGCGTCGTCGGCGTACTCCGAGAGGACGTCCACCTCGACGTGGTCCCCGATGCCGATCCCGCCGGTGTCGACGACCGAGAGGACGTGGACCGTCGCGCCCGCGCGCTCCGCGACCGGGAGCGCGCGGTCGAGCGCGGCGGTCGCGGCAGGGCTCCCGTCGGTCGGTACCAGGACGTCCTCGTACGGGTACGGGACCGATTCGTCGCCCGGGCGGAGGGCCAGCACTGGCACCGGCGACCGCCGGACGACGCGCTCGGTGGTGCTGCCGACGAGGCGCTCGACCCCCTGCCGCCCGCGCGTCGACATCGCGACGAGGTCGGCGTCGACCTCCTCGGCGTACGCGGCGACCGTCTCGGGGACGCCGCCCTGTCGGACAGCGGTCTCAGCGTCAACGCCCGCCTCGGCGGCGCGGGCGGCCGCCTCCTCGACGATCGACTCGCCCTCGCGCTCAAGCACGTCGACCACGTCGCCACCGATCCGCGTCACGCTGTCGCGGGTCGTGTCCGCGACGTGGAGGAGGTGGACCGTCGCGCCGTGGTCGGCCGCGACCGCCAGGACGTGCTCGAAGGCCGCCGCGGCCGCGTCGCTGCCGTCGGTGGGGACGCAGATCCGGTCGAACATACGCGACCGGTCGCGGCCACAGGTGAAAAACGCTCGCGTCGTCGCCGCGCCGCGGGACCGTCCGGTCCCGGTCACGGGAGGGCCCGCTCGACGCCGTCAGGCCGCGTCGTCGCCGGGGGCGTCCGCGTGCTCGGCGGCCGCCGATCCCTCGGGGTCGTCGCGCCGCGTGACGCGGACCGTCGAGATGCGCGCGCCGTCGACCGCGGTGACCTCGAAGGCGAACCGCTCCGTCTCCGCGACGTCGCCCACCTCGGGCGAGCGCCCGATCCGGTCGAGGACGAACCCGCCGAGCGTCTCGTAGCCGTCGCCGCTGAGGTCGGTGCCGAGCGCGTCGTTGACGTCGGCGAGCGCGACCGACCCGTCGGCCTCGTGCGTCCGGTCGCCGGTCCGCTGGACCGTGTGGCGGCGCTCTGCGACGTCGAACTCGTCGCGGAGGTCGCCGACGAGCGCCTCGGCGACGTCCTCGACGGTCGCGATCCCCTCGAAGGCGCCCCACTCGTCGATCACGGCCGCCATCTGCCGGCGCTCGTCGCGAAACTGGACGAGGAGGTCGCTCGCGCTCGTCGTCTCCGGGACGACGAGGATCTCCCGCGCGAGGTCGGTCGCGGTCGCGCCGTCGTCGCCCGCCTCGGTCGCGCGCAGCACGTCCTTCACGTCCACGAAGCCGACGACGCGGTCGGCGTCGTCGTTCTCGACGACCGGGTACCGAGTGTGGCCGGCGTCGAGGACCGTCCCGCGGATCGCCGAGAGCGACGCGTCCGCGGGCAGCGAGACGACGTCCGGGCGGGGGACCATCAGCTCGCGGGCCGCGGTGTCGTCGAGCTCGAAGACGCCCTCGATCATCGCGACCTCGGACTCGTCGACGTGGCCGGCCTCGCCGGCCCGAGCCAGCACGCGCCGGATCTCCCGCTCTTCGAGCGTCTCGTCGCTCTCCGAGGCGGGCGGCACGCCGATCAGGCTCGTGAAGGCGTTCGCCGTGCCGTTGAACACCGCGATACCGGGCGAGAAGATCAGGTACGAGAGCTTCATCGGCGGCGCGAGGAGCAGCGAGATCCGCTCCGCCTGCGCGATGGCGATGGTCTTCGGCGCGAGCTCGCCGAAGACGACGTGGAGGAAGGTGATAAAGGAGAACCCGATCGCGAACGCGACGAGGTGAACCAGCCCCTCGGGCAGCAGCGGGCCGAGGACGGGTTCGATCAGCGCCGCGACCGCGGGCTCGCCGATCCACCCCAGCCCGAGCGACGCGAGCGTGATCCCGAGCTGGGTCGCCGCGAGGTAGTCGTCGAGGTTGGTCATCACCTCCTGGAGCGTCTCCGCGCCCGCCTTCCCCTCCTCGACTAGCTGGTCGACCGAGGTGGCCCGGATCCTGACGAACGCGAACTCCGAGGCGACGAAGAAGCCGTTCAGAACGACCAACACGAGGGCGGCCGCCACCCGCGAGAGCGAGACGGCGACGGCTACCATCCGTCACCTCCGAACGCGCGAGCGGCTGACGAGTCGACGACCATGCGGGCCGTTCGGGGAGGGGTAACTAAAAAGATGGTCGGGCGGGGCCGGCAGGCGCCGTCTCGACCCGGGCCGTTTATTCCTCGCCGCGGCGGAACGCGACCATGCTGATCACGCTGGAGGGGCTCGACGGCAGCGGCAAGACGACGGTCTGGGAGGCGCTCCACGACGTGTACCCCGACGCGACGTTCACCCGCGAACCCACCGACAGCTGGTACGGGGAGGCTGTGGGGCGCTCGATGGGCGACCCGGACGCCGACCCGCTCGCGGAGCTGTTCTTATACACCGCCGACCACGCGAACCACCTCTCGGAGACGGTGCGGCCGGCGCTCGCCGGCGGCGACCTCGTGGTCTCCGACCGCTACTCGGACTCGCGGTTCGCCTATCAGGGGGCGACGCTCGCGCGCGCCGACACGGAGATCCAGCGCCCGCTGGAGTACGTCCGGGGGATCCACGCCGCGTTCTCGCGTCCGCCGGACGCGACCATCTACCTCGACGTAGACCCCGAGACCGGGGCCGAGCGCGCCGGCCGGAGCGACAAGTTCGAGCGCGGCGGCTACCTCGCCGCCGTGCGCGACAACTACGAGCGCCTGATCGACGCCGACCCCGGTCGGTTCCACCGGGTCGACGCCGCTCGCGCGCCCGAGGACGTGGTGGCGCGCGTCGAGGACATTGTGGCCGGGCTGGTCGACCGCTGACGCCGTCTCGTCCGAGGATTCTCAGCGCGTGTCTGGAAGCTCGTACTCGTCAGGCGACGGGACGTAGAGGTAGTCGATAGCGACGCCGAGCGCCAGCGGAAGCGCGATCAAAAGCGCCAGCAGGATCGTCGAGCTCCCGACGTTGATCCCGGTCCCGACGCCGAGCGCGCCGGTGAACACGAGCGTCGAGACGAGCAACAGCAGGGGGGTCAACACGAGCGTGTAGACGACCGACCCCCACGACGTCGAGAGCTGAATCCGAAAGAACCGGGTCGCGACCCCGGCGAGGAACGTGTGGAACGCGACCAGGGCGAGGAGGCTGCCGAACCCGAACAGCGCGAGCATGGTCGCCGTACGGACCGGCGACACTTCCCGCTATCGGCCGCACCCGGACCGCCGTCGCTCGCCTTGGGCGGACCTCCATCAGATCGGACCGCCGTCGCTCGCCTTGGGCGGACCTCCCTCAGACCGGACCGCCGCCGCCCTGCTGTCGCGCTGCCGAGAGCAGGTCCGAGACGGGCTCGGTGTACTCGTACCCCGGGATCACTCCCTGAACGTACGTCCCCTCGACGAAGTCGATCAGCGCGCCCGCGTCGTCGACACCCCGCCGCTCGTTGATATCCGTGAGCGCGTACGCGACCGTGATCTCGTCGACCTCGCCCTCGACGACCGGGTCGAACTCCCGATCCGTTCGGGTGACGCCGCCGACGTCGACGACGCGGCGTTCGAACGTGTCGGCCCAGCCGTCCCCGACCACGTCGGCGACCTCGTCGGCGGTGACCGCCGAGAGCGTCGGCACGCGGACGGTGACCGCAAAGCGGATCCGGCCCTCCTCGGCGGGCGCCGCGCGAACGCGCCCGTCGAACGCGGTCGTCGTCGAGACCCAGCCGTCCCCGTCGCGCTCGAAGGAGCCGTGGTCTGCGAACGCCCGCCGGACCCGGTCGGGGAGTTCGTCCGTCGGGTCGGGCTTGTCGCCCGCGCCGTCGTCGCGCTCGGCGTCGTCGTCCTCGGTTTCGCTCATACCGATCCGGAGGCGACGCGCCGTGAAAAGCCGCTCGCGTCGCCCGCGCGAGCCGCGACGCCGACGCGGTTCGCGCCGGCCCCGTCACCGATACGGGCACTCCGGGCCGGTACGTCGGGCCCTTTTGTGCGTCGACCGCCGAGACCGGGTATGGCAGACACGTTTCGGTCCACGGAGGGACTGATCGACGCGCTCGCGGACGCCGACTTCGACCGCCCGCCGGCGCTCGTCAGCAACGCGCACATCACCGGGCTCGGCGTCGCTCGGGCGCTCGACGCCCACGACGTGCCCGTGATCGCGCTCGACCGAGCGGGCGGGGACGCCGGCGGCGCGGGAGCCGAGACGGGGACCGTCACGCACGACGGGCTCGCGCCGCCCTCGGACGCGGTCGACTTCGCGGGCGCGGTGACGTACCCGCTCGACGACCTCGACGGGTTCCGGGAAGACGTGGAGGCGATCGTCGACGCCGCGGGCGCGGAGGCGGTCGCGTTCGGCTGTATGGACGAGTGGGCGCTCTCGTACGCCGAGGCCGACCCCGACGGCGTCCGGCTCCCCTTCGCCGGGAGCGACACGCTCGACGACGTATTGAACAAGTCCGAGCTGTACGCGACCTGCGAGCGGCTCGGCGTCCCCTATCCGGAGACGTACCGGCTGGCGGAGACCGCGGCGGCCGGGACCCGCGAGGCGGACGCGACGGTCGACGAGGCCGCGGAGGCGCTCGGCTTCCCGCTGGTGGTGAAGCCCGAGCTCAAGCGCGATTTCGAGGAGGCGTTCGGTACCAACGTGATCGAGGTCGCGGACCGCGGGGAGTTCGCGGACGTCGTCGCGGCCGCGAGCGACGCGGGGATCGCGGTGATGGCCCAGAAGCGCGTCGACATCGCGACCGGGAGGGACCACTCGCTGGCCTCCTACGTCCCCCCGTCCGGGCGCGATGACGCGCTCGCGGTCGTGGGCAACGCCGCGGTCCGGTACCCCCGCAACTTCGGCACGTCCTGTCTCGTGGAGACGGCCGACGAGCCGGCGATCGAGGAGCGCGCGCTGGCTGTCCTCGACGACGCGGACTACCACGGCATCAGCGAGGCGGAGTTCGTCTACGACGAGGCCCGCGGGGAGTTCCTGCTGCTCGACGTCAACACCCGGCCGTGGAAGTGGATCTCGATGCCGGTCGCCGCGGGCGCGAACCTCCCGATGGCCGCCTACGCCGCGGTCACAGACGCGAGCTACGAGTCCGACGGCGTCGAGCTGACGCGGTGGGTGTACCTCCGCGACTACCTCTCGCTTTTAGCGGGCGACGACGCCTTCTGGGACCAGCTGTCGGCGGCCGACTGGCGCCGGCTCGTCTCCGGCGCGTTCGAGCGCGAGGGGAACCTCACGACCGGCGTCTACCGGCCCTCCGACCCGGGCCCGGCCGCGAAGCTGTTCGAGACCGAGTTCGTTGACCGCGAGTACTACTGCTCCTGTTGACCCGGTCGACCGAGTGTGGCCCGCCGGGGGGAGCCGGTCAGTTCAACGTCTTTCGCATACAGACGGCGGACGCCGGACAGAGGTCCGCGAACTCCGTCGTGTTCCGGATCGCCTCCGGAGCGTCCGTCCGCTCTATCGCAGCGTATCCCCGCTCGGAGAAAAACCCCGACGCGGTCGTCGTGAGGAGGTAGAGCTCTTTAACCCCCCCCTTCCGTGCTCTCGTTTCCAACGCGTCACAGATCGCGCTCCCGTAGCCGACCCCGCGCTTCCGGGCGTCCACGACGACCGATCGGAGGAGCCCCACGCGACCGTACGGCTCGATCCCGCCGACCCCGATCCGCTCGCCGCCGACTGTGGCCACGTAGAAGTTCGCCGGGGAGTCTCCCACGTCCTCGGCGGGGAGCCCGTTCCGCTCCAGAAGCGTCTCGACGTAGTCGAGCTCCCCCGCGGCAGCGTCGAGCCGTATCGACGACACACTTGCCATGGGCGGCCGATCGTATTCAACCCAAGGGCGATCGGCGGCGGTCGGGGCTGGTCAGCAGGCGGAGTCGGTCAGCAGGCGAAGTCGGTCAGCAGGCGAAGTCGGTCAGCAGGCGAAGTCGGTCAGCAGGCGAAGTCGGTCAGCAGACGGAATCGGTCAGCGGGCGGTACGAACACACCGGCGGTCGACGCGCGCGACCACTGTGAGTCGCCCTACCGCGGAACACAACGGTTAGTGCGCCCGCCGACGCAGGGCGCGTATGGGCTTCTTCGAGACGCTCGCGGACCGGATTGACGCGGTCGACAGCGTCGTCTCGGTCGGGCTCGACCCCGACCCGAGCCGGCTCCCCGAGACCGTGATCGACGCCGACCTCCCGCGGTGGGCGTTCAACCGCCGGATCATCGACGCGACTCACGAGCACGCCGCCTGCTACAAGCCGAACGCCGCCTTCTACGAGGACCCCGACGGCTGGCGCGCCCTCCGGGAGACCGCGGCGTACGCCGAGGGAAAGGGCGTCCCCGTCCTCCTCGACGCGAAGCGCGGCGACATCGGAAACACCGCGCGTCAGTACGCCGAGGTCCTCGACTGGGTCGACGCGATCACCGTGAATCCCTACCTCGGGCGCGACTCGCTCCAGCCGTTCCTCGACCGCGCGGACAAGGGCGTGTTCGCGCTCTGTCGCACCTCGAACCCGGGCGGGGCCGACCTCCAGGACCTCGAACTCGCCTCCGGCGAGCCGCTCTATGAGCGCGTCGCCGCGCTCGCGGACGTGTGGAACGCGAACGACAACGTCGGCCTCGTCGTGGGCGCGACGACGCCCGAGGAGCTGGAGGCGGTCCGGGAGATCGTCCCGGAGATCCCCTTCCTCGTCCCCGGCGTGGGCGCGCAGGGGGGCGACGCCGAGGCCGCGGTCGAGCACGGGTTGGCCTCGCGGCCGGACCTCCCGGTCGACGTCGGCCTCGTGAACTCCTCGCGCGGGATCATCTTCGCCGGCGAGGAGTCGAGCCGCCCCGGCGACGAGGCGACGTACTTCGGCGCCGCCGGCGACGCGGCCAAGCGGCTCACGAAGCGGCTGAACCGACACCGCTAGGCTCGCGTGCCGCTCGGGGGCCCGCTACCCGCGTCCGGCGGCACACCCGGAACAGGCGCGGGCCGACTCGTCCCAGTGGTCGTCGCAGACGGCGCGGCCGCAGCGGTCGCAGGTGCGGGTCGCGGTGGCCGCCTCGCAGACCTGACAGAGTCCGGTGAGGCTCACGGCGGCAGTTGGGTCGCACGCCTTATCAGGATCGGGGGCGAGCCCCGGATATGCGCCAGTTCGTCGTCATCGGCCGCGACGTGCCCATCGACCCCGACGCGATCTCGCTGTCGGACGTCCCGGGCGCCGGGCGGCTCGACCTCCTCTGTCGGTGCGTCAGCGCCGGCGTCTTCCTCTCGCACGGGATCCGCGAGTCGGTCCGGGTCCACCTCGTCGTCGCCGACGAGTTCACCGTCACCTTCGATTCCGACACGCTCCGGCACCTCCACCCCGACGAGCGCAACGTCGCCGCGCGGGTCCGCGACGCGCTCGCCGCGAAGGCGGACGCGATCGGGCACATGCCCGCGGACGTCTCCCCGGGCGTCGAACTCCGCCGGATGGGACTCGACGCGACGCTCGACCGACTCGTCGGCGACGACGGCCGCGGCCCGGACGGAACGCTCGTCCACCTCCACGAGGAGGGCGACCCGCTCGTCGACGCCGAGCCACCGACCGACCCCGTGTTCGTGCTCTCGGACCACCACGACTTCGCCGACACGGAGGCGGCGGCGATCGCCGACCGCGCCGAGCGACGGCTGCGCGTCGGGCCCGAACTCCTCCACGCAGATCACACGATCACGGTGGTCCACAACTGGCTCGACACCGACGGGTACGCCGAGTACTGACCCCGAGACCGATGCCGACCGATTCCTCCGACCCCTCCGACCGCGAGACGACGCCGCCCGCCGACCGAAAGACGACGACCGCCCCGGACACCGACCCGCGCTTCGAGGTCCCCCTGCGCGGAATCGACGTCGACCCCGAGACGCGCTGCGCGCACTGGGACGCCCCCGTCGACGTGGTCGCGCTCCGGTTCGGATGCTGTGAGACGTACTACCCCTGCGACGCCTGTCACGACGCGGCCACCGGCCACGAGGCGGTCCCGTGGCCCCGCGAGCGCTTCGACGAGCCGGCGGTCCTGTGCGGCGTCTGCGGGGCGACGCTCACCGCCCGGGCCTATCTCGACGGAACAGACGCCTGTCCCGCGTGCGACGCGCGGTTCAACCCCGGTTGTCGAAAACACCGCGACCGGTACTTCGAGGTGAAAGGGTCGGACGGCGGGGAGGACAAGGACGATTTATAAGTGACGAGCCGGTGCGGTGGCGCGCGCCTCCGAGCGCCCATCGGGCGCGAGGAGCGCGTGCGAGGGACGCGGTGAGCGCTCGCAGAGCGCGAACCGCGAGGCTGGGGAGGCGTGAGGTGCGGTCGCGGTGCGGGGCGGGGCGGGGCGGGACTCAAAGGGGCAGTCGCGAGGCCGCAGTAGGCGTTCACGAGAGCGGAGCTCTCGTGAGCCAATCAGAACGCGAGGCGTTCTGATGACGACGTAAGCACTGGAAGGAGCGAACGGAGTGAGCGACTGAAGCGCGCAACGAGCGTACTGCGGCCTCGCGGCTGGGGCTTTGGTGGTGTTCGTCGTCGATCAGCAGGCATCTACGTATAGCCGAGCGGCTAGGGCTTTGGTGGTGTTCGTCGTCGATCAGCAGGCATCTACGTATAGCCGAGCGGCTAGGGCTTTGGTGGTGTTCGTCGTCGATCAGCAGGCATCTACGTATAGCCTCGCGACTGGGGCTTTGGTGATGTCCACCGACGATCCGAGATCACCCATTTATAAACAACTGAAAGTGACCTTGGCTCTGTCACCTGTCGATCTGCGTTCTATCATTTATAACTAAACTGCCTGACTTTTGGCGGTGGCCGTGGCTGCCGCCAATTTGCCCGGTCCTCACCGATTCTCGTTCTATCTGATCTTCTCTGATCGCCCCCCTTTCGGAAGGATTAAAAGAACGAGCGGCCTTCTGTCGAGTGCGGGCCGGTGGGGTAGCTTGGTATCCTTCGGCCTTCGGGTGGCCGTAACCACGATTCAAATTCGTGCCGGCCCACTACCCCCTTATACTTTTTCCAGCCTCAGAGACCTCTCTTCGCCCGGCAGTCCAGCTGTTTCGCCAGCTGGACCGCCCGGCAGTCCGCCCGCTACTGCTGGCAGACCGCCCGACGTGAGCTCCCGCCTTCTCTCCAAGCGGTCGGCAACCTTGCGGTCCGTGAGGTCCGGCGGACCCGGACCGAACGGTGCCGACCGCGCACCGGCGACCGGAGGGAGCCGAACGGGTGGCGGTGCGGTCCGCCTTGGCCTTCCAAGGAGACTAACTCTGTAAACGACTGTACCGGCTGTTTTCAGGCACTTCAGGAATTTACAGTACAGAATACAGTAAGAGATAGTTATTTACGGTATCGGGCGATTTGTTCACCCGCATGCCACCTGAAGGCTACCAGTCGATCACGGTCTCCGACGAGACCGCCAACCTGCTCGCACAGGTCATGATTTCCGGCGATTTAGACAACATGTCGGAGGCTGTCACGGTTTCTGCCAAGGCCGCTCTGGACCAAGATCTCGGTCGTGGCCCCGACCTCGAAGACGTCGACGACCTCGACCGGACGCTTCAGCAACTCCATGAGGCGCATCTACAGATCGCCAGTAGCCTCGGAGAGCTACAAGAGCGCCTGTGACCCTGTTGTGGGGGATTCGGTGGTAACACCGAACCCACCCACCTGCCGACCCACCCATACCCCCTGTCGGCCGCCTGCGGCCCGAGACGGCCCGCGTCGAGGGGCGCGGGCCCCCCTCAATGGGGGGTCCGCGCCGCCGACCGGGCAGGTGGTGGTCTCTCGGTGCCCTGGACTCGTGCTATCTCTCTGTACACCCGTTAGAGCCTGTCACGGTCGATTTCTGTCGTAATTCCCCGTCGTGCCGGCCCACTTCTCCCGCACTTTGTTCGGAGCCGACGAAACCGCAACACAGCGTCGGCTCCGACATCACAGCACCGCACCGCCGTGGTTGATTCGAATCGCGTCGCAACCTGGAGTCCCCGCGTTCATGGGTTTTGCTCTGGAGTCGAACAGCGATCGCGTTCGAACCATAATAAACCGTCACACAGCCTGATCCCTCGTGTTCAGATAAGCTGATTCCATGCGAGCGCGAACGATCTCAGCCACTCGTCAGCAGTTTCTGCTTCGGCGTTGTTGAAACAGTTTGAAAAGTGGTAGTTCTACGTTTTACCTCACGAAAGACACGTTCGACGCTGTTCCGATTTCCATGTCGTTCGTATCTGAAATCGAGGCCACGGTTTTCACATGCTCGCTGAAGTGGAACCGCACCATCAACGAGAAAGATCGCGTCATCCACGTCGTGTTTTTCGCGGCGTTCCGCGAAGAACTGATCTGCGATCACGTTCGTTCTTGTCGGCTCAAGCTTTGTGTAAAGTAAATCGTTTGAGTCAGGATCGACGGCAGCGTACGGCCAATATTTTTATCGTCAAGCTGAATCACCGTTTCATCAACCGCAACGTGATTCGGGCTCCGACCAGATTCCGGCTGTCGATCGGCCTTGTGAACCCAGTTATGAACAGTGGATCGAACCCGATCAACACCAAATACCCCAAGAAACGAAACAGTATTCGAAAGCGATAATCCAGACAAGTGTTGCTGAATACTGAGCTTCATCAACAGTTTCGGTGTTGCCTCGCGCTCCACAAACTCTAAGCTGATCCCGTTTAAACAGCCGTTGAGACGGTCATTTTCGGGCATAGATCACAACCACCCCCACATGTGGTACCGCGAGTTCCGCGAACTCGTGTTAACCACCGCAGTCTACAACCCCGGGCAATCGCTCAAACAGTGCCCCGGGGCCGGCATCGGGTTCACCAAAACAAACAGTTCTCAAAAACGAGAACCCGACGAGAGGCGTTAAATAGCGGATCGAGCAGTATCAAGATATGGGCTTGGAAAACACCGAATCGGCGCTTCAGCAGTACATAGAGAACACGCCGAATGGCACAGAGATTCCTGACGAGACATTCAGCCGGCGGCACATCGGTGTGTTGGCGTTCACGCTCGCGTTGCTTCCGTTTGTCTTCGGAGTCAGCCGGATGACCGGAATGGAGTCGATCACTGGTGCCGAATTACCGGTCATCCCACTGCTCCACTCCGTTGTTGGCACTGGTATCGTGTTTGGATTGGTGGTGATAGCTGTACTCCCGGTACTCCCTCGCAGAATTAGCGCAGCTACCGGCTCGATTGCGTTCATGGTACAAGGGTCGGTGCTAGCCTACTTTACAGGCGGATTCATCGAGGCACATTTCCTCTACTTTGTGGGAGTCGGGCTTGTCGCACTCTACGAAGACTGGGTGCCGTTCGCGATCACAATCGGATATGTCGCCCTCCAACACAGCGTCTTCGGGCTCCTAGAGTGGTTCACAGTCTACAATCATCCGGCAGCGATGGCTAACCCAATCGTCTGGGGCGGGATACACGCTCTTGGGGTGCTGATGCTTGCGGGGACAATCACGTTCCTTTGGCAGTCGCTCGCGATTCAGCGACAACAGGCCCGCGAGAAGGTCCAAGAGAAACTGGAAGAAGCAAAGGAAGCGAGAGATCGCGCCAAGGATAAAGAAGAGGAGGCGGCCGAACAGCGCCAGGAGATGCAGGAGCTTAACGCGGAACTTGAGCAGGCCGCTGCCGATTACCAGTCGGTCATGGTCGAGTGTGCAGCCGGTGATTTCACCCGGCGACTCGATACCGACGTGAGCAACGAGGCAATGGGGGACATCGCCACCACGTTCAACGATATGGTAGAAGATCTTGAACTGACGTTCGCGCAGATCCAAAATTTCGCAGATGAGGTGGCGTCCGCAAGTGAAGACGTGAGTTCATCGACGGCAGAGACACAGCGTGCGAGCGAGCAGGTCGCGGACTCTATCCAAGCGATTTCGGCAGACGCGGATACACAGCACGGGCAGAGCCGAGAGGCGTCGAACGAGATGCAGAATCTCTCTGGGACAGTTGAAGAAGTTGCGTCCTCAGCAGACGAAGTTGCTACAGCCTCGGAGGATGCAGTTGAGCTCAGTAATAACGGCCAAGCCGCGGCGTCAGAAGCGATTGATGAGATGGAAGATATCGAGTCTCAGTCTGAGCAGACGGTCGATCAGGTCAACACGCTGGCGAGCGAGCTCGATGAAATTGGAGAGGTTGTGGAGTTGATCGAGGATATTGCTGGGCAGACGAACTTGCTCGCGCTGAATGCCTCGATAGAAGCGGCTCGTGCTGGTGAGGCCGGGTCAGGGTTCGCGGTGGTGGCGGACGAAGTGAAAGGGCTTGCAGAGGAGACTGCGGAGGCGGCGGATGACGTTACTGAGCGTATCGAGCGCGTCCAGTCTAACTCCGATGAGACTGTTGAGGATATGGAGGCAATGCAGGAGCGGGTTCGTTCGGGTGCTGACACGGTTGAGTCGGCTCTCACTGCGCTCGATGGGATCACAACTACCGTCGAAGGAGTTAATGATGGTATCCAAGAGATTAGCGACGCAACAGACAGTCAAGCTGCCTCTACAGAGGAAGTCGTGAGCATCGTCGAGGAGGTCGCTAACGCGGCAAATGAAGTGAACAGCGAATCCGATAACGTTTCAGCAGCAGCCGAGGAACAAACCTCATCGCTTGCGGAGGTCTCTCAGAACGCAGAGAATCTCACAGAGCGAGCAGAGAAGCTTCAAGACCGCCTCAGTGGGTTAACTATTGATGTGGACCCTCAACGGGGTAGTGCTGCAACGGGCGAACAGGTAGGGATTCAAGCCGGTAGTTCGCTCACGGCAGTGGGTGACGGTGGCAGCATGGAGTGACGTTCAGCTACTGAACGCCCTGCGGGCGTTCCCGGCACTCATGTGTGTGAGTCGAAGGCTGAGAGGGTCGCAGTAAGTTAGTACCAACATGGCTACAGTCATGCGATTTCTCTGAAGTGTTCTAGAATGTTGTAGCTGATCGTGTTCTGACGATCAACGGGAAGGAGAACTGAGAAGCTATATCCTGTTTCTCCCGGAGCTACTACCCGTCTTGAGTATATAAATTGGTTTTCCCAACTCGCAGGATACTCTCGCAGTCTTGCGTTTCTGCTTAACTTAACGCGATCGCCCACTTCTCCCGCACCTTTTAAATAGACGAGCGATAGCGCCCTCCCTCGTTCGACGCACCGAACCGGTTGAGTGTCCAGAGCCCGAACCGGTTAGCGATGCCAACCAAGACCGTCGCGGGCGTCGACTGGGCGGGCGGCGCGTGGCTCGCGGTCGTGTTCGACGGCGACAACGAACCAGCGGCGCGCCTCGAACGCGACCTCGAAGCGCTGTGGAACGCCGGCGTCGACCGACTCCTAGTCGACGTGCCGATCGGGCTCCCGGACGACGCGGAGACCCTGGCCGCCCGCGAGGCGGTCGACTCGGCCGCGCGGTCGGCAGCGGAGCGCCCGAGCAGCGTCTTTCCCGTTCCGTCGCGGCGCGCGTGCGAGGCCGCGATGGAAGGGGCGGACTACGAGGCGGTGAACGAACGGAACCGCGCGGACCTCGACAAGGGACTCAGCCGCCAGTCGTACCACATCGCGCCGGCGGTGGGCGAGGTGGACGCGTTCCTCCGGCGCGACGAGGCGGCCCGCGAGAGCGTGATGGAGGCGCACCCGGAGGTGTGCTTCCGCGGACTCAACGGCAGCCCGCTCGAACGCTCGAAGACGACGGCGCCGGGCGTGGGCGAGCGACTCGGCGCGCTCGACGGTCACCTCGACGACCCGGGCGCCGCGCTCGGCCGGATCTGCCGACAGCTCACGGACGCACCGGCCGATGTCGCGGCCGACGCGGACCCGACAGTCGACGACGCCGTCGACGCACTCGGGCTGGCGGTCGTCGCTCGCCGCCCGGTCGACGACCTCCGGTTCCTCCCGGAAAGAGAGACGCACCGCGACAGCGAGGGAATTCCGATGCGGATGGCGTACTGGAGCGCGGCGCCGCTGGCGTGAGACGGAGCGGGAACCGAGGCATACGGCCGCGTGTCGGAGCGGGAAACGAGGCATGCGGTCGCGTGTCGGAACGCGCGGTCGATCCGATCCCGGCGTTGGTAAGGTTCAAGACCCTCTGTCACCCGCTACGACACGAATGAAACTCTTCTCCTCGCGGGCGGACCGCCGGCGGGGGATCGCGGCCGCGGTCGGCGTCGCGGTCCTCGCGGTCGGTCTCTACGTCGTCGTGAGCCGCTACGCGGGCTTCATCACCGACGCGCGGGCCCTCCGGACGTGGCTCGACCAGTTCGGCGTCTTCGCCCCCATCGTCTTCATCGGCATCCAGGCCCTCCAAGTCATCGTCGCCCCGATTCCGGGACAGGTCGTCGCCCTCGTCGCAGGCTACCTCTTCGGCCCGGTGGCCGGGACCGTCTACAGCCTCACCGGCGTCCTCATCGGCAGCGCGGTCGCCTTCTCGCTCTCCAAGCGCTACGGTCGCTCCTTCGTCGAGAAGGTCATCCACGAGGACGTGATCGAGCGGTTCGACGGGTTCGTCGACACCGTCGGGATCCCCGGGCTGTTCGCGTTCGTCATCATCCCCGGGCTCCCCGACGACGCCATCTGCTTCCTGAGCGGGCTCACCAAGTGGTCGCTCCCCACCTTCATCGCCGTCATCGCCGTCGGCCGCCTCCCGGCGTACGTCCTGACGGTGTACGCCGGCGGGGAGCTCGCGAGCGGGCGGTTCATCTCGGCGATGGCGCTCGTCGCGGTCGTCGTGGTCGCGTCCGCGGTCGGCTACTACAAGCAGGAGGCGGTCCGCGACCTCGTCGAGCGCGTCGAGCCCCGGCTCCCCTTCTGAGGGGCTCGAAACGGGCGTGGCCGTGTCACCCCGACGCTGTCACCCCCACGTCCACTGCGAGTCGAGCACGAAGCGGTAGAGGCCGCTGACGACGATCGCGATCACGTTCGCGATCAGGTACATCACCCCGCCCCACTCGACGAGCGCGGCGAGCACGCCGAGCTGGATCGGGATCGCGGTGCCGCGGACGAGGTTCGTCTTCAGCAGTCCGGCGAAGTACTCGGAGACGCCCGTGTTCTGACTCGCGCGGAACGTCCACGCGTTGTTGAGGACGTACGAACAGATGATCGTTATCTCGATAGCGATCGTTGCGCCGATGATGTAGTTCAGCCCGGCGACGTCGACGAACAGCCACAGCAGCGCCAGCTGGAGCCCCGCGGTGAGCGCGCCCACGACGAGGAACCGGCGCATCTGAACCGCGATCGGCCCGCTCGCGAGGTCGCGAAGGACCGATCGAATCATCACTTATACCCGAGCGCTTCGAGGCGAGCCTCGAGGTCTTCGTCGACCTCCTCCTCGCCGCGCTCGGCCGCGGCCGCTTCGGCCGCGGCGCCGCGCTCACGGAGCAGCTCCGCGTGGGCGTCGACGACCGGCGCGAACCGGTCGATGACCGCCTGTTCCTCCTCGTTCGGGTCGACCGCGAGGTTCTCCTGTTGGGTGGGGTCGGCGGGGCGGTGGTATAACTCCCGCTCCCCGGCGTCGACGTTCTCAATGTACGTCCAGTCGTCGTCGCGCGCGCTAATGAACAGGTCGCCGTCGGACAGCGACCGGGGGATCGGCTGCTGGGTCACCTCCTCGCCGCGGACGGTCACCGAGACGACGGGGTCGTCGGGGACGCTCGTGCCGTCGTCGACGTCGTCGGTTTCGGACCCGGCGTCATCGACGGCGGCGGTTTCGGACGCTGCGCCCTCGGCGTCGGCGGTTTCGGGCGAAGCCCCGTCGCCAGCGAGCGCCGGCACGAGCGACTCGCCGTGCCACTCGGGGGCCGGGTCGACGCCGAGCAGGTCGGCGACCGTCGGCGGGATGGCGTCGAGCCCGACGTGGCCGTCGACGCGCCCGCCGTCGAGCCCGGGCACGTCGGCCAGGAAGGGGACGTGGATCAGCTCGTCGTACAGCTTCGGGTAGTGGGCGAGGTGACCGTGTTCCTGGAACTCCTCGCCGTGGTCGCCCGCGAGCAGCACCGCGGTGTCGTCGGCGACGCCGGCGGCGTCCAAGGAGTCGAGCAGCCGGCCGATGCTGGCGTCGACCTGCCGCACCGTCGCCTGGTACAGCGTCCGGAGCTCGCGGAGGGTCCGCTCGCCGACTTCGAGGCCGAGGCTCGTCCGGGCGTGCGCGTGGAGCATCTGATGGGTGCCGACGAGGCCGTCCGACACCTCGCGGATGTACCGCGGCGCGGGGACGTACGGGGTGTGGGTGTCCATGTAGTGGACCCACAGGAAGAACGGCTCGTCGGTCTTGTCGACGAAGCCGGTCGCGGCGTCCTCGACGTCGAACATGCGCGAGGCGTCAAGGAACGGGCGGTCGTCGCTATCGCCGCGGAGCTTCGAGCCCAGCCGCCGGATCGGCGAGGTCGCGAGCTGGATCCACGCCTCGACGGTCGGGTGCGCGGCCAGATATCGGCTGTAGACGCTGGAGCCGACGCTCGTGACGAACGGCTCGAACTCGTCGAACCCGTCGGGATACCCCCAGTGGTCGGTGAGGAAGCCGTTCGCGGCGTTGAACCCGCCGGTCGCGATCCCGGCGTCGGAGAGCACCTCGGCGAGCGTCACCGACTCGTCGACACCGATGTCGCCCGTCCTGGCGAACACCGGCTCCGAGGCGAGGATCGAGGGGAACGAGAACGGCGTCCAGTTGCCGGTCGCAAAGGCGTGGTCGAACACGGTCCCGCCGTCGGCGAGGCCGTCGATGACGGGCGAGCGGCGCTCGGGGTCGTACGGGGAGACGGCGTCCGCGCGCAGCGAGTCCACCGTGACGAGGACGACGTTGGAGACGGACGCGTCATCGCTCGACGCGTTTGCGTCAGCGGCTGAAGGGGTCGACGAATCGGATGTCATAGGGTACGGTGCGAACCCCGGGAGAACGCGCTCACCGCGGGCGGACGCCGGAATTCGCGAATATACCCGGAACGGCGGTTGCCAGCGGCTTGAGGATTTCGATCCCCGGCATCCCCCGGCGAGCGTACCTATTTGGCGGTGCCGACGCACGTGACCGGTATGGACGACGCGCCCACGGGCCGACCGGTCGACGAGGCGGCGCTGCCGGAACCGATCCCGGACGACGAGATCCCCGAGTCGGTTCCGGGTCGGTCCCGCGCGATAGAGGCGAACGGCGTGCCGCTCCACGTCGTCGAGGCCGGCCCCGAGGACGGGAAGCTCCTCGTCCTGCTCCACGGCTTCCCCGAGTTCTGGTACGGCTGGAACGAAGCGATTGCGCCGCTCGCGAACGCGGGCTACCGCGTCGTCGTTCCCGACCAGCGCGGCTACAACTGCTCCGCGAAGCCGCCGGCGGTGCGCGACTACCGGATCGGCGAACTCGCGCGCGACGTCGTCGGCCTGATCGACGCCTATGACCGCGAGACGGCGGCCGTCGCGGGCCACGACTGGGGCGCGGCGGTGGCGTGGTGGCTCGCGCTCCATCACGAGGACCGCGTCTCGGAGCTGGTCGCGGTCAACGTCCCGCACCCGAGCGTCTTCGAGGAGGCGCTCCGGAGTTCGTGGGACCAGCGGCTCAAGAGCTGGTACATGCTCGCGTTCCAGCTGCCGAAGCTGCCCGAGGCGGTCGCGAGCGCGGGGAACTGGCGGCTCGCGACCAACGCGTTACGCGACACGAGCGCGCCCGGCACGTTCACCGACGAGGACCTGCGGCGGTACCGACAGGCGTGGGACCGCGACGGCGCGTTCGAGGCGATGGTGAACTGGTACCGGGCGATCGTCCGCGACCGCCCCGAGCCGGCGAAGACGGAGGTGGCCGTCCCCACGCTCGTGATCTGGGGCGGCAGGGACCGGTTCCTCGCGCGTCGGCTGGCCAACGAGAGCGTCGAGCGCTGCGCCGACGGGCGGCTGCTCGCGATCGACGACGCGACACACTGGGTCGTCCACGAACACCCGCACCGCGTCGCCGAGGCGATCGCAGACCACGCGGACCCGCTGCCGCCGGGCGCGCGGGAGTGAGCCGGCGGGATCGAATACTGTCCCCGCCGCGCCGCCACAAAGATTATATCTGCCCTCGACCAAAGGACAGATATGAGCAAACACTTCGAGGACGCGCGGTACTACCTCGGTCGAGCGGCGGAACACGCGAAGGCGGGCGTGGTCGAGGAGTTAGAGCCGGTGGAGGCCCGCGTGAAGGAGCTCGTCGGTCGGGAGGACGAGGAGCCGGAACCGGAGCCCTCGCGGCTGGACAAGCTTCAGGCGGACTTAAAGGAGCTCGAAGAGCGCGCCGAGGGCGAGGCCCGGGAGGCGGTCGCGTCCGCCCGGAAGCGCGTCGCCGAGTACCGCGGCAAAGACGCCGCCGCGGAGTAATCGCGTCACGGAGTAGTCGCGCCGCGAACGACTTCTGAGGATGTTGCCAGCCACGGCGGTATCGCTCGGTTCGACATCGCTACTGCCGAGATGGCCGCAGTCCTCCATCCCGATCAGATTGAACAGGTCCTCGTTGAGGAGTTCGATAATATGGGAAGCCAGATAGTGCTGGTGGCGTCGACATCCTCGGAGACGGGTTGCTGTTGACCGACGGCGAGCGATGGCAGCAACAGCGGTCATGGCCTCAGCCACTGTTCTATCGCGAGCGGATCGAAACGTATGCCGAGACGATGGGGGCGTACGCGGCCGCGGCGGCCGACGAGTGGTGTGGTGCTGACGGCCCCGTCGACGTCGCCGATGCCACGGCCGAGTATACGCTTCACGTCCTCGGCAAGACGCTGTTGGGTATCGAAACGGATGACCGCCGAGAGGCGGCCGGGCTGGTGCCCGGGCCATCCGGGAACGCAGCAGCGACACGCCGGGTTGCGTCGCCGTTCCGGAGTGGCTCCCTCCGCCCGGCAATCAACGGTATCACCACGGTATCTCCCGACTCGAGTCCGTCGTTGATGAGCTCCTCGCCGAGCGGGAGTCGACCGCCGACGGCGAAGACCTCCTGTCGCTGTTGCGGGCGGCGACCGGTCCCGACGGGCCGAGCGAGAACGAAATTCGGAGTCAGCTGGCGAGGGTCCTGTTCGCCGGCCACGAGACAAGCGCGACGGCGCTCACGTGGCCGCTATACGAGATCTGTCGGCGCCCGGAGATCGCGCTCGCGACGTTCGTCCACCGCTGTCGGGTCGACACGATATCTGCGAGGTCGGCGCCGACATCGGCTCGACCGTCCGGCCGGCGACCGAGATTGACGCGCGTCTCAGTCCGCGGTCGCCAACCGAGGCCCCCTAGCCTGGGAGCCGTCGACGACGGTTAGCGATCGATGGTCGCCTCGAACTGCGGCCGAGCGGGACGAACTGAGCGCTTGCTCGTCTCAGAATCGAATCACGACTTCGTGGGTTCTGAGGGCGTAGACGGTCATCTCTCGGCCCTTCTTCGAGTACCACGTCTCGGTGGGCTCGACGAGGTCCCCTTCGACGAGGCGGTCGAGGTGATAGCTCGTGTTCTGGAGCGATGTCCCGACCGCCGTAGCGATCTCGGAGGCCGGTTTGGGGCCTTCCTTGAGTGCGGCGACGATTTGCCGTGCCGTCGTCGAGGATAGCAACTCACAGATTGTCGCGGACTCCTCGCCAGTGACGGAGAGTTGTACCCGCTCTCGCGGTGCGTGGTCGACCGGCGGCTGTCGCGGTAGCACACTATTCATTGTCACGTCTCGGATGGTCGGTCACCATCGGCTTGGGTGGTCGTGACGGGCACGATTTGCATAAAAATCGATCCAGGGCTTCTGAGCCAGAGACTGCGCCTGTCTTCGTCATTGGTCGCTGTGGGTACCGTCGTTCTCGGTCGTCGACCGTACCGTGACCGACACCGTGCCCGACTCGACCGCCACGCGAAGCCGATCTAGCCGCAATCGGTACGTTTCACAGTGGTGTCCGTCGGGGTCGACGTACAGCCCGGTCGCGACGAGCCCGACAGCTTCGAGCCGGTCAAGCCGACGATAGATCGTCGCCCGCGACGCCTCGCATGTGTCTATGAGGTCTCGTCCGCGCTGGGGCCCCCGACAGAGCGCTTTCAGTATATTCCGCGTGTGCTCGTTGTCTAACAGTTCGAGCAGCCTCGGGGCGGAACCGGCCTTCCGACACCTGTCGGACTCTCCCGCGGACATACTCTCACCGTCCGGTGACGGTTCGGTAGCCACATCGGCAGTCGTCGCCATCGTACCACACCGTTGTCGCTCTCCCCCCCTAGCCCTGCTGGCTACGTGTACTACCGGTGACCGCCAGACGGGGCTATTCAGATAGCTGTGAGAGACGCTGTCAACGATCCGCGTCGATTGCGTATTTAACTGAACGGGCGGTTCCGGTCACATGACTGAACGCGAGTCGCCGAGCGGAAAACAGGAGTCGGAACTCCGGGGACAGCACCGGATCGGACATACTTTCATCGTCGAGCCAGGTCCGGAACCTACCCGAGAGATCCCGCCGACGCCGCTCGTACGCCGAGAGCGCCTCGTTTATACCTGACGCGTTCGCGAGCGCCGTCGCGAGCGCCCAGGCCGTTTCGATGTCCGTGCTGGGCCCGAGATGCGTTCCGGGGAGGGCCGTCCGCGCGGACGGCCCGACGAGCCCGATCCGGCCGGTCGCTACGGACGCCGGCGCGGCGAGACGTACCCGCCGGTACTCGAATCCGCTATCTCTGAGCGCCCGTCCGAGGTCAGCGGTCGGCGGACCGAGGTGGCTGAACCGATCGACGATGTCGTCGACCGATACGGCCGCGCGAGCGGGGGTCTCCGCCGTCGTAACCAGCCGCAGGGAGGTGCTGTCACCGGTCGGAGTCGCGAACGCGGCCGCCGAGGCGCCCCACGACTCGGTCGCTTTCGCCGTCGTTTCGAGCTGGTGACATTTCCACGTGTGGACCCGCCCGTCGGGTTCCGGCGCATGGTCGGCGCTGAGGGACCGATCCGCCGTCACCGCGACGTCGAACGACTCTGTCTCTTCGTGATCGAAGGTCGCCCTGACCCCCGATGCGGCCGACTCGAGTGCCGTCACGACTCGGTCGGTCTCTCGAGCACGGCTCCGGACGGCCTGATCGAGGAGGGCCCGTAGCTGGTCTCGGCCGACGGCGACCAGTGCGATCTCGCTCGACGCGTCCGCCTCCCAAGACTTCTCGCTGCCGGGCCGACCGAGCTCAGTCACCCGGGTACCACGCCGTTCCACCGACCTCCGGAGCCCCAACCGTTCCAGGACGCGCAACCCGGGCTCCCAAACGACGGTGACGCGCGGCGGTGACCGGTCGCTCGGCGACGGAGCGACCAGCGGATCGAACCCGGCTCGGTCCAGCAGTCCCGCCGTGACGAGCGCTGCGAGGCCGGTGTCGGCTATCAGGATCTCATGCTCTTGAGTGCGGTGTGTGCCAGAGACGGCGTCGTCGTACCGCGGCGTGACGACGGGCGGTGTTCGCGTCGACCGTTCCTCTCCGGTCTTCATTGCCGGTCACACAGGGATCGAAGCATCCGATCGCTCGGACCGGTACGGCACGCAGATCGACTGGACGACAGCATATACCGGTCGATGGACGACGGCCTCCCTAAATCGGCGACCGCTGTTTCTGTCAATGAGAGGGTGACGGTTGACATCCTCCCCGCGCTAAAGCACGGGGCTTTCTCCTCGCACTTCCGTAATATGAATAGCCCCGTCACTCCGTCCCAATCAGTTCAGACTGCCAGTACGCTTGGGTGATGCGACGTCGTTCTAGTGTCTTATGACGGCGCACTCCATACCGGCCGACCCGGATGAAAAAGCAGACACTCCCGGTACCGACGCGAACGGCGCCCCGGAGGCCTCGGCGGAAGAGTTATTCGCCCTGTTCGGAGACGAGTACACGTGCGACATTCTCACGTCACTCGAGCAGGAGCCGAAGCCCGCGCGGGCGCTAGCCGAGGACTGTGGGATGTCACGTCCGACCGTATACCGGCGTCTCAACCGCTTAGCCGACGCCGGCCTCGTCGACGATCGGCTGCGGGTTGCCTCGGACGGTAACCACCGAAAGGAGTTCCACCTCGTGGTTTCCGCCGTCTCGTTCGACCTGAGTGAGGACGGATTCGCCGGCTACCTCGATCCCTCCGGCCGGGACATCGACTAACCGTCGCTCGGGTCGAGATGAGCCGGAGCGAGGCGACCACGCGAGCCACTTACCCCGACTCCGTGTCGCCGAACAGCAGGTCGAACACCTTACGCTCGCCGAGGCGGATGTGCTTGTTCACCGTCGGCTGCGTGATTCCGAGCGCGTCCGCCACGGCCTCCCCGCTGCTGTCGCGGGGCCAGTTGAAATACCCCATCGCGTGACCCGTCTCGAGAGCCTCGTGCTGCCGCTCGCTCAACCGCTCTTCGAGCCGGCTTCGGATCCCTCCGGGGGTGCGATCGGTCTGGCGATGCTGGCGTTGGGCGGTGAGTTCGAACGCCGGGAACGAGTCCGTAATGCGATCGACGATCGTGCGAGTGTCCGCTTCTCGCGGAAGTTCGACGATCAGTTTGACGGTCTCCGGCGTCGCTCGGCTGTGACGAACGACGCCCCCGTACTCCGGAATCTGGGACCCGAACCACGACGAGCCGCGACGTTCGAGGACGGTCTGCCCCCCGCCACGTGACACGACGGAGACCGTTCCGGGGAGTAGCTCGTCGGCCCGTTCCTCGATATTCGACGGTGGATCCGACTCGAGCGCGTAGTAGACGCTTATCGACTCGTTTTGCCGCCGGACCGTCCGTTCGAGCCGGACCGGACACTCGAACTCCCGGGCGAGCCGAGCGAACGGGAGGTCCGTATCGCTCCCCTGGAACTCCAGTTCCAGCGTGTCGTCAGACTCCAACGCGCGACGCCGTTCGATAGCGGTGATCGCGTACCCGATCGAGGTGCCAAGCTGTGAGAGGATATCTCTCTCCCGGTCGCCGAACGCGTCGGTCTCGTCGGCGATGACGGTCAACACGCCATAGGTGATACCGTCGTACGCGAGCGGCACCGCACAGACCGCGCCCGATCCCGCACGCAACAGGTCACGCCGCCAGTCGCTCCGGCGACCCCCCGCAGCGGGATCGGTCACGACGCGCGGCTCGCTCTGTCGCCACGCGTCTCTCGCCGGATGGGGGTCCGATCGATCACGGTCGCCCCCGAGGGCTTTTTCAACGTGTTCGCGCGTCGTGCCGACGACCGCTCGAGGCGTCAGTCGGTCAGTTCCTATCTCGGCCGTGGCGACCCACGCTGCGGTAAACGGGCCCGTCTCCACCAGCTCTTCACAGACGGCCTCCTGAATCCCCTCTTGGGAGGAGCGAGTCGTAATTGCGGCCTCGACACGGCTCGTTACCTCTGTGATAGATTCCAAGCGTTCGGCACGCGCCGTCTGTTTCGCCAACTCTTCACGTCTGTCTGCCAGTTTGCGCTCTCCGTGAAGCCGATTCAGTGCGGCCTCGAGTGTCGCGGCGACAATGCTCGCGGCCTCCGTATCAAACGCCTTATCGGACCTCCACACGGCGAGGATGCCGTTCCCGCCGAGCGGGACCAACAACACGGTCTCGTCACTCTCGATGTCAAGCACGGGTGCCGCCTCTGTTTCCACGTGCCGTATAGTTTCGTCGACGAACACCTCCCAGACTGCGGTATCGGCGGCCGTTACCGGGTCTAACTCGCTCGCGGGCGGCGCCTTCGGGCCCGTTGCCACCGGCTCGAGCTCTCCGGCCGCCGATCCGTAGTGGTAGACGGCGGTCGTTGGCATATTAAACACCGCTGCCGCAGCTTCGGCCGCAACGGTACCGGCCTCGGTCACGGTTTCGGCCGTGGTCAGCTCCGCGGTCGCGTCGTGGAACGACTCCAATGACCGCTCGCGTTCTTTCTGCTGCGTGACGTCGCGGCTCACGACGACGACTCGCGGCGGCCCACCCTCCCACTCGGTCGGATAGAAGTCTGAGCGGACCCATCTTCTCTCTCCGTCGGGCCGTTCTATACGGAACTCTGTCGTGTACCGCTGGTCCGCGTCGCCCCGCGCGGCGGCGTCGCTCACGCGCTCGATGAACGCTATGTAATCCTCGTAGTCGTCGGGGTGGAGCGTCTCGAAGAACCCCTCTTCGTGTGTCCGTTGGATTTCGTCGAGCGATCGCCCCCAGATCTGGTCATATCCGGAACTGACGAAGTCCGGGGCGGGCTCCGGCTCCGTCAGTTCGGCGGCCGGTGCGAGGAAGATGGTCTCGTCGATACGGTCGACGATGGCCTCAAGTCGGCGTTGGTTCTCTCGAAGCTGCTGGGAGTTCGCGACACGCTCTAGCGCACCGGCGACATGGCCGGCCAGTACCTGCATAATGTCCACGAAGTACGACGCGTACTCGTCTCGGTGTTCGTGTCCCGCTGCCAGCAGTCCCCGGTTGGCCAGTGGGACGAGGACCGCGGCTGTCAGCGGGTTGTGGTCGCGATGTTGGCTGGGATCATACGTCGTCGCCTCCCCACGCTCGAAGAGCCGGTACTCGTGGTCACCGGGCCCGAATGAGACGGGACCGATCGGCATCTCCTCGGCGGGCTCCGTTCCGGCAACGTACTCCAGTCGTTGCCGATCGTCGTCGAGACGCCAACACGCTGCCATCGGTAAGTCGAGCACGTCACTGGCCGTTTCGACGGCGATCTCGTACACCGCGTCCGCCGTTTCCGCGCCTTGGAGGCGTTCGGTGGCCGCCTGAAGCTGCTCGACCGCCCGTTCCCGCTGGCGGCGCTCGGTCACGTCCCGAAGCGTCGCCAGAGTCGCCGGCGCGCCCTCGTGCTGAATACGCGACACCGACGTTTCTAAGGTCAGCCGCGTTCCGTCGGGTCGTTCTACCTCGAGATCGTACTTGTTCGGCGGCGTCTCTCCCGCCACCCGTCGGCGGTAGCGTTCCGTGACCAGATCGCGGTACTCCTCAGTGAACACCCGTTGGAACGGTAGTCCGAGAAGTTCTGACTCCGCTCTGCCCGTCATCGCCGCGAACTGCTCGTTGACGAAGACGTATTCGCCGTCTCTGACGACGACGACGCCGTCGGTGCTCTGCTCGACCAGCGTCGAGTACTTCTCCCGTTCCTCCTCGATGGTCCGTTCCCGGCGCTTCCGCTCCGTGATATCGGTGTACCAGACGTACGCATGCCGTCGATCGTCTACCTCGAACGGCAGCACGCGAAGCAGGAAGTCTCGGATCCCGTCGGCCGACTCCCGCCGGACTTCCGTCTCCACGGGATCGCCGTCGATAACCCGGCGGCGGATCGCCTCGTACCCCTCCCGTTCAGAGTCCGGGACGACCACGTCGGCGATCGGTCTGTCGGTCGCCATCTCGCTGTTGACGCCGAAATCGGTTTCAAACGCCGAGTTGACCTCGGTGATGTACGGCTCACCGTCGATAAACTCGACGGCCATGATCGGGTCAGGCGTGTTCTCGAAGAGGACGGAGCGCCGGTCCCGCTCGGCCTCGAGGCGCCGTTGCCGTCGCCGCCGCTCAGTGATATCTCGCGAGATTGCGAGGAACCGCTCCTCGCCGTCGATAACCGCGCTCGTCGGATTAATCTCTAGCCACCGACGCTCGCCGTCCGCCGTCTCGACGGCTTGCTCGTACGGTTCGACGTCTTCTCCGTCCGCGACTCGCTCGATAACCCGCGGTATCCGATCGGGAGCAAACGATTCGGCCGCGACCGTAATTCCCTCCGCACCCCGTTCTAAGAGCGTCTCGCGGTCGTACCCCGTTATCGAACACAACGTCTCATTGACTCTCAGCAGTTCCCCAGTCTTCGGGTCATGGACGGCGATTGCGTCATTTACCCCGTTGAATATCTGTTCGTACTCCCGTTCGCGTCGTTTTTGCTGTGTAATATCCCGTTGAATAGAGAGCACTCGGGAGTTGCCACCGATCGTCGCCGGCGCCAACGTCGCTTCCAGCCACAGTTGCTCTCCGCTCCGGGTCTGCCCGCGCCACTCGACCGTCACTGAGTCGCCGGTCTCCGCGGCCTCCTCGATGAGCTCCCAGCCTCTGTCTGCCGTGTATCCCTCTTCCGAGACGCTGAGGCCGTCGATTCCGAGTTCGCGGATCGTCTCGATGTCGTCGTACCCGAGTAGCTGGTGGTAGGACTCGTTGACGTCTGCGAACTCTCGATTTTCCGGGTCGAACACGACGATGGCGTCGTTCACGCCGTCGAATATCTGCTCGTAGTCCCGACTGCGGCGCTCGCTCTCCCTCTGCTCTGGCGCCGTCATCTCGCCGTTCGACGCGCTACGCTCACGCGCCCGTTTCCGATCAGCGATCGTTTTCAGCCGCTCAGCCGCCACCCTCGGGCTCGTCGAGACGAGCGACCGCGGGATATAGGCCGTCGCACCGGCCCGGATCGCCGTCTCGACGGCGCCCGTCTCCGCGGTAACCGCGACGACGGGAGGCCGCGATACCGCGTCCGCGAGCCGGTCGATAACCGACTCCCACGACGCCGACGCGAGGCCCTGCTGAACGACGACGGAGTCGATGTCGGAAAGCCGGCCGGTATCGGGGGACGGCGACAGCGACACCACCTCTACGGAGAAGGCGTCGGGATCGACCGAACGGAGGGGGTTCCCGACCGCGGCGTCTCCGACGACACCGATCCGGTACTGCTGTGAGACGTTGCTCATTGACGCGAAACCGAGTTGGGCAATATGTTCGCTCGGTATACAAAAATTGTTGCCAATTGAAACGTCGCCGTGACCGCCTCCGCTCGCTGCGTGTCACTCCCCCGCGTTACCGGGACTGAGCGTTAACTCCGCCCAGCGCGCGCAGATCCATCCCCCTGCCGTCAGGACGTTTAGCCCGAGTAGCAGAACGAACGCTCCGAGTACCGACAGCAGCAGCGCTCCGGGAAGCGTCGAGACTTCCCACGACGTGAGACGTACGATGAACGAGATCCCGACCTCGAACTGTTCCCAAGGGACGACGAGCGAGAGCTCCCGCTGAATCGGTTCAGGCAGGAAGAGCCCGACCGAGGCACCGGGCATATCGTAGTACAGTGGCGCTCCGAGCAGCGACAGTCCGAGCGAGAGGACGACCACAACAATCGTGAACGCGGCGACGCCGACAGCCAGTTTGGAGAGGACGAAAATAAGCGACCCCCACAGAACGGGATTCGTCAGCACCGTCAGCACCTGGTCGCGCAGTCGAGACGCTTCCGAGAGCCCCCACGATGGTGCGGGGATGTTGGCGCCGAGCAGTCGTCGCGCCATCACTCGTTCACCAGCGGCGACGAGCACGACGCCGCCGACAGTCGCCGCGAGAATCGGCAGGCCGACCAGGAACACCGACAGGCTGATACCGAGCGACAGTCCGACGACAGCGCCGACGAAGTACCCGATTCCGAGCGGAAACGCGAGGGCGAGATACAGGACCACCCCGTACGTCCGGAGTCGGAACGGAACCAACAACAGCTGTCGAACAGACAGGAGGGTGGTCGAGACGTTCGATACCGGGTCTGAGAGGGCCATTAACGGTACGTTTGGATTGTCTTCCGGTATAATACTCTCGCCTCGTGTCGACCCCGACCGTTTCGGCGCCGGTCAGGCCCGAAGCATGACATCTCCGTCGTTGGTGTGCGCCCGAAGCGGCGTGGTCCCGTCGCCGACGACCGCCTCCAGTTCGGAGTCACTCTGGCGCTGGATCTGAACTCCGGGGGCCACGTCGCTGACGAGTATCTCGCCGTCGGCCGTGCCCACCGTGAGCACCGTGTCGAGCGTCTCTCCTATCCGGAGGAGGAGGTCGCCGTCAGACGACTCTATCTCAGCGTCATCCGCCACGGCAGGAACGTCTGTCATGACGTCCCCGTCTCGGGTGCTGATCTCGGCGACACGCGCCGGGTCCCGAACCTGTATCGACCCGTCCTGCGTTACCGCCGAGAGCGTGCCGCCCGTCCCGTTGACGGCGATGTCCCCGTCGTTCGTCTCCGCGGAGATCTCGCCTCGGGCGTCGGTGATCTGAATCGCGCCGTCCCGGCTCTGGAGTACCGCGCCGTCCGGGACGCGCCGTGCCGTCACCGCCCCGTCGGTGGTCTGGAGCCGATCGACGGCCATCCGTTCGGGCACGTACAGTTCCAGCGACACGCTCGCTCCGCCGAGACCGACGACGTCCGGCTTGTCGGTGGTGATCTCGACGCGGTCGGCAGTTTCCTCCACATCGACGCGTAACTCGTCGAGTGAAACCCCGCCGAACGCCTCCTTCTCGGCGATGAGTTTGATGTCATCGCGCTGCTCCGCGGTGAAGGCAATCGCGTCCGTCGCATCGACGACTGAGAGCGTTGCGTCCGCCGGTGCGTCGACGATCCGCTCGTCGGTCGTTCCGTCGCGTTCGATCTGTACGACCGACCCGCAGCCGGCGAGCGCGCTCGCGATCCCGGCGCCGGCCGCACCGAGGACCCGCCGGCGCGAAACGGGGCCGTCAGTGTCGCGGTTAAACATCGGAATCACCCGTCACGGCGGTTGTGGAGCCGCCAAGTAGCGCGTTCGTGAGGAAGCCGCCGAAGCGGGCGAGCCCGTTGAGGACGTGGAGCGATACGAGGAGGAGGACGACGCCACAGCCGGCGCCGACCACCGCCTCGGCCAGCGTGTCGACGACGTACGGCCCGACCGTGTAGGTCACGCCAGCCGCGTCGTAAAATATCGGTAGGGACAGTAGCGTCACCGACATCGCGCCCGCGGTGACGACGGCAGTGAAGGCGACGACGCCGAACACGAACTTCAGCCCGACGAGCAGCAGTCCGGTCCACGTCGCCGGGGTCTTGACGACGCGTTTCGTCGTCTCGATGACCTCGTCGACCGATCCGAACGCCAACTCGACGTCCGGGGCCGACCGATCGACGTCGACGTTGAGGAGCCACCCAGCCAACCGGGCCTCGAAGGAACCGATACCGAGCGTCACCGCGAGCGTCCCGACGATGATCGGGACGCCGAGCAGCGTCACCACGAGGCTGAGGCCGGTCGAGAGCCCGGTCGTGATCACGGTGAAGTACGCGATCCCGAGCGGGAACGCTAACAGGAGGTACGCGAGGTTGCGATACGTCTGCCGCTGAAACGGCACACCGATGAACTGCGCAAGCGCGTCGATCGGTGAGCTTGGGGACCAAGCGGGTTCGCTCATGTTGCGACTCAATCTTGTGGCGAGACCCACGTATAAGGAACTGAGCGCTACAGTTCGGGCAACGCTCCCAAAAATATAAGTATGAGATTGGAGGCTCCTACTGTGCTGAACCGGGGTTGAGGCCCGGTTTGTCCCCTCCAAGCAGGTGAAATCGGGAGCGATGAACGATTTTTACCACAGTTCTCTGGAGGTGGTCTGCCTTAGCGGCTGTTTCTGTCGCTGAAACAGTAGACGCAAACTGAAATTTTGTTCGAACAAACAGCCGGGCATGATATCCATACCAGAAGCGATAGGGCGCGTGACGACCGGCGAAGCGGACACGCGTGTAAGAGCGACGTGGCGAGGTGTCGTTCCCTGGGGCCTGAGCTTCGGAATACAGCTCGTGTTGCTCTCGGGGATATTTTTGGCTATCCGTAGTGTACTCGATATCTCTGAACTCAGTACCGTCTCTGCCTCGCTGCTCGAGTTTACGCTTCTCGGGGTAGTCTCGGCCATTGGAATCGTCTTTGCACTCTTCTTGGCCACACGACTCGACAAGCGCTCGGTTTCAGCGTACGGTATCGCCGCTTCCCGCGAGCAACTAGTTGATTTGGTGGTCGGGCTCGGTATCGGCGCTCTCACGTACGCGGTTCCCACGGCAGTTCTCATCCGATTCGGTGGGGCCGAACTAACGGCAACCTCTCCGTTTCCCGCAGACTCTCTCAGCGTCGTTATGCTTGGTATCGCCGTCGCCGTGTTCGCGTTCCTGTGTCAGGTCGGGTTCGAGGAGATCGCGTTCCGCGGCGTGATGCTGAAGAACTTCGCCGAAGGGCTGACGGCCCGGCGCGGGTCGCAACGGTCGTCGGTCGTGCTTGCGCTCCTTACCAGCAGCGTCCTATTCGGAGTCAGCCACGTTATCGCGCAGGGGGGCGGTGGTACCGAAGGGAGATCCGTACAGCTCGTGGTTACGAGCACGCTGCTCGGGATACTATGGGGTGGCAGTTACGTGCTGACAGGCTCATTATCGATCCCGTTTGGCCTCCATCTCGGGCACAACCTCTGGCCAGCAGTCGTTCTACAGCCAGCAGAAACCACGCTGCTGGCACCTGCTCTGGGACAGGTCTCGTACGGAGTAAGTCAGTACACACTGGCCGCCGGCAAAGTGCTGGTCGGCAGTATTTGTCTGATGGTTTGGTTGTACCTCAGCCGTGGAGAAATCACGATAAGAGAGGAGGTCGCCAACCGTGTCGCGAATAGTACGGACTTGACATCCTCCCCGCGCTAAAGCACGAGGATTTCTGCCCGATTTTCTGTAACCCCGTAGGTGACTTGTATCTGTAAGCGCCGGGGGGTATTTTTCACCGGTGAACACGAGGGGCTCGCGAGCACCCGGCAACAACAGAAGCCTATTCTCAGGCCCACCCGCTGACCGGGTAAGGGCCTGAAAGGTCAAAACAGCGTTTGATCTTCCCCCATTTTGATGGGGTCGCTCGCGTAGCGATGACCTGGTGTCCTCGTACAGATGCGTCACCGTTCACAGCACTCGTCGGTCGAGGAGCGCGATAGCAGGGTGGCTGCGTTCGTCGATCGGTACCAGCTGATCGCGTTCATCGCACTGACGTTCGCGTGGTCGTGGGGCGCGTTCGTTCTGCTCATTCAGCCGCTCGGTTTGGCTGCGACACAACTCGCCCAAGTCGTGTTCGCGTGGGGGCCACTCGTTGGAGCCGTCGTCGTGACTGCCGTGTCCGGCGATTCCGTCCGAGAGTGGGCGGCCCAGATCGATCCGCGAACCACCCGACTGCGATGGTATCTGATCGCGCTTGCGACGCCCCTGCTCCTCACCGACGGGTCGCGAGTTCTCGCGTGGATCGCGGGCGCACCGGTGACGGCGGCCGAGATTACGGTCCTCGAGTTCCTGTCACAGTTCGCGGTCACGCTCGTGGTCGCCGGCGCGCTCGAGGAGTTCGGATGGCGGGGATTCGCACAGCCCCGACTCCAAGAGCGATGGTCCGCGCTCACTGCGGCGCTGCTGATCGGCCTCGTCTGGGCGCTCTGGCATTTCCCGCTCGTCTACGGCGGCACGGGAGCGGGGTACGGCGCCGGTGCGTTCGTCGGGTTCCTGATCGGTCTCCCCGTGTTCTCCGTCGCCATGGCGTGGATATACAACGGCACGAGCGGCGGGCTCCTGTTCGTCATGCTGTTCCACGCGATGATCAACGCTCCGTCACCGCTTCAGATCGCGGACACCGCACCGTCGTGGGCCCAAACCGTCGGTGAACTCGGACAACTCGGGTTCCTCTTGGTCGTCCCGCTCGTATTGACGCTCTACTACGGAAGGGAATACCTCGCAGCGTCGCAGCCGACACCACTGATACCCGGGCGTCGCCAGTGATATCGGTGACCATATCCCTTTTCGCAACCGCGGAATTTCCGAGTCTCCACTGTTAAGAGGTCACCGACCGCGCCAACGCCCCGAGTCCCGCTAAATGGGCGACCGTGACGCTGAGGACGGTCACCGCGTCTGAGAGCGAAAACAGCGGTGTCAGGACGTAACTGATCCCGTACGGTACCACGGCGATACACACGACGCCGACCGCCAGCAGCAGCATCGTCCGGCTCTCGTTGCGACGGTGACCGTCGTACGCGAGATACCCGACGTACGCCCCGAGACAGGCGGTCGCAACGCCCCCTGCCGTCGCGATTACGGACAATGTCATCGATACACCACCCCGAGGATGACGAGCAGCCCACAGAACTTGCTCGCCGTCACCAGAATCCGCCGCTCGGTTCCCGTCACCGATTCGATGTTACCGAACGCCAACCGGAGGAACATCGGGAGCGGAGCCAACAACAGCAGCCCGACCGTGAGGTACAACAGCGGGCGCCGACGCGTCCGCAGGTAGCCGCGCGCGAAGCGGTACGTGACAAACGCTGCGAGGACAACAGAAAGGAAGAACGCAACGATCGTGACGGCCGCCAGCGCGGCGTTATCGCCGACGAGCTCGACCTGTGCGGGGAGCGCCGACTGCTCGGCCTCGACGAGTTCTGCCACGGTGAGATGGATAGGCGTCATCCGGAGAGTTCCTCGTACAGTCTGGTCAGTCGGTCGGCGGCCGTTTCGTCGACGTACTCGACGTCGACCTCGAAGCCCGCTGCGGTCAGATCGATCGAGACGTGATCGAGGCGTGCGGCATACACCTCTTGAGGGCCTTCGTTGGGGTCAATTTCTTGGACGCTCTCGACGAGCTCCTGCTGTTGGAGCCGTTCAAGCCGGCGATAGACTGTTGCCTCCGACGCGTCACAAGCCTTACAGAGTGCACTCGCCGAACGCGTTTCCTCATACGTTTCGATGAGGATCTGTCTGGCGTACTCGTCGTCAAGCAACGAGTACACTTCGGGGGTATCGACCACCGGCTCGGGGACCATCCGCCGGGGAGTTATTTGGACGTAACTTAACACTCCCGACCCGACGGGCTTTCTCAGAAGATCCCCTCAAAACACCGTTCAAAATCGTAGATATTAGTCTTAGATTTTCATCTAAGATGTTTCTGAAAGGGCCTGGAGTCGCTTCGGGAGCATACTCTCAGGTACGAACACCCCCGTCGTGTTTCTCATACTGAGACAGTGGAATACCTTTCATGATGCTTTCGTCACAATGAACACGTAGCCGCCGACCGGAGGCGGTTGTCATAATATCCGGTTGCTCGGTCGCCCCCCTAAACCCCTGCCCCGGTGGGATCGCTCTCCCCCGCTCGGTCCCATCGGTTGCTCCCCCCTGCCGTTTCGGCCCTCCTTCGATCTGTTCCCTCACCGCTGTCAATCGGCGATATACAGATTTTAGTTACGGAGATTCGAGGAGAACGCCTCGCGCTTTAGCGCGGGGAGGACGTCAAGGGGGTTACGATTATGTTCAGCAGACCGAGGCAGTTCGCGATTCGGTCGAAGTGGACGCGACTGTCACAGACGTCGCCATCGAGACCGACTGTGGCACTTCGTCGAACCCCGGCGTAAACTACGATCCGACGATCGAATTTGAGTACGCGCACAACGGGACCGAGTACACGGGGACGAAACTCTATCCAGCGAACATCGTGCAGACCTACGATACCCGAACGGCGGCCGAATCAGAAGTTGAGGAGTACGACCAAGGGACACGGACGGTCGCGTACGTTCCCTCTGAACGGCCGGATGACGCGTTCTTAAAGAATTAAACGTCTAACGCTCCTTTCGTAGCGATCGGACTCGGTGAGTTGTTCACACTCTTGGCGACCCGTTCAGCAGTACAAAAATTCTGAGTCAATATCCTCCAAGCCATATTTTGACTCAGATTTAAGAACAAATATACCAAATGACTAGACCCCACTTATTTGATTGGACAGGATTAGAATCTGTCTGTTTAACAGAAACCCATGATCCCCCACTACGAGGACAAGTATGGTGCCGAAGCGCTGTTCTCACCGCAAGAAGCTGTCGTAGAACAGGGTGACGGGTTGCCAGACGTCCCTCCTGCTGTGATTCTCGGCTATCAGACCGAACTGACGGATGCGGTACAGGCGCGAACTAGCTCTCAAACTACGATCGTCCGGGGACAGCAGATGGATCTGATCTCCGAGTCAGTCGGGTACGTCCCGGTTCACGAATCAGGTATTGGCGCTCCAGTTAGCGCGATCATCACAGAAAATGTCATCGCTGCTGGAGCGGACGTAGTTGTGATGTTAGGCGGGTGTGCCGCGCTCCAACAGGATATTGCTCCGGACGCTGCTATCCTCCCGACTGATACCATCCGCGATGAAGGGGTGTCGCACCACTATCTCCCTGAAAATGAACCGGTGATAGCAACGGAATCGCTTGTCGATCGCCTCGATGATTCGCTCTCGGACGCTGGTTTCGACACTCCACGCGGGAAGACGTGGACGACCAGTGCAATGTATCGTGAAACGATTCCCGAAATTGAACAGTACCGTGATGCGGGTCTTGTTTCCTTGTGTATGGAATCAGCAGCGATCTGGTCGGTGTGCCAATATCGCAACGCAGATACAGCGACAATTCACGAAGTTGGTGATTATCTCGCTCCTGACGACTGGGTACCTGACGCAGAGGCTGACCGAGGATTACGGGAAATGCTCGACCCGACTGTAAGGGCTTTGGAAAACCACGTGGCTAGTGAGTAGCGACTATTCTAACTTGATTATGTGCTCTGTCCAGTGCTCCAGTTATCGCTTCTATTCAGGATCGTTGATAGATTCTATCTAGACCAGTTGACCCCCAGGGGTTACAGTTCAGTTGTCTGTGTCGCGTTCACCGGGTCCGGCGTCTTGCGATTCGGGGGCTGCTGTTCATCCCGGAGTTGGAGGTACGCTGAGGCGATGATCGCATAGTAGGGCACAAAAAAGACCGTCGTGAGGACAACCGTCGCGACGTCGGACGCAACCGGGGCATTGGCGAGATCCAACAGCGGTGCTACGGCACCAATGATGGCACCGAAGACTCCCGAAGCAACGACTAAGAATCCCAGTTTGAGTCTCGCTCCTTTGGCTAACCCCCAGCTTCGTTTGAGACTCCCGAGAATGCCTCGATTTTCGACAGCCACTGCGAAAATGAAAAACAGGAAAGAGGCTGCGAAGAATAGCCCGGGGACCAGCAAGAACACAGAACCGATCATTACTACGATGCTCACGAAGGCGCCGCCGACCAGCGCACTCACCGTCGCACGCCCGAGTCGGTCCGTCACTGCTGCGGGGAATGAAGAGCGTTCGGTGAGCGGTTGTGCGAACGTTCGAGAAGTCACGACAACAAACGCGGCGGTCAAAATACCAAGGATACCGAACAGTGCTAGCCCGACCTGTCCGGTAACGGGAATTGTGAGCCCCGCATTGCTACTGAACTGCTCTGCCGCCGCTGGTGGAAGATATCCCAAGACGGTGCTATTGACTGCTGTCTGAATTCCAAACTGGAGTACGAGGAATCCCACAAAGAGGAGTCCACCAGTACGGGATACTGTCCGTCGAAGACCGTCACTAACGGCATGGCTGAGTTGGAGGGCCATACACCGTATATTCGACAACACAATCAGATAAAATTCCCGAAACCAATTGAGAGAGATTGTTGCGCTGGGAAAGTTGATTTCCGCTCTTGTGTAGAAACTCGGAAAAGCACGGTAGAGGGGGGCTGTTGGTGTGTTTTCTCGCTAAGGTAACTTCTGCCGTGGTCGGGCATCAAACTACCCATTCAGCACACAATTCTTATCGCCGATCGGGCGTTTTCCGCAGTTCTACACGAGAGCGAGAGCGTCTTTCGCACACAGATCAGTCAACAAAACGTGCTCGATGGCACGAAATCCTAGTCGGGCTTTTGCGCCCCATGTCTTGCTTCAGGCTCCGCTAGGGTAGCAGCGTTTTCATCAAGTCAACTCAGCCGTGGGTGTGTATAGTAGTGTTTAGAGAACTTTGAGGAGTATTGGGAGACAACACGGTGTACCAGATGGACCGCAATCTCAGTAAACCGGAGAATCTGCGACTTCGGGAGGGCCTTTATTTTGTGGAATCACAAGCCAATGACATAATTCTCTGAGTATTTTAACAGATGGCGAATTATAGACATTAATATTTTGTGCTTTTATTGAAACATTAATAATATAATTAGGTTGACGTAAAATCTCCCGGTTTCCTAAACTTTAATGTTCTTATGTCGTTTTGTTAACATAAAATACGATAATGGCTCACACACCGACCGTTCTTATCGTGGAGGATGAGAAAGAATTAGCCGATTTGTACGTCAATTGGTTAAATGATGAGTACAATACACGGACAGCGTATTCAGGTGAAGACGCACTGACTATAGCTGATTCAGATATTGATACTGTATTAATGGACCGTCGAATGCCAGGTCCTTCGGGAGATGAAATTTCTCGTAAACTCCGTGAACACGGGCATAATTATCCTATAGCGATGATCTCAGCGGTTATACCGGATCTTGAGATTGCCAACGTACCAGTCGATATTTACGTCACCAAGCCCGCCCCTCAAGACCAGCTTCAGGCGGTGGTTGAACTATTGTTAACACTCAGAGAGTACGACAAACAACAGCGTAGAGCCTTTGCGCTCGCTCAAAAAAAGGCTATTCTTGATGATGCGACAACCTTCAATAGCAGAAAGACCAGTACTGCGTATTCAGAACTGACAACGGAGTTAAATGAACTTTCGGGTGAGTTACAGCAAATTGTCTCGAAAATAGATACTGATGCTCAGCCCATCAAGTTTTCGGAAAGTCTTGAGATATCGTAGACCGTAGGAGTAGTATAACCGAGAGAGGATCAAGTTAAGAGTCAGTTCCTGAAATTCATTTTTATAATACCGGCATTCACCGCATTTTGAAGCCATTCTGATCCACTGTCTGTTATCGCCTACCCCGAACACAGGACCTGTCTTTGCTCATCCGTTGATTTGCCTCACGTTTCAACCGAATAATCGTTCTCTTCGGCACTAGATAGTTCTAATCTCGATACATCTAATTCCGATGGAAAGCCAGATATTGAACGGTTCGCAGATACAGCATCGCCGTAGCTGAGAGCGGTTTGCTGCCACAATCATTTGATTGATCATGCGATTCTATCACACATGATATCTGGCGGATTAGTTATTTTATACTGAAAGTCACTTTCGTTGCCATATGCCAAACGGACTGTTCGCGGGGATTCGAACGAGTTACGGCGCAAAACTCGCGTTGTCGCTTATCGGTGTTATGGGGGTATCAGTTTCATACGGGGTCATCGTGTACTTGCGTGCCGCCGAACTCGGCACTGCGGGTGCTGATCTTCAGTCTGGGCTCGTCGGAATGACGTTACTAGCGGTGATCGGACTCGCACTCATCGGGGTTACCGTGGGGTCGAACACGGTCATATCGCTACGCCAGCTGACAACGAAAGCCGAACGGATGGCCGAGGGTGACCTCAACGTGTCCCTTGAGACGGGGCGAGCCGACGAGATCGGCCGGCTGTTCGAGGCATTCGACGCTATGCGCGGGTCGCTCCGTGCCGAGATCGACGATGCAAAGACCGCCCGTCGGGAAGCCGAGACAGCGCGTCGTGAGGCGACTAAGCGTGCTGAGATAGTCGAACGCAAGGCGGGCGAGTACGAATCAGCGATGCGGGCGCTCGCAGATGGTGACCTGACACAGCGAGTCGATCCTGACAGCGAGAATCAAGCAATGGCGCGCATCGGGACCGCGTTCAACGAAATGGCCAACGAGCTTGAGGGGACCGTCGCTTCTGTCGCAACCGTAGCTGAGGACACCGCAGATGTCGCAGGAACCGTCGACGATCGGACCGAGAGTTTGCGGGCGACAACCGGGACGGTCTCTGCGGCGGTTGAAGAGATTGCTGAGGGCGCACGCACACAACGAGACGATCTCCAGGCAGCGACTGACGAGGCAGAGAACCTCGCGTCGTCGGCTGAGGAGGTCGCTTCGACCGTCGGCGACGTGGCTGAGACGGCCGAACACGCCGCGGCGGTCGGCGATGAGGGACGTGAGGCCGCCGAAGAGGCGCTCGCCGAAATGGATGCCATCGAAGAAGCGACCGCTGAGACGGCTACAGAGGTTGAGGCGCTCGCAGAAGAGATCAAGGAGATTGGTGAGGTGGTCGATACCATCTCAGAGATCGCCGAGCAGACAAACCTGCTCGCGCTCAACGCCTCCATCGAGGCGGCTCGTTCGGAGGCAGATGGGGCAGGTTTCGCGGTAGTCGCCGAGCAGGTGAAAGAGCTTGCTGAGGAGACGAAAGAGTCGGCGAGCGAGATCGAAGAACGGATCCGTTCTGTCCAGGAACGGGCTGAGGTTGGAGCCGACGCGATGGATCGCACCGAAGCCCGGATCTCTACGGGTGTCGAGACCGTCGAGACATCGATCGACGCGCTAGAGCGACTCGCGGAGGCCTCCGAACGGACCGACACGAGCATGACCGAGATCACCCGCGCGACGGAAACACAGGCGGATTCGATTGATGCGGTCGTCGGACACGTGGAAGACGTTTCGACAATCAGCGCACAGACTGCGAGTACAGTCGGCGATGTTACCGGTGCGGTCGACGAACAGGAGCGCACCCTCGGCGAGGTTGAGGCCGCCGCCGGGTCGCTCTCCGACCGGGCAAGCCGCCTGCGTAACGCTGTCGGTGGCTTCGAGTTCACGGCCGACGCCACGCTCGCGGGACGCTCAGACGGCTCGGAAGCGACTCACTCGGTGGTTTCTGACGGGGGGACCGCGAGTGGTCTGGCTGATAACTCCGACTTCTCGTCCAGTGATAGCGCGACCGCTGACGGGGCCGTCGGGGAGGGGGTGAACTGAGATGTTGGCAGACATGACGGTTTGGGCGTGGCTTGGCGTCCTCGCAATGAGCATTGGGACAATCCCACCACTATGGAACTGGACCACCCAGCCGTCAGCAACCGATGAGTCTTACGCACGGTACTACGCTACACTCTCCAGCGTCACTGGGGTCGCCGCGCTCGCGTATCTTGTGATGGCGCTCGGGTTCGGCACCGTTGTCACACCCGGCGGCGACCTTCCGGTCGCCCGCTATCTCGACTGGTTGATAACGACGCCGCTGTTATTGTTGTATCTTGGCCTGCTCGCACGCCCACCGCGCCGTCTGCTGGCCGGGTTAATCGCGGTCGATGTGGTGATCATCGCCGGTGGCGTTGCCGCCGTTGCCACGATGGGCCTCGTCTCGTGGGTCTTTTTTGGTATTGCCGCCGCCGCATATGTGGTGCTAGTCTACGGGTTGCTTGTCATGCTTCCGCGGTCAGTGTCAGAGAGGGCTGACCGTGTGCGTGCCGTCTTTGGAACGCTCCGGAACATCACGGTCGTCCTTTGGACGCTATACCCAGTCGTTTGGGTGCTTGCGCCGACTGGACTCGGGTTGGTGACGCCATCTACAGAGATGCTCGTTTTCGTCTATCTTGATATCGTCTCGAAGGTTGGTTTTGTGATCGTTGCAACCGCGGGCTCAGACGTACTTAAACAACTCAACACATCGAACACCTCCCGCCAAAAAGACGAGAGTACACCCGACGAAGTCGGCATATGAATGGGTGATGACTGACTCCCAGCGTGATGTCTCGCCTGATACCGTGTGCCGTCCTGTGAACTACCCTACCCTACTCGCTCACGGCTGACGCCGTTCGCTCCTTGAGGGTAGGGCTTCCTGTTTCCACGACGCGCTTTACAGACACCGAATCGGTGTCCGTAGGGAGCGCAGTCTCCACAGGCGTTGATTCGGAGTATCCCACTCCTACGTCTTCGAGGCCGCGAGAAAGAATGTTCCACGCCGCGTTCGCGTCCCTGTCCGCCTCAAACCCGCAGGCGGGACAGGAGTGTTCACGGACCCACAACGGCTTCTCCGTCGAGACGCCGCAGGACGCACACTCTTTGGTCGTCCCTCTCGGGTTGACTGCCACGAAGTGCGTCCCCTCGCGCTCACACTTGTATTCGAGCAACGAAAAGAACGTCCGCCATGCTGCCGACGCGGTGTTGCGGCTGTTCGACGGCGACTCCATCATCCTCTTCACGTTCAGGTCTTCGACCGCCACGAGGTCGTACTCCCGAGCGTAGTAGTTCGAGAGTTTATGGAGAAAATCACGGCGCTTCCGTCGGAGATCGGCGTGACACTCCGCGACGCGACGCCGTTGCTTCTCGTAGTTGTTCGACCCGTGTTGCTTCCGCGAGAGTTTCCGTTGCTCACGCTCCAAGCGTTCACGCTCGTCGGAGAGATCGAGCGACTCGATCGCCGTGCCGTCGGTGTCGTGGGCGTACTTGAGAATCCCCACGTCAATTCCGACGCACTTCTCGGAATTTTCGGTGGGTTCGGGCGATTCACGGTCGATTTGGACGCCGAACGTGGCGAACCACTCGCCCGTCGGTTCCTTCTTGACCGTGACCTGCTTGAGGTTGGCGTCGTCGGGGATGTTGCGGTGGAGTCGTATCGGAATGTCCGCGAGTTTCGAGAGTGACAGCACAGTCTGACCGCCCTTCTTGTCGAGCTTGAAGCCAGACTGACTGTACGTGAAACTGCGGAACTCTCGTGGTGGTTTCCAGTTGAGTTTCCCGACGCCGTAGCCGTTCTCCTTGAGTTTGGAGAGGCTGTTGAGGTTATCGAACAGCCGTTCTACGACGGTTTGGAGAACCTTTGAGTATACGTCTGAGAGACCGTCCCACCATTTCTTAAGATCGGGGAGTTCCGACCGTAGCGTGGTCATGGACGGTAGTTCGCCGTGTTCATCTTGGTACTCGTTAAGCCGATAGAGCGTGTGATTGTACAGTTGCCGACAAATATCGCGGTGGCGGTCCAACTCCTCTCGGTGGGCGCCGGACCACTAAAAAAAAAACTTGTAGGCGTAGTACATCAGTTCTCCCGCTGGTCTTCGACATACTGTTTCAGCACATCCAGCGACACCTGCCCCGTCGAGATAAGACAGTACGAGTCGTTCCAGAACGAGTCGCCCCACAGTTCGGTCTTCAGCTCATCCTCGTACTCGTTTCGGATACGGCGAGCAGTCGCGCCCTTGACTGTATTAATGAACTTCACGAGGTTTGTGGTGGGTTTCGCTCGGAACAGGATGTGAACGTGGTCGTCCTCTCCGTCGAGGTTCGTCAGTTCGACGCCGTAGTTGTCCGTGAACCCGCTGATGACCTCGCGAATGAATTGGGTTCGCTCCTCGGTTAGCACTCCGCGCCGATACTTCGTGGTGAGTATCAGGTGGTAGTGTAGGGAATACGTCGAGTGCGCTCCCGAATCGAGGTCGTACTCCATTGGGTTCATACTGTAATACAATACCCAAATGTAAAATCATTACGACAGCGTTGGCCTGTGGGCCTGTAACCGTATCTTCAGATGAACAGGTGATGACGGCGCTGTATCCCCACCCTACTCCGCTCCCTTCGGTCGCTCCGTTGAGGGTGGGGGCTTAGCGCCTATATCAAGCTAAACAGCGTCTCGCCGGTTACGTCTCTGTCTTCGTACTCCGGTCGAAAATTCTGATCGCTGCCTGTCTGTTCAACGGTAAATTGGCTCCCGGAGAGGTCAATTCCAGTGAGACCTGAGTCCTGTGTTGTGTCCATTGATTTATCGACAGCACTCTTGTTGGATAAATACCTGATCGCAACTTCTGGATCTGAAACAGGCCGGCCTTCCTTCCAAAAATCGGACTCTTGACAGTCTGACTGCTACGCAATGAGGATCGCGTAGAGTACAGTACACAACCCAATGACGGTCACGAGGCCTCGGACAAGCAGGACAACGCCGTTTCCTGCTCCAATCACAGCGGTGGTGACGGCAGCGAGGAAGACACCAGTCGTTAACAACCCGATGCCGATAGCCAGCGCACGCATCTTCGTGGACCCGTTCCGTCGATAGCCACGATAGGCCAGGGCGGCGACAAACAGTCCACCGATGGCGGTCACGCCGCCGGCGATGACGCCGACACTGAATGGGTCTGTGAGTTGTAGCACTCCGAGTAGCATTATACTTCACCCCTGTACACTGTCCAAACGATTGTTCCAAGTCCGAGCAGTTCACAGCCGGTAACAACTGCTGACTGACCGATAGTCTCGACACCAGTTGCCGTTGGTAATCCGACTCGGAGCACTTCTGGAACCGTTATTAAGAGGATAAGCCCGATGGCAAGTAGCAGCATTCCACGGTGACTCGGTCCCTGCCGGTAGCCGTGAATCAACACAGCCGCAATAATCAACGATAACACCACTGAGACGACAGACAGAGCGAGGACAGCGAGTGCTACCCACGGGTCTGTCCCGGTCGCCTCGAATTGTGATAAGGTCATTTTATGATAACCCCTCGAATAGTTCTGTGAAGCGGTCTGCGGGGTCGTTAGCCGACCGCGTGACCGTCACTTCGTATGTCCCGTCAGCAAACATGATGGAAACGCGCTCGACAGTGGCCACGTACCGTTTGAAGTGGTGGCCATCAGGATCCAGTTCCTGTCGTTCGGTCACGAGGTCGACCTCCTGTAATCGGTTGAGACGACGGTACACCGTCGAGTCTGATATCTCACACGCTGTACAGAGTTCATCGGCTGACATCGGTTCGGCCGTGAGGTGAGCGAGGATCGCACGAGCGTACTCGTCGTCGAGTAACGCCATGACCGCATCCTCGTCCTCGTCCATGCGTGTCCCAAACCCGGGCAGTCAATAAAAGGGTAAACACAGTTTCACGATCGGAAGCCGTGTACGAACCTCTATTTCTGCCCCCTCGGGTTTTCGGCGGATCCCAAGATGAGAAACCGACGGCCTTCAGATGTCAGATTGGCTGAATCGGACGTATCCGAAGACAGCGGGGACGACCCCCCACGCGACCAGTGTCAGTCCGGCGAACCAGTTCGTCAAATAAAACGGCAGCGCGCCGGGTACCCGGTTCGCCAGCCGCCGTTGCTCTGGGGTCGTCCCCTGCGGGATCTGTTCGAGCCCAACCTGGAACAATGACCCGAGTCGCCCGCTCACGAACCCGTCAGCGATCGCTCGGAACGCGCCGACGGGGCTGAGCCGCTTCAGCAGGAAGTACCACGCCTCGACTTCGAGGCCGGGAAGCGACCCGGTCACGGCAGCGTAGACGCCGGCGGCGGCGGCGTCCCACACGAGGAGGAAGACGAGTAGCGACCCGATTGCGAGCGCCATCGCTCGCCCTCGCGTCCCGACGCTGGCAGAGATTCCGACCGCGACGCCGGTGAACGCGACGCCGAACAGGACGATCGAACCGATAAGACCAGTAGTATTTCCGATGTCCGGTGCCGCAACAAGCATCGTCGCAACCAGCAAACTCAGTGTTGACCCAACACCGAGCGCAATTGCGATCACCGCACTACGACCGAAGAGCTTGCCGAACACGATATCACGCCGTGAATGGGGATACGTCAATAGCACTCGCAGGCTCCCCGAACGACGCTCTCCCACGACCGCCATGTATCCAACGACGAGCGCCACGAGTGGCACGAACAATTGGCTCAACTGCGCGGTCAGACCGAGAGCGGCATCCCCTAGGGCGTCCGCCCCGTCCGTGGCGCTCAACGCCACCAGCATGACGAATCCCATGAAGCCAACAAACACCCCGATAATTCCCCAGACCATCCTCGAACGAACCGCGTCCTCGAAGTCCTTCTGGGCGACCTGGCTCAGCGTCATGTGGCCACCTCCTGCTGCGGTGTATTTCGTTCGGTAGCCGTTTCTCCATCGTCATGAGCGGAACCGCCGCGGACGTAATCTCCGAAAATCTCACTGAGGGATGCCTCTTCAGATCCGACGTCGATCGGATTGTGTCCGCGCTCGACGAGACGGGCGATAATTTCTGCTTTGGCACGTGCGTCAGCACACGTAACGCGCAGTTGTTTCCCTCGTACGTCGACAGCGGATACTCCGTCGCTTCTCACAACGTCGGGCGACGGGGGATTCTCCATTGTCAGTGTGAGCGTTGAACTGGCGCCTGCCGTCTCACGCAGCCCGGCGACGGTGTCGACGGCGACGAGTTCGCCGTCGTCGAGGATACCGACGCGGTCGCAGACTGCCTCGACTTGGCTCAGCACGTGACTCGAAAAGAACACCGTAGTCCCGTCGCTCGCCTCCTCTCGGATGATGTCTCTGAGACGCCGTATCCCGTTCGGGTCCAGCCCCGAGGAGGGCTCGTCGAGCACGAGGAGGTCCGGATCGTCGACGAGCGCCATCGCAAGTGCTAACCGCTGTGTCATTCCTTTTGAGTAATCACCAACGGGGCGATCAGCGTCATCGGCATCGAGCCCAACCCGCGCAAGTAGGTGCGCGGGATCGTCACTTGCGTTCTGCCACTCGATCGCGAACTCTAGGTTACGACGTCCCGAAAGCCGATCGTAGAGCCCGTACCCTTCGGGGACGACACCGACCCGTCGGTCGATAACTTCTGGATTTTCCTGAATATTTTCACCGAAAATTTCTACGGTGCCTTCGGTGGGATAGCTGTAGTTGAGCAGCATGTCGATGGTCGTCGACTTCCCAGCGCCGTTTGGGCCAAGAAAGCCGTACACTTCTCCGCGTTCGACGGTCAGATCGAGATCGCTGACCGCAGTCACATCGCTGCCAAACAATCCGCCGCTGTATCGCTTCGATAGACCGCGCGTTCGAATCGCTACCATCGTACTACTCCGTTGTCACTACTCGCCGGTATAACCGGATCCACAGCTTCCGAGTCAGAAGCTCTCAACCAGTCTCTACGACGTACGCCGTCGAAACGCGTACGGATTCGGGCGGAAGAAGGCTCAGATTCCGATTGAACTATCACTCTATTTTTGTTTTGCTTTCATTTACGAATGAGTTATTCACCCGTCATCGTTCGGCAGCGACTGTGAGGAGACCATTCGCTACCCGTGACATCTCTCCCACCGAAACGCGATGGCCTGCCGGTCTTGGGAAGCGCTCTCTCGTTTCGCCGCGACCCGTACGCGTTTTATTCTATCGGTGGTCCCAGCTCGGCGGCCGCATCGCCGCCGAGGCGCTGCTCCGCGGGGAGCACGGCGTACTCGATATCGGCCCCCTCGAACAGCGACCGCGTCCGTTCGACGCCTCCCTGCGCGTCGACGTCGGTCGCGCGGTAGTGTCGGATCGGGTGGCGGATCCACGACGGCTCCCAGTGCGCGTACACGTCGGTCGTCGCGCAGTTCGGACCGACGTACAGCGCGAGGTGGAGCTGGTGGTCGCTCGCGAGCGCGCCCTCGGGATACCGCACCCAGCTCGCGACGGTCGTCTCTGGGGGCGTCGCGTACGCTCGGTACTTGAGCGAGGATATCAGGTTACGGACGAACCCCAGCCGGTGAAGCCGCGCCTCGACGATCGGGTACGGCTCGCGGAGCGTGAACGCGTACTGCTCGCGGGGCGTCTGCCGCTCGGCGTAGAGGCCGACGAGCGACAGCGGCGCGTGAAGGAGGCTCGCGACGCCTCGGCGGAGGCGTTCGAGGAAGCGGAGTTCGTGGGTCACGGGGGGGATCCGGGCGGGTGCGGGATGAACCGTTCGGCGGAAGGTAACTCTTAAGTCCGGACGTCGGATACCTCGACACGAGCGGGTTGGTGGTCTAGCCAGGTTATGACGGCTCCTTCACACGGAGCAGGCCGGCGGTTCGAATCCGCCCCAACCCATACGTAGTACGCACGGACCGTAACCGTGCGAATTCCTCACCTTCAGCCCTCCTAGCGACTGAATCGTGATTTTGGCGGGTGTTTTCGGGGGGTCGGAAACTTCCTAACTCAACCGGTCGCCGTATGCTGGTCGCCTCCGTCCGGGAATCCGGTTATATCACTCGGATCTATACATAAGTATCTAGCGGCGTCGCCGACCTCCGCGCCCGACGAGATAGAGGGGCGGTAGCGATCGTGTCAAAGGGAATCCGTCAGAGGCCGCCGATACTGAGGAGCACTCCGAGCAAGACGAGGGCGACGACGCAGACCGCGCCGACGGCGAGCGGCGTGTTCTCCATCGCCTTCTCGTAGAACGGCATCGATTCGTACTCCTCGCGGAACGCGTCCCGGTTCGCCGCGTCGTAGAAGTACTTCGTTTTGAACGCGAAGCGCTCGGTCACCGCGCACCCGGTACAAACGGGAGTACCCTCTAGACGCTCCGTCTTGATGTGCGAGTTACAGTTGATGCTTCCGCAGTTCGCGCAGTACGTGTAGGTCGTGTCGGCCCCAGTCGTATCGCAGTGGACGCACCGGTGAATCCCGTCCTCGCTCGTCACGCGTGACGGCCCCGCCGCGAAGTACTCGTACGGATACGTGTACTCTCCTAGGTCGGTCGTGTGCCGAACCTGCGGGAGGTACACCGGCTCGATCGATTGGACCGAGATGTCAGACCGGTTCGGCTCGCACGTCTTCGTGTACGTGACGTTGTTGTCTCCGGTGTAGGAGACGGTCGTCGTGTGATGGTCTCGGAGTCGGTCGACGGCCCAGTCTTTGTACTCGGTCTGCGTTTGCCCAAACCGTCGCTCCTCAACCGCGTCGAATTGACCTTCGAACCGGTCCGCTTCGAGTTCGACGGTCGCGTGAAGGTTCCCCACCACGAGGTTCGAGACGTCACCGGACGCGGTTTGCGGGCGGCCGCGTTCGGCGTGGACGACGAACCGGGACCGATCGTTGACGCGGTGAATCACGCCGACCGACGTCTCGAAGACCGCGTTCGTGTCCGCGGTCACGGCGACGACCGGTCGGAACGTAACGCGAGAGTGCGGCGCGGGAAGGTCCGCCGACTCGATGTTGTCGATGTCTTGGAACGCCTCCTCGACGGGTGCGGCAACCGACGTCGCCGGGTCGAACGGCCGAAGCGTCGCGTCGCACAGGATCTCGATCCGCCCGTTGTACAGGTCCAGCCCGATCTCGTCCGCGATCTCGCGCAGGTCCTCGCCGTCGATCAGCTCGATCGGGTACGGGTCGTCGTTCCGCCGCAACCGGTCGGCATACTCGATAGCCGGGCCGGTAAACCGACCGGTCGTTACCACCATCCCGCGTTTCGGCCCGTCGAACTCGAACGTCGCAATCGCCGAGTGTAGCTTCTGGACCACCGGCCGTCCGACCGTCCCCGTGTGCTTACACTCGACGACGACGCCGCGCCGCGTCCCGTCGACGACCTCTTCCATCAGGATGTCTCGTCCTTCGTCAGCCGTCCGCTCAGCCTGCCGCACGTTTTCGTAGCCGAGATTCCGAAAGATGTCCTCCGTAACGTTCTCGAACTCAAATCCAGAGAGATCGTCAAGGATGGCCATCCGAGTTCACTCTAATCGTGCCATTTCGCCCGTAAATACGTTCCTTCGGTTCTGTCGAAACTCCGTGCCAACGATATCTCGGTGGAGACACCACTCTCAAGCTCACGCAGACGCGCGCCGTTTTGAGTTGGGAGCGCTCGGTACCGGTGATCCAAAGAGTAGTGATTTTGCTCTACAAACTAACGTTTATTAATATAAAAGGAGTCTGCCACACTAATGCTAGTTGACATCCTCCTCCGCGTGAACGCGGAGGAATCCCGACCGCGTTTGGGATATTAGGGTTTGCAGTCTACCACTTGTTCCTGCGGTTGGAATCCGCTGGACAAGTCGTATAGGTGGACTGCGGGCTGTGCCAACCAGCCGGTACTCCTATCTCCGAACGACTGTCCGGGAGACTCGGAGTTACTTTTCTCGTTGATATTGAGTCGGATGTTCTCCGCTCCGTTCACGTCCGCGTTGAACGCCGCATCGCACTCCTCACAGACATACAGGCCACGCTCGACGCGCTGGCTGTCCTCCTCTCTCCCGCACATACAACACGTCTTGCTCGTGGCACTCTCGTCCACTTCCACAACTTCGATCCCCTCGACCTTCGCTTTGTATTCGAGGATGTTGGTGAAGCGGTTGAATGCCCACCCGTGTAGATCGAGGTTGCCGTGCTTGCCCCAGTTTTTCGAGTTGCCGTTCTCGTCCTCACGGACGCCCTCCAAGTTACCGATATTGATACGGCCAACACCCTTCTCGATACATCGTTGAACGATGTGTTTGGCGAGACCGTGGAAGAAGTGGGTGCGGCGTTCCGACCATTTCGCATGGAGACGTGTGGCTCGTTCACCACCGCTGTCGTCGCACTTGGCAATTTCCTTCGGGAAGTAGTACCCGTCCTGTTTCAGACGGGTTCCGGGGTACAGGTCGGCGTCTTCGGTACTGTAGGCGACAGCGGCGAAGTTGCTGATGCCGAGGTCGATGCCCGCTGTCTCGGTACCGGGAGCGGTGGGTGTCTTGGTTTCGTCTGTACAGACGAGGTGTAGTTCCCACCGCTCTTTCGCTTGGTCGTAGACGGCGCGAACCTGTTGAAGGTTCTCGACGGTGACGCCGGGACGCGTCTCGTATTCAACAAGGATGTATTCCCGCGCTCGGGGGTGTTCCTTGTGGTTCGCGCCCTTCGAGAGTCGCACTCGATTGTTCTTGGTGTCGTGGCGGATGCCGTTCTGCTTCCACGTCACCGTGCTACGCGGGTGTTCTTCGTGGACGCGGTTGCCGTCGGTGTCGTAGTAGTTGCGTTTGCGGTAGCCGGGCGGATTCGCCCTGTCGTCGGACTTCCTCTTTTCGTACCACGAGTTGAAGGCTTCAGCGAGTTCCTCCAGAACGCGCTGACTGGACTGCGAATGTAATCCCTTGTACTTGTTGTGGGTCTTCAACTCGTCTTTGAGGTCGCCGTGATCGGGAATCTCCCCGGTTTCTTCCCAGACTTCTCGGGAGTGGTAGTTGGCGACGTTCCAGAGTTTGCTGGCGCTCCACCCGTGCCGGTCGAGTATCTCAGCCACTTGATTGTGGTTAAGAATTTTGGCGCGGTGGGTGCGGTGAACCTCCAGCATTCTGAACGCCTATATAACCTGTTATACGAGCTTTTCTTGTAAAGGTTCGGCTGAGAGCGTGGAATATCCGGCCTTGCTATCGGCGGTGGATTGTTGAACGGGTTGTCGGATTCATCCCGCGCCTAAAGGCGCGGGTATTCTCCTTGCGATTTATAAT
>NZ_FNBO01000006.1 GCF_900102375.1 Halorubrum xinjiangense
TCCCACCTGTTATTTTTGCCAGCAGGTGAGTCGCCGACACTTCGACGGACTTGGAGGTATCTTTGGGCTTGCTCGACCAACAGGCACAGACGAACGCTTCTGGCATTCGCGTTCACCGTGTTGGTGTTTCGGATATTGTCTCATTAGCGGCGGCGAGGCCGCCTCCGAAGGCCGTTCGGAATCGCTCCGTTCCGACCTGACCTTACCCTCAGATACGAATTGACACCACTTGAAACTGCGGACTTTGGAAACTCGGGGATACCACCGGACAGTGGTTCGTGTAGAGTTCTGTCGGATTCATCCTGCGGCTAAAGCCGCAGGTATTCTCCTCGAATCTGTATAACCCCCCAGTAAAGAGCGGTACCGATTTCACGCCGCCGGTCGACCAGCGCGTCATGCCCGGACTGTACTACGAGGAGTTCGAGGTCGGCGAGACCATCGAGCACGCGAAGCGACGGACGATAAGCGAGGCCGACAACCAGCGCTTCTGTGACATGACGATGAACCAGCAGCCGCTCCACCTCGACGCCGACTTCGCCGCCGACACGCAGTTCGGCGAGCGCCTGGTCAACGGCCTCTACACCATGTCGCTCGCGGTCGGGGTCTCCATCCCGGAGACGACCGACGGCACAATCGTCGCGAACCTCTCGTACGACGGCGTCGAACACCCCAACCCGGTGTTCCACGGCGACACGATCCGCGCGCGGTCGACGGTGACCGACAAGCGGGAGACGAGCGACGGCGAGCGCGGCGTCGTCACCATGCGTGTGGAGGCGTTCAAGGTCGTCGACGGCGACGACGACGTCCTCGTCTGCGAGTTCGAGCGGACCGTTCTCTCGAAAAAGCGGCCCGCGGACGACGGGAGCGACGCAGACAACGGGGCCGCGCCGTAGCCCCCGCCGCAGTCAGTCGCTTTTGCCCGCCAGCAGCAGTCCGAGATACGAGGTCCGGACCTGTTCGTCCGCGTCGAGGCCGAGTCGGTCGAGCGCCTCGACCGCCGCGTCGCGCGCCGCGTCGACCTCGCGTTCCGCCTCGACTTCCCGCTCGATCTCGACGTACTCATCGAGTCCGGTGACGGCGTCGAGCGTCACCGTGAACCCGTCGTACGACCAGAACTCCCGCCGCTTTTCCACCGTTGCGGCCGGCTCGAAGCCGAGCCCCGAGAGGACCGCGGCGAGCGCCTCGCCGTCGTCGACGCCCGTCTCGTGCTCGGTGCGCGTCTTCGAGGCCTCCTCGAGGAGCGGTCCCTTGTAGGTGACCGTCGCCGCCGGGTCGGGCGGTCCCTCCGACAATCCTCCGTCATCTCCTGCCGACGACCCGCCGCCTCCCGCCAGCGGCGTCTCGCGACGAATCCGGAGCGCCTCGTCGGTCTCGGCGAACTCGCGGTGCGGCGCGTCGTAGTAGGTGTCGCGCTGTCGCTTGGCGGCGACGCGCTCGGCGCCGACCTCCCGGAGGCGCTCCCGCGTCGCGTCCAGGTCGGCCGGGACCTTGATCTCGACCTCGTACATGCCCGAGGGTGCGTCCGGGGCGTTCATAAGGGGCCCGGGACTCCGCGAGGGTTCACGACGGCCCGCCAAGTGGGGCTTCGCGACGGCCTGCCGACACCCGTTCGGCGGCCGCGGCCCCCAGAACCGCCGCTCTCCTCCGTTCGTCGGCGGCCTTCGGGCCGAACCGTGCTTCTTAAGGGTGTAACAGGTGACCTTCAGGTATGAGCGATCAGGAGCAAGCGGACGCGGCCGACGAGGCCGAGGAGACCGAGACCGAGACTGACGCCGACGGACTCGAAGACGGCGACTTCGTCCGCGTCGCGTACACGATCCGAACGGCCGACGACGGCCGTGTTATCGACACGACCGACAAGGAGACGGCCGAAGACGCCGAGATCGACGTCGACGAGTACGAGTTCGAGCCCCGCATCATCGCGCTCGGCGCCGGCCACGTGTTCCCTTCCGTCGAGGAGGCGTTCGTCGGCGGCGCCGTCGGCGACGAGGGCACGGTCGACGTCCCCGCCGACGACGCCTTCGGCGAGTACGACCCCGACGAGGTCGAGACGGTCAAGGCCGATAAGATCCCGGAGGACGACCGCTACCCCGGCGCGCAGATCCAGATCGACAACCGCCAGGGCCACCTCGAGACGATCATCGGCGGCCGCGCCCGCGTCGACTTCAACCACCCGCTGGCCGGTGAGGACCTCGAGTACGAGTACGAGATCCTCGAGGCGATCGACGACCGCGAGGAGCAGGCGTCCGGCATGCTCGGAATGTACCTCCAGGAGGCCCCGGAGGTCCGCATCGAGACGGTCACCGAGGAAGAGGAGACCGTCACCGAGGACGACGACGGCGAGGAGACCGTCGAGACCGAGGAGGTCGAGAAGGACGTCCTCTACGTCACGGCGACGCAGGCGATGCAGATGAACCAGCAGTGGATGTTCCAGAAACAGCAGATCGCCCAAGACCTCATGAGCCGCCTCGACCTCGACCGCGTGGTCGTCGAGGAGGTCATCGAGGGCGGCGGCATGGGCGGTCTCGGCGGCATGATGGGCGGCATGGGCGGCGCCGGCGCGGGCGACGTCGACATCGAGGAGGCGCTCGAGGACGTCGACGTCGACGCCGACGAGATCGTCGACGAGATCGACGAAGAGTAGTCGACGTCGCGTCTACCGACTCCCTACTTCTGCCGTTTTCGCTGTCCGGCGAGCGACTGCTGCCCCGCGAGCGACAGCCGTGACCGGTGAGCGACAGCCACGACCGGCGAACGGATCCCTTTTGCCCGCCGACCCGTCCAACACCGAGTATGGAGATCGAACGGGCACGCGAGGACGCGCTCGTCGCCGGCGTCGCGGGCGCGGCGACGGTCGCGATCGCGCTGCTGTCGAGTTTCACTGGCGTCGTCTCGGCGGCGACGCTCCCGACGCTGGCGCCGCTCGCCGTCTACGCGCTGTACCTCTTCTCGCGGAAGGGCGGGCCGTACGGGGCGTTCGACGCCGCGCGGAACTGGGCGGTCGCGGCGGCCGTCGTCGGCGCGCTCGTCCTCCTCGTGTCCGTCGTGCTGTAGGCTCGAAACCAAATGAACGAGAGCGTCAGGCGATGTCGCGGCTCGTGTCGACGGCGACCTCGTCTGTGAGCTTCAGCTTCAGCGGCTCTTCGAGGGCGGCGCCGCCCCGGAACTTGGGGACGACGAGGCGGTTCGCGATCTCCGTCCCGGTGACGGTCGTGCGGAGGTCGAACACCACGTCCGCGACCTGCTCCGTGACGCGTCGCGTCTCCGGGTCCTCGCCGCCGCGGAGCGCGTGGAGCAGCGCGACGCCGCCGGCGTCGACGGCCCGTGACCGCACCCCGTCGAGAAACTCGGCGTACGCGGCCGGTGACGCGCCTTCCTCCAGCGGCTCCACGGAGTCGACGATCAGCGTGCCGTCCTCCGGGATGTCGCCGACCAACGACGCCGCCTCGTCGAGGTCGCCGATGTCGTCCGTCGCCTCGACGGTCGTCTCCTCGTCGCCGTCGCGGCTGAGCGCGGCCTCCACCGCGTCGGCCGAGCGGACGGTCGTGAGGTAGCGGCACCGGCGAACGCGGGCGAACCGGTTCAGGATGAGCTCTGACTGGCTGTCGGGGTTCGCCTTCAACACGACGACGCTACCGCTCGGGAGCCCTCCGCCGAACTGCCGGTCCAGCACCGAGATCCCAGTCGGGAGCGTCTCCATACGATCGCTGCCGCCTGTGGACGTTTGGGTCTGTCGATGGCGGCCCTCTCGGCCGGTCGCACCCCCGTCCTCGGCCGTTCCGGCGTCGCCGGTGGGCGCGATCCTCACGCGATCTGCCACCCGCTCGCCGCCGCGGTCTCGCCGAGCCGCGAGGCGAGGTCGTCGTACGCGGTCCGGACGGCCGGGTCGGACAGCGGAGCGGCCCCGCCGTCGGGGATCGCCCCGAGGACGGGACACCCGAGCAGCGTCGCCACCCGGTCCGGCACGCTCGCCTCGCCGATCACCACCGCGCCGACCGGCGGGCAGTCGAGCCGGCGGGCGATCGCCGCCGTCTTCGCCGCGTCGCGGAGCGCGGCGCGCCGGAGCGGCGTCGCGATCAGCGCACGGTCGGCCGCCCGTAGGGGCGCGGCCACGTCCGGTGACGCGCCGGCCGGGCTGTCGAGCAGAACGGGTGCGCCGTCGGGCGTCGCGCCGTCGAGCGCGCCGAACGTCGCGCCCGCGTCGACCGACCGGGGCGCGTCCGGAGCCGCGAGGACCGTCGGTGCCGACCGATCGGGACGGATCAGCTCCGGCCCGCGGACCGCGTCGAGGACCGTCCGCGCGTTCGTCCCGTCAGCACGACGTTCGGCGCCGACCGGCGGGCGTTCACTTCCGATCTCCGTTGGGGCTTCGGGCTTCGTTTCTGCGGCCAGCCGCGCGAGGTTCGGGAGGTCCCAGTCGGCGTCGGCCGCGACCACCGGCGCACCGCGCCGCGAGAGTGCCCGAGCGAGCCCGAGAGTGGTCGTGGTCTTTCCGCTTCCGCCCTTGCCGCCGGCGACGGCTATCACGGCGGGCGTGGGTCGGTATCTGATATAAAAAGTCGGCCGCAGCCGCCTCGCGGCTCGGCACCCGATCCGCCGCCACGGCGGTCGCGGACCGTCGTCAGTCCTGGCAGCAGCCGCCGGCCTCGCCGCCGAAGTCGACGGCGAGCGGCTCGGAGATGGCCTCGTTGACCGCTTCGAGCGTGTCCTCAAGCTCGTCTTGCGCGTCGAGGTACTCGCTCATCACCGGCATCGAGTGGAGCTCGTCTTGCGCCTCCTGGACGCGCCGGAGCCCGTCGTTCGTCGCCTGCCCGGTCTGGCGGGCCTGCATGAACTCCGCGCGAAGCTGCTCGAACTCGTCGATCCGCTCTTGGACCTCCGCGTCACGCTGGACCGCGGCTCTCGCCTCCTCGAAGCGCTCGTACTCCGGGGTTTCGGCGATCCGCTCGCCGAGCTCTCGGCCGAGGTCCTCGATGGAGACCTGTTCGACGCTCATATCCGGACATCGTGGCCGAGCGGTTTGAACCTGCCGGAGCCGGGGCTCGGAGGTGACTTCCGGTGCCCGCTACGCCGCCCGCGACGCGACGAACTCGACGACCGCCTCGAGCTCCTGCGGGCCGATGCCGTGGCCGCCCGGGAAGCTCCCGTGGGTGACGTCGGCGCCGACGGCTTCGAGCCGGTCGACGGCCGCCGTCGTCCGCGACTCGGGGATCACGCGGTCGCCGGCGCCGGCGCCGACGAAGACCGGCTTGCCCTCGATCCCGTCCGGGTCGAGGTCCGCGTGCGACTCGGCGAGGTAGCCGTGGAGCGCGACGACCCACGCGTAGCGGTCGGGCTCCTCTAACAGGAGCGAGAGGCTGGTGATCGCGCCCTGGCTGAACCCGAGCAGGCCGATCCGGTCGGCGTCGAGGCCGTGGGCGTCGACCGCGGCCTCGACGCTCTCGACGATCAGATCGAGGCTCCGGCGGAAGTCCTCGGCGTCGGGCTGGCTCGACTCCAGCCCGCCGGCCGAGAGGTCGAGCTCGTACCAGGTGTACCCGCCCTGAAGCGGGTCTGGCGCGCGCAGGCTGACGACGTGGTGGTCGTCCGGCAGCTCGGCGGCGACGGGGAGTAAGTCCTCCTCGTCGGCGCCGCGGCCGTGGAGGACGAAGACGGCCGGCGCGGGCTCGCCGTCGGGACTGTCGTCGGGCGCGACGTGGACGTGCTCGAGCGGAATGTCGGTCATCGGCCGTCGGTTGGCGGGGACGGCCGTTAGGTCCGTCGGCCGCGGCAGGCACACGAAGACGCTCGGCGAGATCGAACACCGGCCGACGCCGCCGACCTCGGATCTAGTAACCGGGAGCGGTTACACCAGCCGTCGCCGAACGCGCCGTTTAACCGTCCTGCCGCACAATTCGGTCCGTATGAGCGGCTCCACGGAGGGCGACCTCACGAAGACGGGGATGGCCCTGAAACACGACCGCGAGTGGGACTACGAACTCGATCGGATTCTCGAGGCCATCGAGGAGCGCGACGCGTCGAAGGTCGGCTTACAGTTCCCCGAGGGGCTCAAGCGCCGCGGCCCGAAGGTCGCCGACGACCTCCGCGAGGTCGCGCCCGACGACGTCACCTTCATGCTCTCCGGGCAGCCCTGCTACGGCGCCTGCGACCTCGACACGTACCTGATGCGCCGGACGGACGTGTTCGTCCACTTCGGCCACACGCCGATGAAGGAGTCCGACAGCATCGTCTATGTCCCCCTCTTCTCGAACGTCGACCCCTTCCCGATCATGGAGGACGCGCTGGCGGAGGAGCTGGCGCCCCCCGAGGAGGACGCCGACGTGGGGCTCGTCACCACGGCCCAGCACATGAACCGCTTCGAGGAGATGACGGACTGGCTCGAAGAGCGCGGCTACGAGGTCCACACCCGTCGGGGCGACGACCGCCTCACGAAGGAGGGCCAGGTGCTCGGCTGCAACTACGCCTCCGCGGACATCGACGCCGAACAGGTGCTGTACGTCGGCGGCGGGAAGTTCCACCCGGTCGGGCTCGCGATGGAGCACCCGGACAAGCGCGTCGTCATCGCCGACCCGGTCAACAACGCGGTGTCGGTCGCGGAACACGACCAGTTCCTCAAGCAGCGCTACGCCTCGGTCCACAAGGCGATGGGCGCCGAGAAGTGGGGCGTCATCTTCTGTACGAAGATCGGCCAGGGCCGCTGGGAGAAGGCCCAGGAGATCGTCGAGAACAACGAGAACGCCTACCTGATCACGATGGACGAGGTGACGCCGGACCGCCTCCGCAACTTCGACATGGACGCGTTCGTCAACACCGGCTGCCCGCGGATCACGACCGACGACGGCCCGCGGTTCCACAAGCCGATGCTGACGCCCGGCGAGTACGAGGCCGCGATCGGCGAGAAGCCGCTCGACTCGATCGAGTTCGACACGTTCCACGACACCTGGTAGGGCGCGACCCAGCGCAGCACGCTGATTTTCTCCGATTTCACCGCGACACCCCCTACGTCTCGTTTGGTGGATGCCAGAACAGACCGTCGACTATGAGCGCCGCCGCCGCGAGCGACGCGCCCGCCACGGGCGCCGCGTACCCTCCGGCGAGGAGCGATCCGACCGCGTACACGGCGCAGAACGCGAGCGGGATCGCGAGCAGTATGAGGTCAGCGCGTTCGACCTCCGCGAGACCCATCGACTGTGCTTCCCCGTGTCCTCCGCTCATTCCATGTACCCCAGGTCCTGAAGCTTCTGGGCGATCTGTTTCGCCTCGCTCTCGGAGATCCCGTCGTCGGACTCCATCTCCTGGACGACGACGTGTTTCACGAACTCCTTCACCGAACCGAACGGCTCGTCTTCGATGTACTCCTCGACGTCCGCGACGAACTCCTTCCGCAGCGAGATGGTGGTGTAGTCGCTCATTGCCGAGTCCCTCTCGCGACGGGCTGATAAATTTTAATTACATCTAATTACCAGTCGCTGGCCGCCGGCGCTTCCGGGTCCTCCGTTCTTTTTGCGGGAGCGCCACGTCGATCGGATCGATGACGACGAACGACGGCCACATCTCCACCACGCACATCGGTAGCCTGCCGCGACCCCCGGAACTGCTCGACCTGCTCACCCGCCGCCAGGACGGCGAGGCGGTCGACCCCGACGAGTGGGACGAGACGGTCGCGGACGCCACCCGCGACGTCGTCGACCGGCAGGTCGAGGTCGGCCTGGATTCGATCAACAACGGCGAGCAGTCCCGCGTCTCGTTCAACTGGTACGTCGCGGACCGGCTGAGCGGCATCGACGGCAAGCGGGAGACCGAGCTGTGGGCCGACCTCCAGGAGTTCCCCTCCTACGCCGAGGAGACGTTCAAGACCGACGTGATCGACCTCTCGATGCACCCGGTCGTCACCGAGGCGATCGAGTACACCGGCCGCGAGGAGGCGGAAGCAGAGATCGACGAGTTCACCGACGCGCTCGCGGCCGCGGACCGCGACGTCGACGACGCGTTCATGACCGCGGCGTCGCCGAGCGTCGTCACCGCCACGCACGTCGACGACCACTACGGCGACTACGAGGAGTACCTGTTCGCGGTCGCGGAGGCGATGAAGACCGAGTACGAGCTCGTCGCCGACGCGGGCCTCACGCTCCAGATCGACGCCCCGGAGCTGCTGACGGTCGGCCACACCGCGGCGTACGCCGAGAAACCGCTGGCGGCCGCGAAGGACGCGACGCGGCTCCACGTCGAGGCGCTCAACGAGGCGCTCGCGAACGTGCCCGCCGAGCAGGTCCGGCTCCACACCTGCTGGGGCAGCTACGAGGGGCCCCACCACCTCGACACCGACCTCGCCGAGATGCTGCCTTTGATCTACGAGGCCGACATCACCGGGCTCAGCGTCGAGCAGGCGAACCCGCGCCACCAGCACGAGTACCGCGCGTTCGCGGAGCACCCCGTTCCCGACGGCTGGACGCTCATGCCGGGGGTCGTCGACGTGAAGACGAACATCATCGACCACCCCGAGACGATCGCGGACCGCTTGGAGCGCGTCGCGGACGCGGTCGACGACGGGACCCCGCTCGTCGCCGCGCCCGACTGCGGCTTCGGCACGCAGGCCGGCCTCGGCATGGTCGACCCCGAGATCGCGTGGGCGAAGCTCGAAGCGCTCGTCGAGGGCGCGGAGATCGCGAGCGACCGACTCGCCTGAACGGGCCGCGGGCGGCGCGGTACGGCGCGAGTCATGTGCCCGTCTGACGCGTTTCAAGCTAACGTTTATCACCCAAGCGTACGCCCGTTGGGTGAGGGTTCCCCGGGATGTCCGCTCCAAGGAGTTCGATCGCCGTCGTCTTGGTCGCGAGTACGCGGGACCAAGCGGCGGAGTTCAAGACGTCTCTGGAGCGCGCCGACGACCGCCTCGTCGTTGAGTCGGTCGGGGCGGTCGACGCGGCCTTGGACATCCTCCGGGACTCGCCCGTCGACTGTCTGGTCGCGGTCGGGCGGCCCGCGGAGCCCACCGGCCTCCCCGCCGTCGAAGCGGTCCGCAACCACCACTCGTCCCTCCCGATCGTGTTCTGTCCCGTCGAGCCGCTCGACGCGTCGGCTGTGGCCGAGGCGTTCGAGGCAGGCGCCACCGACGTCGCCCGGACGCACGCCGACTCGGACCGAACCCCCGCTCTCGTCCACCGAATATCGAACGCCGTCGCGTCTGCCCGCGCTGTCGCGGAGGCTGAGCGACAGCGCGACCGCCTCGAGCGGCTCGTTCACGGGATCTCTCACGACCTTCGGAACCCGCTCAACGTCGCGCAGGGGCGGCTCGAACTGGCGCGGAACGAGAGCGACCCCGACCACGTCGACGCCGCGGCGTCCGCGGTCGACCGCACGCTCGAACTGATAAGCGACCTGTTGACGCTCGCGAAGCAGGGCGAGAAGCCGGGGGAGCTCGAACCAGTCGAGCTGTCCGCCCTCGCTGACGAGTGCTGGGCAAACGTCGCGAGCGGCGACGCGACGCTCGTCGTCGACACCGACCGGCGGATCCTCGCGGACCGTGGGCGCCTGAAGCGCCTGCTGGAGAACCTGTTCCGAAATGCTGTCGACCACGGCGCCGATGACGTGACCGTCGTCGTCGGGGACATCTCGCCGATGTACACGACGACGCGCGCCGGCGCCGTCCTCCCGTCCGGCTTCTTCGTGGCGGACGACGGCCCGGGCATCCCCGCCGAGGAGCGCGAGCGCGTGTTCGAGGTGGGGTACACGACGGACGCGAACGGGACCGGGTTCGGCCTCAACATCGTCTCGGAGGTCGCCAGCGCCCACGGGTGGGAGATCGACGTCTCGGAGAGCTCGCGCGGCGGGGCCAGGTTCGAGATAACGGGCGTCGAGTACGACGACTGACCGGACCGAGACCGGCGGCCGACCCTGCCGGGGGTCAGTCGGTCCAAGCGACGCGCTCGACGTACTCCACCGCCGCCGCGGGCGAATCGACGGCCTCGACGCCGTCGACGTCGTGCGTGTCGAGTCCCGCCACGGGGCGACCCTGCGCGAGCGCGAGGCCGATCTCCGAGAGCGTGCCGCCCGCGCCGTCGACCGCGACCGCGGCGTCGCCGTTCATGACGACGAGCGCGTTGCGCGCGTGGCCCATCCCGGTCGCGATCGGCACCGTGACGTGCGGGTTCGCGTCCCCGCGGTCGTCCGTCGGCAGGATCCCGATCGTCTCGCCGTCGGCAGCGCGGGCGCCGCGACAGACCGCCTCCATGACGCCGCCGAGGCCGCCGCAGACGACGGCGTGACCGCGCTCCGCGAGGCGCTCGCCGAGCGCTTCCGCGACCGCCGCCGTCTCCTCGTCGATCGAGCTGCCGCCGATGACGCTGATTCGCATGGCTCGCCCCACGCTCGGGCGGCAGGTAAAACCGACCGATAGGGACTGATTGTTCTCGGAGAACGGCCGCAACACGTCGATTCTCGCCGTTGAGAGCGTCACTGAAACGCTTATCCCTGCCGGCCGTGAATGGGGGCTATGACGTACGATACCGTCGTGTTCGACAACGACGGTGTCCTCGTGGGCCGCACGCGCTTCGACGTGCTCCGGGATGCGACCCGGAACGCGTTCGAGGAGTGCGGCGTCGAGGAGCCCGATCCGGACGACGTAGAGCAGATGACCATCGGTGCGACACCCGGCAGCGTCGGCACCGTCTGTCAGACGTACGACCTCGATCCGGGGTCGTTCTGGCGGACGCGCGACGACGTGGTGTCGCGGGCCCAACAGCAGGAGGCCCGCGAGGGCCGCAAGACCCCGTACGACGACCTCGACGAGCTCCAGGACCTCGACGTCCAGATGGGGATCGTCTCGTCGAACCAGCAGGCGACCGTCGACTTCCTCGTCGACCACTTCGACGGCTTCGACCGCATGGGCGCCGCCTACGGCCGCGAGCCGACGATCCACTCGCTCCAGCTCCGCAAGCCGAACCCCCACTACATCGAGCAGGCGCTCGGCGACCTCGACGCGGGCAACGCCCTCTTCGTCGGCGACAACGAGTCGGACGTCCGCGCGGCCGAGAACGCGGGGATCGATTCGGCGTTCATCCGCCGCCCCCACCGCCGGGACTGGGAGCTGAACGTCTGGCCGACCTGGGAGATCGACCGGCTCTCCGACCTCCACGACATCGTGGAGTGAGGCCGGCTCGTCCCCGTCCGCGCGCCGTCCGGCAGCGACGCGTCGGCGGCGCCGACTGCGGCCCGCTGCCGGCGATGAAGCGTTTAAATCGCATGGCGCGTAACTCGCTCTCGTGACCGACTCGCCCCCGTGGGCCGACCTCTTCGGCCACCCCGAACCCTACCCCGAGCAGGCCGACGGCATCGACGCAGCCGTCGACGCCGCCGAGGACGGCGGCTTTCTCGCCCTCGAGGGCGCCTGTGGGACGGGAAAGACGATGCTCGCGCTCACCGCCGGGCTCGACCGCGTCCGCGACCCCGACTCCGACTTCGAGCGCGTCTTCGTCCTCACCAGCGTCAAACAGCAGTTGCGCCAGTTTGAGACGGACCTCCGGGCGATAAACGACGACCTCCCCGACGGCTACGACCCCGTCTCCGGGCTCACGCTCGTCGGGAAGGCGGACGTCTGCCCGTACGCGCGAGAGAACCGCGGCGGGATCGATCCCGAGAACGTGTACGAGCGCTGCGAGGGGCTCCGCGAGCGCACCCGGAACCTCGTCGGCGACGGCGGCGCGACGACGACCTCGAACCTCGTGAGCGAGGCGCGGAGCCAGCAGGTCGGGCTCATGGACTCCGGCTCGGCGGGACCCGCCGGCGCGGCCGCCGGCGACGGCTCGTCCGCCGACGGCTCCGGCGCCGCCGACTACCTCAGCGTCGACGGCGAGCCCACGCCGTACCGGCCGGACACCGAGGCGTACGACGACGTCGAGTTCTGCCCGTTCTACGCCGGCTTCCTCGACGACCTGCCGGAGGACGGCGACCCCGCGGAGGCGGTCCCGTTCGACGTGACCGAGCTCGGCCACGTCGACGCCGACGAGCTCGTCCGGCTCGCGGCGGGCCACGGCTCGTGTCCCCACTCGATCATGGGCGCGCTCGTGCCGGAGGTCGAGGTCGTCATCGGCAACTACTACCACGCGTTTGACCCCGTGACCACCGGGACCTTCACCGGCGCGCTGCTGGACGACTCCACGTTCGTGGTCTGCGACGAGGCGCACATGCTCGAACCGCGCGTTCGGGACCTCGTGAGCGACGCGGTCGCGGACGCGAGCCTCCGCGACGCCGAGAACGAGCTCACCCGCGTCGTCCAACCGCTCTCGTTCGAGTCGGCGGGCGCGGAGTCCGACGACGCCGCGCTCGTCCGCGGCGAACTGGAGGACGCCGACGTGACGATCGAGGAGATCGAGGCGGTCCGGGAGTTCTACGCCGACCTCCGCGGCGAACTCGACCGGCGCGTCACCGCGTACCTCGACCGCGAGCGCCCGGACTGGCGGGCGTCGATGCGCGAGCTCGACGATACGGAGATCCCGCTGCGCGACCCGGAGGAGCCGGGCGAAGACGAGATCACCGACTGGGCGGACGGCGAGGGGTACGGCGAGCGCGTCTGGGCGCGCGCCGAGCAGGTCGGCGCGGTCGTCAAGCGCGTCCTCGACTCGCTGGAAGAGGAGGACAAGCAGCGCGCGGCGCCCGGCGTCGGCCGCACCCTCAACGCTTGGTACCGCGAGGGCCACACCGACTTCTTCCGGGCGATCGAGCTCGAACGCACGTTCGACGAGACGGAGCCCCCGGACTCGTGGCGGCGGGCGTACAACGCGCGCCTCGCGCTCCACAACTGCCTGCCGAGCGAGCCGATCGGGGACCGCCTCGCCGACTTCGGCGGCGGCGTCCTCATGAGCGCGACGCTGGAGCCGATGGACCTGTTCCGGGAGGTGACCGGGCTCGACCACCTGGCGGAGCGCGGCCGTCCGGTCGTCGAACGGACGTACGGCCTCTCCTTCCCCGCGGCGAACCGCGCGAGCCTCGCGGTCGACGCGCCGAAGTTCACCCACCAGAACCGCGGCGCGCCGGGCGAGGAGAACCCGACGCGGCTCGCGCACATCGACGCGACGGCTGCGGTCGCGCGCCGCGACGGGAACGTCCTCGTCGGGACTCCGAGCTACGCGGAGGCGACGTGGATGGCGGAGTCGCTCGCCGACCGACTCGACAAGCCGGTCCTGCTCGACGAGTCGTCGGGCGACCGCGAGACGGAGTCGCTGAAGGACGACTTCTTCGCCGGCGACGGCAAGGTGTTGGTGACGAGCCTCCGCGGCACGCTCACGGAGGGCGTCGACTACCGCGGCGACCGGCTCTCCGCGGCCGTCGTCTGCGGCGTTCCGATCATCAACACGGCGCGGCCGCAGACCCGCGCGGTGATCACCGCCTACGACCGCCGGTTCGAGTCGGGCTTCGAGACGGCGCTCACCGTCCCGGCAGTGCGGAAGGCCCGACAGGCGGTCGGCCGCGTCATCCGCGGGCCGGACGAGCGCGGCGTCCGCGTCCTGCTCGACGCCCGGTACGCCCGCGACTCCTGGAACGGCGTCAGGGAGTACCTACCCGAACACGAGCGGGAGGAGTATCAGCCGGTCAGCCCGGACATGTTGGAGGTCGCGCTCGACCGGTTCGAGTCGCGGCGCCCCGCGACGAGCGAGTGAGGACGGCCGCGTTTCGCGCCGCCTAACGACTCGTTACCCGGGAGCAAGCGGTTCGTAACTATGCCGTCGGAAGGGGTGTCGAGCGCATGGACGCCGCCACACGCAGCGAACGGTACCACCTCGTCTGCCGCGACTGCTCCCTCGAACGCCTGTGTGACGTTCCCGAGGACGCGGAGGGAATCAGCCGCGACCACGCGGTCGAGACCGGACACCGCGTCGCGGTCGAGCGGGTCGAGTGACAGAGCGACGGGGCGGAGCGACGTGACGGTGCGGCGAGCGCCTCCGGCGACGGGGCTCGCTCAGACGACGTTGGAATCGATGTCACGCGGGAAGTTGGTGAGTCGTTCCGTTCCCGACTCGGTGATCGCGACCGTGTCGGAGTGGCGGTAGCCGTACTCGTCGGTGTAGAGGCCGGGTTCTATCGTGTACACGTGACCGGGCGCCATCACGGCGTCGTCGCCGTCGTAGCGCTCGCCCCAGCCGCGGTCGATGTACGGCGGCTCGTGGGCGCCGAGACCGATGTTGTGGCCGACGTGGTGTTGCGCGAGGTCGGTCACCCCCTGCTCCTCGAAGTACTCCCAGACGACCTCGTCGACCTCGGCGACCCGGACGCCCGGGCCCAAGGCGTCGATCGCGAGCGTCTGCGCCTCCAGCATGAGCTCGAAGTAGTGCTCCTGCTCGTCGGAGTAGTCGCCGACGAACATCGTCCGTTCCAGCTCGGAGCGGTAGCCGTCGACGTTGGCGGTCGCGCCGGTGACGAGCACGTCGCCCTCGGAGAGCCGCTCGTTCGGGGTGTGGCCGTGCGGCAGCGCGGTCTCCTCGCCGGAGATGTAGCCGGCGTGGACCGGGCCGTCGCCGCGGACGCGGACGCTGTAGGCGTCCCCGAGCGCGTCGAGCATGGCGCGGGAGGCCTCGGTCGACGCGCGCTGCGAGACGGTCGCCGGGTGCGCGCCCGGCTCGGAGAAGTCGGCGAGGTAGCGGTGGCCGAGGTTCGCCCACTTCGCCGACTCGCGGATCAGGTCGACCTCGGCGTCGGACTTCGCCCAGCGCATCCGGTCGACCCACGACTGCGTCTCGACGTCGAGGGACTCGGAGAACGCCGGACCTTCGTACCCCATTACGCCAGGCGGCCCGTCCACGTCGGCCGCGATCGCGTCGACGCCGAGGCCGTCGAGCATCTCGACGGCGACCGAGACGGGCTCGCCGCCTGGGTAGTCGAAGTAGTGATGGACGGCGTCGATCCGCGGATTCGGCTCGACGCGCTCGACCTCCAGTCTCGGCACCGTGACCTCGACGCGGTCGTCGGTGACCGCGAGGACGACGGGCCGCTCCGTCTGGATGTGGTGGAAGCCGGTGAGGTACTCTATCGCCGTCGCGCCGACCCACGTCGCGGCGTCGGCGTCGGTGTCGGCGAGTCGGTCTCGGACGGCAGCGAGCCGGTCGTCGAAGGCCGACTCGGGGAGTCGCGTGGCCATGGCTCAGGATACGCGAACGCGCGGATAAACGGTCGGGTAGCGGAACGCCGGAGATGGGGCGCAACGAGGCGGCCCCCGTCGCGACCGCTCAGTTCTCGCGGCGGGCGAACGCGAGGTTGCCGGAGACGTTCTTGATGTAGGCGGTCACGGTCTCACCCTCCTGTGCGCCGGGGACGAAGATGGTGTACTCGCCGCGCTCGGCGACGCCGTCGCCCTTGCGGCCGGTGCCGACGATCTCGAGTTCGTAGGTGTTGCCCGACTCGACGGCGTCCTCCTGCCGCTGGGTGTTGGAGGTGTTCTGCTTCGCGACCGGGCGGAACGCACCGCAGGCCTCACAGCGGAGCATCGGCGTCCGGTTCTCGGTCTCCAGTCGCGTGTCGGGGAGGCCGCACTCCGAGCAGGTGACGAACGACTCGATGTACGAGTCGATCGCGGCCTGGAAGTCGCGCTCGCGGAAGTTCCCGCTGTAGCGGGCGCGGCCGTCCTCGTACTGGCCCGCGGTCCCGAGCTCCTGCTGGATCTTCGAGTGGACGTGCTCGGGGTCGCGGCTCAGGGCGTCGGCGATTCCGGAGAGGTTCGTCAGACGGGTGAACGCCCCGTCCTTCTGTGTTTCGGGGTCCGGAACGGACAGCCGCTCGTCCGAGCCGCCCAGATCCGGTACCTCCTCCATCGCGCGGTCGAGGCTCGATTCGTAATCCATACGCGAGGAAACGACAGCGCGACGGAAATCGCTTCCGGGTTCGGTGGCAGCGGCTCCGCAACACGGAGACGGTGGTAGGAGGGTAGCAGTCGGTCAGGAGTCGGTCGGCTTCGACAAAAGATAGCGGGAGGTAGATTTGAACTACCGATCTCCGGGTTATGAGCCCGGCGGAATCTCCTGGCTATCCCATCCCGCTATCGTAGCAAAATCGCGTGCGACTGTTAAGGGTTCTGATCCCGACGCCGGTGTGCGATTCGTCCACGCGTCCGCGGCGGTCGGGTTCCCTCGCGCGGACGGCTGAAATCGGTCCGCTCGTCACTCCTCATCCTCGTCTTCGTCGCCCTCCGACCGCGCCGCGACGGCCTTCGTGCGGATCCGAAGCGCGAGCACCGCGATGGCGGCGAACCCGACCGGGACGGCGACGTCGGCCGGGTCGCCGGAAAGCGCTCGCTGCGCGGTGAGTCCGGCCATCAGCGCGAACATGAACGCCAACAGCCCCGCGATCGGAACCACGTATCCCTCCGAGAATGCCGACCCGCCGGACTCGTCGCTCATTTCTCACCTATCCGCGACCGACCGTGAAAAGGCTCCCGCGACCGCCCCTCCCTTGCGTCGGCCGCAAACGATTTCACACATCATCGATAGTGATAGACGATGCACAAGCCGCTGTTGACGACGGACTTCCTGGACCGGGCGCGGCGACACTACGCCGACGAAGAGGCCGTCCTCGCGGTCGACGGGACGCGATACACGTACGCCGAACTCGGCGAGCGCGCCGACCGCTTCTCCGCCGCGCTTCAGGAGCGCGGGATCGAGAAGGGCGACCGGGTCGCGGTGTTGGACCCGAACACGCATTACCACCTGGAGGCCGCCTATGGCGCGATGCAGGTCGGCGCGATCCACGCGCCGCTGAACTACCGGCTCACGCCCGACGACTTCTCGTACATGCTCTCGGACGCCGGCGTCGACGCCATCTACGCCGACGCCGAGTACGCGGGGAACGTTGAGGCGATCCGCGACGAGGTGCCCACCGAGACGTTCCTCACGAACGACGCCGACGCGGTCGAGGGCGAGTGGGAGTCGTTCGACGCCGCGCTCGACGCCGCGGACCCGGACGCCTACGAGCGGCCGGAGATGGACGAGGACGACGTCATCACGATCAACTACACCTCGGGAACGACGGGCGATCCGAAGGGAGTCTGCCGCACCCACCGCGCCGAGACGCTCCACGCCTACCTCATCTCGATCCACCAGGAGATCACCGACGACGACGTCTACCTCTGGACGCTGCCGATGTTCCACGTCAACGGGTGGGGCCACATCTACGCGATCACGGGGGCGGGCGCCCGACACGTCTGTACCCGGGGAGTCGACGTCGCGGATGCGTTCGATCAAATTCGTACCGAGGACGTCTCGTACTTCTGTGCGGCGCCGACCGTCCTCAACATGCTCGGCGACTATCACGCCGAACACGGCGGCGCCACGACCGGCGCGAACGACGTGCGGGTCGCCACCGCGGGGGCGGCGCCGCCGGAGGCGACGATCCGCACCGTCGAAGCGGAGTTCGGCTGGGAGCTCAAACACGTGTACGGCGCGACCGAGACGGGCCCGCTGATCACCACCTCGGACGCGAAGCGCCACTTCGACGAGGGGGCCGACGACCGCTTCGCGGTCAAGAAGACGCAGGGGATCGGCTACCTCGGTACGGACGTGCGCGTCGTCGACGAGAACGGCGAGGACGTGGCCGCCGACGGCGAGACGATCGGCGAGATCGTCGTCCGCGGCAACCAGGTGATGGACCGCTACTGGAACAAGCCCGAGGCCACCGAGGCGGCGTTTTCGGAGCGGCTGGAAGGGTACTACCACATGGGCGACCTGGCGGTCGTCGACGAGGACGGGTTCGTCTCGATCCAGGACCGGAAGAAGGACATCATCATCTCCGGCGGGGAGAACATCTCCTCGATCGAGTTAGAGGATACCCTCTTCGAACACGACGTCGTCTCCGACGTGGCCGTCATCCCCGCCCCCGACGAGCGCTGGGGGGAGACGCCGAAGGCGTTCGTCGTCCCGGAGAGCGGCGACCCAGACGACGCGGGCGCGACGCCCGAGGAGCTCAAGGCGTTCGTCCGCGAGCGCGTCGCCGACTACAAGACGCCCGGCGAGGTGGAGTTCGTTGCGGAGCTCCCGACGACCGCGACCGGGAAGATACAGAAGTACGAGCTGCGCGAGCGCGAGTGGGACGAGGAAGACCGGATGGTCGGCGAGGGGTAGTGGCCGGGCTCAGCGCTCGTCAGCGGGTGCGTCCGAACCGGCAACCTCGCGGTCGGCGTCGTTCCCTCCGTGTGCCTCCGACTCGCCTCCCTCCGCTTCGTTCCCCTCCGCCTCGTCGTCGTCCGAGTCGCTCAGCCGATCGGTGTCGATGCTCACGCCGGGCGGGGTGACGACGAGGAAGCCGCGAAAGTGCATCAGCTCGCCGTCCATGTCCTTCACGTCGCGCGCGAAGGGGGCGGCGAGCTCGTTGAGGTCGCCCTCGATCGACAACACCAGCGTGTTCCCGTAGTCGACGCTGCGGACCCACTCCTCCGGGTCGGTCGTGCCGTCCAAGACGCCGAGGACGACGTCGCCCGCCGCCGCGAACGCCTCGTCCATCTTCGCCTCGGCGTCCCGCAGGTCGAGGTCCCAGTCGCTCATACGTGGGCGTCGACAGGCGGCGGCAAAAGCGTTCGGGAGCGGGGCGGCCGCACGCGACGACGCCCCTCGCCCGGTCGCGGAGCGGTTAAGTGCGCGCCGACCCCACCAGGCGATATGGAACGCACGCGGCGGTCCCTGCTCGCGGCCGGAGCGACGGTCAGCGTCGTCGGCGTCGCCGGCTGCCTCGGCGGGGGGAGCGATGGCGGCGAGAGCGCGATCGACACCGGCGAGTACGACTGCTCTCTCTCGGAGCCGACGGACCCGAATCTCGACTACCGGCCGACCCTCGGAAACCCCGACGCCGACGTGACCGTTCAGGCGTTCGAGGACTTCACCTGCGGCCACTGCGCGACGTACAAGCTCGACCACTTCCCGACGATCCGCGAGGAGTACATCGACCCCGGCGATGTCCACTACCAGCACTGGGACTTCCCGCTCCCGGTCAACGAGACCTGGGCGGTCCCGGTCGCCAGCGCGGCACGCGGCGTCGGCGCCCGGAACGGCGACGAGGCGTTCTTCGAGTTCGCCTCGGCCGCCTACGAGTCGCAGGGAGACTACAGCGGCGAGGCGCTCGGCGCGGCCGCGGAGGCCGCCGGCGCGGACCCCTGCGCGGTCCTCTCTGACGCGGAGTTCACGGCGTACGAGGAGGCCGCCCAGAGCGACAAGTCCGAGGGCGAGTCGATGGGCGTCTCCGGGACGCCGACGATATTCGTCAACGGGAGCCCGGTCGAAGAGGGGTACGCGGCAGAGTCGATCGCCGCGGCGATCGACGCCGAACTCTGAGACGGGGGGGACGCGACCGCCCGTCCGAACCGCGAGCGGCGACACGCCCCGGAGCGCGGATCTTTTGCCCGTTCGACCCGTTTTATAAACGGATGAGCGACGCCGACCGGTCCGCCGAGGATTCCGCCTCCGTCGATCTCGATACCTCCGGGGCCGACGCGGACGCGGCCGACCGCCGCCGGCTCGGCGCGGTCGTCCTCGCGGTCCTGATCTCGCAGGTCCTCCTCTATCCCGGGGTCCCGGCCCTCGTCGTCGCGCTCGGCGCGCCCGCGGGCATCGACGCCGGGATGTGGTTCCTCGTCGCCGAGTTCGGGGCGTTCGTGACGTTCGCGGTCGTCTGGGGGGCGCTCTCGGACGCGCTCGGGACGCGGGTCCCGCTGATCGTCACCGGCGCGCTCGGCGGCGCGGCGTCGTACGTCGCGCTCGCGTCGCTGCCGGGGCTCGGCCTCGGCTTCGAGGCCGCGCTCCTCGTCAGGGTCGTCGGGGGGGCGCTCACCATCGGCGCGTTCTCGCTCTCGATCACGCTCCTGATGGACTTACGCGGCGGCAACGGCCGCAACATGGGGACTGCGGGGCTCGCCATCGGGCTCGGCGCCGCGGTCGGCTCGGTCGTCGGCGGGGCGCTCGCCGACCTCGGCGCGCTCTACCCGGTGTACGCCGGCGCCGTCGTGCTGGCCGCGGCGGGGGTGCTCGCGGCGACCGTCGGCGACCGGGCGGCGACGGCCTCGACGGAGCGAGAAGCCGACTCCGAGACGCCGGACGAGGTCGGCTTCCGCGACGTGCTCGCCCGCGCCCGGACGACCCCCGGCCTCCTCGTCCCCCTCGCGTTCGGCTTCGTCGACCGCCTGACGGCGGGCTTCTTCGCCTTGGTCGGCGTCTACTACTTCCAGGACCCGGCCACGTTCGGGCTCTCGGCGGCCGGCGCGGGCGCGACGCTCGCGCTCTTTTTCGTCCCGTTCGCGCTGCTCCAGTCGCCGTTCGGGGCTCTCTCGGACCGGATCGGGCGCTTCCTCCCCGTGGTGGCCGGCTCGCTCGCGTACGGCGTCGTCACCATCGGCGTCGGCGTCGCGCCGGCCTACCCCGTCGCCGCGGGGCTGATGGTGTTCGTCGGCGTCTGCGGCGCGCTGATGGCGCCGGCGACGATGGCGCTCGTCACCGACCTCGTCGAGCCGGAGGTCAGGGGCGCGGCGATGGGGCTGTTCAACGTGTTCGGCTCGCTCGGCTTCCTCACGGGCTTCCTCATCGGCGGGAGCACCACGGAGGCGTTCGGCTACACCCCCGCGTTCCTCGCGGTCGGCGGGCTGGAGCTGGCCATCGCGCTCGCGCTGCTGCCGGCGGTCCGGTCCATCTCGCCCGGCACGGGCGTGGTCGGTCGGCTCGGCGCAGAGGGGTGAGCCCGGACGGACCACCGAAGACCTCTCGGCGCCTCCCCGCCCCGAGGCGAGTCCTTTTAACCGGCGCGTCACCTGCGTTCCCGTAACCGATGGACCTCCTCGTGGTCGGCGCCGGCGAGATCGGACGCTGGGTCGCCGACACCGCCGACGCCGCGCCGGTCGACGCGAGCGTCGCGTTCGCCGACCGCGATCCGGCAGTCGCAGCCGACGCCGCAGCGGGGCGCGACGCCCGGACGGTCGACGTCGACGGGGACACGACGCACGACCTCGTCTGTCTCGCGGTGCCGATGTCGGCGGTGCCCGCGGCGGTCGAGGCGTACGCGCCGCGCGCGGAGCGGGCGATAGTCGACGTCTCGGGGGAGATGACCGACGCGCTCGCCGCGATGCGCGAGCACGCCCCCGACCTCGAACGCGCGAGCTACCACCCGCTCTTCGCCCCGCCGCGCGTGCCCGGCAACGTCGCGGTCGTCGTCGACGAGGACGGGCCGGCGGTGGAGTCGCTCTCGGCCGCCATCGAGGCCGGCGGCAACGACGTCTTCGAGACGACCGCGGCCGAACACGACGAGGCGATGGAGACCGTTCAGGCGGGGGCGCACGCGGCGGTGCTCGCGTGGCGGCTCGCCGCGGACCCGGTCCGCGAGGAGTTCCACACCCCCGTCTCGGCCGCGCTCGACGAGGTGGCCGACACCGTCACCGAGGGGTCGCCCGCGGTGTACGCCGAGATACAGCGCGCCTTCGACGGCGCCGAGGACGTGGCCGACGCCGCGGCGGCGATCGCGGACGCCGACGACGAGGCGTTCGCCGCCCTCTACGAGCGCGCCCGCGGCGACGGCGAGGGGCGGGACCGACTGGAGTGAGACGACCCGAGGCAGACGAGAACCCAATGATCGACAGAACCGCGGTCCGGAACAACGCGAACTACCTGCGCAACGTCAGACCGATCGACCCCGAGGAGATCGCCGAGTACATCGAGGGGACCCCCCACCCGGCGGTCGTCCGCGAGACGCTCCGCGAGGAGGCGTTCGGCCTCCGGCTCCGGGAGCGCGAGGACGGCGCCTTCGTCCCCGTCGAGGAGAGCCCGGTCGACCCGCCGGGCTGGGCGCCGGCGGCGCTGCCGGAGGCGTACGCGTTCGCGGTCGAGGACCTGTTGGTCCGCGAGTACGGCGCGAACTGGCACCGCGGCGAGTCCGGCGACGAGATCCGCGAGCGCGTCCGCCGGCTGAAGACGGACTACCTCTACGAGAACGAGGTCGAGTACGACCGCGTCGCAGCGCTCGGCTACGCGATATACCACCTGCCGGCGTATTACGCGACAGTCGGGTACGTCCTCGACGACCTGACCGAGAACGGCCTGCTCGACCGGACGCTCCGCGTCCTCGACGTGGGCGCGGGCGTGGGCGGCCCCGCGCTCGGACTCCACGACTACCTCCCCGACGACGCCGTCGTCGAGTACCACGCCGTCGAGCCGAGCGCCGCGACCGCGGTCCTCGACCGAATGCTTGAGGAGACCGGCCGCAACTTCCGGACGACGGTCCACGAGACGACGGCCGAAGCGTTCCTCGGGCTCGACGAGGAGGAAGGACCTGCCTCCGACACGGACGACTCCTTCGACCTCGTGCTCTTCGGCAACGTCCTCTCGGAGCTCGCCGACCCGGTCGCGGTCGCGGACGCCGCGCTCGACGCGCTCGCGCCCGACGGGAGCCTCGTCGCGTTCGCGCCGGCCGACCGGAACACCGCGATCGGGCTCCGGCGGGTCGAGCGCGAGGTCGTCGCGTCCGGCGGCGACCCGGGACGCGACGCCGAGATCTACTCGCCGGCGCTGCGGCTGTGGCCCGACGCGGTCCCGAGCGACCCGGGCTGGTCGTTCGACGTCGCGGCCGACCTCGCGGTCCCGCCATTCCAGCGACGGCTCGACGAGGCGACGGCGCGCGGCGAGACCGACGAGCCGGGCGAGTTCGTCAACGTCGACGTCCAGTTCGCCTACTCGATCCTGCGCCCCGACGGGAAGCGGCGCGTCGACATCGAGGCGAGCGCGGAGCGGTGCGCGCGCATGGCCGAGTCGGAGCGGCACGTCACCGACCGGGTGAACCTGCTCGCGGTGAAGCTGAGCCACGACTTAAGCGAGGGCGACAACGCGCTCTACCGCGTCGGCGACGGCTCGCAGGCGACGGACCACTACCTCGTCTGTACCCGCGAGACCGCGCTGAACCGCGACCTCCGCGAGGCCGGCTACGGCTCGGTCGTCTTCGTCGAGAACGGGCTCGTCCTCTGGAACGAGGACGAGGGCGCGTACAACGTCGTCGTCGACGACGAGACGGTCGTCGACCTGGTCGCGCCCTGAGTTCCGCGGCCGCGGTCGTGCGCCGACCGCGCTGAGCCGCGGCGAACCCCTCCGCCGGCGGTCGCCGCTCAGTCGCCGGCGACGGGCTCGATCAGGTCCGGCGCGTCGACGCTCGGCGAGTTCACCCGCGTCGACACCGGATGCGCGGCGAGGTCGTCGCTCGGATACGGGTCGAGGAGGCCGGCGGCCTCGTCCGCGTCGCCCCGAAGCCACGTCTCCTCCTCGCCCGCGTCGGGGTCTAAGATTACCGCCATCCGGTGGTGGAGGTCCGCGACGAGGTCGTTCGGCTCGGTGGTGACGATCGCGAACGTCTCGATCACGTCCTGGTCGTCGGCACCCCCGTCGCGGTCCTCACCCCCGCTTCCGCCGCCGAACGCGCCGAGCCCAGTCTGGGTCGTCTCCGGCGTCGGCGGCTCCCAACGCTCGTATATCCCGGCCATCGCGAACGGGCGATCGTCCTCGAAGGCGACGCGGTAGGGGGTTTTTCCGGACCCACGCTCGCCGCCGACCCACTCGTAGAAGCCGTCGGCTGGGACGAGACAGCGCCGGCGCTCGAAGGCGTCGGCGAAGCTCCGCTTCTCGCGGACCGTCTCCCCGCGGGCGTTGATCAGGTCGAACGACTCGTCGGCCCACGAGGGGGTGAGCCCCCACTCCATCCGCGTCGCTTCCGTCGGTTCCTCGTCCGCGATCACCGGGAGCGACTGCCCGGGCGCGCAGTTGTAGCTCGGCTCGCGGTCGCCGAAGTCGGCGCCGAAGCGGGCTTCGAGATCGTCGGTCGGGGTGAAGAGGGTGTAGCGGCCGCACATACGCGACCGTCGGCGCGAACCGGCTTCAATTCGACGCAGGCGAGTCAGTTTCCCCGCGGCGGGCGCCGGCCGCCTCGCGGACGTCGTCACGGCCCGTCGACGTGTTTATCGACCGGATTCCGCTTCGCACACCATTATATGTCTCTAATATTCATGACTGACCTACGGTCATCAGTAACTATGAACAGAAACACGCTCGTACTGTTTGGAATCGCGCTCGCGCTGGTACTCCTCGGCGGCGTCGTCGGCTGGTGGGGACACACCGCCGGCGGCGACGTGACGATTCAGGAGACGCAGATAGAGACCGAAGGGGGAACGATCGACGCGTACCTCTACGTCCCGCCCGGGGTCAGCGCCGACGACCCGGCGCCGGGCGTGCTGGCGACCCACGGGTACATCAACAGCAAGGAGACGCAGGCGCCGTTCGCGATCGAGTTGGCCAGGCGCGGCCACGTCGTGTTGGCGATCGACCAGACCGGTCACGGCTACTCCGACCCGCCGGCGTTCTCGCAGGGATGGGGCGGTCCGCCCGCGCTCGCATATCTCTCCGAGCACGAACTCGTCGACGAGGACCAGATCGCGCTCGAAGGCCACTCGATGGGCGGTTGGGCGTCCGTCGCGGCGGCCGCGACGTATCCGGACCGGTACGAGTCCATGGTCCTCGCCGGCTCGTCGACCGGCTCGGCCGGTGCGCCGCCGGGTAACGCGACGTTCCCGCGGAACCTCGGCGTCGTGTACGCCGAGTACGACGAGTTCCACCAGCTGATGTGGGAGACTGGGACCGCGCCGGCGACCCCGGAAAGCGAGAAGCTCCAGTCCGTGTTCGGCACCGACGAGGCGATCGAGACCGGCGCGGTGTACGGCGACTTCGAGTCGGGGACCGCACGGGCGCTGTACCAGCCCGGCACGACGCACCCCGGAACGCACCACTCGCCGACCGCGGTCGGACAGACCGTTCAGTGGATCGAGCGGACGACGGGCGGCGAGACGTCGCTCGACCCGAGCGACCAGATCTGGCACTGGAAGGAGCTGGGGACCGCCGTCGCGCTGCTCGGCGGCTTCCTGTTCCTCTTCCCGACGATCGGGACGCTCTCGGAGGCGGGCGCGCTCTCCGCGGCGACGCGGTCCGTTCCGGAGCCGGTCGCCGAGCGCGACCTCGGTTGGGGGCTCTCGGTCGCGCTGACCGCCCTGCTCCCCGTCGCGACCTACTATCCGTTGATGCTCCTCGGGGGCCAACTGATACCGCTGACCGCGGTGACGCCGCAGAACGAGACGAACAGCATCGTCGCGTGGATCCTGGGGAACGCGGCGATCATCGCCCTCCTGCTCGGCGTCTGGCATCTCCGTAGCGACCGGACGTTCGCGGAGGCGCGCGCCCGGTACGGGCTGGACGCGGGCGGCGGCGCGGGAACGCTGGCTCGGTCCGTCGCTATCGCCGGCGGGACCGCGCTCGCGCTGCTCGGGCTGCTGCTGGCGTTCGACGCCGTCTTCACGCTCGACTTCCGCGCGTGGATCCTCGCGTTGAAGCCACCGAGCGCGCTCCACGTCCGGATCGGGATCGGCTACTTCCCGGCGTTCCTCGCGTTCTTCCTCGCGCTCGAACTGCTGCTCCACGGCCGGCTGCGCACCCCGGCGGCGACCCACTCCCTGCGCCGGGCGATCGCTGGCAACGTCGGCCTGCTCGCCGGCCCGTTCGTCGGGTTCCTCGCGGTTCAGTACGGCTGGCTGTTCGCGACCGGCGCGCTGCCACTGCCGGCCACGGCGCTCCAGACGATCATCGCCTTCCAGTTCGTCGGCGTGCTGATCGGCGTCGGCGCCGTCTCGACGTACAGCTTCCACCGCACCGGCCGGGTGTGGGTCGGTGCCGTCCTCAACGCCCTGCTCGTGACGTGGCTCGTCGTCGCCTCGCAGGCGACGCACCTCCCGCTCTGACGGCGACGAGGAGGCACCTCGGGGCCCCGTCGCTTCGGTTCCGACCTAAAACAGGTCCCACCGGTCGGCGATGACCCCGTCGACCCCGGCCGCGAGGAGCCGCGCCGCGTCCTCGCGGTCGGTCGCGGTCCACGCGTTCACGGCGAGTCCGGCCTCGTGTACCGTCTCGACGAACCCCGGATCGGTCGCGAGATCGATCGGCGGATGGACCGCGACGCAGCCGAGGTCGGTCGCCGTCTCGACCGCACGCTCCGGAGTTCCGTCTGCGACGAGCAGCGCGCGGTCCGTCGTCGGATCGCGGTCACGCAGCGTCACCAACCCCTCGGGGTAGAACGAAGAGAACAGCGCGTCGTTTTCCGCCCGACGGGCCGCATCGAGCGCGTCGCTCGCGGCGTCCGGCTCCTTGATCTCGACGTTGACGAGAAGGTCGTCGGGCGCAGCCGCGAGCGCCTCGCCGAGCCGCGGGACCGGCTCGTCGGAGTCGAGGACCGTCAGTTCGCGGAGGTCGCCCCAAGCGGCCTCCGCGACGCGCCCGGACGCGCCGGTCAGCCGGTCGAGTTCTGCGTCGTGGAAGACGACGAGTTCGCCGCTCCCGCAACGGCGCACGTCCACCTCGACCGCGTCGACGTGCGGCGCCGCGCGCTCGACCGCGGCGACCGTGTTCTCCGGGTACTGCCCGGCGCAGCCGCGGTGGCCGACGAGCGTGACGTCGGCCGGGTCCGCCCGGCTCATCTCGCCGGTTCCACTTCTCTCGTCGGTCGAATCGGTCGGTCGGTCACGATCGCGTCTCCGCGTCGAACCCTGTTAGCACTTCTCCCCTTCCCGGCCCCGCGGCCGTTCCCGTCGGCTTTTTCCCCGCGCGTCGCTCCGGGACGGACATGCGCATCGAGAACAGCTTCATCCCCGTCGAGGGGGTGGGCGAGACGACCGAACGGCGCCTCTGGGAGCGAGGGGTCACGACGTGGGAGGAGTTCGACCCCGCGGTCGACGTCGCGGGCGTGGGGACGACGACCGCCGAACGGATCGAGTCGTTCATCGCAGAGGCGCTCGCGCGGCTCGACGACGGCGATTCCGCGTACTTCGACCGGGAGTTCCCGTCGGGCGAGCGCTGGCGGCTCTACGAGAACTTCCGCGAGGAGACCTGCTTTTTCGACATCGAGACGACCGGCCTCGACGAGCGGCGCGACCGGGTGACGACCGTGAGCTTCCATCAGGGCGGCGAGACGACGACGCTCGTCGCGGGCGAGAACCTCACCGCGCGGCGGCTCCGCGAGCAGTTCGCGGACGCGAGCCTGCTCGCGACGTTCAACGGCGCGCGCTTCGACGTGCCCTTCCTCGAGACCTCCTTCGACGTCGAAATCGACACGCCGCACCTCGACCTGATGTACCCGGCGAAGCGGATCGGGCTCTCCGGCGGGCTGAAACCGATCGAGAAACAGCTCGGGATCGACCGCGACCGCCCGGACATCTCCGGCCGCGACGCGGTCCGGCTCTGGCACGAGTACGAGCGCGGGAGCGACGAGGCCCTCGAGACGCTCGTCTCGTACAACCGAGAGGACACCGTGAACCTCCGGACGCTCGCCGACGCGGTCTGCGAGGCGCTGGACGAGCAAGTGTTCGTCGGGGCCCCGGAGAGGGACGGCGACTGATCGGATCCGATAGGCCCCGAACCACCGGGATACGCCGTCGCCACGGGTCGTCGAAGCGGTTTCCGACCTCGGACTGGGCAACCGGTTCCGACGCCGAATTCGCTCGCGCTCAGGACTCGTCTTCGGAGGTCGCGTCCGCCGTCATCGGCGCGGCCTCCTCGGCGGTCGCCTCCGCTTTGTCGGCTTCGTCGTCGTCGGCTTCCTCGGTGGTCGCCTCCTCGTCGGCTTCCACTTCCTCTCCGTCATCGTCCGCCGGCGACTCGTTTTCGACCGGCTCGTCGTCCGGCTCTGAGTCGCTGTCGTCGCTATCGATGTCGGCGGCGTCGACGTCGTCAGTGTCGGTCTCGTTCGCCTCGTCAGGGTCGGCCTCGTTCTCCTCGTCAGCGTCCGCCTCGTTCTCCTCGTCAGCGTCCGCCTCGTCCGCGTCGTCGACCGCTCCTTCCGTCTCTTGGATCAGCTTCATCTCGCCGCGCGCCCGGAGGGTGCCCTGAATCTCCGCGCCGTCGTACACCACCAGATCGCCGGCGGAGACGTCGCCGAGGACGCGCGCGCCGCCCTCGACGGTCACGGTGCCGCCCCGGGTCGTCACGTCGCCGTGAATGACCGTGTCGGCGCCGACGGTGACGTCCTCGCGGGCGCGCAGCGAGCCGAACACCTCGTTGCGCTCGCCGACGCGGATCGACGTCGCGCGGAGGTTGCCGTGGAGGCGGCAGTCGTCGCCGACGGTCGCCGGAGTCGACACGCGCCAGGCGTCGTCGGATATCTCGGCGCTGCGCGGGATCAGCAGGGGGTCGCGGACGTCGTCGCCGTCGGCGAGCGCCTCCGCCAGCTCGTCGGCCGCGTCGGTCTCGCCGACGCGCAGCAGCTGCGAGAGAACGATGAAGTAGAAGACGATGGTGGGGACGGGGTTGCGGATGACGATCCAGCCGTTGGCCTCGAACCCCTCCTCGATCGTCACGTCGTCGCCGATGTCGAGGTCGCCCGACACCATCAGGCGGCCGGTGACGGTCACTCGCTCGCCGAGGTACGCGTCCTCGCCGACAAGCACGTTGCCGTCGACGGAACACCAGGTGTCGAGCCGGCAGTCGCCCTCGGCCTCGATGTCGTTGGCGACGCGCACGCGCTCGCCGACCGCGACGTTGCGACCGCGGACGCCGAGCTTGACCGTCGACTGCCCGCCCACGAGCACGTCGCCGTCGACGACGACGTCGTGCTCCTCGACGGTCGTCCCCGAGGGGATAGCGAGCTCCTCTATTGGGCCGTCTCCTCGCAGCGACACACCGGGAGCAGTCGCCCCGCGGGTATAAACGGTACGGGGCGTCGGACGAGCGTCGGACGCGAACGGGTTCCGCCGCCCGCAGCGTCCACTACGCCCGCGAGTGAATCGCTATCGCACGGGATCGCGGTCGCCGCGCTTTTCAGTGCGCCGCCGAAGGAACGCTCATGGGATTCGGATCGTACGACGAGAGCGAACAGAAGGACCAGGACGTCGACACCGACGAGGACGACGCGGTGAACGTCCACGAGAACGACCACGACGGCGAGGTCTCCATCGAGGGCGACGCCGACACCGACGACCTCGTCGGCCGCCTCTCGGAGATGCGCGACGACGACGACTGAAGCGTCCCTTTCCTGCGGGATTTCTCCCGCGAAACGCGGCCTACTGGCGAGCACCCGGGTATCGGTGTGCGTATCGTTCGCACAGCCGGTTCGGATTTATTATCGACTGAGGCGTGTGCTACTATATGCCACGGAGGCACGGCCGACCGAACCGTTCCGGCCGCCCGACGCGGAAGAGTCGCCGGAGGCGGACACGCCGTATCGATCGCTCCGACGCCGCTGACGACGACAGCGCCGACGGCGCAGACGAGTCCGACGGAGTCACCACCTCGGCGGCGACGGTCGCGCTCGCTCGGCGGCTCTGCGCAAACGGGAACGAACAGGCGTGCGAAACGCTCGAACGGCTCTGCGATTCCGGACACGACGCCGCGTGTAAGGCCATCTGACGGCGGTTGCGCTGCGTCCGTCGCAGGTGCCCCGCGTCACGCGCCGCGTCGCCGTCGGCTCCGGGGTGCGTGCCGCTTATCATCTCGCGCGGAGTAGCCGGAAGCATGAGTACCGAGCTGACGTTCACCGACCGCGGGGTCGACGTCGTCTACGAGGGGACCGAGTTCGAACTGGAGAAGACGCTGATCGAGGAGGCCACCGGGAAGTCGTACCGGGACGTTACCGACCACGAGGTCCTAACAATCGTCGCCGAGGACCCAGAACTGGACGGCGAGCCGGTCCGAATCGGCGACGTGCTGTGACCGACGACTCGGAGGACTCTTTCTCACTCCGCGGCGACGAGCTTGTAGCCGCCGCCGTCGGTGTCGTCGCCGTGCGGGTCCGGCGCCCGCTCGGCGTAGTAGATGTCGCCGTCGACGACGCGGGGCGTGCTCGTCACCCACCCGTCGTGTTCGACCCGCCACACCTCGTCGCCGGAGTCTGCCTCCAGCGCGTAGAGTGACCCGTCCTTCGAGCCCGTCAACACGCGGTCGCCCGTGGTCGTCGCGCAGCCGGTGAGCGGGCGGCCGGTCCGGAAGCGCCACTCCATCTCGCCCGTCGACACGTCGAGCGCGTAGAGGTGGTCGTCGTGGCTCCCCATGTACACGACGTCGCGCTCGGGGTCGATCGCGGGCCCCGTCATCGAGAGGTCGCCCGTCTCGAAGCGCCAGTCCTCCTCGCCCGTCGCTAGGTCCACACGGTACACGCTGAAGTCCCACGAGCCGAAGAAGGCGGCGCCGTCGTACGTCGCGATCGGCCCCTTGATCTCGCCCTGGTTCGACTCCGGCGGGTCGGTCGCGAACCGCCACTGGAACTCTAGGTCCGGGAAGCTCCAGCAGTAGAGGTAGCCGTCGTTCGACCCGCACACCATCCGGCCGGCGTCGAGCGAGACGGCGGGCGAGGAGTGCGGGTGGTCTGTGGGCCGGTGGTCGGGCTCCTCCCAGGTGACGTCGCCCGTCTCCGCGTCGACCGCGAACAGCCGGCCCTCGGGGTCCGGGAACTCGACGGAGACGTACAGCTCGCCGTCGAGGTACAGCGGGCTCGACCCGATCGAGCCGCCGAGGTTCGTCGACCACTCCAGGTCGCCGGAGTCGAGCGCGAACGCGTAGCAGACACCGTCGTACGCGCCGACGTACGCGCGGCCGTCCGCGACCGCCGGCGTCCCGTGGAGCCCGCGGCCCTCCATGTCGGTCTCGCCGCGCCAGCGGACGTCGCCGTCGGCCGTGATCGCGAGGAGCTCGCCGGTGTCGCCCGGGAGGACGATCCCGCCGTCGGGGGTCGGCACGGCGCTCGCCTTCGCGGCGCTGTGTTCGCCGGTGTTCACCTCCGGGATCCGCCACGCCTCCTCGACCGCGTCGGGCACCGTCTCGTCGGGGTAGTATCCCCACCGCTCCAGCGACCCGCGGAACTGCGCGACGCCCGGAGGAATCGTCTGCGGCGTCGGATCTCCCGTGCCGGGGTCCACGTCCGGGGCCTCCCGCTCCTCGTCGTCGACGGGCGGACTGTCGAGGGAGGCGCAGCCGGCCGTGGCGGCGGTCGTCGCCGCGCCGACCGCGGCGAGCCACTCGCGTCGAGAGCGGGCGTCGGTCATCGGGGTAGCCGTCGCGTCGGGGTCGCTTTAGTGTGGCGGCCGCGCCGGTCGCGGCCGGGGTCGCGCGGTTCGACCGGACGACTTTTTCCGTCGCTGCCCGAAGCGAGAGTATGGAGATCGGATTCGACCTCGGCGCGAACGTCCCGTCCGGCGTGTTTGCGCTCCACGCCGTCATCGCCCTCGTGTTCCTGGGTCTCGCGGGCGTGAACGGTTCGAACGGCGAAATAATCGGGCTGGGGATCTACCTCGCGATGGCGGGCATGATCGCGCTCGTCGGTGTGATGGCCGCGCGGATCGTGGCGCGTCGGTAGTTGGAAGCCGAATCGAATTTTCGACGCCGCTGACCGGTCGACGAGCCCGTTCCTGTCCGTCGAGTACGCTTCTTTTCCCCTACTCCGATCCCGAGCGTCTTCCGTTGGAACCGACTGACGAGGAGTGAGCCATGCCTCACACAGACTAAGCACACCGAACCTATCCGTTTCTACGTGTCCCAACGAAGTCCAAGCTGAATGTCACCGCTCTCTGAATTTGACCGTGTAGCCGTTATTGCGGAGTGCTTCAACGAGGTCGTCTCCACGCTCGATCGTGAACTCGTGGAACGAGTTAGTGGGGCTGTCTGCCGAATACAGCTCTGAGTCGATATTCTCTGGAATTTCGTTTTGATGGGTATCTTCTTGGACAACAACGGGCTGGCTGGGTACGTGGGTAGAACTGCTATCTTCTGACATTCGGACATCCCATGTTACAACCATTCGGGCATTTGAATTCCGATTCTGATTTCTAGTGAGAGAGCTATCTGTTATCTATACCTCTCACGGTGTTTTTGCCAGAATAGGGTGGAGAGCTTAGGCGCATTGAGGACGCTCAAGATAGTCTACTTTCGCTTTACATCTTGTTTCCAAATCGTATCATGGCGCGTCTCATCATCCCCTGATCGAATGAAATATAACTATCCTCGGAGGCGGAGAATTTAACGAACAGGTCCTCTGCTGCCAATTACAGAGTGTTTCGGAGTAATATGGGGCCGGAGGGATTGTGAACCACGCGGACTTCGCTCCGCTCGTCCGCTGGGTTCAAATCCCTCCTCAGCACGTCGCCGTCGCTCGTGGTGTTGCTCGCGACGGCAGGAAGTGGGGCCGGAGGGATTTGAACCCCCGATCGACTGATATCTCCGGTGCGCCTCGGAACTCCAGAGGGTCGTCAACGCGACCGATGATCAGTCGGCCGCTCGGTATATCAGTCTGGAGTGTCGTCCCGGGCGCAAGCCTCTGGAGTCAGTCGCCATGCCTGGCTTGGCCACAGCCCCGCGTGATCTCGCATCAGACCGTTGCCGAAACGCGGATAAAGGGGTTTCGATCGACGGCGTTCGGGGGACGCGACGGCGACGACCGAAAGCGCGTGACGCCTCGGCGATCCGACGGGCGCTATGACCGGTCGTCGTCGCTCCAATCGCAGTCCTGGCACTTGTAGCCGGTGACGAACTCGGTCACGCTCGGCATATACCCGACCGAGATGACGTCGCCGCCGCACTCCGGACAGTCGCGGTCGGCGTCCGCGATCGACTCGGCCTCCAGCACGGACTCCCCTTCGACCAGCTCTGCGAGCTTCTCTGGCGTCACCATCCGCCCCTGAACGACGCGGTTCGACATACCCGCCGTTCGGCGCCGAGCACCTAAACCCCCGCGACACGTTCGGCCCCCGCCGCGACGAACGGCGTGGGGCGACACGCGGTGCCCGCGGTCGACGGCCCCCGATCACAGCCAGGGCGCTCGGGAGTCGTCGTCCGTGAAGGGGTCGGAGTCGTCGTCGGTCTCGCGCCCCTCTCCCCCGTTCGCGAGGACGGCGACGTCGTCGTCGACGATGGGCGAGGGCCCCTCCGGCGGCGCGTCGAGCGGCGGATCGCTCGGCGCGTCGGCGTCCGACTCCTCGCCGGAGTCGCTCGGGCCGTCGTCCAGCGCGTCCGTTCCGTCGGCGGAACCGTCCGGGGCGTCGTCGTCGTCGGGAGCGTCATCGTCGACACTTCCCGGTCCGGTCGCGTTCGGGTCGTACGCGAAGAGGGCGGTCACGGCGAGGACCGCGAGCGCGACCGGCGCCTCGGTTTGCATGAGGTCGAACGGACCGAGCAGGATCGGCAGCGCGAGCACGCCCAACGCGACCGCGGAGCCGAACCGGAACCGGTCGATGTCGACGCGGCCGCGGAGGTGCGGGGACAGCAGCGCGATCGACAGCGCGAACGCCACGCCCACGCCGGCGGCCGCGGTGCCGTTGACCACGTACTCGGTCGACGTCTCCCAGGCGAAGCCCGACGGGTTGAAGCTCGCGACGAGGCCGAGCCCGATGATTACGCCCGGGCTCGGCAGGTACTCGCCGACCTCCGAGCTGGCGGTCTTGGCGGCGATGGTCAGGATGACGAGCCCGGCGAACCGCTCGAAGACGGGGAGATCGAGGACCCCTTGGAGGGTCGGCGCCAAGGCGGCCTCAACGGCGGCGACCGGAATGATCACCGCGCCGATTAGTAGCACTGAGGTGACCATCTCCCGCCGCGAGCCGTCCATCTCCGCGAGGATCACCGCCGCGGTCGCGGAACCGCCGAAGATGAGGATCCCGGTCTCGACGACGCCCGTGGCCGATCCGAGGACGCCGGCGACGACTAAGGCGGGGAAGATGCCGTCGATGAGCGGCAGAGCCATTACGGTCGCGAGCAGCCTCGTCGCGCTCCCGACCTGCTGTTCGAGCCGTAGGGCGACCGGGTGGCGTGACGTGCTCATTTAGGGACGATAGCCCTGACCGGCGGGGTGGCGGTGGGACGCGTGCGACTCGCGATGGTCGGGGGACCAGCACGCGGAGTCCACGCCGCGGGAGGTCCGACGAGCCCATGTAAAGGGTTTGCGCGGATTGCCGGCTGTAAAGCGGACGCCGAGGACGGCGTTCGGCTGGCCGGCGATGCGCGCGTTCACGGGACTGTCGGAGTCCATACCTGATATACGTGTTTCGGTCGCGTTAAAGGTTGTGTGAGACATGTCCGCACGACACGAAGGATCGACGACGAACGCCCACATTCGACGACGATACGTCGACGGTTTCCGACCTTCTCCGATCATCTCTCGGTGGCCGTGCCCGCGACCGCCGATCGCCTCTGGGCGGCAAGCCATCGTCCCCGGGTGGGAAGTCATCGCCCCGGGCGGAAAGCCATCGCCCTGGGCGGCAAGTCATCGTCCCCCGGCGGCGAGTAGCTGTTCGAGCCCTCGCGCGCCGCGCGCGGTTTTCCCATAAATGACCACGATCGTGGATGCAACACGGACTTGGATGTGACCAACAACCACGTCCGTGCCGTCTCGCAACGCTTTTCATCGGCCGTTCGTGACGGATTATATGGCGACAGATTCTGGCCGATTCTCGGCGAAGCTCGAGGTTCCGGAAGCGCTGACGTTCGACGACGTGTTGCTCCGCCCCAAGGAGAGCCGGGTCGAGCCCGACGACGCGGACCTCTCTACCCGCGTGTCCAAGCGTGTCGAACTCACCGTTCCCGTGCTGTCGGCGGCGATGGACACCGTCACCGAGAGCGACCTCGCGATCGCCATGGCGCGCGAGGGCGGTCTCGGCGTCCTCCACCGCAACATGACCGTCAAGGAGACGGCCGCCGAGGTCGAGCGCGTCAAGCGCGCCCACGAACTCGTCATCCGGCGCGAGAACGTCGTCACCGTCTCGCCGGACGACACCGTCCGCGAGGCCGACGCCGTGATGGAGCGACAGGGCGTCTCCGGGGCCCCCGTCGTCGACGAGGACGACGCCGTCCTCGGGATCATCTCCGGCACCGACATCCGCCCGTACCTGGAGGTCGGCGAGGACGACGCCGTCCGCGAGGCAATGACGGACGAGGTCATCACGGCGCCGGAGGACGTCGAGGCCCGCGAGGCGCTCGAACTGATGTACGAACACAAGATCGAGCGCGTCCCCATCGTCGACGGCGGCGACCGGCTCGTCGGACTGGTGACGATGCAGGGCATCCTCCAGCGCCGCGAGCACGAGGAGGCTGCCCGAGATGAGCGCGGGCGCCTGTTGGCCGGCGTCGCCGTGGGCCCCTTCGAGGAAGAGCGCGCCGTCGCGGCCGACGAGGCCGGCGTCGACGTCATCTTCATCGACTGCGCGCACGCGCACAACCTCAACGTCTTGGACTCCGCGGAGGCGATCAAGGCGACCGTCGACGCCGACGTCGTCGTCGGGAACGTCGGCACGCGCGAGGCCGCAGAGGCCGCGGTCGACTTCGCCGACGGGCTGAAGGTCGGCATCGGGCCGGGATCGATCTGTACCACGCGCGTCGTCAGCGGCGCTGGCATGCCCCAGATGACCGCGGTGGCGGAGGTCGCGGACGTCGCCGCCGACCACGGCGTGCCAGTGATCGCCGACGGCGGCATCCGCTACTCCGGCGACGCGATCAAGGCGCTCGCGGCGGGCGCCGACGCGGTGATGCTCGGCTCCTACTTCGCCGGCACCGACGAGGCCCCGGGCCGCGTCATCACGATGAACGGGAAAAAGTACAAGCAGTACCGCGGGATGGGCTCGGTCGGCGCGATGAAGTCCGGCGGCGGCGACCGCTACCTCAAAGAGGAGGACGAAGACGAGGAGTTCGTCCCCGAGGGCGTCGAGGCGGCGACCCCGTACAAGGGAAGCCTCGCCTCCGAGCTCCACCAGCTCACCGGCGGGATGCGCTCCGGGATGGGGTACGTCGGCGCGGAGACCGTCCCGGACCTCCACGAGCGCGCGGAGTTCGTCCGCGTCTCCTCGGCGGGCCAGAGCGAGAGCCACCCGCACGACGTGATGATCACGGACGAGGCGCCCAACTACAGCCCGGGCGAGTAACCACGGTCGATCGCCGGCCGGAGGGGTCCGGGTTCGGTCCCGTCCCAGTGTCCGGCCTCGCCGCCAGTTGAGGAACCCGCCCGTTGAACACCCGTTTGGACGGCGCGTCGAAGAGGTATTTTAATATAGCCAGCGGCGAGACGAAACGTGTGAGCGAACACCCCCTCGCTCCGGTCATCCATGAGTGAGCAACCGCCGCTGGTCCTCGTGGTCGAGGACGAACCCGATCTGGCCGACCTGTACGCCGCTTGGCTCGGCGACGAGTACCGCGTTCGAACCGCGTACGGCGGCCGCGAGGCGCTGGACCAGCTGGACGAGGCCGACAACGAGGTCGACGCGATACTCCTCGACCGCCGGATGCCCGGTCTCTCCGGCGACGAGGTCCTCACCGCCGTCCGCGACCGCGGCATCGACTGCCGGGTCGCGATGGTCACCGCCGTCGAGCCGGATTTCGACATCTTAGAGATGGGGTTCGACGACTACCTCGTCAAACCCGTCACGAGCGACACGCTCCGCGAGACCGTCGAGGGGCTGTTGCGGCGCGGCGAGTACGACTCGGAGGTACAGGAGCTGTTCTCGTTGACCTCGAAGAAGGCGATGCTGGAGGCCGAAAAGAGCGCCACGGACCTCGCGGACAACGCGGAGTACCAGCGGCTCACCGATCGGATCGAGGAGCTCCGCGAGCGGGCCGACAAGTCCCGCGACGCGGTCGCGACCGACGACGACGACTACGAGAAGCTCTTCCAGGACTTCGACACCGACGCGTAGCGGTCGCCGACGCCGAGGGGGTATTTCCGCCGACGCCGTAGGGGTATTTCCGCCGACTATTTATCACCGGTCCCGCCGAACGAGCGGTACATGCGCGTCCGGGACCTGCCGCTGTCTCAGCCCGTCGTCGACCACTTCGCCGAGCGCGGCGTGCGCGAGCTGTACCCCCCGCAGCGCGACGCGGTCGACGCGGGCGTCTGCGAGGGCGCCGACGTCGTCGCGGCGGTGCCGACCGCCTCGGGCAAGACGTTTATCGCGCAGCTCGCGCTGCTGACCGCAAACGGTCCCGGCCTGTACGTCTGCCCGCTTCGCGCGCTCGCCCGCGAGAAGTACGAGACGTTCGCGGCCCTTCCCGGGGTCGACGTCGGTATCTCCACCGGCGACTTCGACGCCACCGGCGAGGCCCTCGCCGGCAACGACGTCGTCGTCGCGACGAGCGAGAAGGTCGACTCGGCGATCCGCAACGGCGCCTCGTGGGTCGACGAGCTGGCCTGCGTCGTCGTCGACGAGGTCCACCTGCTGGGCGCGAAGCGTCGCGGGCCCACCCTCGAAGTGACGCTGGCGACGCTCCGGCGCCGGAACCCCGACCTCCAGACGGTGGCGCTGTCGGCGACCGTCGACAACCCCGACGCGATCGCCGACTGGCTCGACGCCGCCCTCGTCGAGTCCGCGTGGCGCCCGGTCGACCTCCGGACCGGCGTCGCCGTGGGCGGCGAGGTCGCGTTCGACGACGGCACGAGTCTTTCCGTCGACGTCGCCGAAACCGAAGTCGGCGAAGATAGTTCGGGCGAAGAGGACGGAACCGACCCGACCGAGGCTACGGCCGCCCTGGTCGCCGACGCGGTCGCCGACGGCGGCCAGTGTCTCGCGTTCGTCCGCTCCCGGCGCGAGGCGGTCGACCTCGCGGAGCGGCTCGCGGACGACGGCCTCGCCGCGGCGCTGGGGGTCGAAGACGCGGCCGCCGCGGCGGCCGAGGAGGTCACCGACGTGGACGGTACGCTCACCGGCCGACAGCTCGCCGACTGCCTGCGGGCGGGGGTCGCGTTCCACCACGCCGGGCTCCGCTCCGGCCACCGCGCGGTCGTCGAGTCGGCGTTCCGCGAGCGCGACGTTGCCTGTATCTGTGCCACGCCCACGCTGGCTGCGGGGGTCAACGTGCCGGCCCGGCGGGTCGTCGTCCGCGACCAGCGGCGGTACGGGGAGGGCGGCATGTCGTGGATCCCGACGCTCGAGGTCCACCAGATGTGCGGCCGCGCGGGGCGCCCGGGGCTCGACCCGCACGGCGAGGCGGTCCTCGTCGCCGACGCGGACACGCGCGAGGAAGTCCACAAGCGGTACGTCGAAGGGGAGCCGGAGGCCGTCGAGTCGCAGCTCGCGGACCCGGCCGCGCTCCGGACGCACGTCCTCGCGGCGATCGCGACGGGGTTCGCGGCCACCGAGACGGAGATCCTCGACGTGTTCGAGGGGACGTTCTACGCGCGGGAGACGGGCGCGGGCGGCCTCGCGGACGCGGTCGCGGTCGCGGTCGACGACCTCGTCGCGGCCGGGATGGTCGCCCGGGAGACGGGCGGCGTCGAGGACTACCGGCTCGTCGCGACCGCCGTGGGCGAGACGACCTCGAAGCAGTACGTGCGCCCCGAGACCGGCGAGCGGATCGTCGCCGGGCTTCGCGCGGCGGCCGGCCTCCCGGAGGCGACGACGCTCACCGCATTCGAGGTGATCTGCGACACGCCGGACATGCAGGACACCTACCTCGGGAACGCCGAGCGCGCCGAGATATACCGGTTCGCGCGGAGCAACGCCGCGCACCTCACCACGGACATGACCGAGCCGGACGACTTCGAGGGGTGGCTGGAGTCGGTGAAGACGGCGCGGATCTTAGACGAGTGGATCGGCGGCGCGACCGTCGAGGAGCTCGTCGAGCGCTACCGGATCGGGCCCGGCGACCTCGACTCGCGGGTTGAGCGCGCGGAGTGGCTGCTGAGCGCGGCCGAGGCGCTCGGGGAGACGACCGGCGTGCGCGTCCCCGCGGTGTCGCGGGCGCGGTCGCGGCTGTGAGAAACGGGCGGGGAAAACCGGCGACGACCGGCGTCGGAGCGCGGCGCCTCAGTCCGCCGAGCCGACGGCGCGGTGGAACGGTGTCCGGGCGATCGTCTGCCGCAGCTCCGCGAGCGAGTCGCGGCCCACGTCGCTCGCCGCGGACATCACCGCGAACACCTCCTGTCTGGACACCTTCACGCCGGTCTCGGTGAGCGCGTCCTCCGGGCGGCTCCCGAGCTCGCGGAGGGTGCCGACCGCGAGCAGGTACGGGACCGTCCACGCCTCCATCGTGTTCCCATTCGAGAGGGGCATCGTCTCTAAGTACGCCTGCGCGTCGTCGAGGAACGAGCGGGCGTAGTCGGCGGTGCGGCCGACGACGCGCGCGGACGACTCGCGGTTCTCCGGGTGGACGACGCGCTCCTGGTCGACACCCTCGGCCTCCAGCCACTCGGCGGGGAGGTAGACGTTGTTCTCCTCGGTGTAGTCGTCGTAGACGTCCTTCGAGACGTTCACGAGCTGGAGGAGGAGCCCGAACTCTTCGGCGGTCTCCCGCAGGCGCCTCGCGCGCTCCTCGCCGATGTCGCCGCGGGTGAGCAGGTTCGTGATGAGGTTGCCGACGGTGCCGGCCGCGTAGTAGCAGTACTGCTCTAACTCGTCGCGGTCGTCGATGCGGAGGCCGCCCTCGGTGGCGTGGCGGTCGACGAACATCGCCATCCCGTCGACCATTTCCAACACGGGCGGGACGATGGCTGCCTGCGCCTCCGGATCGAGCTCCGCGAACGTCGCGGCGATGGTTGGCGCCTCGGCGACGACGGTCCAGTCGTCGTCGCGCTCGGCGGGCAACCATTCGTCGACCGCCTCGCGGAACTCGCCGATGTCGGTCTCGTCGTCGGGGTCGATCGCCCGCCGGTACGTCCGCAACACGTCGCTCTGGGCGTCCGGCGGGATGTGGCCGGCGTCCTCGACCGTATCGGCGACGCGACAGAGGAGGTAGCCGACGCAGATCTGCGAGGCCATCGGTTCCTCTAACACGTCGACCGTCAGCGCGAAGGTCCGCGAGACCCCCTGGACCGCCTCGTGACACCACTCGAGGTCGGCCTCGCCGGGGCCGTGTTCTCGTCCGCTCATTCAGTTGCCCGTGTTTACGGCACAACGCATAAAAACCCTCGTGGAACGCCGGCCGACTGTCGCTCGCCGTCCGGGGCGGTGAAACCGCACGACTCGGTCCCTGTCCGCGCCGACGAACCGTCGACCCGTGTACAACCGTGTGGAAACGGCTAAGTCCGCCCGGCCGAACGCTCCACCATGGAGTTCACGCTCACCGAAGAGCAGCGTCAGATCCGCGACACGGTCGCGGAGTTCGTCGACGAGGAGGTCGTCCCGCGCGCGGCCGAGATCGACGAGACCGACGAGTTCCCAGCGGACCTGGTCGAGGAGATGGCCGACCTCGGGCTCATGGGCATGCCGTTCCCGGTCGAGTACGAGGGCGCCGGCCTCGACTACCACAGCTACGCGATCGGGCTCGAGGAGATCTCCCGCGGCTCCGGGGGGCTCGGGACCGTCGTCGCCGCCCACACCTCGCTCGCCGGCAACATGCTCTACGAGTTCGGCGACGAGGCCCAGAAGGAGGAGTACCTCACCGCCCTGAACACCGCCGAGGACATCGGCGCGTTCGCGCTCTCGGAGGCCGAGGCCGGCTCGGACGTGCCGGCGATGTCGACCACTGCTGAGCGCGACGGCGACGGCTACGTCGTCAACGGCGGGAAGCTCTGGATCTCGAACGGCTCCGTCGCGGACACGGTCACGCTGTTCGCCAAGACCGACCCGGACGCCGGCCGGAAGGGCATCTCCTCGTTCGTCGTGCGGCCCGAGGCGGACGACGGGTTCGTCGTCGAGGGGACCGAGGACAAGCTCGGCGACAAGGGGTGTCCGACCGCGGAGCTGCGGTTCGACGACATGTGGATCCCCGAGGAGCGGCGGCTCGGCGAGGAGGGCGAGGGATTCGTCCACGCGCTGAAGACGCTCAACGGCGGCCGGATCACCATCGCGGCCCGGTCGGTCGGCATCGCCCGCGCCGCCCTCGACGAGGCGAAGGATTACGCCCAGGAGCGCGAGCAGTTCGACCGCCCCATCAGCGACTTCCAGGCCATCCAGCACAAGCTCGCCGACATGGACACGAAGGCCCGCGCCGCGGAGCTACTGATGCACGAGGCGGCCGACCTGAAGATGCGCGACGAGGACTACATCAAGGAGGCCGCACAGGCGAAGCTGTATGCCTCGGAGATCGCCCGCGAGGTCGCCAACGAGGGGATCCAGATCCACGGCGGCTACGGCTACACCAAGGACTTCCCCGCCGAGCGCTTCTACCGCGACGCGAAGCTCTCGGAGATCTACGAGGGAACGAGCGAAGTGTTGCGGAACACGATCGCCAAACAGCTGCTCGACGAGTAGCGCAGTCAGCCGCGCGGTTCAGTCACGCGAGCCGGCGGTGTCGTCGTTCGCGGGGCCGTCGTCTGCGTCGTCGGCGTCCGCCCGTTCGTCCTCGTTGCGGTCGCCGTTCGTTCCGTCTCCGTCCCGGTCCTCTTCCGTCTCGTCCGGGTCGCCCGCTTCGTTGGCTCGGGGGCCGTGAGCGACGTCGGCGTCCGACGGGTTCTGGTCGACGGCGTACCCGCCCGTGTCGATCCGCTCTGCCGGCTCTGAGTAGTCGCGACCGCTCGGCGAGAAGTCCGGGCGGACGACGCCGTCGTCGGGGACGTCGAGGTCGTCCTCGTCGGGTTCCTCGGTCACCGTGTCGTCCGCCTCCGCGTTGACGACCGCGTCCTCGACGGGGCCGCCTCCGCCGGCCGCCTCGGCGCTGGTCGTCTCGCCGCCGGCCGCGTCGACGCCGGCCGCCTCGCCGCGAGCCGCCTCGTCGCGGTCGACTTCTCCGTCCCCGCCGGTCCGTCCGCTACGGACGACTCCCTCCTCTCCCCCGATGTCTTCATCGAGCCACTCGAACGAGTCGGTTCCGCCGCTCCGCCGCTCCGCAACGGCGGTCGCGAGCCGCTCTGTGAGCGTCTCCTTCAGCGCCTCGGCCTCACCGACCTCGAAGTCGACGGCTGCGGCGTCGCTGCCGGTCAGCGAACTGGTCCCCGCCGTGTCGGCGACGATCGTCGCGACGCCCCACCGGCGCTGGAAGGCGGTGCGGCTGTCGATCACGTTCTGGATCCGGTAGTACGGGACGACCGCGACGGTGCGGCCCCAGAACCCGTTGCGCGTGAGCAGGTGGTCCTCGCCGACCCAGTAGCCGCGGTGTTTCCACTTCAGGTGCGCCGCGGGCGGGACGACGACGAGGAGCGCGGCGACGCCGTACCACGGGAGCGACGGGGAGACGTACCAGTTCACCCCGTACGCGATCCCGGTGAGGACGCCGACGATCATCGCGTACCGGATGACGTACCGCCACCTGATCCGCTTTGGCGGCCGACTGAACTCCGGCGTTCCGAACGACTCGATCTCGTGTGCGAGCCGGTAGACGCGCTCGGTCGCGGCGATCGGCACGGCGGACTGGTTGCCGGACTCCGGGCCCTGTCCGGGGGCGTACCCCGCGGTCTCGATGGAGAGGCTCGCGTAGCCGAGCGCGCGCTTCGCCGGGTTGTCAGTGATCCGCAGCGCTTGGACCTTTTCGGTCGGGATCGAGCCGCTGTACCGGCGGAACAGCCCGCGCTCGTAGCGTAGCTCGTCGCCGGCGCGAGCGAGCCGGAACCCGTAGTAGTTCGAGAACGCGAGCCCCGCGCCGATGAGCCACGACGCGATGAAAAGCGCCGCCACGCCGACGAACGCCGTCGCGGTGAGCGCGGCGGCCGACGTCTCCGGCAGGAAGCTTGACAGCACCGGGAACGACCCGGAGCTCAGGAACGCTAAGAGCCCGATCAGGCGCCCGTCGAACGACAACGCCCCGACAAGGGCGAGCTCGCTCGGCGAGATGGCGAACAGCTCCTCCTCGTCCGGCGCGAACGCGTCGTCGCGGCCGGCGTCGACCGCCTCGGCATCGGTGCCCGCCGCCTCGCTGTCGGCGCCCGCCGCCTCGCCGTCATCGTCCCGACGGGTTGCCGCCGACTTCCGCCGCTGGACCTCGCGCTGGAGCCGCGTCGCTTCCTCGGGCGTGACGAACCGGATCGACCCCTCCGTGCTGGAGCCGCCGGCGGTCTCTAAATCGACTGCGGCGACGCCGATCGCGCGCTGGACGACGCCGCGGCTCACGTCGACGTTCTGGATCCGCCGGTACGGGATCTCCCGCTCGCGCCGGGAGATGACGCCGGAGGAGATGTCGAGCGTGTCCGCGGTGAGGACGTACTCGAACCGGCGGTAGTACGCGATCTCGTAGGCGAAGGTGACGAGCAGGACCGCGGCCCCGCCGCCGACCGCGAACGGGAGGCCGAACCCGCCACTGTTCACGATCACGAACAGCGCAACGGCGGTCCCGGCCGCCTTCTGGAGCGCCCGGTACGGGACCGACTGCGGCGCCAGCTTCACACCGCGTCCTCCCCGTCGGCGCGGATCGCCAGCCGCTTCAGCTCCTCGCGGAGGTCGCTCGCGCCGTCCGGCGTCAGCCCCGGTATTCGGACGTCCGCGCCCCGCGATCCGGCGGTGTACACCACGCAGGAGGCGAGCCCGACGCTCCGCTCGATCGGGCCGCGCCGGGAGTCGACGTGCTGGATCCGCACCAGCGGCACCGTCGTCCGCACCTGCGTGATCACGCCGCGGTCGAGGTAGATCGCGTCCTCGCGGATCTCGTAGCTCCAGCGGCGGTAGCGGAGCAGCGCGTGCGCGACCGTGAGCGTCAGGGCGACGGCCCCGACGGCGACCGGTGCCCACCGCGGGAGGTACTCGAGGTACGCGCCGCCGGCGAACGGGGCGGTGACGAGCGCCGAGAGCAGCACCGCGCGGAGGACCCACACGACCTGGACTCGGGGGTGGAGCGTCTGTGCCGTCATCGACGGTCCCCCGTCTCGCGTCCGTGTGTCATGGCCGGCGATTGACGCCCCCGACGTATAAGTCCGGCCGGACACGCCGAAGAAAAACGGGTGAAAAACCGTGATACATATTCTCTCCCGATGGCGATACTTGCCGAAACCGATATCACGGGTGATCGAGTCGTGCCAGCCATGGCCGACGATCCGTTCGAGAACATGCTCGCCCAGATGGACCGCGCCGAGGAGTACGCAGACGTGGATCACGGGGTGTTCGAGCGGCTCAAACACCCCGAGCGTACGCTGAAGGTGACGCTCCCGGTCGAGCTGGAGTCCGGCGAGGTCGAGGTGTTCGAGGGGTACCGTTGCCAGTTCGACAGCGCGCGCGGCCCATTTAAAGGCGGCGTCCGGTTCCACCCCTCGGTCACCCAGCGCGAGGTGGAGGCGCTCGCCGGGTGGATGACCTGGAAGACGGCGCTGGTCGACCTCCCATACGGCGGCGCGAAGGGCGGCGTGATCTGCGAGCCCAAGGACCTCACCGAGCGCGACCTCGAACGGCTCACCCGCCGGTACACCGAGGGGATCCGCCGGATGATCGGCCCAGAGACCGACGTGCCGGCCCCGGACATGAACACGAACCCGCAGACGATGGCGTGGATGATGGACACCTACTCGATGTACGAGGGGCACTCCATCCCGCAGGTCGTCACCGGGAAGCCGCTGGAGATCGGCGGGACGCCCGGCCGCGTCGAGGCAACCGGCCGCGGCGTCTCGCTCGTCACCGAGCGGCTCTTCGAGTACCTCGACCGCGACCTCTCCGACGCCTCCATCGCGATTCAGGGGTTCGGGAACGTCGGGTCGAACGCGGCCCGGCTCCTCGACGAGTCGGGCGCGAACGTGGTCGCCACCTCGGACGTCACCGGCGCGGCGTACGACCGCGACGGGCTCGACGTGGCGGCGCTCGGCGCGCACGTCGACGCCGGCGGGCTGATCGAGGAGTACGTCGCGGGCGAGTACCGGGGCGGCGCGGACGGGTCCAGCTGGGACAACCCGGACGCGATCACCAACGCGGAACTGTTGACGCTCGACGTCGACGTGCTCATCCCGGCCGCCGTCGAGGGCGTGATCACCGACGAAAACGTCGGCGACCTCCGGGCGTCCGCGATCGTCGAGGCCGCCAACGGTCCGACGACGGTGGCCGCCGACAAGGCCCTCACTGAGCGCGACATCCAAGTCGTGCCGGACATCCTCGCGAACGCGGGGGGCGTTATCGTCTCGTACCTGGAGTGGGTCCAGAACGCCCAGGAGTTCTCGTGGCCGCTGGAGACCGTCAACGCCGAGCTTGAGCGCCGCATCGGCACCGCGTTCGACGAGACAATCGAGCAGTACGACGCGAAGGACCTGCCCGACCTGCGCACCGCCGCGTACACGCTCGCCTTGGAGCGCACGGCGAAGGCCCACGAGTATCGCGGGCTGTTCCCGTGAGCGAACCGACCGCTGCCGGGCTTCCCGCGGACTCCCCGCCGGCCCTCAGACTCGCCTGATCCGGTCCGCGGTGACCGCGATCGGCTCGCCGTAGTGGAGCACCGGGTCGCCTTCGGGAGCCTCGAAGCCGTTGGCCGCGAACAGCGTGTTCGCCCGGATCTCCGCCGCCGCGGGTCGCAGCGTCCACGGATCGTGGTCGATCTCGCCGACGTACAGTCGGCCACCCGAACCGGCGGTGTAGAACCGGTAGTTCTCCAGCAGGAATGCGGGCAGCGACCCCGGCTCGGGGGTAAACGCCTCGCCGGCCGGCGCGTAGGTCGCGTCGAAGCGCGCGTGCGGGGCGCCCCTGTGGACGCGGCGGCTCGCGAAGCGGACGGCGTCGCCCTCGTCCGTGTCGACGCCCCGGCGGCCGAGCCCGTCGCCCGCTGCGGTGCGCCGAACGTCGGTCTCGGCGCGGTAGTACGGGAGCCGGAACAGCCCGCGAGCGACCGCGACGCCGAGCCGGTCGTCGGCGTCGAGGCTGTGGAAGTAGACGCCCGGGCCGTCCGGCCCGTCGACGTAGGTCCGGAGGTTGAGCTCGGGAAACGACAGCCCCATCGGCACTCCGCGCGGCCGGATGTCGTCCATCACGAACGGGACGACCCCGAGGTAGGCGTCGCCGTCGTGGGTCGCGACCGAGAGCGCGTCGGGGAGCGACGCGGCGACAGTCGCCGGGTCGACGGGCCAGTGGGCGAACAGTCCGTCCCGCCACGTCATCTCCAGCCAGCGGCGACCGAGCATATTCGGAAGTAGGGTCCGGAGGGACAAAACCCGCACGCAGCCGGCGGTTTCGGACCTCCCGTCCGGTCACTCTCGCGGGCCTGCGTCGCCGCCGCGAGCGCCCGACGTCCCCGAAGGGTCCGACCCCTCCGGCGCGTCCTTCCACTCTCCCAGCCCGGAGGGGTCGAGGTGGACGTGGACGTCGCCGACGTCCTCCAGCGCGCGGAGGGTCGTGACCAGCTCCGTCTCCACGTCGTGGGCCTCGCGGAGCGTCATCTCGCCGTCGACCTCGACGTGGACCTCGACCTCTAGGTCCGTCCCGTCGTAGAACACTGTGAGGTCGTGGACGCCCTCGACGGCGGAGTTATCGCGGAGCGCGGCGACGACGCGTTCCCGGTCGCCCGGCGGCGGGGCCCCGCCAACGAGGTAGGTGACGTTCTCGCGGCCGATCTCGACCCCCTGGTAGACGACGAGGACGCTGACGAGCGCGCCGGCGACCGGGTCGAGGATCGGGACGTCGAGGAACACGCCGAACACGCCGACGAGGGCGGCGATCGTGGTGTAGATGTCGTTGAGGCAGTCGACCGCGAGCGCGGTGAGCGCGGTCGAGCCGAGGTCGGCGTTGACCCGCTCGGTGTACCAGTACAGCAGGTACATGTCCGCCATCGCGAACAGCAGCGCGGCGACGAGGAGGAGGCTCTTCCGGGGCGGGCTGTGCGCTCCGAGCAGTCCGAGGACCGACTCGCGCAACAGGAGGAGCCCGAGGATGACGATGGTCGCGCCGACGAGCAACGCGGTCAGCGGCTCGATGCGCTGATGGCCGTGCGGGTGCGTCTCGTCGGCGCTCTCGTACCGCGAGCCCCCCCAGACGAACACGACCGCGCTCGCGACGAGGTCGGCGACCGAGTGGGCGGCGTCGGCCACCAGCGCCACGCTGCCGAACGCGATCCCCGCCGCCCCCTCCACGGCGATCTTCACCGCGTTGCCGGCGACGTTGACCGCTGCCGCCCGCTGGAACCGAGCGCGGTCGCCGCTTCCGAAGGGGCTCGACATAGACGACATTGCGCTCGCGACCCTGTTAAGGGTCCCGCGTCGCGGCGGCGCTCGTCTCTCCCCTCGCGGGAGGGCCGCCCGCGCTCCCGACGTCCGCCGCATCTCCGGCGGGAGACTCCGTCGTAACGCCTAAGACCGAAACGCTCCTCGGTGACGGTAATGAATCACGATCTTTTCGCCCGAGGTGGTCCCCGTGGGCGTCGAAATTAAGGAAACGGAGGTGAGCGACGAGGATTTCGAGGAGATGAAAGGGTTCGTCCGCGACTACCTCGCGGCCAGCGTCGAGAGCGAGGACGACGGCGGCCGGATGCGCTGGTACCCGTGGCACTCGGCGTCGTACCGGTTCAACCACATCCTCAACGTCGTCGACCTCGCGACGGAGATCGCGGAGGCCGAGGGCGCCGACGTCGACGTGGTCCGGGTCGCGGCCGTCTTCCACGACGTCGCCAAGCTGGAGGCCGAACAGGACGTCCACGCGGAGGCCGGCGCGCGCGTCACCCGCGAGTACCTCCAGAGCCGCGGCAACTACCCCGAGTCTTTCATCGAGGAGGTGTGCGGAGCGGTCGTCGACCACTCGTACACCGGCGACCTCGACGACGTCCCCTTGGAGAGCCGGTGTCTGATCGAAGCCGACGTGCTCGACAAGGTCGGCGCCAACGGCGCCGTCCTCATGCTGTTGCGGATGGGGTACGAGTCGCGCACGCACATGGACGCCGCCAAGATGGTCGACCGCGTGCTCGAACGCGCCCGCGACCACACCGAGCGCGTCGTCTCCGACACCGCCGAGAGCATCGCGCACCAGCGCATCAAGCGCGTGAAGTGGCTCCGCGAGTGGCTCGAAGAGGAGGTGTCCCGGATGGACGCCGAGGGCGTCACCGACCGCTGACGGCACTCGCGTCCGTCGGCCGCGGCTTCGGCCGCTACCCCTCGGAACCGGTCGTCTCGACGAGCGGCAGCATCGTCTCTAGGTAGCGGTCGATCCCGGCACGGGAGTCCGCGACCCACGCCCGCTCGTTCGTCGTCGCCCAGCGGAACATCCCGCCCGTCGCGAACGTCTGGAGCGTCGCGGCCACCTCCGCCGCGGCCACGGTCCGCTCGTCGTCCGCCGCCTCGGCGCCCTCACCGGAGACGTCGACCGCCGCCTCGCGGACGAGCCGTTCGAGGTACTCGCCGAAGACCCGGTCGCTTCGGTCGAAGTGGTCGCGGTACGCCTCGTCGCTCGCGGCCTGCGAGCGCAGCTCGGTCATCACCGTGACGAACCGCGCGTCGGGGGCGTACGGATCGTCGAGCGACGCGGGGTCGACGGCCGCCGTGAGGTAGCCGTCGAGCTGCTCCCGCGCCGAGCGGTCGAAGGCCTCCTCGGGAGCCACCTCGGGCACGTCGCTCGCGGCCGCCGCGCCGTCGTCCCGCGGCCCCGCGACGCCCCCGTCCCCGATGGACGCCTCGAACTCGTCGAGCAGGAACCCGAGGAGGTCGATCAACAGCTCGTCTTTCCCGTCGTAGTGGTGGTACACCAGCGACGGGCTCTTGTCGAACTCGTCGCCGATCCGCTGGATCGTGACGTTCGCGTAGCCGTGTTCACAGAGCGCGCGGAACGCCGCGCCGAGGATCGCCTGTCGGGTGTTCGACGGCTCCGCGAACGGGTCGTTCATACGCCGCCTAGAGGAGTCCGGTATATATCCCTCCTGATTGAACGTTCATTCAACACGCTTATGCCGCCGGCGCCTGACAGAGACGTATGACTCGACCCGACGCGTCACGGTACGACCGGTCGCTCCGCGCGACCAGACCCTCCCACCGGTCCGGCGGAGGGGATCGATGAGTCGGTCGGCGCGGCTCGCGACCGCCGCGCTCGCCCTCGTCGCGGTGACCGCGCTGCTCGTCGGCGTCTCGCTCGCCGGTGCCGCGGCCACGAGCGCGGGGACGGCGGACGGCGGCGACGCCGCGGCGCTCTCCGGAATCGACGGCCCGATCGCCGACGGCGTCGTCGCGCAGGCAGGCACCGAATCGGACCCGACTGACAGACAGGTCCGCGGGTCGCCCGTGCTGGAACTCTTCGCCTCGCAGCGGTCGGTCCCGAGCGGCGCCGAGTCGACCGTCACGGTCGACATCGTCAACACCGGGGAGATGACGATCGGCAACCAGCTCGACTCCCGGGTCACGACCGCGCGCGGGCTCACCCTCGAGATCGACGACGGCGGCGTGCCGATCGACGTCGAGGACGGCGAGATCCCGGTCGGCGACGTGCCGACCTCCGCGAGCCCGGTCTCCGTCCCGCTCGACGTGACCGTGCCCGACGACGTACCCGACGGGAGGTACGAGGTGGAGGCAACCGCTCGGTACCGGTACACCTTCGAGGTAATCCCCGAGTTCAACGACCACAAGGACCGGCGCGGCATCGACCGCTTCGACCTGACCATCGTCGTCGACGACGGCGCGCGGTTCGCCGTGCTGGAGACCGACACCGACGCGCAGGTGGGTGGGGGTGGCGACGTGACCGTCACGATGGCGAACGTGGGCGACGAGACCGCCCGCGACGCGGTGGTCTCCGGGACCACGACCAGCCCGGGGGTCCGGCTCGGGTCCGGCGAGGGCGGCGGCCAGTCGTTCGTCGGCGACTGGGCGCCGGGTGAGAACCGGACGGTGACGTTCGACTCCTCGGTCGGCGAGTCGTTCGGCGAGGGCGCGTACGCGCTCTCCTCGACGGTCGACTACCGCGATCCCGACGGCGTCGACGCGACCGCGGCGGCCGCGCGCGCCGGCGTCGTCCCGGTCCGCGAGCAGTCGTTCTCGCTCGACGGCGTCTCCGGCACGCTCGAGGTCGGGTACTCCGGGACGGTCACCGGCACCCTCACGAACGAGGGGCCGCTCGACGTCGAGGACGCGGTCCTCGTCGCCGACTCCGGCAGCAACCGGGTGAGCCTCGGCGAGAGCCGGTACGCGCTCCCGACGATCCCCGCCGGCGAGTCGGCGAACTTCACCTTCGACGCCGACGTGAGCGGGAGCGCCGACCCCGGCCCCCGGCAGTTCCGGTTCACGACGGAGTACGAGAGCGGCGACGCGACGCTCACGGTCGAGGAGACCCGTCGCGTCGAGGTGGCGCCCCGGCAGCCCGAGTTCGAACTCGCGGTCGAGAACGCCACGATCCCCGCCGGCGAGACGCGGCGGATCAACGCCACGATCACGAACCGGCGGCCGGAGACCCTCGCGTCGATCAACGCCGGCCTCTACGCCGACAGCCCGCTGACGGCGGTCAACGACGAGGCGTTCGTCGACGAGCTCGAACCCGGCGAGTCCGAGGATATCTGGTTCGAGGTGTCCGCCGCGGGGAGCGCGAGCGTCGAGGACCACCCGATCGAGATCGACTTCCGGTACGACGACGAGCGGGGCAACGACCGCATCTCGGACGTCACACAGGTCCCGGTGTCGGTGACCGCGCCCGTCGACGACGGCGGCACGCCGACCGGGCTGATCGCCGTCGGCGTTCTCCTGGTCGTCGCCGCGGTCGGCGGCGCCGTCTGGTACCGACGGCGGTGATCCGATGAGCGGACACGCCACCGAACGCCGAGCGAGCACGCGCCGGACAGCGGGGCACCGGTGACCGCGGCCGACCGGCTGATAGAGGAGATCGACCGCGTCGTCACGGAGCGCCCGCTGGCGGTCCTGGCGATCTTCCTCCTCGTCACCGTCGCGTTCGCCGGGGGACTGACCGGCATCGAGACGAGCGCGGGCGCGGACCAGTTCACGCAGGACATTCCCGCACAGCAGGCGCTCGACGACATCGACGAGGAGTTCGAGACGTCGATCGGCGGCTCCGCGACGTCGGCGCAGGTGATCGTCTCCGACGATAACGTCCTCTCCCGCGACGCCTTGGTCCGGACGCTGGAGACCCAACATCGGCTGGAGTCGCGCTCGACGCTCCGGGTCGCGTCGACGTCGAGCCACGCGGACGCGATCGCGCGGCAACTGGACCCGGACGCGGCGGACGCGGGAGAGCGCCGCGACGCCGTGGCCGAGGCGACGCCGGCCGAACTGCGGGCGGCGATCGACGACGCCGACGAGACGGGGGCGATCGCGTCGCAGGTGTCCGTCGACTACAACCCCACTGCCCAGGCGGCGGACACCGCCATCGTGGGGATCACCTACGACCTACCGGACGCGGCGACGACGGCGCGGGTGACTGAGCTCCAGACGCGCAGCGTCGGCGTCGTCGACTCGGTGCCGGGGAACGAGGCGGGCGAGAACGCGATCCTCTTCGGCGACGGCGTCCTCCAGTCGGAGATCACCGCGCTGCTGACGGACACCGCGATCATCGTCTTTCCGGCGGCGCTCATTCTGATCGTCGGCTTCCTGATCTTCGCCTACCGCGACCCGATCGACATGGCGATCGGCATCTCCGCGCTGCTCATCTCGCTCCTCTGGACGTTCGGGTTCATGGGGTACGCCGGGATCCCCTTCTCCGACTCGCTGGTGACGGTCTTCCCGCTCCTGCTCGCGGTCGGGATCGACTTCGGGATCCACATCGTCAACCGCTACCGCGAGGAGCGGGCGACCGGGACCGGGATCGAGCGGTCGATGCGGACCACCACCGACCAGCTGCTCATCGCCTTCCTGCTCGTGACGATCACCACGGTGTTCGGGCTCGTCTCCAACGTGGTGAGCCCCTTCGATCCCAACCGCGACTTCGGGATCGTCGCGGCCGCCGGGATCACGTTCACGCTGCTGGTCTTCGGCGTCTACCTCCCGGCCGCGAAGGTGCTCGCCGACCGGTGGCGCGAGCGCCTCCCGATCCCCGAGTTCGGAACGACCGCGCTCGGCTCCGGCGGCTCGCGGCTCGCCCGGGTCCTCCACGTGGGCGTCGACCTCTCGCGGATCGCCCCCGTCGCGGTGGTCGCTCTCCTCCTCGTCGGCGGCGCGGTCGGCGGCGCCTACGGCACCGGCGTGAACACGGAGTTCTCGGAGGAGGCGTTCTTTCCGGACGAGGAGCGACTGGAGACGTACGCGGACCTCCCGGAGCCGTTCGCGCCGACGGAGTACACGTTCCTCGACGTGTTGACCCTCTTCGAGGAGGAGTTCGAACAGGACTTCGTGGGATCGGTGACGCTGTACGTCGACCAGTCGGTCAGAGACGACGACGCCTTGGAGCTGATCGACCGGACGACGCGGAACCCGCCGGACACCTTCGCGACGACCGACGAGCGCCGCGCGCAGGCGACGAGCATCGTTACGGTGATCGAGGATCGTGCGGAGCGGGACCCCGAGTTCGCCGCGCTCGTCGAGCGCAACGACCGCCTCGGCAACGGCGTTCCCGACCGGAACGTCGACGAGGTGTACGACGCGCTCTTGGACTCCTCCGCGGAGGGGCAAGCGCGCGGGTACGTGGCGGCCGACCGCGGCAGCGCGCGCATCGACTACACGATCGAGCCGGGCGTCGACAACTCGGAGGCGGTCGCGGACGTGCGCGACCTCGCCGAGCGCACCCCGCTCGAAGCCGTGCCGACCGGCGACCTCGTCGTCAACGAGGCCGTGATCGACCTGTTGACCGAGTCGGCGATCCGGAGCCTCTTCGCCGCCTTCGGGCTCACAGCGCTGTTCTTGGCGCTGTCGTACGCGTACCTCGAGGGGAAGGCCGTCTACGGCCTCTTGAACCTCGTTCCCGTCCTCGTCACGGTCGGGCTGCTCGTCGGGTCGATGCGGCTGTTCGACATCCCGTTGACGCCGATCAACGCGCCGATCCTCTCCGTCTCGATCGGGCTCGGCGTCGACTACACCGTCCACTTCGTCCACCGCTTCGTCGACGAGTACAAGGCGGGCCTGCCGATCGACGAGGCGCTCGACGTCACCATCGCCGGGACGGGCGGGGCGCTCACCGGCAGCATGCTCACCACGGTCTCCGGGCTCGGCGTCCTGTGGCTCGCCGTGATCCCCCTGCTCCGCGACTTCGGCATCCTGCTCGCGCTGGGCGTGTTCTACGCGTACCTCTGTTCGATCCTGCTCGTCCCGTCGCTCGTCGTCGTGTGGGACCGGTACGGCGCGCGCGTCGGCCTCGGCCTCGACGGTGGGCTCCGCGGCTCGGACACCGAGGCCCGACGTTGAGAGCGGGGGACCTTCGACGAGCGGACGGACGCAGAAACGGACGAGTTCAGCCGACGACGCCGACGACCAGCTGGACGGTGACGAGGACGAGGAACGCGGCGCCGGTCGCTAAGGTCCCGGCGGCGACGCCGTGGGCGTTACCGAGTCCGCGGCTCCGCGTCGCAAAGTAGGCGCCGAGGAAGACGAAGCCGACGAGGAGCAGGCCGACGACCAGGTACGCGACGTTCACCAGCGTCCCGGCGAGCCCTTCCGGGATCCCGAAGCTCCCGACGCCGAGGAGGATGCTCCCGCCGACGAGGACGGTGATGCCGACGAACGAGACCGCCCACACGACCGGCGTTCGGGCGACCTCGCCGAGGGCCCCGACGATCGCCTCGTAGCGCCCGCCCGCCTCGTCGTCGCCGGGAGCGACCCGCTTCGCCCCGATCTCGGCGACCGCGACGAACGTGGCGACGACGAGGAGCCCCATCAGCCCCGTACTCAAGAGGGTGAGTGATGTCATGGATATCCGTTGTTATGGCGTCCGTTCGCGCGTACAAATACCCTTCGACGCGTCCGCTTCGGCTCGTCGGTGCTCCCGGCGCACCCGCGCCGACGGACGAATCCGCGGATTCGGTTTGGGGAATGAGAGACGTCGCGGGGTTCGATTGGAAGACGGGTACCGCCGCGAGGAACGCTCCCGGAGGCGGGTGCCGCCGCGGGGCACGCTCCGGCAAGCGGTCCGCGTCGCGAGGCACGCTCCGGGAGGCGGTCCGCGTCGCGAGGCACGCTCCGGGAGGCGGTCCGCGCCGCGTTCGGACGGCCATCTCGACGCCTCGACGGCCCCTTTCCCCCGCCCCGCTACACAAGAGATAAGTGTACCATCGCCAAGGGAGTTACAAGAGCAGACAGACGAACATGATAGACCCAGTTATCCTACAACAGGGGGGCGACTGGCGCGCACAGGCGGAGGTCTTCGACGAGATCTTCTTCGTCTTCCTCGCGCTCGGTACCCTCGTCGGCACCATCGTCGTGGCGTACACGCTGTGGAACGTGTACAAGTACCGCGACGACGGGAACCGGTCGGACGAGGAGTTCGACGCACCGGTCGTCGGCGAGCTCCCAACGGGACAGGGCGGTCCGAAAGCGAAGAAGCTCTTCCTCTCGTTCGGGTTGAGCGCGATCGTCGTCATCAGCCTCGTCGTGTACGCGTACGGGCTGCTCCTCTACGTCGAGCAGGGCCCGGACACGGACGGTGAGGGCGACATCGAGATCATGGTCGAAGGCTACCAGTACGGCTGGGACTACGAGTACCCGAACGGCCACACCGAAACGGGCGAACTGATCGTGCCGGCCGACCAGCGGATCGACCTCAACATCACGTCGAGGGACGTCTGGCACAACTTCGGTTCATCAGACTTACGGATAAAATCCGACGCGATCCCCGGAGACTACAACGAGAACTGGTTCTTGGTGAGCTCCGAGGACGTCGAGGCGCAAGGCGGGGAGGCGACCTACCGCGTCGAGTGCTTCGAGCTGTGCGGTGCGGGCCACTCCGCCATGAAGGGCCAGGTAACCGTCATTCCGCAAGACGAGTGGGAAGAGTGGTACGCTAACACAGGCAACAGCTCCGAGAGCGCCAGCATCCAGGCCTCCGGGCTCGAAGCCGCGGCGCAGAGCGGGGTGAGCGCATGAGCGGACTCCCGCCGACGACCTCCGTGAAGCGCTGGTTCGTCACGACCAACCACAAGGACGTCGGTATCCTGTACACGATTACGGCGCTGTTCTTCCTGCTGTTCGGCGGCGTGATGGCGCTGCTCATCCGCCTCCAGCTGTGGGACCCGACGAGCCAGATCCTCTCCGGACTGGCGTACAACGAGGCCGTCACCGCCCACGGGCTGATAATGGTGTTCTGGTTCCTCTCGCCGTTCGCGTTCGGCTTCGCGAACTACTTCGTCCCGCTTCAGATCGGCGCGGACGACCTCGCGTTCCCGCGGCTCAACGCCTTATCCTACTGGCTCTACCTCGGTTCGGGTCTCCTGCTCGCGGTCAGCTTCTTCCAGGGCGGGACGCTCTCCGCGGGGTGGACGATATACGCCCCGCTCAACGTGCCGATGTACACGCCGAGCATCGGGTCGACCGGTGCGGTGCTCGCGCTCGCGATGTTCGTCACCGGCACCACGGCGTCGACGGTGAACTTCCTCACGTCCATCCATCACTCCCGGGCCGAAGGGATGGGGATCATGGACATGCCGATGTTCACCTGGTCGATGCTCGCGACCGTGTGGATGATGCTGTTCGCGTTCGCCGCGCTGCTTGCGGTCGGGCTGATCCTCGCGGCCGATCGCGTCCTCGGGAGCGTCTACTTCTCGGCGACCGAAGGCGGCTCCCTCCTGTGGGGGCACCTGTTCTGGTTCTTCGGCCACCCGGAGGTGTACATCGTCTTCTTCCCGGCGCTCGGCGTCATGCTGGAGCTGTTCCAGACGTTCTCCGGGCGTCGCCTCGTCGGTCGGAAGTGGGTGATCATCTCCATCTGTCTGATCTCCGTCCAGTCGTTCCTCGTGTGGATGCACCACATGTTCCTGACGACGATCAACCTGGAGATCAAGACGCTGATGATGGCGACGACCATCGGGATCTCACTTCCCTTCGACCTGGTCGTCTTCTCGCTGATCTACACGCTGATCAAGGGGCGGATCCAGTTCACGACGCCGTTCCTGTTCGCGTTCGGCGCGCTGCTGCTGTTCATCCTCGGCGGCATCACCGGGGTGTTCCTCGGCGCTATCGTGCTCGACTACGAGTTCCGCGGCACCTACTGGGTGGTCGCGCACTTCCACTACGTGATGTTCGGTGGCGCGACGGCGCTGTTCGGCGGGGCCTACTACTGGTTCCCGAAGATAACGGGGAAGATGTACGACGAGTTCCTCGGGAAGCTCCACTTCGTGGTGTTCTTCCTCGGGTTCAACGCCGTCTACTTCTCGATGTTCCTCGGCTGGGAGACCCCCCGCCGGGTGTTCGAGTACAACCCCGAGTTCCAGATATACCACCAGTTCGGGACGATCGGGGCGTTCGTGCTCGGGCTTTCGTTCTTCATCATGTTCTACAACTTCGCGAAGTCCTACGTCTCCGGCGAGCCCGCCGGCGACAACCCGTGGGACTACTCGCGGACCGCGGAGTGGGCGGTCTCCTCGCCCCCGCCGCTTGAGAACTGGCCGAACCGGCCGTCGTACGCCTCCGGGAAACTGGAGTTCGTGAAAGACTACGTGCCGGACGGCGGGCCCGCGATGAAGACCGACGACAACGGCGACGTCGCCACCGACGGCGGCGACAGCCACTCGGCGCACATCTCCGAGTACCCGTACTGGGACAAGCACGCGAGCCACGCCAGTATCTGGCCGTTCGCGCTCTCGCTGGCGCTCGGCGTCACGCTGTTCGGCTTCTCCGGGTTCGCCGACGCGGTCACCGTCGAACTGGGTGAGACGGCGCTCCAGAGCGACGTCGTCATCTCCAACGCGCTCTACCCGATCGCGATTGTGGCCGGAATGCTCGGGCTCCTCTACACCGGCGTGAAGTGGGGCTTAGAGGACTTCTACGCGCCTCCGTCCGAGTTCGCCGAGCGCTGGCCGTTCAACGGCGTCGAGAAGGTGAAGCTGGGGATGTGGTTCTTCCTCGCCTCCGACGTCATCGTCTTCGGCGCGTTCCTCTCGGCGGCCATCTTCGTCCGCTACAACGCGGGCTGGATGACTTGGTCGCCGCTGACGGAGTCGCTACCGGGGCTTATCAACACGTTCGTGTTGATCACGTCCTCGTTCACCGTGATCTTAGCGCTGGTCGCGGCCCGCCGCAAGAGCCGGCAGGGGCTGCTGGCGACGCTCGGGGCGACCATCCTGCTCGGGTTCACGTTCATGGCGATCAAGCTGTGGGAGTGGAACCACGAGATCTTCGACCGCGGCGTGACAATCTCCGCGAACGCCCACGGCGATCCGATCCAGGCGTCGATCTACTACGTCACGACCGGGCTCCACGGGATCCACGTGCTGCTCGGCTTGGTGATCGCCATCTTCCTGTTCGTCCGGGCGTACCAGGGCCACTACCTCGACGACGAGCGGCCGATCGAGTACTTCGGCCTCTACTGGCACTTCGTGGACATCGTCTGGGTGTTCATCTTCCCGCTGTTCTACCTCTTCTGAGGCGGCTCGCGGTACGGTTTTTTCGCCTTCGTCACCTCACGCGCCGTCGGCATCGCCCAGCGGCTCCGCACACCACTGACAGAAGTCGACCGCGGGGTCCGTCTCCTTGCCGCACGCCGGACAGCGCACCGTCCCGTCTCCGGCCGTCGTCTCCGCGGAGGCCGCGGTCGTCGTATTCGCGGTCCCGTCGTCAGTCGAGTCCGTGGCGTCCGTCGCGCCCGTCTCGCCGCGTTCCCGCTCGTACGCCCGGTTGTTTCGGAGCGCGACGACGTAGGCGTCGATCACGCTGGCGCCGACGACAGCGGCGGCGGGCGCGACCTCTCGGACCGCCGGCGGGTCGCCGGCGAACGCGCCGGAGATGGCGGACTCGGGGACGAACGCGACCACGGCCGCGGTGACGGCCAGGTACCAGCCGAGCGCGCGGGCCCATCGGCGGAGGTACGCGTGGCCCAGCCCGGAGACGACGAGCGCGAGCAGGGCGGCGAGCCAGGGTCGCCGGCGACTGCGTTCAGTCATGCGCGGCCGTACGACCTCCCGGCCCGAGAAGCTACCCCCTCTCGGAGCGTTTATGTGGCGGACGCGCCGAACTCGGGTATGTTCGGCGTTCCGCTCGGCGAGTTCCTCTCCGGAGTCGCGGTCGCGATGTTCGGCGTCGGGACTTGGGGGATCGGCCTCGGGGTCGCGTACCTCCTGTACCGCCGGTGGCGCGGCGACGGTCCCCGCGACGACGACTGAGCCGGCCCGTCGCGTTCCGGTTCGGCCACGCTTTTCACCTCGCTCGACCGATCCCGGGTATGACAGACTCGGCGCTCGTCGTCGGCGGGACGCGTTTCATCGGTCGACACACGGTCGAGGAACTGCTGACACACGACTACGAGGTCGCGATATTCAACCGGGGGAACCACGAGAACCCCTTCACGGGCGACGACCGCGTGACCCACGTCGAGGGCGATCGCAAAGACGAGACCGCGTTGCGCGCCGCGAAGCTGTCGGTCGACCCGGATATCGTCATCGACTGCGTCGCCTACCAGCCGGCCGACGTGGAGACCGCGACCGAGATATTCGCCGACGTCGACGGCTACGTGTACATCTCGTCGGGCTCCAGCTACGCCGCCGAGGAGATTCCCAAGCGAGAAGGCGAGACGCCGCTGGAGCCGTGTACCGACGCGCAGGCGACCGACGACTCCGGCGCGACGTACGGCAACCGGAAGGCCGAGGGCGATCGCGCGGTGTTCGCGGCCGCCGAGGAGGGCGTCGCGGCGATGGCCGTCCGCCCGTGTATCGTCTACGGCCCGCACGACTACACGGAGCGGCTCGACTACTGGATCGACCGCGTGCTCTCGCACGACCGCGTGGTCGTCCCCGGCGACGGGCAGAACCTCTGGCACCGGGCGTACGTCGAGGACGTCGCGAGCGCGCTGCGGATCGTCGCCGAGCGCGGCGATCCGGGCGCGGCGTACAACGTCGGCGACCGGCGCGCGCTCACCCTGCGAGAGACGCTGGAGACGATCGCCGACGTCGCGGGCGTCGACTGCGAGTTCGTCACGGCGAGCGCGGACGCGCTGGCGGCCGGCGGGCTCGAACCCGACGACTTCACCCTCTACCGCGAGTACCCGCACCTGCTCGACACCTGCGCGCTCGCCGACCTCGGCTGGGAGTCGACGCCGGTCGACGAGGCGATGGAACGGACCGTCGAGGAACACCGCGAGTCGGACCGCGACGGGAGCGAGTGGGACCCCGGCCGCGAGGCCGAGGAACGCGTCATCGGCGTGAAAGAGACCCTTTAAATACAACAGTCGCGGCGGCGGGGTCGAACGACGTCAGTAGGCCGCGTCCCACCGCGTCGGTTTCCGGCGGTTCCCGCAGTCGCGACACTCCATCCGGTCCATGGTGTCGATCGCGATGTCCGTTCCCTCGCAGTTGCCACAGAGGTAGCCGTAGCGTCGCCCGTGGTCCGGGTCGGCGTACGCGACGTAGAACGGGGCCTGCGAGCCGCGGTCGCTCTCGTCGAACGCGACGTGGACTGCCTCGCCCTCCTCGGTCTCGTAGATCGCCTCGGAGATACCCGTGAGCCGGCCGACCTGCTTCCGGTACTCCCGCTCCGCGAACGTCTGGCCGCCGATGTCGACGTCGCGCTCGCCGGCGAGCTCGTACCCCTCGCGCTCGTAGAACGCCGTGCCCGCCTCGTTGTCGGCGAGCACGCGCGCCTCGATGCGGTCGACGTCGGCCGACCGGAGCGCGGACTCGACGCGTTCGAGGAGGGCGGAGCCGATGCCCGACTCCCGGTGGTCCGGGTGGACGTGGAGCCAGTCGATCTCGCCGACGCGCTCGCGGCGGCCGACGACGTAGCTCTCCGCGAAGCCGACGACGACGCCGTCGACGACGGCGACCGGGAACACCGCGTCGTCGTCGTCGACGTCGTCGCCGAGGTCGCCGGCGTCGTACCACTCCTCGACGGCCTCGTCCAACAGCTCCTCGTCGACGGCGTGTCCGTACGACGCCACGAGCGATTCGCGGGCGACCGACCGGACCGCGTCGACGTCTTCGGCGGTTGCGGCACGTAGGTCCATGTGGGCAGATATCACTCCGACTACTAAAAACTCGGTCGGGATTTCCACCGCGCGCAACGGGCGTCGGCTCCGGGTTCGTCTCCGTCCTCACACCGTCCACGTCTCCCGGGTGTAACACATCTCCCAGAACGCGTGTTCGAGGCGGGCACTCCGGAGGAACGCCGCCCGCATGGCGTCGCGCTCGCCCGGGTACGCCTCCCCGTACCGGTCCACGAGGTCGCGCATCCACGCGACCGTCTCGCGGAACGCGTCGCTCGTGTACTTCTCGATGAACGGGGTGTACCGGTGGTCCGCCGTCGCGAGCGCCGCCATGTGGTCGGCGACGTCGAGGTAGCCCTGTCCGCAGGGGTAGACGGCGGCCGCGATCTCCGCGACGGAGCCCTCGTGGGCCGTCCGGACGAGGAAGTCGGTGTACGCGGCGCAGGTCGGCGCCTTCTCGACGGCCTCCAGGTCCGCGGGCGAGAGCCCGTAGTCGGCGGCGAACGACCGGTGGAGGTCCATCTCGTCGGCGAGCGTGCCGTGCGCGGTTCCGATGAGCCGCCGCGTCGTCTCCTCGTCGTCGGCCTTCGTCCCCGCGACCGCGAAGACGCGCGCGTAATCGAGCAGGTACCGGTAGTCCTGTTTCACCCAGTGACGGAACGCCGCCTCGTCGAGGGTGCCGTCCGCGAGTTCGACGACGAACGGGTGCTCCTTCTGTGCGTCCCATACCTCCGATCCGGCTTCGAGGAGACGGTCGCTGAATCCCATCTCGTCTGCCGCTCGTTCCGCGCCCGGATATAACTAACTAATATCACCTAGTAATACACCGGTGGCGAGCCGGCGGCCCAGGGACGAACGTCAAACAGGAGGAAGCGGGGTCGCAGTGGCGGTGGCGCGCCGCGGAAAAGCGGCCGGAGAAACGCGGGTCGCTACGAGATGGAGTACGTCGCGGCCGCCATCAGCAGCATGGTGAGCGCGAGCGCGAGCCCCATCAGGTAGGTCAAAGAGCGGTTCTCCCACCGGAGGTGCTGGAAGTACGCGACGATGAGCAGGGTCTTGACCGTCGCGATCACCAGCGTGCCGCCGAGCGCCTGCGCGTACGTGAACTCGACGATGGTCGACTCGAAGAGGAGGAAGTTCAGCGTCGCCGCTGCGAGAAGGGCGACGTATATCGCCGTATACAGCTTTACGGAGTCGTGCGCCATCTTACCTCCCACTTCGTCCCGGCGCTTAAAGAATTAACCATCCGGAACCCCCCGTCGTCAACACCGAACGGACCGGAAGCGGGGTTCGGATCCCGAAACGCATATCCGCGCGACGGCCGCAGTCGCTTTCAGTCGCAGCACGCGACGGGTACCTTCCGTGACTCCGCTCGAACCGACGGACGACCTGCTCGAATCGCTGTACGTCGTCAACAAGGTCGCCAAGCAGTTCGCCGACGAGGCCACCGCTGCCTACGAGCGCGGCGACGTCACCGAGAGCAACGTGCGTTCGGCGCGGAAGGACGCCCTCTACCGGCTCAAGACCGCCGTCCTCTCGCGGGTCGTCGCGTACGACGCCGACGGCGTCACCGGCGAGTACCACGCCATCAACGGCGACGTCTGGCTGTTCCTCACGGTCGGCGACTGGCACTTCCACCAGCCGCCGCACGCGATCGGCGGCGAGCTCACCGACGCGATCGCGATCTCGAACTCGCGGGCGAACCCGATCGACGCCCCCTACGAACGCGATTCCGCCGTGAAGCGCTCGGACCGCACGCTCGAGGAGGCGCTGTCGCGGCTCGCCGAGATCGGCGCCAACGCTAACGACCACCTCGCGCGGCCGACGGTCACCAGCGAACACGACCGGATCGTCGACGTCCGGTGGTCGTTCCTCTCGTCGGTACCCCGAGACTGAGACGGCCGCGCCGAGGGCGAACCCAACGCCGACGAGCGCGACGACGCCGGCCGTGGAGAGGGGTTGTCCGTCGTAGATGGTAAACTCCGGAACCGCGAGTGGTGCCGGCGCGAGCGCGAGAGCTGCTCCCAGCGGGATGAGCAACAGGGCGGCCAACGCGAGGAGATACCGGCGACCGCCCGACGCTATCGGCGCAGTCAGCCGGACCTTCCGCCACCAGCCCAGCCAGGCGACCAAGCCGACGACGAGTGCGACGAACAGCCAGCTGACGACGACACGGATACCGATGACGGAGAGACCGGGCGCCAGCGTCTCGACCGTGGGCCTGGCGAGCACGCCGAACGCCAGCATCGCCGCGAGAACACCGACGTACAACTGCCCCGGGCACGATTGGAAATACCTCGGTTTTATCTCCCGATCACGCTCCGAGCGCGGCGAGCAGCGCCAAGCTGAAACTGATCGCGTTGATCAGGCTGTGAATTACGATGACCACGACGAGGTTTCGCGTGCGCTCGTAGATCGCACCGAGGACGACCGATCCGGCGGCGATGCTCAGGAGGGCGAAGAAAACGCCCAGCGAGAGGAGATCCGATCCGCCGATCCAGTAGCTCGGAACGTGTCCCAGCGCGAAGCCGACGGAAACGATGGCGATGGCCGCTACCGGCCCCATTTGTTCGCGGAGTCGGCCCTGAACGATCCCCCGGTAGAAGTACTCCTCGATGGGGCCGATGATGAACAGCGCGCCAACGATCGCTAGGCCGTAGATTAAAACCGGCCGTTCAGCGGCCGCAGCGGCACTGAAGTTGGTTGGTGGTACTACATTGAGTACCTGCATCCCGACGCCGATCAGGATCGCGGCGACGAACGAGATGGCGATACCCGCGACGACCCAGCCGCCCTCGCGCAACGTCGGGAGCCGTCGCGGCACGTGGACGGTAACCGGTCGGAGGCGGTGGTACGCAACGCCGATCAGGCCGATCGCTATCGTCGCGAGGAGACCTCCGCCGACAAACGTGACCGCGAGGTCTCCACCGTACCCGAACTGCGCCTGTACGAGCTTGAAGCCCTCAACGATCGCTAACGGGGGAATAGCTGCGGCAAACAGTAGCCCGAGAGCGACGAGAATCGCCCGTCGGGGGCTATCGATACCGCGGGACTGTGCGTCTGCCTGACTGTGGATAGTAGTGGACATGAGGAACGCAGCGAAGAGACGCGACGCTTCTGTTTCGCTTGCTTCTGACTATGTGAGTATCAGTAGTGAAGCGGTACGCCGTACCAGTCCGTGTCTTAAATACGTCAATCGTGATCTGGAACTCACGACGGTGCGACCAGACCGCGGAATCGTGTCGCTTCGACTCGTACTTTTGAAACTATCCGAGATTACCGCGCGTTTCAGAGAAGTCACGCCTCGCTTTTCCGGTAGTGAATCGCTCAGTACAGGGGATGTGGTCAGCAGCGAACATCAAGCCGAGCCAGTTTGCCAACCGATGAACTTCTCGAATCCATACGTGAATCCAAGGAAGATAACGGCGAACACGAACCAACGAAATACGTCGAACGTGCCCGTGAAGGCGAGGACGTTGAAAATGTACGACAACGACGCCCCGACAAACGCGGCCACGTAGAGGTTGCGCCGGAGATTCATAGAGAACACTCAACCGAATTCGCGTTAACTCTTTTCACAGTCAAGCTTAACCCCTCTCTCAGATCAATCCCGTCTCACAACGCCGAAAGCATCAATTACAACCGGCTTCAGCCGGAGGGGGATGTCAATCTACGCTAATCGGCGGGTCACGGAACCGGGACGCCATCTGGGCAGCGCGAATACGAGAGTGAAAGCAGGCCGATCCGATCAGAGGTCTGCGGCGGCGAAGCTGCGGTAGCCGAGCGCCAGCGGAACGACGAGCCAGAGCACAAGCACGGCGACGCTGGCCCATCCCGTGAGGTAGAACGGAACCGGGCCGTCCAGCATTCCGCCGAGGGTCAGGGCTGCCGCGGTACCGTCACCGAGGAACCATCCGAGGGCGTTCTGGTAGGCGGCCGACGGCGTGACGACGTTGAGGAACGCGTACCAGCCCGGTACCGTCTCGAGTCCGCCGAAAGAGAACCCGTTCACGACGAACATGACCGCCGGAGCCAGGAGATCGCCGAGGAACTCGAGCAGGATGAACACGCCGACCCCGAACGCCATCGCCCGCCCGCCGCTCCCGGTCGTCGCGGAGACGGCGACCATGATCCCCACGTACACGAGGGCAAACAGGAGCGTAACCGCGGCGAAGATCGCGTAGTCGACCGGCGAGAACGTCGGGAACAGCGCGACGATCACCGCCAGCGTGACGGCGAGTCCGACGAGGATGGCGACCGCGAGCACCGCGGTGCGCCCGATGAGCTTCCCGAGAACCACGTCGGCGCGGCTGTGGGGAAAGCCCAACAGGAGCTTGCTGGAGCCGCGGTCGCGTTCGCCGGCGATCGCTCCCGCACCGATGACGATCGCCGCGACCGAGACGAAAAGCGTCATCACGGCCAGCAGGAGCGTCAGGTAGCCGAGGGTGCTCAGTTCGCCGATGTCCTGGCTGAGTTCCGGGACTGTAGCGTAGAGGACCGCCAGCCCTGCCGAGAGGAGGACGAACGCGGCGGTAACGGCCCAGAGGGCCTTCGAGAGCCGCGCGTCCCGGAAATCCTTCCGAGCGACGACGGCCCAGCTCATGCGCGCACCTCCTCGCCGTCGGCCGAGGGAGTCACGAGCCCGCTATCCCCCTCGCCTTCGCTGTTCGTAGCCGGGTATTCGTCCGTCGTGTAGGCCGCGAACATCTCTTCGAGGGAGGTCTCCTCGACGTCGAAGTCGACGACGGTCCCGCCGGCCGCCTCGACGGCGCGTATGACCGCCGACTTCGCGTCCGACGCGCACGACACGGTCAGGCGACGCTCACCGTCGGCGCGGACGCCGGTCACGTCCGGAAGGGTAGCGACCGCGCCGACCATGTCGTCGGTCACCGACTCGACCGTGAGGACCAGTCGAGCGTCGGTCCCCAGGGCGTCCCGAAGCGCGTCGATGGTGTCGACGGCGACCAGTTCCCCGTTTCGGAGGATTCCGACGCGGTCGCAGACCGCCTCGACCTGCTCGAGGATATGCGACGAGAAGAACACCGTCGCCCCGCGGTCGCGCTCCGCGCGGATGATGTCGCGCATCTCGCGTGCTCCGTTCGGATCGAGCCCGGTCGACGGCTCGTCGAGGATCAGCAGCTCCGGCGAGCCGGCGAGCGCCATCGCGAGGACGAGGCGCTGTCTCATCCCCTTCGAGAAGCCACCGGCCTTTCGGTCGGCCGCGTCGGCGATTCCGACGCGCTCCAGCAGCTCGATGGGATCGTCGTCACTGCTTTTCGAGGCGATCGCGAATTCGAGGTGCTGTCGGGCCGTCAGCCGATCGTAGAGGTGATAGCCGTCCGGGAGTACCCCGACCGCCTGTCGCACCGCCAGCGAATCCGTCTGTGCGTCGTACCCCAAAACGGTCGCCGTCCCTGCCGAGGGACGGACGAAGTCGAGGAGGATGTCGATCGTCGTCGACTTCCCGGCGCCGTTGGGGCCGAGGAAGCCGAAGATCTCTCCCTCGCGGACTGTCAAGGAGACGCCGTCGAGCGCGGTGACGTCGCCGTACCGCTTGTTCAGTCCGACGAGCTCGATCGCGATTCCGTCAGAACGCTTGCCGCGTTGTTCATCAAGCTGACTCATACAGCGCTCAATACGGGAAGCGGCCGCAAGATTGTGCTCGCCGTACCTATCCGCCTTTTATATACTCCGTGCCTTCACCAACGCAGATGGCGGCCGTCGACCGATTATTTAATTACCGGATGGGTACGGCACCAATCATCAGCCGATCCTCGTCGTATACTCGGGTGAGATGAGTACTCGAGCCCACCTATCGGATCCACAGTCCGTGAGCCGCCGCGCGTTCCTCGGTACCGGAGCCGTTGTAGCCGTCGGATCGCTGTCCGGCTGTCTCGCTCGCGGCCCGTTCCTGCGGGACGAGGTGACAGAGGCCGTTACAGCTACGTTCGCGCCGGCCGATGTTCAGGAGATACGGGTCGTCAACGCCATCGGTGACGCCACCGTGCGAGCGGTGAACACCGACGAGATAGGGGTTCGCGTTCTCAAGCGATCGGTCGCCGGAGCTCGGGGCCTCGAAGACATCACCGTTCAGATCGGGGTCGAGGGCGACGTTCTCACCGTCGAAACGACTCTCGACGACGACGCGACGTGGTTCACCCGCTCCTCGCCGGGGACGGACGTATCGATTACTGTCCCACAGGGCACGGCCGGACCGATCGTCTCCTCGATCTCCTCTCGGCTCGGCAACGTCGCCCTGTTCGACACTCGCGGCGACACGGTCGCTCGAACGAATCTGGGGGACGTGACGGCCGCGCGCGCCGACGGCTACCTCACCCTCGAGTCGGAACTCGGAACGATCCTCGCCGACGACGTAGCGGGATTGGACCGCGTCCGAACCGAACTCGGCCAGATCAAAGTCGATCTCGCGGGCCTCCGAACGGACGTCGAGATCGGTACCCAGATGGGTGACGTCGTCGTCGGCATCGCCGAGACGCTGGACCTCGACGTGGTAGCCGAGTCCAACGCCGGCGTCGACTCCGACCTCCCGCTCACCGGAGTTCAGTCCGGGGGCGGGCGGGTTTCCGGCCGGCTCAACGCCGGCGGCTCCCGCGTCCACGTCTTCAGCGACGTGGGCGACGTCTCCCTGCGAACGATTCGAGGCGAATAGGGTCGGTTGGGTCTGTTGAAATCCTCAATCGCTGATAGCTTGGAGAAACTGTGCTGAATACAGGGCGCGAATGTGGTACGAACCGAGACAGATCTACGGGAGGGAGCGATCGATCAATACAGGGTAATCAGCCACCATTAGCGACATGCTCTGGATAATCGGAAGCGACATCCATGTCTGTGATTTCGAAGCGAGCGCCCTCTTCGAAACTTTCTGTAATCAATAGGTTGCCACCATGGGCAGTAACTATTGATTGTACGATCGGGAGTCCTAATCCGCCAGTTCCACGGGTAGAGAAATCTGCCCCAGTTACTTTCTCACGTATGTTTTGTGGAATCCCACTTCCATTATCTTCAATATAGAACCCAGTTCCAAGCGGACCGACAGTCACTGTGCAGTCGTTGCCGGCGTGTTCTATCGCATTCCGAAAGAGGTTCTCGAATAATTGTAACAAGAGCCTCCGATCTCCAAGTATCTGTTTCGAGCTTATGACGGAGAGCGTGGCGTCGGTTGTTGCAACTGATTTCCATCCCTCACGGGCTATTTCCTTCAATTCAAGTGATTCTACTTCTGTGAGCGCATCAGTCTTCGTGAACTCTAACGTTGCTTCCATGATCTCTGTAATTCGTTGTGCTGCTCGTCTTATTTTGTTGAGTTCATCGACATCACCCAAATCAGCAGCAAGCATTTCGGTGTATCCATCAATAACATTCAGCGGGTTGCGAATGTCGTGAGTCAGAACTTCAAATAAAGAATGGAGTTGTTCTGCTCGGGCATTTGATTGCATTTCAGCCAACTTTCGGTCAGTGATATTATGATGACTCACAAGAACATGCTGTTCTCCGTTATGTTCGAATTCTGCGGCATACATTATGAACCATCGTTGTTCGGTTGGAGAATGGCACGGATATTCAACGCGAAACGATTCCGTGTTCCCATCTAACAGTGTCCGTAACCCTTCAAGAACATCGCCTGCGGCTCCTCCTTCCCCCGCCTGTTCAGTCACTTCCAAATAGTTGTCACCGACCCAGTACTCCGGGTCACGCCCATAGTTCTCGTCAGCAAACCTCTCCCAAGCCTCATTTACCAGGACAATCGTCCCCTCCGAATCCAAGATAGCTAATTCTGCGGGTAGAGCGTTAAGCCCCGATACTGGTAGTCCAATTGAGATATCATTCACAGAATGTCTCCTTGAGAACAATTACGTCCCGGAGCATTGATAACCATGCTGCTAAATTCATATTCAGACCACCCCTGAAATTCTTTGAAACATGTTTAGATACATTCTATCGGCTGATTCAGGATTCATCTGAGAAAATGACGCGGGTCTCGTGATGACTGTATCCTCCGTATCTCCCACGCCGATATTGTCAGCGACAGGAGATTTCAACAGAACCGGCCGTTTAATTCTTGAAGCCGTCACCGGTGGCTCGTATCTATTGCTGACCGGGCTACGACTCGATTCTCCAGGTCTGAAACCTCACTCAGTTACCGAAGGTACTGTCTCGATCGACGGGCGTCGCCGCACGTAGCGTGTCACCGATGAGCGTGTGCTGGGCCCGGCGTAGACGGTCGGAGAGCGACTGCGGCGTGATACCCAACTCCTCGGCCACGGCCGCCATCGACGTCTCTCGCGGAAGATCGAAGTATCCCATCTGCCAGGCCGTCGTGAGTGCGTCCTGTTGTTTTGGGGTGAGCCCGAATCTGCTACCGGTCTTGGCGTCGGTCATCTCGTGGAGCCGTACCAGGTCGAACGAGAACCCGTGGTCACGGAGGTACCGGGTGAACTCGCCGATCTGCGCCTGACCGTCGAATCGGATTCGGAGGTCCCACCCGCTGGCGTCTCCCCTGGCTTTGAGGATTGACGTTCCCTCGCTCGTGTACTCTTGGGCGAGGGATTCGACGTGGTCCCCCCACGTCGCGCGGTACATCGTTCGCGTCTCGGCGTCTTGGATCCGCCGGAGGGTGTCGATCGAGTCGTCCGCACTGGCGGCGGTTTCGAAGGCCGCGTTCGATACCCCCGAGACGACGAAATACGGGGTCAGGGACTCCATGTCCGAGGCGACGAGACGGTCGATCTCGACGACCGTCGTCGGTTCAGCATCGAACGTCTCGGAGAGAGCGAGGGCGCTTGGAGGCACGCGGAACTCCCCAAATATGCTCATAGAGTAACAACTCTAAACGGGACAGAATAACTGTTCGGGAACCAGTGTCGGGCCATTCGAGCCGAGGCGGTCGCCACGGGACGAGCGACTTAGTCCCGTCGGCCTGCTCGACGGTGAACGAGGACGCCGAGGGCTGCCCAGGCGACTCCGAACGGCACGAGGAGGTTGTTGGGCCGTAGCAACGGCGTTCGAAGCACCGCCGGCAGCACGTCGACGGGGAGGAGCATCCCCACTGGAAGCACGGCTGCGGATACGAGAAGCACAGCCGTGATCGCCGGGCGATCGGGCCCCCTCCACAGGGCGATTCCGAGCAGGCCGGCGCCGACGACCACGAGGCTATGGCCCCCATATGCAGCAATGAGAACCAGGGTGTTCTCTCCGGTTGCGGGGACCGCTTGGAAGCCGGCCGACACCAACACAGCGACGGCCCGAACGTACAGCCCTGCGATCAGAACCATCCCGGAAGTTGCCACACCGAGGCCGACTCGGCCAATTCGCCCGTACCGGTCGCCGAGTGTAGCTGGCACTCCAACCGCCCCACCGATTATCAGCGTCCAACCCAGGAGCCTGAAGACGTCGAACACGGTCGCGTCGTACGGTCTAGTACCGAACACGACGGGCTCCAGCAGCGATGCGGCAGTCCAGCAGAATGCTCCAATGACCGCACCGATACCGAACCACGCGATAGTCGAGGGGTGTACCCGGCTACCGCTCGCCAGCCTATGGGCCATCAATACCCTGCCCGGCGGTCACGGATCTACTCTGTTCGGAGTCGAATTCGGAGGTGTATACCCCCAGGCTACGAGTTCAAGCCTTGAATCTCCGCATGCGGACGCCGTTTGAAGGTGAGGATTGGGCATTGATACGACCTACTATATATGCGGTCGAACGTCAACACCTTTTCGCCGTACCCATTCGCGGGTGATGTGTAGTCTGGTATAATCAGCCGCTCAGTGGAGCTGCGACCCTACCACTGGTGAGCGCCAATCCTGACGATCGACCCACAGCGAACGCATTCGGAGACGACCAGCGGGTCAGAGAGAGAATGCGTTACGAGGACATCGGTGACGCCGGTTGGGCCACCACACCTCTTACATACCGTTTGTCTGTTTTCTATCATGTTATCTCTATTCCTCGGTCAAAGGCTACGTCACAGACGAGATTAACGTATTCCACACCTGATCGTCTGATATAGTATCTCTACTGGAGTATCTGTACGCCCGAGAACAGTCGCACGCCCGTGTGAGATATCGCTCTCTGTTACGATGTCGACAAAGCCGTGCTAACATACGTTCATATCATCTTATGCTCTTGTCGAGGGTCCTGTTCTCATGGATCCGAGAACCGTTCTTCGTCTCGAGGGAATTGCCCTGTTCGGTGTTGCGACCGCGGCGTACTTTACGCTCGGGGCGCCGGTGTGGCTATTCGTGGTACTCGCGCTCGCCCCGGACCTCTCGATGCTCGGCTATCTCGCGGGGGCCCGTGTCGGGAGCCGCCTCTACAATGCGTTCCACACCTACGTTGCTCCGGTCTCACTCGGGGCAGTCGGCTTTGTCACGGGACTGACGCCGGTCGTGTGGGTTTCGCTCATCTGGGCGGCCCACATCGGGATGGACCGTGCGTTCGGCTACGGGTTGAAATACCCGACTGGATTCAAGCACAGCCATTTGGCCCACGAGGACAACCACGCCGCGGCAGTCGCCGAACCCGTCACGGACCGCGTTGAACACGTCTCCGCCAGGAACGACTAGGGGCCCGATCTCAGGGACCCGTACCGTTAGTGGGCGTCCGTGGAATGTCCGGTGATACTCAATCTAAGGGGGTGTTTGCTATCAGTTCTCACTACGAAGTCATGCTCTCGACTCGCGTATCCGTAGTATGACTCGACAGTCGTATTCACGGAGTGAACTTCGAACTGAGAGGAGTCCAAACCACGATTCAGGCGGCCCTGGGCGGCGGAAATTCCTCGCCGGAACAGCGGCAGTCGTAACGCTCGCTCTGGCCGGGTGTCAGGGATTGAGTCCGATTCGGTCCGAACCGAGCTTCGGAGCACAGCGTGAACTGACCCAGATGGATGGTCGGGAACGCCACCTCGTGTTCGGGGACGAAGCGGATCCCGATGTGTCTTTCATGCTTCGTCAGGACGTACCCCTCCCTGCCACCCCCGAATCTGGTCCTGAGTGGATCCCGTTCAGCGTTGTGGTCCACCACCGGAAGGGACTGGTTACGGATCACCTGAGCCTGCGTCTCCGCGCACCCCCCGTCGATAGGAGCGTTTTCGACGCGAACATCTACCTCCGCTCGCCGACAACCGGGGACACCCCGACATTCACCCTCGATAGAGATCCCACCGGCTGGACGGTTATCGAGGCCGAGGACCTCGGTAAGCCGTCCGCAGGGCGTTCAAGCGCCCCTGGCGAAGCGAACATCCACCTCGGTTTCATCCTCAATCCACTATCCAGCCACCCCGCCGAGGAACTTACCGTCGATTTTGAGGCGGAGTTGAGCGAGCCCAGTCCTGTTGGTCGAGACTCCCGAACTGCAACGGGTCGCATGACATTCCCGCTTGTCCGAGGCTGAGACGCCTCTCTCAAGCGGCGTGACCGTGAGACACAGACTGTCAAAGCCGCGTTTCTCGTCGACACCGCGCAGGGTGCGGTTATCGACGTTCGTCGTGGTTCGAAGTGGCCCAACGAGACGAATCTCGGCCCGCAGGTCGCCTGCGTTCCGCAAGGCGACCTGCGGACCCTTGGCGCCGACGAGGGCTACGACCATATGAGTTTCTGCGAGAAACTTCGCGCAGGAGGCGTTCGACCGCTGATCGAGCACCGCCATCTTCGCGCCGTACGATCGCGCGCAAAACGCCCGGACCAACCATGATCTCTACAACCAGCGATCGGTGTGTGATACCGTGAACTCGGTGATCAAGCGCTCGGACGGCGGCGCCGTCCGAGGGTAAGCATGGTATTGTCAGTTCTGTTAGATTATGCTCGCCGCCGCAGTCTACGACGTCAAACAGGCCGTTAAACAGTGAGTCCAGTCGCCGTCTGCGAATTCAACAGAGCCGTCTCAACGTATAAGGCACGGATGGATACGGCGGGAGCTATGTGTCCGTACAGATCGTATCCACCCTATGTCCTCAGCAATAATTGACGAGGAGACAGTCGTACAGAACCGTGAGGAGCAGGCGCAGCCGCTGAGCAGAACGCTCGACGTGGCCATCTCGTCGTTCCTCGTGCTCGTTGGAGGGATTTTCGGAGCTGCCGGATACCTCCTCGCCGGGTTCGCGGACGTCGACCGAGTCGCGTCTTGGGTAGCTTCCGGACGGATCACGTCGACCGAGATGAGCGACCTGGAACTGATCGACGCGGTCTACGCCCTCATTTGGGGAAGCGGAGTCAGCTTGACACTAACCGGCGTGATGCTGGTCGTGGCCGGTATCGCGTTCTTCGGGTTCCAGACCCGCGCGCGACGCCGCTTCGACGCGACCGGGATCGTCTCGCCGAGCACGACCGGAAACGCCATCCTCGGGGCGATGGTCACGATCGTCGCGTCGTTCGTGCCGTTCTCTCCCGTCATCGGTGGCGGGGTCTCCGGCTACCTCAACCGTGGATCCGATAGCAGTGCCGTCCGAACCGGCGGCTTGGCCGGCCTGTTCGCCACCGTCCCGGTCGTCACCGTGTTCGCGGTCGTCATCTGGAGTCTCCTCGGGAGCGCCACGGGGCTGACGGCGATCATCGTCGCTACCCTGGCAGTCTCGCTGATGATCTCTGTGTCGTACATGGTCGGCCTGAGCGTCCTCGGCGCCTACCTGGGCACCCACCCGTCGTTCGTCGACGCGTTCAGTGACGCCGAGTAGACGAGCCGTCAGTCTCGAGTGGCAACCACCCGCGTCTCATCGACGCGCGAACTCGTGACAATTTTCCTTCGGAGACTATTGTGAAGCCCGCAGCCGGCGACCGCCTTCCGAGGTAGCGATACGCACACGACCCTCTCGACGGCTGGTGTCGGGGTGTCGGACTCCTCAATCTCGTTCGTCACGAGTAGTTGTGGGTTCGCTCACCGGTGAAGCCGTGCGCTCCGTGTATCCGTGAACGCGGAGTTGCGGGCGAAAAAACCGTGTTCGGACCGACCGTCGAGAGCCGCTTACGCCTCGACGACTTCGATCGCGCCGAGCATCCCGTTCGCCTGATGAGGCGTACACTGGTACAGCTGAATTCCGGTGTTGTCGAAGGACTGCTCAAAGGTGGCCCCCTCCTCGGAGACGGAGTCACCGCTGTTGAAGTCGGACTCGGACCCCTCGACCGAGGCCACGTTGTGCGCGCCGCCGTTCCCGGTCCACTCCCAGACGACGGTTGTGCTGGAGTCGATGCGGATCGCCGCCGGCGAGAAGGCGAACCCGACGTCGCCGGCGCCGACCTCGACGGTGACCTCGTCCTGTCCGGTGAGGTCCATGATCGTTCCCTCGTACATGCGGGCGTCCGAGAGGTACTCGTCGATCTCGCTGGGCACGTCGTCGACGGCGCTCCCGCCGTCGCCGCCGTCGGATCCGTCGCCACCGTCGCCGCCGCCGGAACAGCCGGCGAGCGTGCCGATGGTCAGCGCGGCGCCGGTTCCGGCGAGATACCGCCGTCTGGACAGTTTATCAGACATCAGCTCATGTAGGGGCCGAGGCCTTACAAACCCCGTGATAGCTTTCGGTTCGCAGGAACGTTCCGCGCCGCTATGTGGCGGGTCGACGGTCCCCCCGCCCCGACACCGAGAGCGGGGTTTATCGCCTTCCGCGACGTCGCGGAACGCATGCGCGAAGACGCGCTGGCGACCCGACTCGTCGAACACTACGAGGCGACGGCCGAGTCGCCGGCGATCCGGCTCGAAGAGCCGTACGACGCCGACGGTCGGGAGGGAGTCGTCGACCTGTTCGTCCGGACGCGGACGCCCGAGGCGGTCGACCGCGTGATCGAGCTCAAGGCGGACGCCGCGGTTCGCCGCGCCACCGGCGCGAACGAGGTCCTCCGGCAGTACCGCCGCATGGAGCGGTACTTCCACGCCGACGAGCGCCACGCGCTCCGCCCCAAACTCGGTCGCACCGAGCCGGGCGCCCGCTACCTGCTGTGTTTCGCGCCGACGCCGACCTGCGTCCACCACGTCGCGACGAACCGCACGCTGTACGGCTCCGTCGACCCGGATGCGCGGGCGGGCGACGTGCCTGCGGTCCGCACCATCGCGTTCCTGACGGGCCTCGACGGCGACTCCGCCGGCCTCGGGCTGGTCTCCGTCAACGGCGAGGCGAAATTCGGGTCCGAGCCGTTCCGGCGGGCGGTCCCCGACGGCTCGCGGCTCGCGGAGAGTCTGTGCGCGGTCGACGACGACCTGATCGAGTTCCCCTGAGACGGAGTCGTCCGATCGGTCGCCGGACGGTTGAGGCGTCGAACGCGACCGGTTAGAGGCCGAGCTCGCGACCGATGACGACGTGTTGGATCTCGCTCGTCCCCTCGCCGATCTCCATCAGCTTCGCGTCGCGGTAGAAGCGCTGCGGCGCGAAGTCGGTGGTGTAGCCGTAGCCGCCGAGCGTCTGGACCGCCTCCTCGGCAACCTCGCGGGCCGCCTCGCTGGCGTCGAGCTTGGCGAGCGCCGACTCGCGGGTGACAGACTCGCCGGCGTCGTACTTCGTCGCCGCTCGGTGCGTGAGGAGCCGGGCGCGCTCGATCTGGCGGTGCATGTGGACCACCTTGTCGCGGACCGCGTCGAACTTCGCGATCGGCTTGCCGAACTGCTCGCGCTCGCCCGCGTACCCCTTCGCGGCCTCGTAGGCGCCCTGCGCGAGCCCGACCGAGAGCGCGGCGATGGAGATCCGGCCGCCGTCGAGCGTCTTCATCGTCTGTTTCCACCCCTCGCCCTCCTCGCCGAGCAGCCGGTCCTCCGGGATCCGCACCTCGTCGAGGGCGATCTCGCAGGTGGGCGAGCTGTTGAGCCCCATCTTCTCCCAGACGGTCGTCACCTCGAACCCGTCGTCCGCGTCGGGGTCGACGATGAACGTCGAGATGCCGTCGTAGCCGGCCTCGGGGTCCGTCACCGCCTTCACGAGGATCGAGTTGGCGACGTTCGCGTTCGTGATGAACTGCTTTGTGCCGTTGAGCACGTACTCTCCCGCGTCGGCGTCGTACTCGGCCGTCGTGTCCATGTCGGAGGCGTCGGAGCCGCTGCCGGGCTCCGTGAGCGCCCACGCGCCGAGCCCCTCGCCCTCCGCGAGCGGGCGGAGCCACTTCTCTTTCTGTTCGTCCGTGCCGAACAGCTCGATCGGCTTCGCGCCCAGCGAGGTATGCGCGGCGTACGAGAGCCCGATCCCCCCGGAGACGCGCCCGAGCTCCTCCGTGACCAAGGCGTACATCAGCTGGTCGCCGCCGAGGCCGCCGTACTCCTCGGAGACCGGGACGCCCATCATGTCCAGGTCTGCGAGCGACTCGAACACCTCCTCGGGGAAGCGATGTTCGTCCTCGATCTCCTGAGCGACGGGCGCTATCTCCTCCTCGCAGAACTCCCGGACGGTGTCGCGTATCATCCGGTGTTCGGCGGGTACCTCGAAGTCCATGGGCAAGAATTGCGACCCGCGGGCATAAACGATGCGAACGACCGTGAACAACCGCGTCCTTTTCCCGAACGGGGGCCCACGCGGCGCGTATGGCCCTCCGCCCTCAGCAGGTAGTCCTCGCGGTCGCCCTCGTCGCGGCCGTCGCGCTCGGCGCGGTCGCGATAGCCGACGTCGCCGGCGCCGACGGGATCGCCGGTATCGGCGCCGAATCGGAACCGCCGCGGCTGTCGGTGGAGTCCGTCGAGCGGCTCGACGTCGGCTGCGCCGACGACGTGGCGACGTACGCGTCGAGCCGGACCGGCGGCGGCTCCGTCGACCGGGTCGGGTTCGTCGAGACCGGCGACGCGGCGGCGAACCTCTCCGTCGCCACCGAGCGGACCTCGCCGCGCGGCGCCCGCCTGAGCGCGTTCCGCGTGTACATCGACTCGGCCGCCGCCGACGAACGCGCCGACTCGGACCCGACGGCGAACGGGAGCGACGACTGTCGCGTCGGGATCCAGTATCGGGTGCGCCTCTCGTACGAGCCGCGCTCGTCCGGACCGCTCTCGTTCGGCGACGAGGGGACGCGCGTCCTCTGGCTGGAGAACGGCGAGTACGTGGGCTGTTCCGGGGTTGCCGAGGGATCGCTCGAGACCGAGTGCGCCCGCTTCCTCGACGGCGGCGGCCCGGAGCGCACGTGGGCGAACGGAACCGCGTGACTCCGCCCCGTCGGGGGCGCGGGACCCGGCCGCTTCGGCGACCGCGCCTCCACCCGCGAGCCGACGACTTATGAGGCGTCGCCGCGTTCCGCCGCTATGGAGTTCCGGGAGCTCGTCCGCGGTCGCGTCGACTGGCCCGACGTCGAGCGGGTCGCGCGCGAGCTGGCGGCCCGGTACGACCGCGACGAGGTCCGCGTGCGGTTCCTCGACGCGGACAACTGGCTGTCGACCCCGATGGTCGTCGACGACGACCTCTTCGTGAAGGTGATCACCCGCCAGAACACGATCGTCCACGCGCTGTTCACGACGGGGCGAAACCTCGGCGCGTTCTCGGCCGGCACGGAGGGGTTCTTCGAGCGTCACGAGACGCCCTACGAGATGGCGCGCCATGAGCTTGAGGCGACCCGGCGGGTCCGGGAACTCGGCGTCAACGCGCCCGAACCGGTCGAGGCGTTCGAGGTCGGCGACCTCGGCGTCCTCGTGTTGGAGTACCTCCCCGAGTTCCGCACCCTCGGCGAGCTCGACGCCGAGGCGGTCGCCGGGCTCGCGCCCGATCTGTTCGCGACGCTGCGAACGGTCCACGACGCCGGGCTTGCGCACGGCGACCTCCGCGCCGAGAACGTCCTCGTCGCGGACGGCGAGCTCTACGTCATCGACGCGACCCGCGTGAGCGACGACGGCCGCGAGGCGGCGCGCGCCTACGACCTCGCGAGCGCGCTCGCGGCGTTAGAGCCGCTGATCGGCGCGGCCGACGCGATCGAGGCCGCGCTGACGAGCTACTCGGCCGACGAGCTCCTCGCGGCGCGTAGATTCCTCGACTTCGTCGCGATCCGGCCGGACCACGACTTCGCCGCCGCGGAGCTGATAGGCGAGCTGGAAAAGCGGACCACGTAGCTGCTCGACGTCGCGGTCGGCCCGCTCACTCCGCGGTCGGCCCACTCACTCCGTGGTCGACCCGCTCACTCCGCGGTCGGACCCGCCGATTCGGCGACGGAGTCCGCACGCTCGCGGCTGACGATCCAAATGCCGACGGCCATCAGTGCGCCGCCGACGAGGAAGCCCGAGCCGAGCGCCTCCCCGAGCAGCGCCGCACCGAGCGCCGCCCCGACGACGGGCTGGGCGAAGAAGAACACGGCGACGGTCCCGGCCGAGACGTACGCTAACCCCTTGTACCAGAGGAACCAGGCCGCTGCCGTCGACGCGAGTCCGAGGTACAACACGGCGCCCACCGACTCGACGGTGAGCGGGAGCGCGGCGGGCGATACGCCGAGATACCACAGTTCGCCGACGGCGAGTGTCCCCAACAGCGGAACGCTCGCCAATGAGGAGTACGTGGCCGCGCGGAGCGCCCCGTGGCGCCTGACTGCGCGGAGTCCCCAGACGGTGTAGCCGGCCCACGCCGCGCTCCCGACGAGCAGCAGCGCCACGCCGAGGAGGTTGCCGGCGGCGATCGACGCGAGTTCGTACTGCCCGGCGAGGACGACCGCGGTGCCGACGCCAGCGACCGTCATCCCGCCGGCTTTCGCTGCCGTGACGCGCTCGTCGAGGACGAGCGCGCCGAGCGCGACGGTGAACACGGGCGTCAACACCGTCAACAGTGATCCCTGGCTGGCGCTCGTCAACTCGGTGCCGACGAACTGCGTGGCGACCGTCAGCGTCACCCAGCCCCCGAGCGCCGCGAACGTCGGCCACTCGGCGCGCGTCGGCGGCGCCCCGCCGCGGCCGACGACGACGAGCCAGAGGACCGTGGCGCCGAGCGCGACGCGGAGGAACCCGAGGGTTACCGGCGGGATCAGCGCGAACCCCCACTTACTGACGACGTACATCCCGCCCCACAGCGCCGCGGCTGCGAGCGGGGCGAGCGCGAAGGCGTAGCGTTCGAGCGCGGCTGTCATGGGGTGGAGCGGGACTGCGCTGCGGTCGGCGTGCGCCGACGAAGGGGGTCGAAACCGAGGGCGGCCGCCTCAGCCGCCGAGGTACAGCTGCGAGACCTCTTCGTCGTTCAGCAGCTCCTCGGGCGTCCCCTCGAACCTGACGGTCCCCTGATCGAGGACGTAGCCGCGGTCGGAGATGCCGAGCCCCTTCGTCACGTTCTGCTCGACCATGAGGATCGCCGTGTCCATGTCGTTGACCGCTTTGACGTCCTCGAACACGTCGTCGGCGGTGTTCGGCGCGAGCCCGGCGGACGGCTCGTCGATGAGGAGCACGTCGGGCTCCATCACGAGCGCGCGGGCGAACGCCAGCACCTGGCGCTGGCCGCCGGAGAGCGTCTTCGCCTTCGCGCTCCGCTTCCGCTCGATGATCGGGAACCGGTCGTACAGCGTCTCGATCACCTCCTCGAGGCCGCCGTCGCGGGCGACGCCGCCCATCCGGAGGTTCTCGTCGATCGTCAGCGAGCCGAACACGTTGTCGGTCTGCGGGACGTAGCCGATCCCCTCGCGGACGATCTCTTCCGGGGCCATCCCGCCGATGTCGCGGCCGTGGTACGCGACGGTTCCCGTCCACGGAGTCAACATCCCGAAGGCGGTCTTGAGGACCGTCGACTTCCCGGCCCCGTTCGGGCCGACGAGACAGACGATCTCGCCCGGGTCCAGCCGGACCGAGCAGTCGTCGAGCACCTGTACCTCGCCGTACCCGCTGTCGACGCCAGACAGCGAGAGCACGGGATCCGTTCCGCCGTGAGGCCCGTCCGCGGCCCCGGTCGTGTCGTCTGTCATGCCGTCGCTCATGTTCCGCCTCCGAGGTACGCGTCGATGACGCGGTCGTCGTTGCGGACTCCCTCCGGGGTCCCCTCAGTGAGGACGTGCCCCTGGTCCAAGACGACGATCGGGTCGGCCAGGTCCATCACGAACTCCATGTCGTGTTCGATGAGCAGGAACGTCGTCCCCTGCTCGTTGAGCCGCCGGATCTGGTCTTTCAGCTTCTTCGCCAGCGTCGGGTTCACGCCCGCGACCGGCTCGTCGAGCAGCAGCACCTCAGGCTCCGCGAGCATCGCGCGAGCGAGCTCGACGAGCTTCATCTGCCCGCCGGAGATGTCGGTCGCGGGCTGGGTCGCGAGGTGGTCGATCTCGAACTCCTCCAGTATCCGCTCCGCCTCGGCGAGGTTCGCCGACTCGCTCTCCGAGACCGACCCGGGCGAGGCGAACAGCGTGAGGAACGACTCGCCGGGCTGTTTCCGCGGGCCGACTAACATCGCCTCGCGGACGGTCATCCCCTCAAGCTTGCGCGGCGTCTGGAACGTCCGGATGAGCCCGTGGTCAGCGACCTGGTACGGCTCCATGCCAGTGACGTCGGTCCCGTTCACCTCGACTGTCCCCCCGTCCGGCTCGTAGAAGCCGGAGATGAGGTTGAAAAGCGTGGACTTGCCGGCGCCGTTCGGGCCGATGAGCCCGGTGATCGTGCCGCGCTCGACGCCGAACGTCGCGTGGTCGGTCGCCGCGAGCCCGCCGAACGACTTCTGGAGGTCGTCGACGCGCAGGACCGGGTCCTGCTTGGGCAGCGCGCCCTCACTCATCGCCGCCACCTCCCTTGCGCTCGCGGACGCCGCTGTCGGGCGTCTCGGGCGTCGCCCGACCGTCGACCGCACTCGGCCAGATCAGCTCCCGCTGCGGCGGGAGGACCCCCTGCGGCCGGTAGCGCATCACGGCGACGATCACGACCCCGATCAACAGCAGCCGCATCGGCGCGGGGTCTATCGGGAGCGCCACGTCGTTCAGGAAGCGCGTCCCCTCGCGGATCGTGACGATCACGATGCCGCCGAACAGCGCCCCGCGGTTGGATCCGCTGCCGCCCAGTATCACCGCGACCCACGCGTAGAACGTCGTGATCGGGTCCAGATCGCCCGGCCCGACGTAGAGGTTCAGGTGGGTGTAGAAGACGCCCGCCAGCGCCATGATCAGGCTCCCGAGGATGAACGACTGCATCTTGAACGAGTAGGTGTTCTTCCCGAGCGCCCGCGCGAGGTCCTCGTCGGACCGGATCGTGCGCAGCACGCGTCCCCACGGCGACTGGTGCGCGCGCCGGAGGACGAAGAACGTCACGCCGGCGAACGCGAGCACGAGCAGGACGTTCAGCAGCGACTGCCAGAACGACGTCCCGAGGATGATCGGCGACCCGGGGATCACCACCAGCCGGAGCCCGGGCATCGCCTCCGGGAACGTCGAGAGCACGGGCCACCCCTGGAAGAAGCCCGGGATGCCGCGCACCCCGGCGCTGCCGTTCGTGAGCCAGCGCTCGTTGAGGACGACCAGCCGGACGACCTCCGCGAGCCCGAGCGACGCGATCGCGAGGTAGTCGGTCCGGAGCCGGAGCGTCGGAATCCCGATGAGCAGCGCCAGCACGAGCGCGACGACGAGCGCGACGACGAGCCCGACGAGCGGGTTGAACCCCCCCGCGATCGGCGAGCTGCTCGCGGTCATCAGCGCGGACCCGTACGCGCCGATCCCGAAGAACGCGGCGACGCTGAAGTTGATCAGTCCGGTGAACCCCCACTGGGCGTTCAGCCCGAACGACAGCAGCGCGTACATCCCCGCCAGCCCGACGAGGAACAGGAAGTACGTCGGCCCGAGCGCGCCCGTGAGCATCGCGACGAGGAGGAACAGCGCGAACGCGACGCTGACGCCGAGAACCCACCCTTCCGGTCGAGTCAGGTCGGCGAACGTAGCCCTCGGGTCGTCGAGGAGGCTCATGTCGCCCCCTCACCGGCGATCCCGTTGGGGCGAACCAACAGCACCACGACCATGATCACGAACGCGATCGCGTTCGCGTACTCGATGGTGATCAGATTCTCGAGCAGGGTCGCGAGCCACCCCGGCCCGATCGGTAACGCCTCGACGACGTTGGAGAAGAACGGCGTTAACTGGGTTATCATGCCGATAAGGAAGCCGCCCGCCATCGCGCCGTAGACGGAGCCGATCCCGCCGAGGATCACCGCGGCGAAGATCACTAACAGGAGGTTAAACCCCATCCGCGGCGAGAGCTGGTTGAACAGGCCGAGGAACACGCCGCCCGCGCCGGCGAGCCCGGCGCCGATGACCCACGTCCACAGCTTGACTCGCTTCGTTCGGATACCGCTGACCCGCGCGAGGTCGGGGTTGTCCGCCATGGCTCGCATCTTCCGACCGAGGTCGGTGTACTGGAGCAGGACGTGGAGCCCGACGACGAGCACCACCGCGGAGGCGACGATCGCGACGTCGTGAAGCGTCACCCGGACGCCGTATGGGACGAGCGACTCGATCGGGCGGAGCTGCTGGACGTCGAACCGCGTGAAGTCGGAGCCGAACCCGATCTGGATCAGCGCGCGGTAGATGAACGCGATCCCGATTGACGTGATCAACAGCCCGATGGAATCGATGTCGAGCGGTTCGTAGATCAGCTTCTCGGTCGCGACGGCGACGACCGCCGCGACGCCGATGCCGACGACGAGCGCGACGAAGAAGCCGAACGGGAGCCCCAACACCGCCCCGCCGAGCCCGCCGACGGCGCCGAAGGTCACGAGCGCGGTGTACGCGCCGATCGTCATCGTGTCGCCGTGCGCGAAGTTCGCGAAGTCGGCGATGCTGTACACGAGCGACAGCCCGATGCTGCCGAGGACGATGATGCTACTGAAGACGAGCCCGTTCGCCATGTATCCGAGGACGGTCATCTGTCGGGATCAGCCTTCGATGAAGTCGATGCCTTCGTAGTCGTGATCTTGGACCTCTTGTACCTGGAGGAACCCGATCGGGTCCCCGTTCTCGTCGAAGTCGATGGGGCCGCTGACGCCCTGGTAGTTGACGTCGTCCGGGCCGCCGCCGTCCGCGAGGATCTCGCTTGCGGCCTCGAATGAGGTCACCTCTTCGCCGTCGGGACCGGAGACGCGTCGCACGGTCTCTTGAAGCGCCTCTCCGGTAAACTCGTCGGCCGCCTGGATCGCGAGCGCGGCGTTGACGACGCAGTCGTAGGCGTACGCCGCCCAGGACGTCGGCTGCCGGTCGTACTCGTCCTCGAAGGCGGACGCGAACGACTGGAAGTTCTCCTCTTCGACCGGCGCGGACGGCACGACGATCTTCATGCCGTCCATGCTCCCCTCGGGAGTGTTCTCCAGCACGTCGTCGCCGGAGACGGAGTCGGCGCCGTAGAACTGCGCCTCGTACCCCGAGGAGAACACCTCGTTGACCATGGTGGCGAACTCCGCCTGGTAGGTGATGAACAGCCACGCCTCCGCGTCGGAGCTGTTCATCTCCGAGATGACGCCGGAGTACGACTGCTGGTCTTGGTCGTGTGAGTTCTCGTACGCGAGCTCGCCCTCCCACGCGTCGACGAACGCGTCGGCGAGGCTCTGTCCGTAGTCGTTGTTCACGTAGGTGAGCGCAACCTCGTCGTAGCCGTCCTCGGCGATGAGGTCCGCGAGCGCGTTCGCCTGGCTGAGCCCCGACGGCGACATCCGGAGCAGGCCCGGGAAGTTCGTGAGCTCGAGCCCCGTGGAGTTCTGACTGAGCTGGACGACGTCAGTGCCCTCGACGACGCTCTCGTAGATGGCCAGCGAGACGCCGGAGCCGACCGCGCCGATGAGGAACGGGACGCCGTCCTGATTGACGAGCTTCTGTGCGGCGGCGATGCCGCCCTGGTTCTCGCTCTCGGAGTCCTCGACGAGGATGTCGAGTTCTCGCCCGCCGATACCGACGTCGTTCACGTGCCGTAAGGCGAGGTTGACGCCGCGCTGGTTCCGCTCGCCGAACGACGACAGCGAGCCGGTCTGTGAGTCGACCATCCCGATCTCGTAGGGGTCGGTAGAGTCGCCGCCGTCGTCGCCGTCTCCCCCGTCGCTGCCGTCGGTGCCGTCGCCGCCGTCTCCCCCGTCGCCGCCGTCGTCGGTCGTGCTGAGACAGCCTGACAGGGCGACGAGCCCCGCACCGCCGGTCAGTTTCAGCAGCGTCCGTCGGTCCGCCGCATCCGTGGTATCTCGTGACATATTATTACGATAGTTCCGAACACATCAGGGTATCTTAACCCCGGCCCGTCCATGGTCGGTTCGGCGGTCGCGGTTCGAGGAGTCCGTGCGAACCGGGGACTATTTGTCCGACAAAAATCCGTGAAATAATTGGTCGGGTGCGGATATATACCGATCCCGCCTCGAACTACTCGTATGATCCCGCCCATCGCGAGCAACTTCGTCGCCGGAGAGACTCCGGAGGCGGCGCTCGCGCACGTCGAGGCGCTCAACGGCCGCGGTGTGGCCGGCATCCTGAACCTCCTCGGGGAACACTACGAGGAGCGACCGCCCGCCGACGCCGACGCCGACGCGTACGTCGACCTCGTCGAGGCGATCGCGGAGCAGGGCGTCGACGCCTGCGTCTCCGTAAAATCGAGCCAGATCGGCCTCGACATCGGCGACGACGTCTTCGAGGAGAACCTCGCGCGCATCGTCGAGGCGGCCAACGCCCCCGCGGCGACCGGCCCGGACGGGACGGGCACCTTCGTCTGGATTGACATGGAGGACCACGAGACCACGGACGTGACGCTTGACGCGTTCGAGCGCCACGCGGTCGAGACCGACGGCAACGTCGGCGTCTGCGTGCAGGCGAACTTAAAGCGGACCCGAGACGACCTCGAACGGCTCGCCGACCTCCCCGGCAAGGTCCGGCTCGTCAAGGGCGCGTACGACGAGCCGCCGGAGATATCGTACAAGGAGAAGGCCCGCGTCGACGAGTCGTACCGCGACTGCCTCGCGTACATGTTCGAGGCGTTCGACGACGGCGTCGCGGTCGGGAGCCACGACCCCGCCATGATCGACTACGCGAGGGAGCTGTACGCCGAGCACGGCACGCCCTACGAGGTCCAGATGCTGACCGGCGTCCGCGAGTCGGCGCAGTTCGAGCTCGCGGCCGACGAGGACGTGATGGTGTACCAGTACATCCCATACGGCTCCAAGTGGTTCTCGTACTTCTACCGGCGGATCAGAGAGCGCAAGTCGAACGCGCTGTTCGCGCTGCGGGCGATCGTCGGGAACTGAACGAACTGGGTCAGGAACCGACGATCGGGCGTTACGATTTATCACTCAGAGCGTGGTGTTGCGGTCAGCTGTTTATGAGTGATTGACGGACCGACGACGGACACCTCCAGAGCCCCAGCCGCCCGCTTATAAATGGCAGACTGGCAATCGGCGGCGATCACCTCCAAAGCCCCAGTCGCTCACTTATAAATAGCCACTAGCAGATCAGCAGAGAACAGTTCCAAAGCCCCAGTCGCTCACTTATAAATAGCCACTAGCAGATCAGCAGAGAACAGTTCCAAAGCCCCAGTCGCTCACTTATAAATAGCCACTAGCAGATCAGCAGAGAACAGTTCCAAAGCCCCAGTCGCGAGGAGGGCGCACGCTCGCTGCGATCCTCAGTCGCTCGCTTCGCTCGCTCCTTGCGGTTCTTACGTCGCCTGCGCCCTCCTCGCGACTGCCCCTTTGAGAGTCCCGCCCGACCGCGACCGCACAGCGCCTCACGCCTCCCCAGCCTCGCCGCTCGCTCCCTCCGGTCGCTCGCGGCGTCCCTCGCGCGTGCTCCTCACGCCCTTTCGGGCGCTCGGAGGCACGCGCCACCGCCTTCATTTATAAACACTCGTCGCCACCAGTTGCGGGTATTTAAATGTCGTATCGCAACCAACGCTCTGTAACCCTCCCTCCGCCGTCGAAACCGCCGATCACGGGTCCAGCAGCTTCGCCTCCGCCTTCCGGAGGTGTTCGAGCAGCGTCGTCTTCGAGACGTCCAAGTCGTCGGCGAGCTCGCGCGTCGACGCCTCCCGGGGCCACTCGTAGTAGCCCGTCTCGCGGGCGTGTTCGAACACCTTCCGCTGGGTCGTCGTCAGCGTGTCGAGCCGCTGTTCGCGGGGGGTCCGCCCCCCGTGGCCCGACGACGACATCGACTCAACGGATACCTCCGCGCCGGCCGCCTCCTGGACCGCGTCGAGCGACTCCCGGATATCCGTCCGCTCGCCGACGAAACACACCTGCCACTCCTCTCGCCCGGCCTCGATCCTGACCGGCGCGCTGTGGACGAACCCGTGCTCCAGCAGCGTCGGGCACACCATGTCGGCCGGGTCGTACTCTAAGAAGAACTCGCGGACGACGTTGCCCGGGGCGTCCCGCGCGCGCCCGAACCGCTCTTGTAGCTCCAAGAGGTTCCCCGCGCGGTCGGACTCGCGGATTGCGTCGAGCAGCGCCTCGACTTCGGCGTTCGTGTCTCCAAACGCCGTGAACAGACCGTTCACCGTGTTCGGCGCGTCGCTCTCGGCCCTCGGTGAGTTGTATATCGCGTGTGCTAACACGCCGCCGTCGGTCCTGCCCGTCGCCTCGATCGCCCAGCAGTTCGGATGCCACAGATCGAGCGTGAGCCTGGTTCCGGCCCACTCTCCCGCCCCGTCCGCGTCGGTTGTCGCCATTGTTCAGCTTATCCTGGTACCGCATGACAAAGACCCTGCCGACCATGGTAGGGTGGGTTATTTGGACGTGCCGACTGGAAGCTTCAATCATGGCGCAGCCCTACCAGCACTACATCGACGGCGAATGGGTCGACGGCGACGGCTCCGAGACGTTCGAGAGCGAGAACCCCGCGACTGGGGAGTCGTTAGGAGAGTTCCGACACGGGACGCCCGACGACGTCGACCGCGCGGTCGACGCCGCGGACGCGGCGTTCGAGGAGTGGCGCGAGCTCTCCCGGGTACAGCGCGCCGAGTACCTCTGGGACGTGTACCACGAGCTCCGCGACCGCACCGACGAGCTCGGCGAGATCGTCACCAAGGAGTGCGGGAAGGAGATCAGCGAGGGGAAAGCCGACGTGGTCGAGGCCGCACACATGGTCGAGTGGGCCGCGGGCGACGCCCGCCACCCGTCGGGCGACATCGTCCCCTCGGAGATCCCCTCGAAGGACGCGTACATGCGCCGGAAGCCGCGCGGCGTCACCGGCTGCATCACGCCGTGGAACTTCCCGGTCGCGATCCCCTACTGGCACATGGCCATCGCGCTGGTCGAGGGGAACACCGTGGTGTTCAAGCCGGCGGAGCAGACGCCGTGGTGCGCGCAGATCATCGCGGAGATGTTCGACGACGCGGGTATCCCCGACGGCGTGTTCAACATGGTCCAGGGGTTCGGCGACGCGGGCAACGCGATCGTCGAGAACGACGACGTCGAGACGGTCATCTTCACGGGCTCGGCCGAGGTCGGTCACCTGATTCAGGATAAGCTCGGCGGCGTCGCCGGCAAGCGCGCCGCCTGCGAGATGGGCGGCAAGAACGCGATTGTCGTCACCGAGGAGGCGGACCTCGACACTGCGGTCCACTCCGCGGTGATGTCCTCCTTCAAGACCACCGGCCAGCGCTGCGTCTCCTCCGAGCGCCTGATCGTCCACACCGACGTGTACGACGAGTTCAAGGAGCGGTTCGTCGAGGTCGCGGAGTCGGTCGCGGTCGGCGACCCCCTCGACGAGGACACCTTCATGGGGCCGCTCATCGAGGAGGAACACCGGGAGAAGGTCACCCGGAACAACGAGGAGGCCCGCGAGGAGGGCGTGAACGTGCTCGTCGACCGGACCGAACTCGACGACGAGGAGATCCCGGACGGCCACGAGGACGGCTACTGGGTCGGTCCGTTCGTCTACGAGGCGGACCCCGACGCCGACCTGCGCTGTACCCAAGAGGAGGTGTTCGGCCCCCACGTCGCCCTGCTCGAGTACGACGGCGACATCGAGCGCGCCGTGGAGATCCAGAACGACACCGACTACGGCCTCGCCGGCGCGATCATCTCCGAGGACTACCGGCAGATAAACTACTATCGCGACCGCGCCGAGCTGGGGCTGGCGTACGGGAACCTCCCGTGTATCGGCGCCGAGGTCCAGCTCCCCTTCGGCGGCGTAAAGAAGTCCGGCAACGGCTACCCCTCGGCCCGCGAGGCGATCGAGGCCGTCACCGACCGCACCGCGTGGACCCTGAACAACTCGAAGGAGATCCAGATGGCGCAGGGGCTCTCGGCGGACATCAAGACGAAAGACGACTGACCGGTCCGGCCTGACGCCCCGACCCGGGCGTCCGATCTCTCACTCGGTCACGTCTCGAACCGCTTCGACCAGCTCTGCCGGCGTTTCCGCCGCTTCAAGCGCGCCGCGGGCCGCGAGCCGCTCCCGTGGCCGCCCGACTGGCTGCGGCTCGGATACCGTCTCAATCAGGTCGGCCTCCCGCAGGAGCCGCTTTATCCGCGTGAACGTCGAGGGGCTCCCGAGCCCCGCGTCCTCGCAGGCCCGCCGGAGGGTGCGGTCGAGGACGCCCTCTCGGGCGCCGACCGCGTAGGCGCGGACCCGGGCCCCCTCCGGGTCGGGACCGGCGGCCGTCGGTGAATCCCCGTCGACCTCGGCGTCGAGCGCGCGAAGCACGGCGGCGGCGATCGACTCGTCGCACCGCGCCGCGAACCCTTCGTACACGCGCCGCCGGCTGGGTGTCCGGAGCCGGTGGGATTCGGCCGCCGCGAACTCGGCGACGTACCGCTCGCGGAGCGAGGCGTCGTCGCCGACGCGGTGCCACCTTCCCTTGGCCGCCTCCTCAGCCGCCTCCACGCCCCCCTCGTCGGTCTCGCTCCCGATCAGCGCGAACCCGGTCTCGGCGCCAGCGAGCACCGGGTTCGGCTGCGGCACGTCGAGGACGCGGAGGTCGACCGTGTCGGCGTCGAGCAGCGCCGCGAGCCGACTCGCCGAGCGGAACCCCGCGGTCGACGCCGCGACCGCGGCCTCGCCCGCGAACAGCTTCAGCGGCGGGAGATCGAGGCTATCGGGACCGCTCTCTTCGCCCGCTTCTCCCGCCAACTCCGCGACGCTCGGGGCGACGAGCGAGGGAGCGATCTCGCAGTACGCCTCGACGACCGCGCGAAGCAGTCGCGGCCCGGGATCGACGAGGATCGGGTCCGAGAGTACCCCGAGCGGGAGCGGCTCAGAGGTCGAGGGCAGCGCAGGGCCGGTCACCATCGAGCGATCCTACGGACGCGACGGATTAAGGCTGCTGGCACCGGGAGGCGCGCGAGGCGCGGGACACCGCCGGACCGCCGGATCGCCGGACTCGCCGGATCGCCGGACTCGCCGGATCGCCGGACTCGCCGGATCGCCGGACTCGCCGGACCGCCGGATCGCCGAACTCTCGGATCGCGGCGTGCCGGCTCGCACGCCTTTTTCATCCCGCGGGCGGAACCGTCTCGCGTGCCACCGCTGGACCTGTCGATCGGGCTCGGAACCTCCGGGCTCGACGACCCCGAGACCTGTACCGACACCGTCGCCGCGGCGCTAGACGCCGGCTACCGCCACGTCGACACCGCGCAGATGTACGACAACGAGGCCGCGGTCGGCGCGGGGATCGCCGAGAGCGACGTCGACCGCGACGACGTGGTCGTCGCCACGAAGGTCCACCCCGAGAACCTCGCGCCCGAAGACGTGCGCGAGACGGCCCGCGAGAGCCTCGACCGGCTCGGGCTCGACCGCGTCGACCTCCTCTACGTCCACTGGCCGATCCGGGCCTACGACGCCGAGGCGACGCTGCCCGCGTTCGACGACCTCCGCGACGCCGGCGTGACGGACCACGTCGGCGTCTCGAACTTCACCCCCGACCTGCTGCGCGAGGCCTGCGAGATCCTCGACGCGCCGATCGCGGCCCACCAGGTCGAGTGTCACCCGCGGTTTCAGCAGCCCGAGCTCCGCTCCCTCGCCGAGGAGTTCGACCACCGCCTCGTGGGCTACTCCCCGCTCGGCCGCGGCGAGATCCTCGACGACCCGGCGATCGCCGAGATAGCCGAGCGCAACGACTGCTCGCCAGCGGTGGTCGCGCTCGCGTGGGCGGTCGACCGCGGGATCGTGCCGATCCCGAAGGCGCGCGCCGACCACGTACGAGAGAACTTGGCCGCGGTCGACGTCGACCTGCCCGACGCCCACCTAGAGGAAGTCGACGCGCTCGACCCCGGAGACCGGCAGATCGATCCCGACGACGCGGCGTGGAACCGGTAACGCGTCGGCCTCGCCGAGCCCGCGGTATCGGACCGCGTCGACCTCGTCGAACTGGCCTTACCCTCAGACCGCGTCGAGCCGCGCCCGCAGCTCGGCGTCCGCGCGCTCGACTAGGGCGTCGAGCGGCTCGTCGAGGTACGTCGCCCACTGGTCGATGAACCCCGAGCGTCCGAGCGTCCTGACGACCTCGTACACCGGGCACCGGCGCTCGAACCCCGCCGGGAGGCCGCCGGCGCGCTCGCGGTAGCCCGCTCGCAGGGCCGCGGCGAACCGCTCCGGCCCGGTCGAGTCGAAGCCGTTGAGCAGCTGGTCCTCAGCGCGGACGAGGTCTCGGGCGGGGTCGCCGACGTGCGACAGCTCCCAGTCGATCGCCGCCACGGCGTCGCCGTCGACGAAGAGGTTGGGCTTCGCGACGTCGCCGTGGAGCAGCGCGGCCGGCGCCTCGTCGAGCAGCGCTCGGTTCGCGCGAACGCAGTCGACGACCGCGTCGTAGTGGTCCGCGAGCCGCTCCGAGGTCCCGATCTCTCGGGTCCGCTCGACCGTCGCGAGCAGTACGTCCGTCCACGACGCGAACTCGATCGAGAGGCCGGGCAGTGCGTCGTTCTCGGCGATTGCCGTTCCTTCCGCGGTGGTCGCTGTTCCTTTTGCGGCGGTCGCTGTTTCCCCCGCTGCGGTCCCGATCTCGATGCCAGTGCCGACGATCTCGCCGTGGCCCGCGAACCGGTCGGTGTGGAGCGCGGCGAGCGCGGCGCCGACCCGGCGGATCAGTCGCTCGCGCTCCCGGTCGCTCGCGGCCTCGTAGACGTCCAACAGCTCTCGGCCCGGCGCCGGCGCCGTCGCGAGGTACGCCGGGTCGCCGTCGGGCTCGGCCGCCAACACCTCGGGGACCGGGAGCGGGCCGTACGCGCCCACGTACCGGAGCACGGCGCACTCCCGGGCGAGCCGGCCGCTCTCATCGGCGAGGGCGACTTTGAGGAACGCCCGCTCCCCGTCGGCGAAGACGACCCCGACCGTCTCGTTGGCGCCGTTCCAGGAGGGACCGACCCCCGTCACCCGGTCCACGGTCCGATCCGGAAACGCGGCGGCGAGCGCCCGCTCGATCAGCTCCGATTGGGCGCCGTCCATGCGAGTCCCTCCGGTCCGAGGGGTGATAATATTTCGTCGACGTCGCGGCCGAGTCACGAGAAACCAAGGCACACGCGTCTCAGTACCATATCGCAGCAATCACCGACATCCTCATACGTGTTGGAGAATCAGAAAGATCCTGTGAAAGACGGGTCAGCCGGCGGACGTATCGGGTTCGAGGTCGACGGGAGGACGCTCACCGTTCACGACGCGATCGAGGGTGAACGGATGCAACTCCACGTCGACCGCGAGCCGGATCTCTCGCCGGCGTTGCTGGAGCTTTTCCCATTCCCAGTCGATCGGGCTGTCAGTTTCGAGGCGGCGTCGATGTCGGTCGCGGAGTACTCGACTGTAAACGTCCGCGACAGCGACGGAGAATTCATTGAGCGCCCCGGTGAGGCGACGGAGTTCCCCCGTGCCGACTACTGTATCGAGGTCAACGGGGTAACGAAGGTGTATATTCGGGTGACGGACGTCGAAATCGCTGTGAATGAGGTTCGAAGCTCCGGGCCTTTCGAGTTCGTGTTTGACCGCCCGCGTACGGTGACGGTCGGCGCTCGCTCGTTTCACACGCGTCCCGAGGCGACGATCACGGTCCCCGACGATCCGGCCGCCCTCGCGGAGGCGGTGTCGGTACTCGGCTCGTCGATCAGGGAGTTCTCGCCGGAACGATCGTGGCCGACTCTCCGCGGGTACCCGCCCCGGATCGAGCGCGGCGACACTCTCGAGATTCCGACTCCGCTCGTCACGCCGGACACCGGTGTCGAAGTGATCGTCCGACCGACGTACGCCGATGTGTACCGTCTCTCGACGCTCTCGTACTATCTCGGCGCTCGGGTTCAGATCGGCGACGCTCCGGCGATCCGGTTCGATAATGGCTACGAAGAACGGCTCCCGACCGAGGGACGAGCGCTCGAATGCCGCGTTGAACAGCTTCTCCGGAGCTGGTTTTTCCTCGACACGCTCGCGCGGATCGAGGGGTACACGCCGTCGAATCGCTACGAGTACGAGGCGGTCGGACCTGATCTCCCGTTTTACCCACCAAACCTCGCGGACCTGCCGATGAGCGAGCGGCTGATAGAGTATCTAGAGGTCGATCCCGAGACCGTCGTACCACACGCCCCTGCGTGGCCGACAAAAGCCACCTTGCGTCCCACGCCCGCGGCCGCGGAACTGCTCCCACATCTCGCGCGAGTCCTCGCTCCAATTCGCATCCGCGGTACTTCCGACTCGGCACGGTCGGACGCGCCTGTCGGCTTAGCGATCTCAGGCGGAGTAGACGCCGGTTCGGATCCGGATCCGGACCCTGAAACGGAGCTGATACCCGCCGGAGCGTCCGTTTTGACACCAGCGGCCTACGAAAACCGACTGCGGCGCGGGATCTCCGAGCGCGGAGACGTGACTGTCGCCTTCCTCTGTGACGGGAAAGAGCGCGCACGGAATATTAGAGAAACGCTGATCGATCCAGAAGTCCCCGACGGAATCGGGTCGTGGACCGTGTATGCCGACCCGAATAGTGATGCGGTCGCTAATACCCTATCCGACCCCGAACTCGATCTCGTTTTTTCCGAATTCCCGATGCGGAATAGCGTCGTTGAGGCCGCTGGAGACTCCGTCGATATCACGGCCGGAAACGCCGGTTCAGATCTACACGCCCCAGCTATGTCCGTGTTCGAAGGGACCAAAGATGTCAGCGCTGCCGTCGACGCGATCGACCGGGGTAGCCTGAGCGGGGCGGTGTTCGAAAATCCCCTCGAACCGCACCACATTCGGACGTTTGTCGGACTACTCTCCGCGGGATGTCCGGTCGTCGTCGCAGCGCGACTAACGTCCGACTCAAGCGATCTATCGGCACGATTCGTTGGTGACCCGGGCAGCGTCGTTGCGCTCGATAGAGGACTTCCGACGCAGGTGTACTCGTTTCATCCTACCGCACCGGACTCGTTCCGAGTTCGGTTCTGGTCGTTTCTCTCGACAGAGGCACTACTTGGGACGGACTATCGAGTGGTCACCGAATTCCTCGATTCAACGCCGTTTTTGGCCGGAACTAAGCGTGACATCGGATATACAGACACATCCGAGATTTTTGAGTTACACAATAAGAAAGGGCCCGTGCTTCGCCTGTTCGGCGACATCGTTCTCCAAAACGACGATCTCACCGCAGAGCATATCGAGTCGGCGGCCCGACTAGCCCTTTCCGACGACGAACCCCCAAAGTCCGATTCCACAGAGGTAGTCAATCAGGATGCCGAGTCCGAACGCCATGACTGATCGGTTCTAGTTCGCGGAGCCCTTCGATCTATCGTGTCCACTGTCTATCGATTTCCACTCTGCCGACATATTTTATTCCCGGACGACGAACCGCCGCGTATGCCCCAGATACACCTCGACGAGGAGACGGTCGAGCGGCTGGACGCGCTTCGGGTCGACGACGAGGAGTACGACGAGATCGTCAGCGAACTCATCAGCATCTACGAGGCGGAGGAGCTGACGCTGTTCCGCGGCAGCGACGTGGAGTGACGTCGGTCGGGCGAACGCTCGGTGCCGCTGTCGCCGCGAGCCGACTCTACTCTTGGTACGCGACGCGGACCTGCTCCCACTTGCCGACCTCCTCTAAGTGCGCCTGTAGCTCGTCGGCGTACTCCTGAGTCAGCCGCTCGGCGGCCTCGAGTTCCTCGTCCGAGGGGCCGTCCGAGCCCCCGCCGAGCCCGAGCGCGCCCTTGATCGAGTCGACGAGGCCGCCACCGCCCGATCCCCCGGCGTCGCCGCCGGGGGCGCCGCCCATCCCCGCCATCTGCGACCGGAGGTTCTCCAGTTCGGGCATGATCGCGGGGAGGCTCGACGTGTCCGCGACGACGCGCGCCGCCTCGGGGTCATCGGCGTTTTCGATCTCCAGTTCCGTGGCCGTCATGATCAGTCCCCACTCCTGGCTGGAGAAGCGCGACGCCGCGACGCGCTCGTTGAACTGGTTGTCGACGGTCATGCGCTCGCCGACGATGGCGTCGGTCCACTCGCTCATACGCCTCCGTTCGCCGGACGCGGTAAAAAGTCCGTCCCCCTGCGGCGAGCCGCGAATTCGAGCGGGGTCCCGAACTCACCGGCGTCGCAGGTCGTCGAAGGCGTCGCCCGCGAGCCCCGGCCCCGCCGGAACGGCGATCCGCCCGTCGTCGATCGGACAAGGGTCGGGCGCCAGGTCCTCGTCGAGCAGCGACCCGGTCGCGAGCCCGCACGGGGAGACGTCGGGGACCGCGGCCGCGACGTGGACCGCGGCCGTCCGCGCGATGACCGCGTCGATCGTGGTGGTGACAACGGGGTCGACGCCCGCCGACCGCGCCCGCAGCGCGGCCGCGAGCGCTCGATCGGGCCCGCCGAGCGCCATTGGTTTAAGAACGACCGCGTCGGCGCCCGCGTCCAGCACCGCGTCGATCCCGTGAGCGGCGACCGACTCGTCGGCCGCGATCGGGACCGACGCGGTGGGATCTGCCCGACCGCCGTCCTCGCGAAGCGACGCCAGCCCATCGAGGTCGTCGGCCGGGAGCGGCTGCTCGACGTACGCGAGGTCGAACGCGGCCAGCGCGTCGAGCGCGCGGCGCGCTGTCTCCCGGTCCCACGCGCCGTTCGCGTCGGCTCGGAGTGCGACCGCGTCGCCGACCGCCTCGCGGACCCCACGGACGCGCTCGACGTCGGCGTCGACGTCGCGGGCGCCGACCTTCAGCTTGAGGCAGTCGAACCCCGCCTCGACCGCCCGCCTCGCCTCGGCGGCGGTCGCCTCGGGGGAACCGTCCCCGACGGTCGCGTTGACCGGAACGGCGTCGGCGGGCGTCGCGTCGATGCCGGCCTCGTCCGCGAGCCGGTCCGAGAGTCGCTCACCGGCGTCGCGCGCCGCGGCGTCGGCGAGCGCGAGGGAGAGGCCGTGTCGCGCCGCCGGCGTCGACTCCGCGTCGAGCGCCGCTAGCGGCGGTTGGGATTCCGCTCGACCGTCGAGTCCGTCGAGCGCCGCCGCGCACGCCTCGCGCGACTCCGTCCATCCCGGCAGCGGGGTCGCCTCGCCGAGGCCGACCGAGCCGCCCGCTCCGTCCGCGCCGCCCGCCCCGCCCGCGCCGATCGCCCATTCCGCGCCGTCGCCCCGGCGCTCGACCGCGATCAGGAACCCCTCTCGGCGACGTATCTCCCCGGCGGCCGTTCCGAGCGGTCGGGTCAGGTCGAGCGCGAACGAGCGATGTCGCACTGCGCGGCGCGGGCCTCCGCCGCGGGGGTCGTCGTCGGTCACACCGCCAGCCCGACGGCGAACGCGACGGCGTACGCCGCGAGCAGTTTGCCGGTCGATTCGAGCGCGGGGTTGAGCGCCTCGCCGGACGTCTCCGTCAGCACCGTCCGCGCGACGGCCGCCGCCAGCGGGAGGGTGACGAGCGGGAGGAGCGCCCCGAGGCCGTCGCCGCGCGCGACGAACCAGAGCGGGGCTAGATACGCGACGGCGAGCATCGCGAGGTACTCGGCGCGGGCGAACCGGTAGCCGAACCGGACGGCGAGCGTGCGCTTGCCCGTCGAGGCGTCCTCCTCGCGGTCCCGGAGGTTGTTGACGACGAGGATGTTCGTCGAGAGCGCGGCGATCGGGAGGCTCGCGACGACCGCCGCGAGCGCGACGGTCCCGTCGGGGATCCCGAGCGGGAACCATCCGGAGAGCAGCGCGGCGGCCTGGACGTAGTACGTCCCGGTCACGGCGATCACGCCGAAGAAGACGAACACGAAGAGGTCGCCGAGCCCGTGGTAGCCGAGCGGGTACGGCCCGCCGGTGTAGGCGATCCCGGCCGCGACCGAGGCGAGCCCGATCACGAGGATCGGAACGCCGCCGACGGCGACGAGGTAGGTGCCGACGCCGATCGCGGCCGCGAACGTGAGCCACATCGCCCGCTTCACCTCCGCGGGTTCGATGAGGCCGCTGGCGACGACGCGGGTGAACCCCTCGCGGTCGTCGGTGTCGGCGCCCTGGATCGCGTCGTAGTAGTCGTTCGCGAAGTTCGTGCCGACCTGGATCAGCGCCGCGCCGACGAGCGCCGCGAGCGCGGGCAGCGGCGCGAACACGCCGTCTGCGAGCGCCAGCCCGACGCCGACGACCACCGGCGCGGCCGCGGCCGGGAGCGTCTGGGGCCGGGCGGCGATCACCCACGCCCGCCGGCGGGTCACCTCGGTACTCATTGCCGCCAGTTGGTGCGTGGCGTCCCTTAAGGTTGCCATCGCGGATCGTCGCCGACGACTCGCGGTTCCCGGTCGATCGGTCGGGAGACCGATCGCGGCGAACGATACCGAGTCGCGTACACCTATCCCCCGCGAACGTGACTACCCGCCATGGCCCGCGTTCCCTACGCCGAGGCGACGGACGTGCCGGACGAGTACGAGGACCTCCTGGAGTCGTCGCTCCAGGGGAAGCCGCTTCACGTGTACCAGTCGATCGGCAACAACCCCGAGGTGTTGGCGGGGCTCCGGTCGTTCCTTGGGTCGCTGTGGACCGACAGCGGCCTCACCGACCGGGAGCGCGAGCTCGTCATCCTGGCGGTCACGAGCGAGATCGGGAACCGCTACGAGTGGCACCAGCACGTCAACATCGCCCGGGGCGTCGGGATCGACGACGACGAGATCGCGGCGCTCGGGAGCGGGGACCTCGCGCCTTTCGGCGACGAGGAGACGGTCCTCGTCGAGTACGCGCTCGCGGTCGTCCGCGGCGAGGTCGACGCGGTCGCTCACGACGAGATCGCGGCGCTGTACGACGACGAGACGATTGTCGGCATCGCCGCCGCGGCCGAGGGGTACGACGCGCTCGGCGGGATGATCGACGCGTTCGACCTCGAACTGGAGTCCGGGACGGAGTTCCACGGCTGGGACCCGCGGTAGCGGGGCGTCGACCACCCGCCGACCCGCCCGGCGGACCGACAGGTTCGACAGGGATCGGGCCCTACCACGCGTATGACCGACACGGAGGCAACGTCGGCGAACGGTATCGAGGGGCAATACGAGGAGACCGGCGGCGAACGCCTGCTCACCTTCTCGCGGGACGGCCGCGAGGCGACCGTCGCACAGAACGCCGAGGGGTACGCCATGCTGAAGGTCCGGACCGGCCCCGACGGCGACGAGCTTGAGCGATACTACGGGTTCGACATGGCGCTCGACCACGCCGCTGAGCTACTCGGCGTCGAGGTCCCCGACCTCCCGGTCCCCGACGCCGCGGCCGACATGGGTATGTAACGGCCGAGACGGAAACCCAGCGGCCGAGCCGCCCGCTCGGACCCCGCAACCGGGGCATCTCCCACGGTCGACGGTGCGGCCGCCCACACAACCAGCAAGATAGTCCGGAAGCGGGAACGGGAGCCGAACTGATTCGCCGATGTGGGAGGCGGGGTCGACGAGGCGCGACGGGCCGGCAGGAGCGGTGACGCGACGATCGAGGCCCGTGCGAACCGCTCGCATTGGCGGAATTAAATAACTATGGGGCATCATAGTCGTAGTTGAATATTCTCCATAGCCATATCTCCTTATGAGTGGCACCGGTAGGCGGAGTCACGATGGAGCGAAGACAATTCCTGCGCGGTACCGGCGCGGCGATCGGCGGCTCGCTCGTCGCCGGCTGCGTCGGGGGCGGCGGCGGGGGCGAACTGGGGACGCTGACGGTCGACTACGCGTACTACAACCCGGTCAGTCTCGTGTTACGCGAGAAGGGTTGGGTCGAGGAGGCGTTCGCGGACACCGACACCGACGTGGAGTGGGTGTTGAGCCTCGGGAGCAACCAGGCGAACGAGTACGCCCAGAGCGGCGAGGCCGAGGTCTCTTCGACCGCCGGCATCGCGGCGCTGATGGCCCGCACAAACGGCGTGCCGATCACGACGCCGTACGTCTACTCGGAGCCGGAGTGGACCGCGCTCGTCACCTTCGAGGAGACCGGGATCGGGTCGGTCGAGGACCTCGAGGGGAGCCGCGTCGCCGCCACGCGCGGGACGGACCCGTACTTCTTCCTGCTACAGGCGCTCGACGACGCCGGGCTGAGCGAGGAGGACGTCGAGATCGTGAACCTCCAGCACCCCGAGGGGCAGTCCGCTCTGGTCCGCGGCGACGTCGACGCGTGGGCCGGCCTCGACCCCCACATGGCCGAGCTGGAGCTCGAACACGACGGGGCGGAGCTGTTCTTCCGCGAGCCGCGGTACAACACCTACGGCTTCCTGAACTTCCTCGACGGGTTCCTCGCCGACCACGCCGAGGACGCCCGCCGCGTGATCGAGGCGTACGAGCGCGGTCGCGACTGGGCCGTCGAGAACCCCGAGGCGACCGCGGGGATCCTCGCGGACGCCTCCGAGATGTCGGGGCCGGTCGCGGAGCGGGTGTTCACCCAACGGAACGACCTCTCCGGACCGATCCCGGGCGAGCCGCACCGCGAGCTGCTCTCCGACCTCTCGCCGATCCTCGAACGCGAGGGGCTCGTGACCGAGGACGCCGACCCCGGCGGCCACGTCGACGAGCTGATCGACGCCGAGTTCGCGAGCGAGGTCGTCTGAGATGGCGGCGGACACCCGCCGGGAGTCGGACGTCTCCCGGGAGTCCGACGCCGGCCGCGGGTCGGCGGCCGGCGGGGCGGCCCGCGGCGCGGAGTCGCGTGAGCTCGGCCCGCTCCCGCTCCCCGCCGCGAGCCGGTTCCGGCCGTTTCTCGGACTGCTCGTCCCCGTCGCCCTCGTCCTCGTGTGGCACGTCGCCGTCGCGACCGGCGTTTTCGCGGCCCACCAGCTTCCGGCGCCGCTGCGGGTCGCGGAGACGCTCTACGGGTTGGCCGCGTCGGGCGAGCTGTGGGGACACGTCGCGATCACGCTCCAGCGCGTGGTGCTGGGCGCGGGGCTCGGGATCGGCGTCGGGATCCTGTTCGGGACCGCGACCGGGCTCTCGCGGGCGGCGAGCGACCTGCTCGACCCGCTCCTCCAGAGTCTGAAGAACATCCCGTCGCTGGCGTGGGTGCCGCTGTTCCTCCTCTGGTTCGGCATCGGCGAGAGCGCGAAGGTGCTGCTCATCGCCGTCGGCGCGTTCTTCCCGGTGTACCTCAACCTCTCGACCGGCATCGCGGCGGTCGACGAGGAGCTCCTAGAAGTCGCCGAGGTGTACGACCTCGACCGCGCCGAGTCGCTGCGCCGGGTCGTGTTCCCGGCCGCGCTCCCGAGCCTGCTCGTCGGGATCCGCGGCGGCGTCGGGCTGGCGTGGATGTTCGTCGTCGCCGCCGAGCTGATCGCGGCGAGTCAGGGGATCGGGTTCCTGCTCAGCGACGGGCGGACCCTCGCGCGGCCCGACATCATCGTAGGGTCGATCCTGCTGTTCGCCTTCCTCGGCAACTGCTCGGACGTCGCGGTGAAGGAGGTGAAAAACCGTGTCGTCGGACGCTGACGCGGACGCCCCGTCGTCGGAGGCCGCCGCCGCATCTTCCGATCCCGTCCTCGCGGTCGACGGCCTCCGAAAGCGGTACGACGACACGGTCGCGCTCGACGGCGTCGACCTCGCGGTCGCGGACGGCGAGTTCGTCGCGGTCGTCGGCCCCTCGGGCTGCGGGAAGTCGACGCTGCTGCGCGTGCTCTCGGGCCTCGAAGCCGAGTTCGGCGGGCGCGTCGCGGTCGACGGGACGGATGTCCGCGACGGCGGCAGCGACGCCGTCGGCATGGTGTTCCAGGAGCCGCGGCTGCTGGACTGGGCCGACGTGCGTGAGAACGTCGCCGTCGGGCTCCCCGCCGACGTCGACCCAGACAGCCCGGGGGCCCGCGAGCGCGTCGACGACCTGATCGAGACGGTCGGGCTCGGCGGCTTCGCCGAGAGCCGCCCGGACGAGCTCTCCGGGGGGATGGCCCAGCGCGTGTCGCTCGCGCGCGGGCTGGCGTACGACCCCTCGGTGCTGCTGCTCGACGAGCCCTTCTCGGCGCTCGACCGGCTGACGAAGGCGGACCAGCAGGACCACCTGCTCAACGTGTGGGAGGCGCGCGGGACGACAATCGTCCTCGTCACCCACGACGTCGAGGAGGCCGTCTACCTCGCCGACCGCGTCGTCGTCCTCGGCGGCCAGCCCGGCACGGTGGAGTCGGTCGTCGACGTCGACATCGATCGTCCGCGCGAGCGGGCGGACGCCGAACTGGTCGCGCTCCGACGCGAGGTGACGGCCGCGCTCGGGCGGTAATGGCGTCCGCGCTCCGGCGGTAGTGACGTCTGCGATCTGTCGGTGCGGATGGCTGGCACGGGCCGCGCGCCGGCCGCAGTCCGAACGAAACGAACGTCGATCGAACTTATTAATCGAGTTCCGGATCGGAATACGCGCCGGATCATCGGTGTGTGTATAACCTCCTTAAGGTGTATATACACCGGCGCAGTCATGCGATATATCGTTCGCACCGCGCGTCGCCCCCGACTGCCGGTCCGCTCCGATTTTGCGATCGTCCAAACCGTTAAGTACTCGACCGACTTGTCGTAAACCGATGACAGACATCACGGAGGCTTCGTCGGACACCCCGGCGGATCGAGTTCTTCCAGGGCACGATAGCTTCTAACGTCGATATAGGTCCGGTACGGATCTTCGACACGACCCTGCGAGACGGAGAACAGTCACCACGTACGTCGTTCAGCTACGACGAGAAACGCCGCATAGCGGCGACGCTGGACGACATGAACACCCACGTCATCGAGGCGGGGTTCCCGGTCAACTCGGACGCGGAGTTCGAGGCCGTCAGCGACATCGCCGCCGCGACGGACACCACCGTCTGCGGGCTGGCGCGGGTCGTCGATGGCGACATCGAGGCCGCCATCGACTCCGGCGTCGAGATGGTCCACGTGTTCGTCTCCACCAGCGACGTGCAGCTGGAGGACTCGATGCACGCGACCCGCGAGGAGGCGAAGGGGCGCGCGGTCGACGCCGTCGAGCAGGTAAAAGACGCCGGCGTCGAGTGTATGTTCTCGCCGATGGACGCCACCCGGACGGACCCGGACTACCTAGTGGACATCGTCGAGGCCGTCTCCGAGGCCGGCACCGACTGGATCAACATCCCCGACACCTGCGGCGTCGGGATGCCGACCAGCTTCGGCGAGACGGTCAGCGCCGTCGTGGAGGCGACCGACGCCCGCGTCGACGTCCACACCCACGACGACTTCGGCATGGCCGCGGCGAACGCGATCATGGGCTTCGAGAACGGCGCGGAGCAGGCGCAGGTGTCGGTCAACGGCATCGGCGAGCGCGCCGGCAACGCCGCCTACGAGGAGGTCGTGATGGCCGTCGAGTCGGTGTACGGCGTCGACACCGGCATCGACACGACCCAGATCACCAAGCTGGCCCGGATCGTCGAGGAGGCCTCGGACATCCCGGTCCCGGCGAACAAGCCCGTTACCGGCCGGAACGCGTTCGCCCACGAGTCGGGCATCCACGCCGCCGGCGTCATCGAGAACAGCGACACGTTCGAGACCGGCGTGATGACCCCGGAGATGGTGGGCGCCGAGCGCGAGTTCGTGCTGGGCAAACACACCGGCACCCACAGCGTGCGCAAGCACCTGGTGGAGGCCGGCTTCGACCCGACGGACAGCGAGGTCCGGACGATCACCAAGCGGGTCAAGGAGTACGGCGCCGGCAAGCGGCAGGTGACCGCCGGCGACGTCGAGCGGTTCGCCGAGGAGGCGGACGTCACGCGCGAGGAGGAGGTCCGGGTCTGATGGCCCCCTCCCCGACCGGAGCGCCCCCCGAGCGACCGCGAGGCGGGTCGCGGGAGCGCACCGGGCGCCGTCCCGTTCCGGGCTCCCGACAGGAATTTATACCCCGGCCGCGTTGCTCAGGTCGAGATGCGACGGCACACCACGGCCGCGGCGCACGCGAGCGTTCCGGCAGCCGTCGCGCCGAGTATTGTAGGGGTATAACCCCCTACACCATCCCTTCCTCACCGACGCGACGCACCGCCGAACGCCGGCGGCCGGGCCGTTCCCGACGCGCAGAGTTCCGCACGAAAGACGGGAACGGCGCGCCGGCCCGCCCCGCGTTCCCAGCGACCGACACGAGAACCCGCCAGATGGCACACCGCACACCCCCACGACAATGAGCGACACAGCAGCACAGCCGCGATCCGACGCAGACGGGTCGGACGACGCCTCGGAAGCGGCCGCGACCGAGGAGCCGACCGACCCGGACGACGAACAGGCCGCGGGGCCCGTTTCGACCGGCGCCGAGTCGGTCGTCGCCGCCCTCGAAGCCGCGGGCGCGAAGACCGCCTTCGGCGTTCAGGGCGGCGCGATCATGCCCGTTTACGACGCCCTGTACGACTCCTCGATCCGACACGTGACGATGGCCCACGAGCAGGGCGCCTCTCACGCCGCCGACGCGTACGGCGTCGTCGCCGGCGAGCCGGGGCTCTGTATGGCAACGTCCGGGCCGGGCGCAACGAACCTCGTCACCGGCATCGCCGACGCCGACATGGACTCGGACGCGATGTTAGCGCTGACCGGGCAGGTCCCAACGGAGTTCGTCGGGAACGACGCGTTCCAGGAGACAGACACGGTCGGCGTCACGCGCCCCATCACGAAGCACAACTACTTCGCCGGCGAGGCGGACACCGTCGGCGACACCGTCGGCGAGGCGTTCGAGCTGTCGCGCGCCGGGCGGCCCGGCCCGACGCTCGTCGACCTCCCGAAAGACGTCACGCAGGCCGAGACGGATCGGACGCCCGGTCCGGCGACGCCCCCCGCGGGGACGGACCCCGACCCGAACGCCGACCCGGACGCGGTCGAGGAGGCCGCGCGCGTCATCGAGGCCGCCGAACGTCCCGTCTGCCTGTTCGGCGGCGGCGTCATCAAGGCCGACGCGAGCGCCGAGGCGCGGACGTTCGCCCGGAGCTACGGCATCCCCGTCACGACGACGATGCCGGGCATCGGCTCGTTCCCCGAGGACGACGACCTCTCGCTCTCGTGGGCCGGGATGCACGGCACCGGCTACGCGAACCTCGCTATCACCCACACCGACTGCCTGATCGCGGTCGGCACCCGGTTCGACGACCGGCTCACCGGCGGGATCGACACGTTCGCGCCCGAGGCCGAGGTGATCCACGTCGACATCGACCCGGCAGAGATCTCGAAGAACGTGTACGCCGACTACCCGCTCATCGGCGACGCCGGCCGCGTGCTAGACCAGTTGACCGCCGCGGTCCGCGAGGCGCCCGACGCCGAGGCGTGGCGTGACCGCTGCGACGAGTGGAAGGAGACGTACCCGCTCACGTACGCGACCCCCGACGACGAGCCGCTGAAACCGCAGTTCGTCGTCGAGGCGTTCGACGAGGCGACCGACGACGACACCATCGTCACCACGGGCGTCGGCCAACACCAGATGTGGGCCTCGCAGTTCTGGACGTACTCGGAGCCCCGGACGTGGGTCTCCTCGCATGGCCTCGGCACGATGGGGTACGGCGTCCCGGCCGCGGTCGGCGCGCGCGTCGCCGCCGACACGATGGGCGAGGAAGACCGCGACGTGGTCTGTTTCGACGGCGACGGCTCCTTTTTGATGACGATGCAGGAGCTGTCGGTCGCGGTCCGCGAGGAGCTTGACCTCACGATCGCGGTGCTCAACAACGAGTACATCGGCATGGTCCGGCAGTGGCAGGACGCCTTCTACGAGGGGCGTCACATGGCCTCCGACTACACGTGGATGCCCGAGTTCGACAAGCTCGCGGAGGCGTTCGGCGCCTTGGGCCTCCGCGTCGACGACTACGACGAGGTCGCGCCCGCGGTCGAAGAGGCGCTCGAGTACGAGGGGCCGGCCGTGATCGACTTCCACGTCGACCCGGAGGAGAACGTCCTGCCGATGGTGCCGAGCGGCGGCGCGAACGGGAAGTTCGCGGCCGCGGAGGACCAGCTATGAGCGGCGACGCCTCCGGTGCCGGCGGCGAGTCGCGCGCGACTCCAGACGCCGACTCCCGCCCGCTCCCGGGCGAACAGCCCGGTCCGGACGAGCGCGACCACCCCGAGGGGCGACGGAACCTCGAGGGGATCCGGATCGACCCCGTCGTCGAGGCCGAACACGCGTCGCGGCGCGCGGTCATCTCGGCGCTCGTCGAGGACGAGCCCGGCGTGCTCGCGCGCGTCTCCGGGCTCGTCTCCCGCCGGCAGTTCAACATCGAGAGCCTCACCGTCGGTCCGACGACCGTCGACGGCCACTCGCGGATCACGATGGTCGTCGAGGAGACCGACCCCGGGATCGACCAGATCGAAAAGCAGATGGCGAAGCTGAAGCCGGTCATCTCGGTCGGCGAGGTCGCCGGCGACGCGGTCACCTCGGAGCTCGTCCTGCTGAAGGTCGAGGCGGACGACCCCGCCGCGGTCCACGCGGTCTCCGAGATGTACGACGGCCGGACGGTCGACGCCGGCCCGGAGACGATCACCGTCGAGCTCACCGGCGACAAGGCGAGCATCGACAACGCGATCGGCGCCTTCGAGCGGTTCGGCATCGTGGAGATCGCGCGAACTGGGCCCACCGCCCTCGCGCGCGGCGACACCCCGACGGCGCCCGGAGAGAAGCCCGGAACGGCCGGCGAACCGACCACGCACGACGACTGACACGCGACCCGCAGCAACCCCACACGATACACATGACCGAAGACGACACGCAGACGTTCGACTCGACAGTATACTACGACGACGACGCCGACGAGGAGGCCATCGCCCACAAGACGGTGGCCGTCCTGGGCTACGGCTCGCAGGGCCACGCGCACGCGCAGAACCTCTCCGAGAGCGGGGTCGACGTGATCGTCGGCCTCCGCGAGAGCAGCTCCTCGCGGGCCGCCGCCGAGAGCGACGGGCTCCGCGTGGAGACCCCCGCGGACGCGGCCGCCGAGGCCGACGTGGTGAGCGTCCTCGTCCCCGACACGGTCCAGCCGGACGTGTACGAGAACGCGATCGAGCCGAACCTCGACGCGGGCGACACGCTCCAGTTCGCGCACGGGTTCAACATCCACTACAACCAGATCAAACCGCCCGAGGACGTCGACGTGACGATGGTCGCGCCGAAGTCGCCGGGCCACCTCGTCCGCCGTAACTACGAGAACGACGAGGGGACGCCCGGCCTGCTGGCGGTGTACCAGGACGCCACCGGCGACGCCCACGACGAGGGGCTCGCGTACGCGGCCGCGATCGGCTGTACTCGCGCCGGCGTCGTCGAGACGTCGTTCCGCGAGGAAACCGAGACCGACCTGTTCGGCGAGCAGGCCGTCCTCTGTGGCGGCGTTACCTCGCTCGTCAAGCAGGGGTACGAGACTCTCGTCGACGCCGGCTACTCCCCGGAGATGGCGTACTTCGAGTGCCTCAACGAGCTGAAACTCATCGTCGACCTGATGTACGAGGGCGGGCTCGGCGAGATGTGGGACTCCGTCTCCGACACTGCCGAGTACGGCGGGCTCACGCAGGGCGACGTCGTCGTCGACGAGCACGCCCGCAAGAACATGGAGGAAGTGCTGGAAAAGGTCCAGAACGGCCAGTTCGCCCGCGAGTGGATCGCGGAGAACCAGGCGGGACGCCCCTCTTACACCCAGCTTCGGAACGCAGAGAAGAACCACGAGATCGAGGCCGTCGGCGAGGAGCTGCGCGGCCTGTTCGCGTGGGAGGAGTCGGGCGAGGACGAGGAGGAAGAGACGGCCGAGGTGTCGGCCTGATGAGCGAGGGAACGCTGTACGACAAGGTGTGGGAGCGACACAAGGTCACGGAGCTGCCGAACGGGCAGGACCAGCTGTTCATCGGGCTCCACCTCGTTCACGAGGTGACGAGCCCGCAGGCGTTCGGGATGCTCCGCGAGCGCGAGCTCGACGTTGCGTACCCGGACCAGACGTTCGCGACGACGGACCACATCGCGCCCACCGAGGCCGACAAGCGCGAGCGACCGCTGGCCGACGACCAGGCCGAGGAGATGCTCTCCGCGCTCGAACGCAACGTCAGCGAGAGCGGGATCACGTTCTTCGGTTTCGAGTCCGGCAAGCAGGGGATCACCCACGTCGTCGCTCCCGAGCTGGGGCTCTCTCAGCCCGGGATGACGGTCGCCTGCGGCGACAGCCACACCGCCACCCACGGCGCGTTCGGCTCCATCGGCGTCGGCATCGGGACGAGCCAGATCCGAGACGTGCTGGCGACGGGCTGTATCGCGGCGGACAAACAGAAGGTACGTCGGGTCAACGTGGAGGGCGAACTCGGGTCCGGCGTCTACGCGAAAGACGTGATCCTGAAGGTGATCCAGGAGCTCGGCGTCGACGGCGGCGTCGGTCACGTGTACGAGTACGGCGGCCCCGCGATCGAAGCGCTCGACATGGAGGGCCGGCTCGCGGTGTGTAACATGTCTATCGAGGGCGGCGCCCGCGCCGGCTACATCAACCCCGACGAGACGACCTACGAGTACTTACGGGGCCGCGAGTACGCCCCCGAGGGCGACGCGTTCGAGGAGCGGAAGGCGTACTGGGAGTCGGTCGCGTCGGACGACGACGCCGAGTACGACGACGTCGTCACCATCGACGCCGACGGGATCGACCCGCTCGTCACCTGGGGGATCAACCCCGGACAGGTGATCGAGGTCTCCGATCCGGTCCCGGACCCGGACGACTTTGAGGGGCGGACGGACCGCGAGGCCGCCGAACAGGCGCTCGATCACATGGAGATCGAGCCCGGCGAGTCGATGCTCGGCTACGACGTCGACGTGGCGTTCCTCGGCACCTGTACGAACGGCCGCCTCTCGGACTTCGAGGAGGCCGCGAAGATCCTCGAGGGCAACACCGTCGACGAGGGCGTCCGCGCGCTGGCCGTCCCCGGCTCCGAGACCGTGCGCCAGCAGTGCGAGGAGCGCGGCATCGACGAGGTCTTCATCAACGCCGGCTTCCAGTGGCGGCGCGCCGGCTGCTCGATGTGCCTCGCGATGAACGACGACGCCTTAGAGGGCGACGAGGTGTGCGCGTCCTCCTCGAACCGCAACTTCATCGGGCGGCAGGGGTCGAAGGACGGCCGCACCGTCCTGATGAGTCCCGCGATGGTCGCGGCCGCGGCGGTCGAGGGCGAGGTCGCCGACGCGCGCGACTACCTGGACGACGGGCCGACCGGCGGTGCCGGCGGCGTCGAGGAGGTGGCGGACTGATGAGCTCGAACGACGCGGGCGATCAACACATCACCGACGTCTCCGGGACCGGCGTGCCGATCCCGGGCGACGACGTCGACACCGACCAGATCCTGCCGGCGAAGTTCATGAAGGAGGTCACGTTCGACAACATGGCGGACTACCTCTTCTACGACGCTCGGCGGGACGACGACGGCGAGTTCAACGACCACCCGCTCAACCGCTTCGAGGGCGCGTCGATCGCGGTCGTCAACTCCAACTTCGGCTGCGGCTCCTCCAGAGAACACGCGCCGCAGGCCATGATGCGGTGGGGGATCGACGGCGTCGTGGGCGAGTCGTACGCCGAGATCTTCCGCGACAACTGTAAGTCGCTCGGGATCCCGGCGGTCACCGCCGACCACGAGACGGTCACCGAGCTGCAAGAGTGGATCGAGGCGAACCCGGACGGCGATGTCGAGATCGACGTCGAGGCGAAGACCGTCACGTACGGCGACGAAACGATCGACGTCAACGTCGACGACGCGATGCGGGAGGCGTTAGTCGAGGGGATCTGGGACACGACCGCGCTGATGTACTCGAACCGGAGCAAGGTCGACGCGACCGTCGACGAGCTACCCTACGTCGAGGGTGACGACTGAATGGGCGAGGAGATCGCCGTCATCGAGGGCGACGGGATCGGCCGAGAGGTCGTTCCCGCCGCAGTCGAGGTGTTAGAGGCGTTCGACCTCGGGTTCGAGTTCGTACGGGGCGAGGCCGGCGACGCGACGGAGGAGGCGACCGGCGAAGCGCTCCCGGCGGAGACGTATGACCTCGCGGCCGAGGCGGACGCGACGCTGTTCGGCGCGGCCGGCGAGACCGCGGCCGACGTCATCCTTCCGCTTCGAGACGCCGTGGACTCGTTCGTCAACGTCCGGCCCGCGAAGGCGTACCCCGGCGTCGACGCGCTGCGCCCGGAGACGGACGTGGTCTTCCTCCGCGAGAACACCGAGGGCGTCTACTCGGGCCACGAGGACCGCCTAAGCGAGGACCTCTCGACGCTGACGCGGGTCGTCACCTCGTCCGCGTCTCGGGAGCTGGCGGAGTACGCCTGCGGCTTCATCGAAGACGGGCGCGGTCCCGCGGGCGACCCCGACGAGGGGTTCACGGTCGCGCACAAGGCGAACGTGATGCGCGAGACGGACGGGCGGTTCCGCGATGAAGTGCTGTCGGTCGCCGACGAGCGCGGCGTGGACGCCGACGAGGAGCTGATGGACGCGTTCGCGACGAAACTCCCGCTCGACCCGAGCCAGTACGGCGTGATCGTTTGCCCGAACCTCGCGGGCGACGTGCTCTCCGATCTGGCCGCCGGGCTGGTCGGCGGACTTGGGCTGCTGCCGTCGGCGAACATCGGGCACGAGAACGCGCTGTTCGAGCCGGTCCACGGCACCGCGCCCGACATCGCCGGCGAGGGGATCGCGAACCCGACGGCGGCGGTCCTCTCCGCGGCCATGCTGTTGGAGTACCTCGGTCACATCGAGGAGGGCCAGCGGGTGCGCGACGCCGTCGAGAGCGTCCTCGCCGACGGCCCGCGCACCGGCGACCTCGGCGGCTCGGCGACGACCGACGAAGTCACCGCGGCGATCGTCGACCGCCTGTAGACGGCGGATCGCGCCCCGTTCGGAGGGGTCGGCGGGCCCGCCGCCGACCGCGGGCGAACCACAAGACAAGAAACCCTGCGTCCCCTCCGCCCGGATATGAGCAACTACGAAGTCGCGATGGAAGCCGCCTGGTTGGTCCGAGACGTCGAGGAGACCGACGACGCCATCGGCGTCGCGGTCAGCGAAGCCGGCAAGCGACTCAACGAGACGGACAAGCAGTACGTCGAGGTCGAGCCCGGCGTCACCGGCTGTCCGGCCTGCGGTGAGCCGTTCGACGCCGCCTTCCTCGCGGCGAACACGGCCTTGGTCGGGCTCCTCCTCGAGATCGACGTCTTCAACGCCGACAGCGAGGAGCACGCCGAGCGGATCGCGAAAAGCGAGGTCGGCGGCGCGCTCCGCGACGTCCCCCTCGAAGTCATCGACGTCTTCGAGACCGAGGCCGACGAGGACGAGGACGCGTCGGAGCGATAGGCGCGAGGCCGCCCTCCGGCGCGATTTCGGTCGGTGCCGAAAGCTTTTCTAATAACCTTAAGTAATTAGTCGGCATGGAACTGCCGACGCCACAGGACCTCCGCGAGCGCCGGACCGGACTGGATCTGACCCAGAGCGAGCTCGCCGACGCCGCGGACGTCTCGCAGCCCCTCATCGCGCGGATCGAAGGCGGGGACGTCGACCCGCGGCTCTCGACGCTGCGCCGCATCGTCAACGCCCTCCAGGAGGCGGAAGGGGAGGTCGTGCGCGCGACCGACCTGATGAACGAGACCGTGATCAGCGTCGCGCCGGACGACGCCGTGAGCGCGGCCGTCGAGCTGATGGAGGCGGAGGCGTACTCGCAGCTCCCCGTCCTCCAGAACGGCGTGCCGGTCGGCTCGATCAGTCAGGGGGACGTCGTCCACGCCGGCGAGAACGTCGGCGACCACCCCGTCAGCGAGGTGATGAGCGAGTCGTTCCCGACGGTCGCGCCGTCGGCGACCGTCGACGAGGTCCGGAACCTCCTCGACCACTACAAGGCCGTGATGGTCACCGACGGCGGCGAGACCGTCGGGATCATCACCGAGGCCGACATCGCGGCGCAGCTGTCGTAGGCGTCCGCTCCCGACCGATCCCTCTCACTCCTCCCGGCGCTCGGAGAGCCGCTCCCAGATCTCCGTACAGCCCGCGCCGTCCTCGACGTCGTCGAGGTGCCTTGACCCGTCTCCCGCGTCGCCGTCGCCTTCGCCGTCCGCGTCGCCGTCGCCGTCCGCTTGGTCTTCGCCGTCTGCGTCGCCGTCGCGCTCGACGCCCCGTCCGGAGCCGTCGCCTCCGCCGCCTCCCGTGTCGTCGTTCGCCGCGGCCCCGTTAGTCATCTGCCGGACGTAGGCCGACGGCGGTGATAAGCGGTCATTCGGCGGCACGACGCGCCGCCGCTCTCCGGCGACCGCAACGCTCGCCGGTATCTCGGACGTGAGCGCTTACAGCTCCAGACCGCGGACCTCGACCGTCGCTTCGGCCGCCTCGCCGCTGCCGGCCTCGGCGGCCTCGACGCGTCCGATCACGCGGCCGTCGGTCGCGTCGGCAAGGGGCGCCGCGTCCTCTGGGTCGAGGGCGGCAACGAATCCGGTCCCCATGTTGAACGTTCGGTGCATCTCCTCGTCGGAGACGTTCCCTTCCGCCCGGACGAACTCGAACACCGGCTGGGGGTCGAAGGCGTCGTCGATCACGTAGCGGTGGGCGCCCAGGCGTTCGAGGTTCGTCCAGCCGCCGCCCGTGACGTGGGCCGCGCCGCGGACGCCGCGGTCGCGCATCGGGTCGAGGAGGTCGGTGTATATTGCGGTCGGTTCGAGCAGCGCGTCGCCGAGCGTCTCGTAGTCGCCGAACGGGCACGGATCGGTGTAGGCGTGGCCGCGCGTGACCGCCTCCCGCGCCAGCGTGAGGCCGTTCGAGTGGATCCCCGACGAGCGCCAGCCGACCAGGGCGTCGCCCGGCTCCGCGCGGCCGTCGAACACGCCGTCTTTCGCGGCGAGGCCGGCGCAGGTGCCGGCCAGGTCGAGCCCGCGGACCACTTCCGGCATCACCGCGGTCTCGCCGCCGACGAGCTCCATGTCCGCGAGCTCGGCGCCGCGGGCGAGCCCCTCGCCGACCTGCTCGGCGAAGCGCTCGTCCGGCTCGTCGACCGCGAGGTAGTCGACGAACGCGACGGGGCGGACGCCGGCCGCGACGAGGTCGTTGACGTTCATCGCGATGCAGTCGATGCCGACCGTCGAGTAGTCGCCGAGCGCCTCCGCGACGAGCAGCTTCGTCCCGACGCCGTCGGTCGCGAGCGCGAGGTAGCGGTCGCCGATGTCGAGGAGGCCGGCGTACTCACTCCCGGAGCCCTCCGCCTCGGTGTCCGCCCCGACTGCGCCGATCAGCGCCGCGGTCGCGGCCTCGCTCGCGTCGATGTCGACGCCGGCGTCCGCGTAGGTGAGTTCGTCGTCGCCCGGTCCGCCGTCGCCGTCCCCGTCGCCCTCGGTCATGTGTGTTGGGCCACGCCCGCGGAGCAAAAACGCACCGTTCCGGCGGGGAGCGGTCGGAGGCGGCCGGACGCGGTCGCGCCGCCTGCGCCTCAGAAGGGCCCGCCGAACCCGAGCCCGACGACGAAGACGAGTCCGACGGCGAGCAGCACCGAGGGGACGAAGACGGCCGCCCAGACCGGCTTGCTCCACCCCATCACCGTCTTCCCGTCGAGGGGGCCGTACGGAACGAGGTTGAACGCCGCGAGGAACGCGTTGATCGCGATGCCGCGCGCGCCGAGGATCGTGACGAGGTCGCTGCCGAGGACCCCGCCGAGCGCGAACAGCGGGAAGAAGACGACCATCAGCCCGAGGTTCACGGCGGGACCGGCGAGCGCGATGTGCCCGTGCTCGCGGGGCGTCAGCCGCCCGCGGTGGTGGACGGCGCCCGGCGCGGCGAAGATGAACCCCAGAAGCGAGCTCATCACCGCCAGGAACAGCATGCTGTTGTCCGCGCGGAACTCCGCGACCTGGTCGTAGTGGACCGCGACGACCTTGTGTGCGACCTCGTGGAGCAGGAATGCGACCCCGGCGGTCGCGAGGGCGACGAACAGCGGCGGGAGCACGCCCGCGGCGAGGATCCGGCTGATCCCCCCCGACCCGCCGACGAAGAACAGCATGAACGCGACGCCGAGCGCGAGCCACGCGACGAGCAGGTCCCGGAGTTCCGTCCCGCTGAAGTAGAGGCCCGCGATCCGGCGCCCGGAGAACGTCCCGGCGCCGCTCACGCGATCCCCCCCACGGCGCCGCGCACGAGGTCGACGCCGTTGAGCGCTCCCTCGACGAGCAGCCGGCCGACGTCCTCTACGCCGCCGACCTCGGCGCCGAACATCGCCGGGATGACGTACGCCGCGAAGAGGAAGCTCGCGACGATGCTCCCGACGTTCGTCATCGCGACGACGACGATGAGCCGGAACAGCGGCACGTCGAGCATCGCGGAGACCAGCTCCGTCGCGGAGCGCGTCTCGTCGGCGAGCAGGTCGTTGAGCGCCCCGATGTCGGCGACGTTCACCGTCAGGCTCCGGAGCTCGACGTACCCCGTGAACCAGCCGGGCGCGAGCAGCGGGTTGATCGAGGTCAGCCACGCGACGGCGCCGCCGACGCCGGCCGAGAGCCAGCGCGCGCCGGCCACCTTCGCGAACGCGAACGCAAAGACGCCGTTGATCAGGAACCACGCGCCGAACAGCCGGAGCAGGAACGCGTTCCCGGCCCCGCCAAGCGCCAGCAGGAGGAAGAAGCCGACGAAGCCGACCGTGATCGCGTAGCCGATCGCCTTCTTCCACGGGAGTCCTCGGCCCGACTCCTGTCCGACCAAGTCGTCCATCGGCGGGAGGGTCGCGGGGTCAGCGAGGTACCCCTCGATGCCCGCGCGGTGGCCGGCGCCGACGACGGCGACCACGTCGCGTCCGGCCTCACGGAGCGCGACGAGGCGGTGGGCGATGAAGGCGTCGCGCTCGTCGATGAGCGCCTCCGCGCCGCCCGGGGAGAACTGCCGGAACTCCTCCATCATCATCGTCACCACGTCCGTGTCGGTGAGGTCCGCGGCGTCGAGCTCCTCGATCCCGCCGGCCTCCGCGTCGACGTCGCCGCCGGCGAGCGCGCCGACCGCGACCGCGAGGACGGCGCCGACGAGGAGCCCCAATCCGATACCGATCCCGAAGCCGCCGATCGCGGCGACGGCGAAGCCGCCGAGGTACGCCGAGACGAGCCCGTCGGCGACGCCAGTGACTCCGGCCGCGACCCCGGCGGCGAGCCCGGTGCCGACCGCGGCGTAGAGCCGCTGGTCCGGCGAGAGCGCGAGCGTGCCGACCTGATCGACGGCGATGCCGACGACGAGCGCGACGAGGACGCCCGCGGCGACGCTCGTTAGCACGGCGTTCGTGATCCCGACGGCGCCGCCGAAGAGGCCGATCGCCGGGCCGGCGAGGATCCCGACGAGGAGGCCGCCGATCACGCCGGCGACGCGCGGGTCGCTGACGCCGAACGCGAGCCCGCCGACGAGCCGGAGCTTCTCCGTGAGCGTCATCCGGGCCCAGAACCGCTGGATCGTCGTCTGAATGTCGCGGTCGACGAGCGCCACGTCGATGCCGAGCGACTCGGCGACGTCGACGGCGGCCTTCATGTCGGCGCCCGGCTCGATGTCGAACCGCTCGCCGAGCTGGGTCTGGACGTACGAGAGCATCCAGTACGCGAGGAACTGGAACACGGTGTTCCCCTTGAGCAGGTCGCTGGCGTCGAGGTCGTCGGGCGTCTCGCCGTTGAGCTGGCGGTAGCGCCCCTCGTCGAGCTCGACGGCGACGACGTCGGGGCGCTCCCGCTCGATCGTCTCCTCGACCTCGTCGACGGAGCGCTCCGACACGTGCGCGGTCCCGACGACCGTGACCCTCCCCTCGTCGGCAGAGTCGCGGCGCGGCTCCCGCTCGAGGTCGCCGCCGTCGGTCCGCGAGGGCCGGTCGGTCGACGGGGGCGCCTCGTCGTCGCTCCCCCGTGACGTCTCTGTCATCACCCGTCGTACTCGGTCACCGCGTTTAGGGTTTGTGAGTCGATAGCGGGCTCCGCGCACCGGCCGCCCGGCGACCCGCCCCAACGATCCAACAAGTTTGTATTCTCACGCGTCTCAACTGTTCGCATGTCCCGGCTGTTGCCCTCCCTGCCGGACGCGACGCCCGAGGAGCGCGAACCCCGGGTCGTTGGCGTCGACGACGACGAGGCCGACGACCTCATTGCCGCCCTCGGCTCCGAGACGGCGCGCGCGATCCTCTCGACGCTCCACGACCGGCCGGCCACGAAGTCCGAACTCGCCGACGAGGTCGACACCTCGCTCCAGAACGTCCAGTACCACCTCTCGCGGCTCGACGACGCCGACCTCGTCGAGGTCGTCGACACGGCTTACTCCGAGAAGGGCCGCGAGATGGACGTGTACGCCGCCGCCGACGAGCCGCTCGTGTTGTTCGCGGGCGGCTCCGAGGAGTCGACCGGGATCAAGACCGCGCTCATGCGCCTGCTCGGGGGGTACGGGCTCATCGGCCTCGCGGCGGTCGCGGTCCAGCGGCTCCTCGCGGTCGGCTCGCTCGGGGGTGCCGGCGGCTACGCGGGGGCCTCCGGCGGCGGCGACGCGGGAACGGCGACCACCGACGGCGCCGACGGGAGCGGGGCGGACGGCGCCGACGGTCCCACCATAGAGAGCGCTCCTGACCAGGACACCGCCGCCGAGAGCGCGGACGGCGCGATCGAACTCATTGGCGACCCGCTCGCGGAGTACGCCGTCTCGCTCGTCGAGCCGGGGATCGTCTTCTTCCTCGGCGCCGCGCTCGTGTTCACGCTCGCGTGGGCGTACTGGTACCGCGCGTCGAACTGAGACACCACTCGCATCGAACCGAGGCGACCACTCCGTGGAACTGAGGCGGCGCGAGGGCGGGCCGGCCGCCGAGCCGAACGGCCCGCGCGTGGGACAGCTATTCAAACCGCCGTCACCACGTTCGCGTATGGAACACGAAGCCGAGGTCGTCGGGGTCGGAGCGGGCTCGGCGCCGAGCGGCGACGTCCCGGCGGTGATCCTCTCCGCGCGCGGCGAGTACGTCCCGATATTCGTCAGTGGCGACCAGGCCCGGTCGATCGGGATGGCGTTGGAGGGCGAACCGTTCGACCGACCCCTCACGCACGACCTCCTCGTCGACATCCTCACGGAGTTCGGCGGCGCGATCGACCGGGTCCGCGTCGACGACCTCCACGACGGCACCTTCTACGCGAAGGTCGACGCCGAGCGCTACGACGACGGCGAACCCGAGCGGTTCGTCTTCGACGCCCGCCCCTCCGACGCGCTCGCGCTCGCCGTGCGCGTCGACTGTCCGGTCGTCGTGACCGACGAAGTGATAGACGAGGCGGGCCGTCCGCGGGACTCGATCCGGTTCAGCGGTGACGGCGACCCCTCCGAGGATCGCTGAGACCGCCGCTTCGACGTCGACCTCCCCGTCCGGCGCTTCGGCGTCCGCCGGGCCGCCGAAGCCGGCCGTTCAAGTCGCCGGCCCTCCCACGACGGCCATGGACGAGACGGCCACGCTCGCCTCCTCGCACACCGAGATGACGGAGATGCTGCTCCCGAACGATACGAACAACCTCGGCCGTGCGCTCGGGGGCGCCGTGTTACACTGGATGGACATCTGCGGCGCCATCGCTGGCATGCGCTTCGCGAACCGACAGGTGGTCACCGCCTCGATGGACCACGTCGACTTCATCGCCCCCATCGAGATGGGCGAGGTCGCCATCATCGAGGGGTACGTGTTCAACACCGGGCGGACGAGCGTCGACGTGAAAGTCGACGTGCGCGCCGAGAACCCCCGCACCGACGAGACGCGACGGACGACCACCTCCTACTTCACCTTCGTCGCGCTCGACGACGAGGGGCGCCCGACGCCGGTCCCCGACCTGGCGTGTCCGACCGAGGACGAGGAAGCCCTCCGCGACGACGCCATGGACGGCCGCGAAGAACAGTTACGGCAGGTCGTCGAGCGCTACGACCTCTGACTGGGCGCAGTCCGGACGGCCTCACTCCTCCGCGTCGCCCGCGACGACCTCGACGGTCGCGTTCGGGTCGTCCGACGCTGCGACAGCCGCCTCGTGCGCCGCCAACGCGCGCTCTGCGAGGGCGTCGAGCGCCTCGTCGGCGTCGCAGTCGCCTTCGTCCCGGTCGCCGGTCGCGAGGTGACTCGGACAGCCGCAGTCCGAGGCGCCGAACCCGTCAACCGGGCCGGCCGGCAGGCGCTCCGCGACCGCGCACTCGACGTCGACGCCGACGCTCCGCACGACCCGGTCGATCCGCGCGGCCGGGTGGCCGAGCAGGTAGTCGACGTGCCAGTGGCGGACGTCGTGCTCGCCGCGCGCGGTCCGTCGGTGTCTGTCGACCCGGGAGAAGCCGCCGGCGCCGAGCGCGCTCCCCGTGTACGCGTACGCGCCGGCCGGCAGGCGGTGCTCGCCGAGCGCGCCCGCCGACAGCGTCGCGTCCTCCGCGAGGTCGACGACGAGGGTGTAGCTCCCCACCGCGGCGTCGCTCATCGGTCGATCACCGTCGGGACCGCGGCCGACGCCCCGATCACGACAGCGCGGCCGGCGCCTCGTCGGCGGCCGCCCGGAGCGACGTCACCATCTCGCCCGCGTCGTCCTCGAGGCGGTACGTGTCGTGGACGTCCGCCGGGTCGCGGTCGCGGCCCGACAGCGCCCCGACGACGCCGGCGATCGTGTCGTAGTTGTCGCGGACGAGGCCGCCGACGATACCGGGGGTGCCCGCGCGCTCGGCCAGTTCCTCGGCGGCCGACCGCCCCGCGTACACCCGGCGCTCGACGGGGTCGACGAACACCATCGCGAACGGACGGGAGCCGAACTGTGCGTCGAGGAACGGCCCGACCGGGTCGGCCTCCCACGGGACTGCGACGACGCCGTCGAGCCGTCGGAGCGCGACCGCCGCGACCGAGCAGTACGGGCAGTCGCCGTCGAAGATCAACACCGGCGCGTCCGCGCCGTCCGGGTCGGTAGACATACGAAAAGATAGGGCCTCGACCGGCTTAAGCGGCCGGTCGGGCGAACTCGTTCGGGTAGACCGTCGCGTCGAACCCGCTCAGTGCGAGTGGCCGAGCGCCTCTTCGAGCGGCTGCCCGAAGCGTTCCTCGAACAGCTCCGCGGCCGTCTCGTTCATCTCCGCGATGTCCTCGGGCACCTCGCCCTCGCTGTGGTGGACGATGACGTGCGCCTGCTGGGCCATCGCCTGGACGACCACGTCGGAGACGACGGCGGTCGCGGGCTCGCCCTGCTCGCTGAGCACGTCGACGAGGCCGGCGGGCAGTTCGAACGACTCTTCGTCACCGTCGGGGCCGGTGACCGTGTAGGTCTCGGTATCTCCCATACCGGCCAGTCGCGGCCGCGACATAAGGGTCTGTGGAAACCGGACGCGGCCGGAGCGGCCGTCGTTTCGGGCTCGCGCGGCCCGTCCGAGTCACCCGTGCGCCGAGATGGCCTTCACCGAGAAGCCGGAGCCGACGATGGTCGCGAGGTACACCGCGATCGCCGTGACGACGATCGACCCCCCCGACGGGAGGCTCAGTCCGATCGAGACGGCGAAGCCGCCGATCACCGACAGCTGGCCGAAGATCACCGAGAGGTACATCGTCTCCCGGAAGCTCCGGGCGACCTGCGAGGCGGCCGCGACGGGGACGACGAGCATCGCGGCGACGAGGATGACGCCGAGCACCTGCATCGCGCCGACGACCACGACCGCGGTCAACACCACGAGCAGGGTGTTGTAGCCGGTGACGTTCAGCCGGGCGACCCGCGCGGCCTGCTCGTCGAAGGTGATGAAGAGGAGCTGCTTGTACGTCAGCGCCACGGCCGCGACGACGAACACGGAGAGCGCGCCCATCAGCCGCGCGCCCTCCGGCGTGACGACCGCGAGGTTCCCGAACAGGTAGCCCTGGATGTTGACCCCGGTGAGCCCGTCGCCGTAGCTGATGATCAGGGTCCCGACCGCGAAGCTCCCGCTGAGCATGATCGCGATGGGCACGTCGCCGTAGGCGTCGGTGCGCTCGGTGAGCCACTGGACCGCGAGCGCGCCGAGGATCCCCACCGCGAGCGCGACGAGCAGCAGCGACCCGTTCCACCCGGTCGAGGAGGTGACGAGGATCCCGACCGCCACGCCGGCGAACGCGGTGTGCGCGAGCGTCTCGCCGATCAGCGCCATCTCGCGGTGGACGAGGAACGAACCGACGAGCGGGGCGACGACGCCGACGAGCACGCCCACCGCCATCGACTGCCACATGATCGGGTGCCGGAACACGTTCGTGCCGAACGCGGCGTCCATCCCGCGCCCGAGCGAGCGGAACGCGCCGTACAGGTCGCTCGCGACCGGGAGGTCCTGCGCCCAGTACAGCAGAAGGAACGCGAGCATGACCGCCGCGACGACGCCCGTGAGTCCGATACCGACGAGCTCCGCGGTCCGGCGGCGTCCCCGGTCGGCTCGACGTGCGGTCTCGGCGTCCGATTCTCGGCTCATCAGTGGTGGTGGTGGACGACCTGTCCGGTCGCGCCGTACGCCTCCGCGAGGGCGTCGCTCTCGACGAACGACTCGGTGTCCCCGTGGTGGTACAGCTCGGTGTTGATACAGGCGACGCGGTCCGCGCGATCGGTGACGACGCCGATGTCGTGCTCGATGAGGATGACCGTGATACCGTCGCCGTTGAGGTCGTCGAGGAGCGCGTAGAAGGCGTCGCGCGACTCGGCGTCGACGCCGACCGTCGGCTCGTCGAGCGCGAGGAGGTCGGCGTCGCTCGCGAGGGCCCGGGCGATGTACGCGCGCTGCTTCTGCCCGCCGGACAGCTCCGAGACGAGCCGGTCGGCCAGGTCCTCGATGCCCACCGTCTCGATGGCGTCCGCGACGGCGGCGCGGTCGGCGTCGGAGAGCCGCCCCCGCCCGGCGTGCGCGAACCGGCCCATTGTGACGCACTCGCGGACGGTGACCGGCATCGCGCCGCCCCGGCTCGTCGCCTTCTGGGAGACGTAGCCGATCCGGCCGCCATCGTCGAACTCCTCGATCGGGCGCCCGAACAGCTCCACTGTCCCCTCGTCGGCCTCGTGGAGCCCGAGCATGAGGTGGAGGAGGGTGGTCTTCCCGGAGCCGTTCGGCCCGACGAGCCCGAGGAAATCTCCCTCCTCAACGGTCAGGGAGACGTCTCTCACGGCGACCGTGTCGCCGTAAGAGAAGGTTACGCCGTCGAGGTCGACGATTTCGCTCACTGCGTGTGTCCGTTCTGGGTCGGCCGCACGTTTAGCTCTTTTACTCCGCCGTCGCGCCGGGGGACGGACCAGCCGGTCGGCGGCCCGGTAGTCGTCCCGCTCACTGCGCCCCGAACGCCCGCTCGAATGCGGGGACGTTGATCTCGGTCATCTGTTCGAGGTAGCCGTACCCGGCGTCGTTCCACTCCCGCGTCGTCCCGCCGGCGGGCGTGACGGGGACCGCCTCCGTGGCGTCGCTGTTCTCGACGATCGACTCGGCGAGCCGCGGCGACTGGAAGCGGTCGTACAGCACGACATCGATCCCCTCCGTGTCGACGAGGTCGATCGTGTCGGCGATCGCCGACTGCGTCGGCTCGTTTTGCGGCGAGACGCCGACCGGCGAGTGGAGCCGGAACCCGTAGCGCGCCTCCAGGTACTGGAAGGAGTTGTGGCCCGCCAACACCGCCACGTCGCGCGCGGCCTCCTCGGCGATCGACTCGAACGCGTCGTCGACCGCGTCGAGTTGCTCGACGTACGCGTCGGCGTTCGCGGCGTACGCGTCGGCGTTGTCCGGGTCCGCCTCGCCCAGCCCCGCCGCGATCGTCTCGACGATGTCGGCGGCGAACACCGGGTCGACCCAGACGTGGGGGTCGTGCTGGCGGTCCTCGTCGTGTTCGTCCTCGTCGCCACCATCTTCGTCGTGACCGTCTTCGCCGTGGCTCTCTTCGTCCTGGCTCTCTCCGTCCTCGTGCGTGTGGTCCCAATCGAGGAGGTCGTCTTCGAGCCCGGCGAGCCCGTCGATCACGGTGACGGAGTCGTAGTCGTTCTCAAGCGTCTCAGCCAGATCCTGCGCCCACGAGAACTCGGGATCGTCGAGGTAGACGAACGCGTCCGTCCCCGCGACGTCCGTCGCGAGGGTGCCGTCCGGTGTCCACCCGTGGCCGAGTTGGCCCACGTCGACCGGGTCCTCGAACTCCGCGTTCTCGCCGGCCACCTCGTTCGCCCAGTCGTTGAGGGTGAAGAAGGCGGCGTACCCGGAATCGAACCCCGCGGACCCGTCGTCCACGGCGCCGGAACATCCCGCCAGCGACGCCGCGGTTCCCGCGACCGCGAGCCCGGCCCCCCGCCGCAGTACCGACCGCCGTGAGTGAGTCATACCTGTCGGTACCACCGATTAACAGAAAAAGGTTATTATTTCACAACTAGAAGTTAATAACACGGGCGTAAAGAGCGTCCCGGCTTAACAACTCGACGGCGCGGCCTCGAAAACGGCGCGACGCCGCGGGTCACTCGGTGAGGTCGACGACGGCCGCCTTCGCGAGGTCGGCGAGCCGCTCGGGGGGGACCGCGAACACCGTGCTCGGCGTCCCGGCCGCGCCGTAGACGGTGTCGTAGTCGGTGAGCGTCGGGTCGAAGACGGTCGGGACCGCGGCGTCGTGGCAGATCGGCGGGACGCCGCCGATGCTCCAGCCGACCTCCTCGCGGATCCGGTTCGGATCGCCCATCTCGGCGGCGTCGGCGCCGAAGTGGTCGGCGACGGCGTCTAGGTCCAGCCGGTTCGCGCCGCTCGTGATCGCGGCCGCGAGCCCGCCGTCCAGCTCGCCGCCGGCGAGCGAGACGACGATGGTCGACGCGATAGCGCCCGTCTCGCAGCCGAGCGCCTCGGCCGCGGCGGCCGCCGTCTCCGTGCCCGCGTCGAACTCCAGTACCTCTACGTCGACGCCGTACCGTTCCCGCGCCCGTTCCTCGAACTCCGCCGCGCGTGGATGCATGCGATCCGCCCCGCGTCCCGCCGGTATCAACCTCCCGGAGGCGGTGAAAATCCGGCCGTGAGTTACCCCCGATCCGCGTCGGCGTCAGCGGGTTCGCAGCTCGTCTTTGTCCTTGATCACGCGGGCGTCGCCCTCGCCGGACGTGACCTCGTTGACGAGGTCGTAGAGGTCGTTCTGAAGCCCGGCCGGGAAGGTCAACACGCCGACCCACGAGCCGTCGTTCTGCCACTCCTCGCGCTCTAAATCTCCGAACTCCCGGATCTGCGCCTGCCCGGACCCCGCGTAGTCGGCCGGGAGCTGGACCGCCATCGTCACCTCCTCGAACCGGATCGGGATCACGGGCCGGAGCGCGTCGAGCGCGTCGTCGACCTGGTTCTCCACCGGCTCCATCGGGTCGACCTGGAACCCGGCCTCCTCCAAGGCGCGCTCGATCCGCTCGGGCGGGTGCGGCGAGTCGTCCATCTGCGGGTTCACGGCGTTGCGCGTGATGGTGTTCACGAGCTGTTTGTGCTTCCGCTCTTGCATCTCCGCGCGCTGCTCGGCGGTGACCTGGATCTCCCCGCGCTCGACGACCTCGGGGATGATCGCGAGCGGGTCCGTGGTGCCGAAGACGGTCTCTAAGTCCTCTTCCGCGGGGCGATCTCCCCGCGAGGCGTTCTCGAAGACGTCCTCGGCGGCGATTACCTCTTCTAACTCCCCGTCGAACTCACCGCGTTTGATCGCGAGCGCGGCGTCGGGGTCGATCAGGACCTCGAAGCGCTCCCCGTGTGACTCCAGTCGGGCCGTCACGGCCTCGTCGAGCGATATCATACCGAACGATACCACCCCCGCGGGCAAAAAGCCTCCCGCCGTCTGCGGTCTCGCCTCGGATAGCCTTCATCGACCGTCTGGCCGCCGCTATCTCTCGATTACGGAGAATCAAGGAGAAAGCCCCGTGCTTTAGCGCGCGGACGAATTCGACAATCAACTCCGCAATCCATCGTCGATAGCCGTCTGCGTTTGGAATCCTCGATTTTATGTGGGGTTCGACTATATCACACGGTGATGGTCTTCCCCACGCACGGCACGATGGTTTCACCGTCTACTGGTCTTCGACCAGCGACCGTGATGGGTAAAAAAACCAGACCCAGCCCGCCACGTCCTTCTCATGGAGACGCGAATGGCGGTGCCCAGCAGGCTGAAAACCCTGTCGTGGAGGGAAACGGTATTCCCCGTGAAACGTCCAGCGCGTCTGGATGGGAAGGCCCTGTTGACAGGGCTGTACCCGTTGTAATGTCCGTCCCCGGTCACAATCGGACGGCTACCGTCGAAGGGTCACGCGAAAGCGTACTTGAACCCAGAGGAAACACGGAACCTCAAACTCCACTTCGTGGAATCCTCGCGCTTTAGCGCGGGGAGGATGTCAACCGTCCGCCGACGGCCGCTCGTCGTCCCACTCCGCGCGACACGACTCCGAGCAGAAGTGTCGGTGGACGGCGTCGCCGCTGTCGACCCACGTGACCGTTCGATGCCCGGTCCCCAGCGCCGGTTCGCCGCACGTCGCGCAGCTCGGCGCGGACTCCTCGTCGACGTCCTCCTCGAGCTCCGAGGTCGGATCTACCATACCTCTCCGTACGCCCGGGGACACTTGAACCCGCGAAGGGCGGCAGTTCTGGCCACGGCGGCCACCGCGGAGTCGGCCGCCCCTCGCGCGGCGTCCCTCGCCCACTACCGGCGCGTCCGGGCGTCGCGGTCGGTCGCCTTGCGAGAGGGATGTTTGACCGTGATCTCCCGGTCGGCGCTCGGACCGACGACGGTTCGCTCGCGGCCGTCGGGCCACCGCACGTCCACGCGCAGCGGCTCCGCGCCCCCGAGCCCGAAGTGGGCGACCGGCTCCGTCTGACAGAGGCAGCCCCCGCCCGCGTCGACCGTCCGCCGCTGGACCCCGTCTTCGGTCTCCAGGCTGACGACGGCGCCGCGCGCCGGCGCGCCGTGCCGCGTCGTCGGACGCACGCGCAGCCAGCCGGCGTCCGGCGCGTCCGGGTCGCCGTAGGCCGTCACCGGCTGCGCGGCGACCTCCCCGTGGACGACGAGGAGCTCTACGGCGCCGTCCGCGTCGAGGTCGGCCGCGACCGCGCCGGTGCCGAACCCGTCCGGCTCCGCGGCCGCTCCGAGGTCCACCGACTCCCACTCGGGGGGCTCGCCGGGGCGGTCCACACGCTCGAACAGTCGGTTCTCGGCGCCACAGACGTTGAAGAAGAGCTCCTCGCGCCCGTCGTTGTCGAAGTCCGCGGCGACGACCGTGCGGACCGCCCCCACGTCGCGGAGCGCGGCCGGGGCCACGTCGTCGTACCCGCCGTTCGGCGAGCAGCGCAGGAGGCGGCTCGGCGCCGACTCGTTGCCGACCGCGAGCGCGAACGTGCCGCCCTCGTCGACGACCGCGGCGCCGCGCGTGTCGCCGCCGGGGTCCGAGAGGTCGGGCCCGCCGTCCGTCCGCGCGTAGTGGCCGTCGCGGTTGCTGAAGAGGCGGTTCGGGCCGCCTTCGACGCCCGCGAACAGGTCGCCCTCGCGCGAGCGGTACGGGACCGCGAGCAGCGACCGACAGCCCCCCTCGACCTCTAACCCGACCGCCTCGGCCATGTCGGTGACCTCGCCGTCGTCGCCGAGCTCGTAGAACGCGAGCGGGGCCGCGTAGCCGGAGACGGCGACGCCGTACCGGCCGGTTCCCAGCCGGTCGAGCGCGGCGACCGACCGACCGGCCCGGACGTCGATGCGGTCGGCGTTCACCCCGCGGGCGAACACGTCGGTCCAGCGGTACCGGTCGGCTTCCAGCCGGCTCAAGAGGAGGTCGGGGTCGCCGCCGTCGACGCCGCGCGCGCAGTTGTGGACGTACACCTCCTCGCAGCCGTCGGCGTCGAGGTCGGCCGCGCAGACGCCCATCCCGTGGCGCGTCCCGTCGGCGACGATGCCGCAGGCGGTGTCGGAAAAGCGGCCGTCCGTCCGGGTGTACAGCCGGTTCGGCTCGCCGTAGCCGGCGACGAAGACGAGCGGCCCGTCGCGGCCGGGCGTCACCGCGACCCCGTACCCGCGCATCGGGCGCCCGTCGTCGACGAGCGCGGACCGCTCCATGAACATGGCCGCCCGTCACCGCTCCGAGAATATGAACGCACGGGTTGGATACGGACGGCCTCGACCGGGAGGAAATTGACGGCGACGCTACATTTTCCGCTCGATGTACCGGTTGACCCGGGAGAGCCGGTCCGAATCGAACGTCCACAGGCCGCGCCAGACACGGGGCTCTGTCTCTACCGCGAGGAGTCCGACGCCCCCCTCGATCCCCCGGACGAGGTCGCTGTTCGGGTCGGTCTCGGCCGGGTGCGGCCCCTCCGGGGGACGGTACACGACGAACCAGCTGTCGGTGAAGTCCGGGTCGCTCCCGGCGTGGATCACCGCGTCGAGGTCCGTCGGAAGCTCGTCCGGGACGCCGTAGAGGTGCGTGTCGATACCGGTCCGGGAGATCCGCTCGTACACCTCCCGCGTGCCGATCTCGTCGTCGATGCGCGAGAGCCGCTGGAACGACGAGCGCAGGGTGCCGTCCCCGGCGGTCCACGCCGCTCGCTCGATGAACCGCGAGATAGTGATGAGAAGCAGTTTCTGTCGATTTGACTCGGGGTACCCCCGGAGCGTGAACGTCGCGTCGTCGAGGCCGCTTATCACCGATGGGAGGTCGATGTCGCCGAGCGACCGACTGCCCGTGACGTACAGATCGGAGTTGACGAAAAGCACTGCGTCGCCCAGCTCGTCGAGCGTCGAGCCCGCCACCACCTCGTCGCCCTCCATGAGCAGCACGAGGTTCTCGATATCGTCCGGGTCGCCGCCGTCGAACGGGACGTCCTCGTGACGGCGAAGGACCTCTACGTCGAGCGACGGACCGACGTTCCCGTCCCCGTCGACCGCGCTGGTCGCCGCCAGTTCTCGCGCGGTGAGACCGGCGGCCCGGTCGGGTTCGGTCCGCCCGGCGCCGTCGATCACGCCGCTGTCGCCCGCGCCGTCGATCACGCCGCTGTCGCCCGCGCCGTCGATCACGCGGCCGTCGCCCGCGCCGTCGATCACGCGGCCGTCGCCCGCGCCGTCGGTCATCCGGCCGTCGCTCCGGCCGTCAGTCACTCGCCCTTCGACCACCCGTACTGCGTCGTCGCCAAACGTGTCCACGAGCATGTTCAAAACGGGGTCCGGGTCGGTCCGGTTGATGACGACCACGGAGCGCTCGGGTCCGCCGAAGCGGTTGAGAAACTGTTCGAGAGTCACGTGTTCCGTCTTGAGCGGGTTCGACTCATAAGGATTCTCACGCGGTTATCGGCGTTGAGAAGAGCGAACACCGGCCACCGGGCAGATCACTGCCGGGGGTTCGCACCCGCGATCCCGGCGGTCGATTCGCGGTCGGACGCTGGGTCGTCGGCGGCGGCCCGGAGCTGCCTCCGTCCAGAGCGCCTCCGTCCGGAGCCGCCTACGCGTCCAGCGCCTCTTCGAGCAGCTGGAGGGGATGTTCGATCTCGTAGCCGGTGCCGTGTTCCATCTGCATCGCGCAGGTCGGACACTCCGTCATCCCGACCTCTCCCTCGGCGTCCTCCATGTGTTCGAACATCTCCGCGCCGATCTCCATCGACTTCTCGTACTTCTCCTCCTTCCAGCCGTACGTGCCGGAGATGCCGGAACAGGAGTCGCCGACGTCCTCCATCCGAACGCCGTCGACGTCGCGGAACGTCTCGACCGCCTGCCGCGAGAGCCCCTGGTTGCGGGCGTGACACGGCGCGTGGTACGCGAACGCGCGCTCGTCGTCGAGCCCGCCGGCCGCGTCGAGCTCGCCCTCTAGGTTCTCGTGGATCCGGAGGTACTCCAGCGCCTCGAACGTGTGCTCTGCGAGGTCCTCGATCCCGTGGAGGTCGAACAGCTCGGGGTACTCCTGGCGCAGCGACAACGAACAGGAGGTACAGGAGGCGATCACGTCGGCGCCCTCGCCGATGGCCTCCACGAGGTTCTCGACGTTCGTCTCGGCGTGCCGGCGGGCGTCCTTCAGCATCCCGTTCGCGAACATCGGCGTGCCCGAGCACTTCTGGGGCGGCACCATCACCTCGTAGCCGAAGTGCTCGTAGACTGAGACCAATGCCTTGCCGACCTCGGGAGTATTGTAGTTGGAGTAGCAGCCGTGGAAGTACGCCACGCGCTTGTCGGAGTTTTCCACGTTCGCGCCGCCGCGTGCCTTCCACCACTCGCGGAACGTCTCCGTGGCGAACTCGGGGAAGTCGCGCTCCTTGGGGATCCCCATCACCTTCTCCATCGCCCACCGCGCGGGGCCGAAGTTCATCGCGAACGACGCCGTCCGCGGGAACATGCTCGCGAGGCTCGCCGACGTGCGGTAGTTGGCTAAGATTCGGTTCCGAATGTACTCGACGGAGAGCTTCTCCATCTGCCGTTCGACGTACTGCCCGCGCGCCTCGTTGTGCATCTGCGAGAGCGGCACCGAGGAGGGACAGGCGTCGTCACAGCGCATGCAGTTCGAACAGGAGGTGATCGACTCGTCGATGTCGTGGTCCTCCTTCCGCTTGAGTCGCCACTGCTCGGGGCCCTGGAACTTCGGGCCGGGGAACTCGTCGTCGACCTCCGCCACCGGACACGAGGTGTCACAGCTCGTGCACTTGTAACAGGAGTCGGCCCCCTCGCGGAGGTCGAGGTCGCCGCCGGGGAACACGTCGACGGGGTCGTACGCCTCGGGGTCGAGCTCCGCCGAGTCGGTCCCGCCGGTCGCGCTCTCGGTCCCGCCCGACGCGCTCTCGACGCCGCCGTCGGTCGCGGCACGGTCGGCTGTCGACTCCCCGCCGGTCCGCGCCGCGTCGCGGTCGTCGGTCACGTCCGCCTCCGGAACGTCCCCCCCGTCGGTGACGAAGACGGACGGCTGCTCGTCGCGGCCGGCCTGCGGGACGCCGGGGGCGGGCTCTCCGCAGCCGCACCCCCCGCGGCCGGGGTTCTCGCGACCTCCCTCGCGGTCGCCGCTCCGGTCGTTCGCCCCGTTCGCGTCCCCCGCGTCGTCGTCCTCGGTGTGTCGTGTCATTGGTTCGCCTCCGTCGCCGCCTGCCGCCCGGCCTCGAGGCCGGTCGCGAGCGACACCCCGCTCGCGGACTTCTCTCTCGCCGCGTCCGCGCCGCCGACGACCCCGCCGGCCGCGAACACGTTCTCGTACTGCGCCTCACCGTCGGCGTCCGTGGGCCGACACCGCTCGTCGGGCCGAACCCCGAACCGCGCGTACGGCTGGTCACCGAACGCGTCGTCGACGAACCACTCGTACCGGTCGTCCGGCTGGTCGACGTACAGGTCGAACACCGGTTCCCGGACGCCCTCCCGGTCGGAGTCGAGCCCCTTCCCGACGAGGCCGCCGGTCGCCAGTACGAACGCGTCGGCGCCGTACGGCGCCGTCCGCCCCTTCCGGTCGACCGCGACCGCCTCCACTCGCCCGTCGGCCGCGGACTCGACGCCGACGACGGGGTTGCCGGTCTCGAACCGGACCCCCTCGGCGTCGAGCGCGTCGAACAGCCGGTCCTCTAAGCGGAGTCCCGGGAGGCTCGGCGGCCCCATCGGGATCTCGAAGACGTCGGCCCCGAGCCGGTCGGCGAGTTCCTCGCGGACCTCCTCGCCCTCGTCGTCGCCGAGGAACGCGGGGAAGCCGACCCGCTCGACGCGGTCGACGCCGCCGTCTCCGTCGACCACGTCGTGGAGGTGCGGCGAGACCGCCTTCGCGAGCGCCTCCCGGGCGGGGGTCCCGTCGATCGCCTCGTCGTGGTCGAGCGCCTTCGCGAGCCGGGTTATCTTCGCGTCGGCGCGGAACGCCTCCGCGAACTCGACCTCCGCGCCCGCGACGTCGAACGGGACGCCCGCTGCCTCCAGCCGCCCCGCGAAGGCGCGCGCGTCGTACTCCGTGAGCGACCGGAACCCGACGACGAGCATCGGTCGGTCGTCGCTCGCGAGCCCCGCCTCCGCGGCTGCGGGGTACCGCGCCGTCGGCTTCACCGCGCCGCCGAAGGTGGGAACGAGCGCGTTGCGGTCGGTGTGGCCGCCGCGGTACGCGTCGCCGGCGAGGTCGTCGAACAGGTCGAGCCCATCGCGGAGCGCCTCGCCACCCACGACTCGATACGGGTGCGACTCCGGAAGCCGGTCGATCCCGTCGAACGGGTCCGCGAGCGGCCCCTCGGGGTCTGGCCACTCGTCGGGGTCGAGGTTCCGGCCCGCGGTCGGCGGCCCGTCGCGCAGCGGCTTCGCCGGCTCCGTCGCCGGGACGTAGCCGAGCGCGTCGATCAGCCCGGATGCCTGCCGCAGCGTGCTCGCCTTGTGCGAGACGAGCCGCACGTCGGCGCCCTCTCGGGCGGCCGACACCGCGGCCGTGACCGCGGCGAGGCCGCCGCCGATCACGAGGACGTCGCTGGTTATCGCCATCAGCGACCCCCGTCGGTAGCCGCGTCGTCGTCTGCGCGGCCACCGTCGGCGGCCGCAGTTCCGGCCGATCCGGACTCGTCGGTATCGGCGGCGTCCGGCGACTCCGGTCCGGCGTCGAACGCGCCGAAGTCGACCTCGCCGTCGAGGCTCGCGGGGTCGCCGTCGCGGTTCATCGTCGTCGCGTGGAGCAGGTGGTTCAACATCGCCTGCGAGAGCTGTTCGCCCCACAGGGCGTGGCGCTGGCCCTTCCAGCGCTCCTGGTACAGCTCGTCCTCGGCGTCGCGGACGACCGGCTCGGGGTACTCCTCGGCGAGCTCCGCGGCGATGCGGTGCGTACAGAAGCCGCCCTGACAGTTGCCCATCGAGGCGCGGGTCCGGAGGCGGACCGCGTTGAGGTCGGAGCCCGCCTCGCCTATCGCGTCCTGGACCTCCGCGCGGGTCACGCTCTCGCAGTTACAGACGATCGGGTTCGGGTCGTACTCGTCGAGCACGTCGTCGGCCCGGGAGCCGAGCCGCTGGCCCGAGCGCCGCGCGACCGGCGACCGCAGCCCGAACTCGTCCATCAGCTCCGCCATGCGCGCCTCGCTCTCCGAGCCCGGCAGCGGCGCATCGGCGGTGTCGCAGGTCGCCTCATAGCCGAGCGCCTCGCAGACGTGGTCGGAGATGGACTCCGCCATCATCCGGTAGGTCGTGAGCTTCCCGCCGACGATGGTCGTCATCCCCGGGAGGTCGTCGCGGTCGCCGTGGTCGAGGAGGAAGTAGTCGCGGGTGATGTCCGTCGGGTCCTCGGTGCCCGTTCCCGGCGGCTCGTAGAGCGGCCTGACGCCCCAAAAGGAGCGGAGCGTCCGGGCGTCTTCGAGCGCCGGCACGAGCTCCGAGAGCGTCTCGATCATCAGGTCGACCTCCCAGTCCTCCTCGGGATAGTCCTCGGGGTCGTCGACCTCCTCGTCGGTCGTGCCGAGGATACAGGCGGTCTCGTGGGGGACGATGATGTCGGCGTCGCCCTTCGGCCGGCAGCGGTTGATCACGGTGTCGACCTGCCGGGTGTTCATCACCGTCATCACGCCCTTCGAGGGGCGCACCTCCACGTCGACGCCGGCCATTCCACCGACGTTGCCCGCCCACGCGCCGGTCGCGTTGACCACGTGGCGGGCGCGGATCTCCTCGGTCGTCCCGGGCTCGTGATGGACGCGTTTCCCGGGGCCGGTCTCGTGTTCGATCTCGACGCCGACGACCTCGCCGTCCTCGACGAGCACGTCGGTCACCGGGGCGTGCGTCTCGATCCGGGCGCCGTGCTCGCGGGCGTCGGCGGCGTTCGACACGCACAGGCGGAACGGGTCGACCGCGCCGTCGGGCAAGGCGATCGCCTTCTCGACGTCGCGCGCGAGGTACGGCTCGCGGCGGCGCGCCTCCTCGCCGTCGATCACCTCGACCGGGATGTCGCACGCCTTACACCCCTCTAACTTCTCCTGGAAGTACTCCTCGGAGTCCTCCGGTCGCTTGACGAACAGCCCGCCGGTCTCCTCGACGCAGTGGGCCGCGATGTCGCGGAGGACCATGTTCTCCTCGATACACTCCTTCGCGCTCTTCTGGTCCGAGACCGCGTAGCGGCCGCCGCTGTGGAGGAGGCCGTGCATCCGTCCGGTCGTGCCGTGCGTCAGGTTCCCCTTCTCGACGAGGACCGTGTCGAGCCCGCGTCGCGCCAGGTCCCTGACGACGCCGCACCCCGTCGACCCCCCACCGACGACGACGACGTCCACTTGTCTGTCCATGCGAGGCCCTTGGACCACGACCACTTTACTTTACCTCCCGAGGTGTCCTACCCATAACTATCAGGGTCATTCAAGTACTGTAATCCCTGTCGCTGCCGATGGGTTTTTATATTACACTTTTTCACTCACGGCGAAGTTCGGATTTCAACAGGAAGATTATTATGGTAGTACATTATGTTCACGACCGGCGTGGTAGCTTCCGTGAAGATATGTCGCGGCGGCGTCGATACGCCTCGCGGCCGCCTCGGGTCGGCTCCGGACGGGTCTGACCGATCGGTCGCGCGACGCGACAGCGAACGCGGCTCCGGGATCGCCCCCGACGGCGGGGGCGACCCGGTCACCGCCGCACACGGACCAGCGCCACAGGAGGGATCCACAACATGACACAGTACGTCGGTGCGATAGACCAGGGGACGACCGGCACCCGATTCATGGTCTTTGACCATGAGGGCCAGGTCGTCGCGAACGCCTACGAACAGCACGAACAGATCTACCCGAACCCGGGATGGGTCGAACACGACCCGATAGAGATCTGGGAGAACACCCAACAGGTCGTCCTCGACGGCCTCGCGGACGCGGGGCTCGACGCCGACCAGCTCGATGCCATCGGGATCACCAACCAGCGCGAGACGACGATCGTCTGGGACAAAGACTCCGGCCGACCGGTCCACAACGCCCTCGTGTGGCAGGACCGGCGGACGACCGACCGCGTCGAGGAGCTTCAAGACGACGGGAAAGTCGAGGAGATCCGCGAGAAGACCGGCCTCGAGGCCGACGCGTACTTCTCTGCGACCAAGACCGAGTGGATCCTCGACAACGCGGAGCCGCTCAAGATGCAGAGCTCCCGCGGCGGCGACCTGCGCGACCGGGCCCGCGCCGGCGAGCTCGTGATGGGTACCATCGACTCGTGGCTCATCTACAACCTGACGGGGAACCACATCACGGACGTCACCAACGCATCCCGGACGATGCTGTACAACATCCGGGACCTGGAGTGGGACGACGAGCTCTTAGACGAGTTCGACGTGCCGAAGGAGATGGTGCCCGAGGTACGCCCCTCGTCCGACGAGGACTACTACGGACACACGGACCCCGACGGCTTCCTCGGCGAGGAGGTCCCCGTCGCGGGCGCGCTGGGTGACCAGCAGGCCGCGTTGTTCGGGCAGACCTGCTTCGACGAGGGCGACGCGAAGAACACCTACGGCACCGGCTCGTTCTACCTGATGAACACGGGCACCGACGCCGTCGAGTCCGATCACGGACTGCTGACGACGATCGGGTTCCAGATGTCCGGCGAGCCCGTCCAGTACGCGCTGGAGGGGTCCATCTTCATCACCGGCGCCGCCATCGAGTGGCTCGAAGACGTCGACCTGATCAACAACGCGGCCCAGACCGCGGAGCTGGCTCGGTCGGTCGACTCGACCGACGGCGTCTACATGGTCCCGGCGTTCACGGGGCTCGGCGCCCCGCACTGGGACGGCCGCGCCCGCGGGACCATCGTCGGGATGACCCGCGGCACCGGCAAGGAGCACATCGTGCGGGCGACGCTCGAGTCGATCGCCTACCAGACCCGCGACATCGCCGAGGCCATGGAGGCCGACTCCGGCGTGGAGACCACGACGCTCCGCGTCGACGGCGGCGCGGTCAAGAACAACTTCCTCTGCCAGCTCCAGTCCGACATCATCCAGACGGACATCGCGCGACCGGAGGTCGACGAGACGACCGCGCTCGGCTCGGCGTATGCCGCCGGGCTTGCGGTGGGGTACTGGGACAACGTGGACGAACTGCGCGACAACTGGCAGGTCGACCGCGAGTCCACCCCCGAGAAGTCACAGGGCGAGGTCGACAAGCTGTACAGCCGCTGGGACGACGCGGTCGAGCGCTCGAAGAACTGGGCGATCGACGACGAGGAGGAGGAGTAAATGAGCGTCGAACTGCTACCGGAGTTGGCCATCGCGGCCGACACCGTGCTACAGGTCGGGTACGAGCCCGGCGCCCCGACCGACGTCATCGACAGCCTCACCAACCCCGGGATCCTCCTCGGGGCGCTCGCGGGCGGCGCGTTCGGAGCGGCGCTCGGCGCGCTGCCGGCGTTCATCTTCACCGGGTTCCTCGTCATCGGCGGGTCGCTCGGCGGCGGGGGCTTCGGGGTTGACGTCGGTTTCGGGCCGGTGTTCGGGCCGCACATCTCCTTCGCGGGGGGCGTGGCGGCGGCCGGCTACGCGGCCAATAAGGGGTATATGGAATCCGGATTCGACTACCACAACGCGAAGGACATCGGCTTCGCGCTGGGGAGTAAACCGGACATCCTCGCCGTCGGCGCCGTCTTCGGCGTCTTCGGCGTCCTCATCGAACAGCTCTCTCGGCAGCTCGCGCTGCCGGTCGACCCGATCCCGGTGAGCATCGTCATCAGCGCGATCGTCGTCCGGGCCGTCTTCGGGTACAGCATCGTCGGCACGGTCAGCGACAAGGCGAACGGCTACTTCGACATGGGACCGTTCGAGCGCGAGGAGATGCGCGACCCCGGCGAGGTCAAGGGCGACGGCGGGAAGGCCAGCGAGGACCGGCTCGCCGTCGAGCCGTGGCTGCCGAACATGTACAAGTGGTCGCACGTCGCCGCGATCGGGTTCTTCACCGGTCTCGGTGCGGCAGTCATCACGTACAACATGATAAGCGGCGGGCACGGCCTCATCGCCGTCTTCGCCGGCTTCGGGATCAGCGCAGCGTCGCTGCTGTTCCTGAACCTCGGCGTCGACCGCATCCCCGTCACCCACCACATGACGCTGGCGGGCGCGACCGCCTTCCTCGCGACGTGGCAGGACGGGATCCTCATGCTCACCGACCTGTCGGCCGCGGACCTGACCGCGCCGCTGGCGTTCGGCGCCGCGCCGGCGCTGCTGTTCGGCGCGGTGTTCGGCATGTTCTCCGCGGTCGTCGGGGAAGCGAGCCAGCGCGTGTTCTACGCCCACTCCGACACGCACTTCGACCCGCCGGCGGCCGCCATCGTGGTGTGGACGCTGACGATCGGGTTGCTGGTCATCGCCGGCCTGCTCAACTGGGGCGTCTGGATTCCCGGCACGGGGATCTAACGCGACGCCGCTCTCGGCAGTATTTTTATTATGGCACTTCGCTCACCCGTGGTCGGTCGGAACCACCCGGACAGCGACCGGTGTCCTAGCGAGTGCGCTCGCGCGCGAACGTCACTCCTCGGGGAGCAGCGCCGAGAGAACGAGGAACGCGACGACGGCAACCGCGGCGGCGGCGACGGCGACAGTCGACACCGCCCCGCCGAGGTAGCGGGCGACCAGCGCCAGGCTGCCGGCCGTCGCGAGCGCGACGCCGAGCGCTCCGTGGTGGAAACTCCCGGCGGTCGGCTGCTCGGCCACCGTCGCCGCCTCGCGCTCGACGAAGGCGCGGGCACCCCACCACACCGAACCGAACCGGACGCCGACGCCGACCGCGGCCGCGGCGATCGAGACGAACTCGATGTCGCCGATCGTGAACATCCCGGCCCCGAACGCGGCCGCCGTCGACAGGACGGCGACGACTTTGCTTCGGTCGTCGACCGTGTGCAGCGTCTCCACGGCCGGATCGTTCGACATACCCGTCGTAGTTCGCCCGACGGTCGTATAGGTTTCCATCGGGGCGACCCCGCTCGTCGACCCGAGTCGACCGCGCCGCCGTCCGCCCGCCGGGCGGGCGGCGGTCGCGGGGCGAACGCGGGGCGTTTAACTTCCCCGGCCAGGATGACGTGGTATGTTGGATCGGATCGGGCTGGACCGACGGGACCGACGGAACCTCCTCATCGTGATTGGGGTCGTGGCGGCCGTGATGGCGGTCGTCTCGGAGGGGACGCCCGCGGTCCGGCTCGCGGTCGGAGTGATAGCCGGCCTCATCAGCGGTGTCGTCTTCGTCGTCTCGACGGTAGTCATCAATCGGTACAAGCCGGCTCACTGGTAGGCGGCGGCTCGGGAGCGCGATTCGGTCCGCCCCGGGAGCCGTCGGCCCGTCCCGAGTCGGGGCGGTTTTGTGCGGCTGTCCCGGAGGGCCGACCGTGAATATCGACGACCGGATCGAACGACGGCTCGGCTACGACGCTGGCATGAGCGTCCTCGCCGACTTCGAGGCCATCTCGCCGGTCAGGCACGTCGACTCGCCGGTCGGGCGCGGGCCGGCGATAGAGCGGCTCCTCGACGTGTTCGAGCCCGCCTTCACCGGGTCGCTCCCGCCGAGCGTCTACGTGTACGGCCCGAAGGGGAGCGGGAAGTCGGCGGTCGTCTCGGCGCTGTTCGGCCGGCTCGCGAGCCACAGCGGTCCGCGCCGCGCGATCCAGACGAGCACGCGGGCGGTGGAGCCGACGATCCCGGGGTTCGTCTACGTCGACGCCCGGAAGGCGTCGACCAAATTCCGGCTGTACCACGCGATGCTGGCCGCGATGAGCGACGACCCCGTTCCGGACCACGGGATCGGGACCGAGGAGCTGGCCGACTCGCTGCGCGACGCGATGCGCACGGGCCCCGACCTCGTCGTCGCGGTCGACCACACGAACGAGACCGAGACGCCGACGGCGGCGACGCTCATCGACTGGCTCACCGACGTGGGCCAGCGGATCACCCCGGCCTGTCTCGGCCGCGACCCGCCGGACGCGATCGACTGGGAGCCGGAGACCACCGTCGAGTTCGCGAAGTACCGCCGACACGTGCTCGTCGAGCTGCTGACGAGCCGGTGTTCGACCGGGCTCGGCCGCGACGCGCTCTCCCACGACCAGATCCGCGAGATAGTCGAGTGGGCCGCGGGCGACGCCCACGACGCGCTCGCCGCCGTGATGGGCGCGGCGGTCAACGCGGAGCGGGCTGGCGCGTCGACGATCCGCTCGGGCGACGTCGACGCCGGCATCGACGGCGTCCCCCGCCCCTGCGTGTCGTTGGGGCGGGTGCTCGCGCTCCCCGAGAGCCGCCAGCGGCTCCTCTACGAGCTCGCCGGCCTCTCGGAGGAGGAGCGGTCGACGGTCGGCGTGGCGACCGAGGCCATCGCGGCGCGCCCGGGCGTCGACCTCTCCGCGTCGACGGTGCGGCGCGTGCTCTACGAGCTGGCCGACGGCGGCCTGCTCGAACGCGTCACCGTCCACCAGAGCGACGGTAAGGGCCGCCCGCCGAGTCGGCTCGTGCCGATCTTCCCGACGGTCGTCTTCCGGGAGCTGTTCGACCGACGCGTCCGGACCGGATAGCGGCCGCGGGGCCGACCCAACTGGATCAACAGCAGCGATACGGTTCTTTTAAAGGCGTAGGCGACGGCGGCAATCGCTTATAAATATATAGGCGGTGGCGCGTGCCTGCGAGCGCCCGACAGGGCGCGAGTCGCACGCGCGAGGGACGCGGTGAGTGAGGGGCGACCGCAGAGAGCCCCGAGCGAACCGCGAGGCTGGGGAGGCGTGAGGTGCTGTGCGGTCGCGGTCGGGCGGGACTCAAAGGGGCAGTCGCGAGGACGAAGCACGGCGCAGTAAGCACCGCAGCGAAGGAGCGAAGCGACTGAGCGAGGAGCACAGCAAGCCGCGCGAGTCGTCGCGGCTGGGGCTTTGGAGGTGTTCGTTCCCGATTCTCCACCAACCATTTATAAGCGAGCGGCTGGGGCTTTGGAGTTCATCACCGCCAACTCGCGAACTACTTATAAAGGCCGACAGCAACACCTCGGCTCGGCTTATAAATAACCTCCCAGTCGCTCTGACTCCGCTACGTAACAGAACCGATCGAACGGAAGACAGTTGTCGCCGAGTCGCCGACTCGGGGTATGGTTCCGCCCCTCGCGCTCGACATCGACGGCACGCTGACGACGCCGACCGGTCGGATCGACCCGCGAGCCTTCGAGCTGTTGCCCGCGTGGGACGCGCCGATCGTGTTCGCCACCGGGAAGGCGTTCCCGTACCCGGTCGCGCTCGCGCACTTCCTCGGCCGCGAGGAGACGGTGATCGCGGAGAACGGCGGCGTCGCGTACGTCAACGGCGAGACGACGGTCGTCGGCGACCCGGACGCGGCGCGGGCGGTCGTCGAGGCGTTCCGCGAGCGCGGCGGGGAGATCGGGTGGGGCGACGGCGACACGGTGAACCGCTGGCGCGAGACGGAGGTCGCGCTCTCGACAGACGCGGACGAGGCGCTCCTGCGCGAGGTCGCCGCGGCCGTCGACGACGTGGAGGTCGTCGACACCGGCTACGCCTACCACGTCAAGTCGACGGGCGTGAGCAAGGGACGGGCGCTCCGCGTCGTCGCCGACGCGCTTGGACTCGACCCCGCCGCGTTCGTCGCGGTCGGCGACAGCGAGAACGACGTCTCGACGTTCGGCGTCGCCGGCGAGTCGTACGCGGTCGCCAATGCGGACGCCGCCGCCCGGGAGGCCGCCGACGAGGTGGCCGGGAAGGGGTTCATGGACGGCACCGCCGCGGTGCTGGCTTCGCTGCGCGAGCGCGCTCGGTAATCCGTCCTCGAGGGTGGAGTTCGTCCATTTTACTCGACTCGTTCCGGCGACTCTGGATGGACACGGATCGTCAGTTCGATTCGGGGGCACGCGCCGCCGGGGTCACCCTCTCACTCACGCGTCCGTTATGGCCACGAGATTGCGGAGCGACTCAATTTCGTGGGTGGGCGTGACGGAGGGGTTCGTCTCCCGGCAGTGTGGCCGCCGGACGAACGCCGAATCCAACCCGGCCCGGTGCGCTGCTCTCACGTCGCTCTCGCTGTCGCCGACGTAGAGCACCGATTCGGCGCCGAGCTCCGCGACCGCCCGGTCGAGATAGTGCGTGTTCGGTTTCTTCAGGTCCAGACTCTCGACGGTCTTCTCTCGGCCGTGATAGGTGTCGAACGCTTGCCGCAGGTCGAAGAAGTCCAACACGAACTCGACCGTGCTGTGGTGGTTGTTGCTCACGACGCCCCGGGGTTGCTCGAGGTTCGTGATGCTCCGAACGTCGTCGTAGAGCGTACGTGACCCCGACTCGAACTTCTCGAACTGAGACTGCTCGTCCAGCCGCTCGCGGGCTCGCCAGAATGTCTCCACGTCCACGCCGTAGGCGGTACACATCTCACGCAGTCTCTCGACGGTCGTCCCGTGTACGATGTCGTCGACGTGTGCTTGGCTCGGGTCTCGAACGCCCACCTCGTCGAACGCTTCCCGCGTCGCTTCGACCGCCGTTTCGTGGGTCGGCGGCTCGACTAAGACGCCGTCGTTGTCGAAGAGAACCGCGTCGTATCCGGTCACAGTCCCCGTGTTCCCCGAAACACGAATTAGTCGTTTCGGTGTCCCGGTTCGACCGGCGACACGATGGCCACGTCGAGAGGGTAGCGTCGTAGACCAGCGACCGCTGCGATCACTCCCCCCCGTAGGGGTACCGCGCCGTCGCCCCGCACTCCCGACAGCGGACGACCACGCGACGGGGTCGCGTCCGGACGCGGCTCGTCTTTCCCGGTCGGAGGTAGACGGCGCAGTCGTCGCAGGCGCGCCTGGAGAGCTCCGATGGGATCCCACAGCGGTTCCGCTCGGCGATCCGGCGGGCGCGGGCGACGTACTCGCGGGCGCGGTCGTACTCGTTGTCGACGACCGCCTCGCGGGCAAGGGCGAACAGCCGCTCGATCCGCTCCGCCGGAATTCCCATATCACGGAGGGGGGCACGCGACGGCAAAGAGGTTATTATCCCGCTCGGACGCGGCGGCCGCTTCGGACCCCTCGGGCGCCGCCCCGCCCGAATCGCTCGGACGCGCCGGCCGCGTCGCACCGGCCGCGACCCGCACGCTTTTTTATCGGTCCAACCCAACCGAGCGGTATGAAGGAATCCCTGATGGACGTGATCTGCTGCCCGCTCGACAAGGCGCCCCTCGAACTCGACGTCGACGACGCGGACGACGAGGAGGTCCTCGCCGGGACGCTCACCTGTACGGAGTGCGGCGAGACGTACCCGATTGAGGACGGGATCCCGAACCTCCTGCCGCCGGACATGCGCGAAGAGGCCGCGGCGTAGCGCTTCCCCCGGAACGGAGTCGGCGACTCTGACGCCGGTTCCGGCCCCCGAAAACCCCTCGATCGTGTGAATCTTTTTTTAGTACGGGGCCGTGGTCTCAGCCGTGCCGACACTCGACGTCGAACTGAACGGGGAGACGGTCCACGACATCGACGCGCCGGACTCGTTCGTCACCGACGGACCGTTTCCGGTCGTGCTCGAGAACACCGGGCGCTCGACGCACGTACACCTCCACTTCGACGACGACCTCGACCGGGTGGCCGCGCTCGACGAGGGCAACCACTTCGTCGGCGATGAGGCCACCCGCCACGTCCACGTCAGGACGGCCGACGTCGACGAACGGGTCCGCGGGAAGCTGAAGATCGTCACCGGCTACGGGTCGAACACGACGTACGTCGACGTGCGGGTCGACCCCTCGCCCGACACTCCCGAGGAGTCGGTCGCCGTCGACGAACGGTTCTCGGCGCCTCCGGAGCGCACGCCGGACGTGCCGCCCCGACAGCAGGCGGTGAACGCGCTCGACCGGCTGGTCCGACGCGGCGGGGTCGCGGGCGCGGCCTTCGGGCTGCTCGCGGTCGCCGCCGCGGTCGCGGTCGCGCTCGCCGTCGACAGCGCCGTCGTCTGGCTCGCGGTGGGGCTCGCGCTGATGATCGCGTTCGGCGCGGCGCTGGTCGCGATTCTGTGAGGCGATCCGGGGCGACGCCCCGTCGCTTCCGCGGGTCCGAACCCGTCGCCGCGGTCGGGATCCGCGCGCTTTTAACCGTCCCGGCGGAACGAGACGCCATGAGCTTTGAGAAGGAAGACGAGGTCGTGCTCCACGACAAACACAGCGAGTACGACGGCGAGACGGGGACGATTACGCAGGTGATGGAGACGATGTTCGGCGACGCGACGTACACGGTCAGCTTCGAGGACGGCCAGGAGACGGGCGTCCCCGAGGACGCGCTCGACGCCGTCGAGAGCGAGGAGTAACGCCGCCCCACCGTACCGCATGGCAAAAGTCCCCTTCCACTACGTCGACCTCCGCGCGTTCTCGTACGCCACTGAGGACGTCAAACGCGTCGAGCAGGCGCTCCGCTCCCTGCTGCCCGAGGACGTCGAACTCGACCGCGTCGAGAACGCGGGCCACCACGGGGACCGGATCGTTGTGCTCTCGGCGCGCGTCGAACGGGCGGACGAGATGCGACACGTGCTCGACCGGCTCGCCGAGCTGGAGGACCTCGACCGGGTCCTTGACGAACTCGACGAGCGCGTCGACGACAACTGTGCGCTGTTCCTCCGCCTCGACAAGCAGGCGGCGTTCCGCCATGAGGTTCGGCTCGGTCCGGGGCTCACCGTCCGCACGAAAGTCGAGGCGTACCCGGCGAAAAAGGAGAAGGCCGTCGCGAACGCCCGCGAGACGCTCTCGCGACTGGCGGACGACAAGGACAACTGAACGGCGCCGACTGCGGGAGACCGCACTTATCCGGCCGCGGGAGGCCGCACTTATCCGGCCGCGCGTTCGGGCCGCACTCACCCGGCCGCGCGTTCGGGCCGCACCGGCGGCGTGACTTTTTCACGCGTCCCGTCGATGTCCGGCTATGAGCGATCCGTTCGTGGTCGTCGGGGCCGACGCGGCCGGGTTGAGCGCGGCGAGCAAGTTCCGGCGCGAGGCGCCCGACGGCGAGGTCGTCGTCTTCGAGAAGGGCCGGTGGATCTCGTACGCCTACTGCGGGATGCCCTACTTCATCGCCGGCTACGTCGACCGCATGTCGAACCTCCTCTCGCTGTCCCCGAGCGACGTCGACGAGCGCGGGATCGACCTCCGGCGCGGCAGCGAGGTCGTCGCCGTCGACCCCGACGCGAAGCGCGTCACCGTCGAGACGACCGACGGCGATCGGTTCGAGCAGGCGTACGACGACCTGCTCGTCGCCACCGGCGCGCGCGCGACCACCGGATTCTTCGACGTGCGCGGCGTCGACGGCGCGTTCACGCTGCATAACATGGACGCGGCGGCCGCAATCGACGCGTACGTCGCCGAGCCGGACGCCTACGACCCGGAGCGCGCCGACGTGAGCGCGGTCGACCGCGAGCGCGTCGACCGCAACGCGGCGATGCCGGCGCCCGAGACCGCCGCGGTCGTCGGCGGGGGGTACGTCGGCGTCGAGGTCGCGGAGGCGCTCTCGGAGCGCGGGCTCTCAGTCCACGTGTTCCACCGCTCCGGCCACCTCCTCTCGCCGTTCGGCGAGGCGGTCGGAAATCGCGTCGAGGAGGCGCTCGAAGCCGAGGGGGTCACGGTCCACACCGACGCGCCGGTCGAGGCGCTCGTCGGCGACGACCGGATCGAGGCGGTCGAGATCGGGGGCGACGCCGACGGAGCGACCACCGACCGCGTCCCCGTCGACATGGCCGTCGTCGGCGTCGGGATCCGACCGAACACCGACCTCCTCGAGGGCACCGGCGTGGACTTCGGCGCGGGCGGGGCGATCCGCGTCGACGACCACGGGCGCACCAGCCTGCCGGACGTGTACGCCGCGGGCGACTGCGCGACCGCGCGCCACGCGGTGACGGGCGAACCCGACTGGGTCCCGCTCGGCCTCACCGCGAATCGCGCCGGGCGCGCCATCGGTGCGACGGTCGCGGGCGACCCGACGCTCGTCGGCGACATCGCGGGCACCGCGGCGGTGAAAGCGTTCGACACCGAGGCCGCCCGCGTCGGGATACTGGACCCAGAAGAGGCCGAGGCGGCCGGCTTCGACCCGGTCAGCGAGACGGTGACCGCGGGGTCGCGCTCCGGCTACTACCCGGGCGCGGCCGAGACCGACGTGACGCTCGTCGCCGACGGCGACACGGGGCGGCTCCTCGGCGGGAGCATCGTCGGTACTGACCGCGCGGCGATCCGGATCGATACGCTCGGGACCGCGATCGAGGCGGACATGACCGTCGCTGAGGTCGAGCGGCTGGACCTCGCGTACGCGCCGCCGTTCAGTCCGGTGTGGGACCCGATACTCGTCGCCGCGAAGGTTCTGAACGGGAAAATCGACGGCTGAGACAACGGTTCGCGTAGTGACGCTACCGCGACGCCGTAATTCGGGAGAGGAGGTAGCCGACGACCGCCGACGCGGCGCCCACCGCGACCGCGACCGCGCCGGCGAGGGCGAGCGGGGCGGTGAACGCGGCCGCGGCCGGGCTGCCGGACGCGAGCGGGAGGACGTACGGCTCCGGGCCCAGTTCCCGAAGCAGCGTCCCCGCGAACGGTCCGTACGCGAGCAGTATCGCCGGGAGCGCGCCGCCGCCGGTCGCGGCGAACGCGACCGCGCCGATCGCCGTCACGGCCGCCAAGAGGCCGGCGGTCTCCGCGCCGCCGAGGCCGACCGCCGCCGTCGCGTCGAAGGCGACGTACGACAGCGCGAAGCCGACCGCGCTCCACACCGTCGCCCGCTCGAAGCCGGTCTCGCCGACCGCGATCCGGCGGAGCGCCGCGCGGCGCGACGCGGCCGCGTCTCCCTCAGTCGCATCGTCGCCCGTCATTCCGGACGCGTCGCGCCCCGCCCCTCGCGGTCGGGGGTGAGGTTGCCGTGTTCGTCGATCTCGCCCGCGACGATCCGCGTCGAGGAGATGCGCTCGCCGTCCTCGGCCGCGACGTGGTCGACGACGACCAGATCGAGGGGGTCGTGCCCGTGATCGCGGCGGATCTCGTTGATACGCTCACCGCCGGCCTTCGTCTCGGGAGAGACGATCAGCGCGTCGAACTCCGGCTCGACCGCGATGCCGGTCGGCTCGGTCAGCTCGCGGATCTCGTACTCGCGGTCGTGCGTCTCGGCCCGCGGGGCCAACTCCGCTTCGAGGTCGCGCTCGCGCCGGTCGTACGGGCGGACGTATCGCTCGACGTGCCGGGTCTCCGGCGCCAGTTCGTCGGAGGTGAGCCCGACGGTGACGTCACCCAGCTCGAACGCCCGTTCGAACAGCTTACGGTGGCCGTCGTGAACGGGGTCGAACGTACCCCCCAGCGCGACGTTCATGCGTCTCCGTTGCGCGGGTCGAACTTAAAAGGTCCCGAACCGCGGGCGGGTGGGTCGGGTCGGGACAGACGAGATCGGGCCTGCGGGGTCGAGTCGTCGGCCGATTCAGTTCGCCGGCTCGTCGGCGTCAGCGTCGTCGCCATCGGCTTCGTCGTCGCTCTCGGCTTCGTCGTCGCCGGCGCCCTCGTCCGCCTCCCGCACGTCTTCGTCGTCGGCCTCGTCGTCACCGCTCTCGCCCTCGGTGCCTTCCTCGCCGTCGACGGAGATCTGGACGGGTTCGGTGTCGCCGTCGGGCGATTCGCCGCCGAGCCGGCGGTCGAGGTTGAACACCGCGTTCAGCTCCGCTTGGACGTCGCCGACGACGCCGCGGACCAGCTCGCTCGGCGCGATGGCCTCGTACTCGTAGGGGTTGTTGCCGGCGCCCTCCGCCTTCCGCTTGCCGCGCTCGACGGTGCCCTCGTCGTGGAGCTCGGCGAGCGCCTCGCGGACGGTGCTGGGGTACAGCCCCGTGCCGTCGGCGACCTCGTCGCTCGTGCTGTTGGGGTTGTCGCGGAGGTAGACGTAGATCCGCGCGCGCGTCTCCGTGTCGAGCAGCCACGCGAGCAGGTCGACGACGTTGTCGTCGAACCCCTTTACCGCCCTGTCGGCGCCCTCGCCGAGCCGCTCTTTCGTCTTCCGAAGCTCCTCGCGGGTCCGCTCCGTCGGCGACTCCTCCGGGTCGTCGACCGGGTCAATCGGTGAATCGTCCGTGGTCATGCTGGAAGCTGGGGGCTACGCGGTCAAAAGGGTTTCTCGTCGCTTTTATTCCGACGAAACGCGCTCCCGGCGCAGTGCCCGCTGCCGCGGCCGACGCGGCCGAGACGGCCGATGCGGCGGCCTCCCGAGGCGGTCCACGTCTCCGTGAGGGCTCAGGGCTCCACGAGGAGGTCCGCGCGCAGCGCGTCGGCGCCCGATTCCTCGCGGATCCGGCGTTGGCGCGCGGCGCCGCTCTCCGCCTCGTACACCTCGCGGATGCCGTCGATCCCGAGCCGGTCGCACTCGGCGTCGACGACTTCGCCGAGCGAGGTGGTTCCCTCGCTGTCGCGGTCGACGAACGCGGCGTCGTGGCCGTTCCGGATCGCGCGCCACTTGTTTTCGTCGAGGAGTTCGCGGCGTAGCGCCGGCGGCGACTCGCCGTCCTCGTACCGCTCGGCGTAGTCGACGACCAGCTCGCGGGCGTACTCGGCGAGCGCCAGGGTCACTTCGGGATTGCGCTGGGCGTCAGGGGCGCGCACCTCCACGGTGCCGTGGCCAGTGTGGGGGCGCACGTCGAACCACAGCTCGCCGCGGTCCGCGATGGAGTCCGTCTCGACCATCCGGCGCTCGTACCGCTGGAAGGCGTCGAAATCGTCGAACGCGGAGGGGATACCGGTGTTCGGGAGATTCTCGAACACCTTCGCGCGGGCCGAGGCGAGCCCGGTGTCGAACCCGTTCCAGAACGGGGAGTTCGCGGACAGCGCGAGCAGGACCGGGCAGTGCCACCGCAGGCGGTTCGCCACCCAGACGGCCTTGTCCGCGTCGTCGACGCCGACGTGGACGTGGAGCCCCGCGGTCGTGTTCCGGTGTTGCGGGTACTGAATGCGGTCCAACTGCGCCTGGTACCGCGGTTTCTGGACGTGGTCGAGCTCGCGCCACTTCGCTTCCGGGTGGAGGCCCGCGGCCGCAATCTGATACCCGTCCGCGGCGGCGTGGTCGACGAGCGCCTCGCGGACCGTCGCGAGCGCGTCCGCGGCCTCCGCGGTGTCCTCGGTCGTCTCGGTCTGGGCCTCGATCGTACACTCGAACAGCTCGTGGTCGAACCCCTCCGGCACCGCCGCCGGCGGGTCGCGGCCGTACACGAGGTCGTCCGTCCCGGACGTGGGGTAGCCGTCGGCATCGACGATGTAGAACTCCTCCTCGATGCCGAGCGTCCCCATCCGGGAGAACGCGTCCCGCGAACCGAGTTGCATTACGCCTCCGTTCCGCCCGCGCGGTCTTATATGGATTGGAACCCGAAGCGGAGCGTCGGTGTCGCGAATACATATTTAAATAGTCCGCGCAGTCGACTCGTTCACTTATAAACAACTGGCGGTCGCGGTGGCGCGTGCCTGCGAGGCCGCTTTGCGGCCGAGCAGCACCGCGCGAGGGACGCCGCGAGCGACCGGAGGAAGCGAGCGGCGAGGCTGGGGAGGCGTGAGGCTGCGGTGCTGTGCGGTGCGGGTGGGACTCAAAGGGGCAGCCGTGAGGACGAAGCACGCCGCAGTAAGCACCGCAGGGAGCGCATCGAGTCCTCACGGCTGGGGCTTTGGAGGTGTTCTCCACCGATCGACAGTCATTCATTTATAAATGAGCGGTAGCAACGCGGCCCCTCTCCGTTACAAAATCGAGTACGAAAATCGAACCGACCGAACTGTACTCCGCGTCTCGAAAACGAGTCGGCGGTGAGCCGTCACCGCCCGATTCCCCTCGCCCGGTCTCGCCCCCGTTCAGCCGAGGACGTACCGGAGCGCCGGGAACTTCTCGACGAGCGCCTGTCCGCCCACCTCGAACTCCTCGATGTAGGCGTCGAGGCCGAGGACGCGGCCCGCGCCGAACGCCGCGACCGTGAGGAACACCATCGCGTACACCAGCGTCGAGTCGAACAGGGCGAGCGCCTCGCCGCTCCACCCGCCGAGGTAGAACAGCATCATCTGCATCGCCCCGCCGAGCGCGGCCAGGCGGACGAAGGCACCGGTGATGAGCGCCGCGCCGATGAGCAGCTGCGTGACCGGGACGACGACGTTGACGATCTCCATCAGCGCGGCGTTCGACGCCATCGCGGCGTATATCCCGCTGACCGGGCTCGCCGAGCCGACGTTCGCGAGGTAGCCCGCGGCGTCGAACGGCCACTCGGAGACCTTGCCGAGGCCCGCGAACAGGATCATCCCGCCGATGGTCGCCCGGAGCAGGACGATGAACAGCGCCGACAGCGAGTGCGCCTTCCCCAGTAACGTGACGCCGCCTATCTCCCCGCCGAACTCGTTTGTGGTTTTCGTGGACATTGTGTCTCTCCTCACTTCTGGATACGCCGGAGACACGTATAAATCGGAAAGCGGGTTCCCCCTCGCCGAGACGGATTCCGCCGGTTCCCCCCATCGGTGGGGGCTTTAAATACTACCTCCCGAACGCTATCGGTTCGTATCTCACGCTTTGCCTCCCACGCCTCGCCTACCAGGCCTCGCCGCTCGCGAGGTCGACGTCGCCGTCCCCCTTCTCGGAGGGGCAGACGTCGGCGAGCGCGCAGTCGGCGCAGTCGGGGTTGATCGCCGTGCACGTCGCGCGGCCGTGGTCGATCATGAGGTGGGTGAACTGCTGCCAGTCGCTCTCGGGGACGATATCGAGCAGGTCCTGCTCTATCGCTTCGGGGCGCTCCTCCTCGGTGATCCCCAACCGGCGCGTGAGCCGCTGGACGTGGGTGTCGACGACGATCCCCTCGACGACGTCGTGGCCGTGCTGGAGGACGACGTTCGCGGTCTTGCGGCCCACGCCGGCCAGCTCCGTCAGCTCCGACATCGTGTCCGGGACCTCGCCGTCGTGTTCCTCGGCGATGTCCGCGCACGCCGAGCGGATGTACTTCGCCTTGTTGTTGTAGTAGGTGATCGAGTTGATCGCCTCCGCCAGCTCCTCTTGGGGCGCGTTCGCGTAGTCTTCGGGCGTCTCGTACGCCTCGAACAACTCGCCGCAGACCTTGTTCACGCGCTCGTCGGTGCACTGCGCCGAGAGGATGACCGCGATGAGCAGCTCGAGGCGGTTCGAGTAGTTGAGCGAGATGGTCGAGTCGGGGTACTCCTCGTAGAGCCGGTCGAGGACCTCGGCGACCTGCTCCTCCCGCGAGTCGAGTGGCGTTCCCATACGAGTTCCTCCGCCCGGGCGACATTGAACGATCCGACTGCGGCGTTCTCTCCCGACCGAAGTGAACGACGGTACCCCGACCGAGTAGTAAGACAGTTACCACGCGGCGCGTTGGAGGGCGTATGGACGTACTCGACGTCGCGGCGCGCGCGACCGAGACCGGGCCGGTGTGCGACGCCTGTCTCGGCCGGCTCGTCGCCGGCCGGAGCTTCGGGCTGTCGAACGCCGACCGCGGCTCGGCGCTCCGGGTGTCGCTCTCGCTGCGCGACGACGAGGACCACGAGCCGGTCGCGGTCGCGGACTGCTGGGTCTGTGAGGGGCGCTGCGCAGAGTTCGACGAATGGGCCGAGCGCGCCGCCGAGGCGGTCGAGGGGATCGAGTTCGCGACGTACAACGTCGGCACGCGCCCGCCGCCGCTCATCGAGGAGAACGAGGCGCTGCTCCGCGCGGACGCCGGCCTCGACGAGGACGCGGGCGAACCGTTCAAGTCGGAGTTCAACCGCGAGGTCGGCAAGCGGTTCGGCCGGCTCACCGACACCGAGGTCTCCTTCGACCGCCCGGACGTCCAGTTCACGATCGACTTGGCCGACGACGCGGTCGACGCGAAGATCAACTCCACGTTCGTCTACGGCCGCTACAGGAAACTGGAGCGCGACATTCCCCAGACGGAGTGGCCCTGCCGCGAGTGTAAGGGCTCCGGGCGGCAGGGCGCGGACCCCTGCGACCACTGCGGCGGCTCCGGCTACCTCTACGACGACAGCGTCGAGGAGTACACCGCGCCGATCGTCGAGGACGTGATGGACGGCACCGAGGCGACGTTCCACGGCGCGGGCCGCGAGGACGTCGACGCGCTGATGTTAGGCACCGGGCGCCCGTTCGTGATCGAGGTCGAGGAGCCGCGCCGACGCCGGGTCGACACCGACCGCCTCCAGTCGGACATCAACGCGTTCGCCGACGGCGCGGTCGAGGTCGAGGGGCTCCGCCTCGCGACCTACGACATGGTCGAGCGCGTGAAGGAGCACGACGCCGGCAAGCGTTACCGGGCACAGGTGACCTTCGACGCGGACGTCGACGCCGACGCCCTCGCCGACGCGGTCGCCGAGCTGGAGGGAGCCACCGTCGAGCAGTACACGCCGAACCGGGTCGACCACCGCCGCGCGAGCATCACCCGCGAGCGCGACGTGTACGAGGCGACCGCCGAACGCGACGACCCGCGCCACGCGACCGTCGAGATCCGCGGCGAGGGCGGCCTCTACATCAAGGAGCTGATCTCCGGCGACGAGGGCCGGACCGAGCCGAGCCTCGCCGGCCTGCTCGGCGTCGGCGCCGAGGTGACCGCGCTCGACGTCCTCGCGGTCGAGGGCCAGGCGGAGCCGTTCGAGCGCGACGAGTTCTTCCGCGAGTAGCGCGCGCCGGACCTCCCGACCCGGCGCCCCGGTTCGGCCCGACGGCAGCCCGTCTCGAACCGGTCACCAACGGGGAACCAACGGGATTTATCTGACGAGCGTCAGACGTTCGGGTATGAACGGGAGCGACGCCGGCGGCGGAAACGCCCGAGAGGGTGGGGCCCGAAACGGCGGCGCCCGCGGCGAGTCGGGCGGTTCCGCCGGGACTGGGGGAGCCGGCCACGCAGGCTCGCCCGCGGTCGGCGACTCCGTGATCCGACCGGCGGTCGACGACGCGAGCGACGTCCCGACGGCTGCCGACGTGTCGCTGAACGGCGCCGACCGCGCGGCGCGCCCCGACCGCGTCTCCTCGGTCCTCGTCGCGGTCGGCCCCGGCCCCCACTCGGGGGCGACCGTCGACGTGGCCCGAGAAATCGCGGCGGCCACCGACGCGTGGCTCGAACTGTTCCACGTCGTCCCCTCGGACGCGGCGCTCGCCGACGCCGGACCCGACGGGGAAGCGAGCGGGACCGCCGTCGCCGACGGCGACTCGGACGCCAGCGACTACGCCGTGGCCGGGGAGCGGCTCCTCGACGCGGCCGAGGACAGGCTCGGCGGCTTCGAACGGGCGGACCGGTGGCTCGTCGAGGATCGGACCGCGGCGGGCGCGGTCGTCGAGCAGTCGGCGTACTACGACTTGGTCGTCGTGGGCGCGCCGACGACCGGAACCGTCGGCCGCTTCGTTTTCGGCTCCACCACCGACACGGTCGTCGGCGACGCCGAGGTCCCGGTCGTCGTCGTCGAGGCCGACGGGTCGACCGCGCTCGACGCGGCGTAACGACTCCGTCGCCGCTGCCGGCCGCGGCGCTGCTGATCTCCGCGTTGCTTCCCTCCGCGTCAGCCTCCTCTCTCCTCCGCGTCAGCCCCGTTCTCCTCCGCGTGCTATCGTTTCACGTCGCGGCGACAGCGTTAAATCAGTGTACACACTTGTACATCACAACGCGGAATACTACATCGGTGGACACAATGAATCTCAACGACACGGTCGAGCGCGTGACGGACGGGGAGGATCTCACTGTCGAGGAGGCGCGCGAGGCCGCGCGGCTCGTCTTCGAGGAGGCGACCGAGGCCCAGATCGGGGCGCTGCTCGCCGCGCTCCGGACGAAGGGCGAGACCGAGGCCGAGATCGCCGGGTTCGCGCAGGGGATGCGCGACGCGGCGCGGACGATCGAGCCCGACCGGGCGCCGCTCGTCGACACCTGCGGGACCGGCGGCGACGACTACGACACGATCAACGTGTCGACGACCGCCGCCATCGTCGCTGCGGGCGCCGGGGTGCCGATCGCCAAGCACGGCAACTACTCCGTCTCCTCCTCCTCGGGGAGCGCGGACGTGCTGGAGGTCGCGGGCGCCGACGTCGAGGCCGAGCCGCCGGCCGTCGAGGACGCGATCGAGGAAGACGGGATCGGCTTCATGCTCGCGCCCGTCTTCCACCCGGCGATGAAGGCCGTCATCGGCCCCCGCAAGGAGCTCGGGATGCGGACCATCTTCAACGTCCTCGGCCCGCTCACGAACCCCGCCGGCGCCGACGCGCAGGTGCTCGGCGTCTACGACCCCGACCTCGTGCCCGTCATCGCACGGTCGCTCGCGCACATGCCCGTCGAGCGCGCCCTCGTCGTCCACGGCGCCGGCATGGACGAGATCGGGATCCACGCGGAGACGGTCGCCGCCGAGGTCGACGGCGAGGACGTGACGGAGTTCACGATCGAGCCAGCCGACCTCGGGCTCGATCGCGCCCCGATCGAAGCCGTCGCGGGCGGGACGCCCGAGGAGAACGCCGCGGACCTGCGGGGGATCGTCGACGGCTCCGTGACGGGCCCCAAGCGAGACCTCATCCTCGCGAACGCCGGCGCCGCCATCTACGTCGCCGGCGAGGCCGACACGCTCGCGGCGGGCGTCGAGCGCGCCGCCGAGGCGATCGACTCCGGCGCGGCCGCGGAGAAGTTCGCGGCGCTCTGCGGCGACGGCGAGTCCCTCGCGGCCGACGCGGAATCGACGCCGACTGATGGCCCGGAGACGACCGCGGAGGACGACGACTGATGGCGCGGGTGAAGATCTGCGGGATCACTCGGGAGGCCGACCTCCGCGCCGCGGTCGAGGCGGGCGCGGACGCGGTCGGCGTCATCACCGAGGTCCCCGTCGACTCGCCGCGCGAGGTCGACCCGGCGACGGCCGCCGAGCTGCTCGCGGCCGTGCCCCCCTTCGTCACCGGCACGCTCGTGACGATGCCCGACTCCGCCGAGCGCGCGGTCGAACTCGCGCGCACGGTGGCGCCCGACGCGATCCAGCTCCACGGCGAGTGGACCGTCGACGAGCTGCGGTACATCCGCGCGGAGACCGAGCGCAGGGTGCTGCTCACGGTCGACGCCGACGACCCGGCCCGCGCAAGGGAGCTCGACGGCGCGGTCGACGCCCTAGTCGTCGACTCAACCGACGACTCGGGGGCGGGCGGCACCGGCGAGACGCACGACTGGCGCGCGACGGGCGAGCTCGCCGCCCGGCTCACCACGCCCGTCGTGCTGGCGGGCGGGCTCACGGCCGACACGGTCGCCGAGGCCGTCCGCGTCGCCGACCCATTCGCCGTCGACGTCGCCTCGGGCGTCGAGATCGAGGGCGGGCGGAAGGACCACAACGCGGTGGCCCGCTTCGTCGCGAACGCGGGCCGGGAGATGGAGCTGGCATGAGCGACCCGGACCCCCCACTCGACCGCTCGAAGGCCGAGTTCGTCGAGCTCGCCGCCGACGCCGAGAAGCCGGTCGTCGTCCGCGCGTCGGCAGCGCTCGACGCCGACGTCACCCCGCTGGGCGCGTACGCGACGCTCGTCGGCGAGGGGCCGTACGGCTTCCTCCTCGAGTCCGGCGAGAAGGTCGCCTCTAGCGACCCCGACGGGGCGTTCACCTCGGGCGGGAAGGCGGACAAGCACGCCCGGTACTCGTTCGTCGGATACGACCCCGAAGCGATCGTCTCCGTCCACCCGGACCGCACCGAGGTGACCGAACTCGGGCCCGCGGCGGAGTTCGTCGGCACCGGCGGCTCCGGCAGTTCGACCGCTGCCGGCAGTTCGACCGCTGCCGGCAGTTCGAGCCCCGGCGACCTCGGCCCCGCCGCCGGCGACGCGGTCGACCGCGTTCGCGCCGCGTTCCCCGACGTGAGCCTGCGGGGATTCCCCGACACTGACCGGCAGATCCTCTCAGGCGGGTTCGTCGGCTTCCTCGCGTACGAGGCTGTCTACGACCTCTGGTTAGAGGAGGTCGGCGTCGAGCGCCCGCAGACCGAGTTTCCCGACGCGGAGTTCGCGCTCACGACCCGGACCGTCGTCTTCGACGAGAAGGAGGGCGGCGCCGAACTCGTGTTCACGCCCGTGATCGGCGTCGACGACGACCCGGGCGCGGTCTACGACGACCTGGTCGCGGAGGCCGAACGCGTCGCGGCCGAACTGGAGGCCGCGTCGCCGCCCGACCCGGACGGGGTCCGCGTGCGCGAGGAGTCCGCCGACCCGCGCGAGGAGTACGAGGAGGCGGTGCGCAAGGCGAAACGGCACGTCCTCGACGGCGACATCTACCAGGGCGTGATCTCGCGGAGCCGGGAGCTCCGCGGCGAGGTCGACTCGCTGGGGCTGTACGCGGCGCTGCGCGACGTGAACCCCTCGCCGTACATGTACGTGCTTCGCCACGACGACCGGAGCGTCGTCGGCGCCAGCCCGGAGACGCTCGTGTCGGTGAAGAGCGACCGGGTCGTCTCGAACCCGATCGCGGGCACCTGCCCGCGCGGCACGAGCCCGGTCGAGGACCGGCGGCTCGCGGGCGAGATGCTCGCCGACGGGAAAGAGCGCGCCGAACACACGATGCTCGTCGACCTCGCGCGCAACGACGTGCGGCGCGTCTCGGAGCCGGGCTCCGTCCGCGTCGAGGAGTTCATGAACGTGTTGAAGTACAGCCACGTCCAGCACATCGAGTCGACCGTGACGGGGACGCTCGCGGCCGACGCGGACGCGTTCGACGCGACGCGCGCGACGTTCCCGGCGGGGACGCTCACCGGCGCGCCGAAGGTCCGCGCGATGGAGATCATCGACGACCTCGAGACGACGCCGCGGGAGGCGTACGGCGGCGGCGTCGGCTACTACTCGTGGACCGGCGACGCCGACTTCGCGATCGTCATCCGGACCGCGACGCTCGACGAGTCGGGCGAGGAGTCGGTCGTCGGCGTGCGGGCGGGCGCGGGCCTCGTTGCCGACTCCGACCCGGCCGCGGAGTACGAGGAGACCGAACAGAAGATGGACGGCGTGTTGACCGCGATCGACCGGATTCGCGAGGCGGGCGAGGGGTCTGCCGACGGCGACCCGGTCACCACGGGCGCGGAGGCGGAGCGATGAACGTCGTCGTCGTCGACAACTTCGATTCGTTCACGTACAACCTCGTCGAGTACGTCTCAGACCAGACGATCGACGGCGAGCCGGTCGCCGTCGACGTGTTCAAGAACACCGCGTCGCTCGCGGAGATCGAAGCGGCGGATCCGGACGCGGTGATCGTTAGCCCGGGGCCGGGTCACCCGAAGAACGACCGCGACGTGGGCGTGACCATGTCGGTGCTGCGCGAACTCTCCCGGACCGTTCCCACGCTCGGCGTCTGTCTCGGCTTGGAGGCCGCCGTCTACGAGTACGGCGGGACCGTCGGGCACGCCCCCGAACCGGTCCACGGCAAGGCGTTCCCCGTCGACCACGACGGGAAGGGCGTGTTCCGCGGGCTCGACCAGGGGTTCCGGGCCGGCCGCTACCACTCGCTCGCGGCCACCGAGGTGCCGGACGCGTTCGCGGTGACGGCCACCACCGACCACGACGGTGAGTCCATCGTGATGGGGATCCGCCACCGCGAGTACCCGATCGAGGCGGTCCAGTTCCACCCGGAGAGCGTGTTGACCGGATCCGGCCACGACCTCATCAGGAACTTCCTCACCGGGGTCTGAAGCGTCGGCGCGTCAGGCGCTCTCGTCCGACGGTTCGCCGTCGCCTTCCTCGTCCTCGCTTTCCTTCTCGTCGTCGAGCCCGCGTCCGGCGAGTCCGACGAGGTGGCCGACCTCGGGGAGGATGATCTCGTCGACGCCGAGTCGGACCGCGTTCTCGGAGCCCGGCAGACAGAACACCGCGGTGGCGGAGACGACCCCGGCCGTCGCGCGCGACCCGATGGTCCGCGTGCCGACCTCCTCGTAAGAGAGCCGGCGGAACAGCTCGCCGAACCCTGGGAGCGGCTTCGCGAGCAGCGTCCGAACCGCTTCCGGTGTGACGTCGTCCGGCGTGACTCCCGTCCCGCCGGTGGTCACCACGACGTCCGTGTCCTTCCGACGGGCGAGGCGGTCGACGGCCCCCTGAACGCTGTCGTAGTCGTCACCGATTAGCTCGCGGACCACGACATCGTGGCCCGCCGCCTCGAACGCGTCCGCGATGTAGTTCCCGGCCGGGTCCTCCTCCGCGGTGCGCGACGAGGACACCGTGACGACCGCGGCCGCGACCGAGTCGACGTCGTGGTGATGGTGGTCGGAGTCCGCGTCGTGGCCGTGCTGGTGTCCGTGGTCGTGAGAGTCGTGGTCGTGAGAGTCGTGGTCGTGAGAGTCGTGGTCGTGAGAGTCGTGGTCGTCAGAACCCTCCTCGTGTTCGCGGTGGTCGGAGCCTTCGTCGTGGCCGTGGTGATCGGAGCCTTCGTCGTGGCCGTGGTCGTCGCTCATGGCACCGCATTCGTCGCCCGCGTCAAAACACCTCCCGGTCTCCTCAGGGCCAGTCGTCGCGCGTCTGCTCTTCGGGCGCCTCGTCCGTCGCCTCGCCGGTCGCGAGCGTCCAGCCCGCGGCCTCGGCGGCGTCCTCGACGCCGAGGAACTCCCAGCCGGTCGCCTCGGCGACCGCCTCGTCCTCGTCGTCGACCCCCACAAAGACGTGACGGTCCGTGTCGAACTGCCCGCTGATGTTCTCTAAGCTCTCCTCGACGCCGCGCGGGCCGGAGAAGAAGTCCTGTCGCACGCGGTGTTTCCGCGTGAAGTTCGTGACGACGTAGGTGGGCTTCTCGCTGACGACCCCGACGTACTCGGTCCACTGTCGGGCGTTGTTGAACACCGCGTTGGGGTCCGCGAGCGCTTTCAGCGCCTCCAACTCGAACGCGAGCGTCATGTCTGTGGATCCGCCGCTGTCCATGGCTCCGCTAGCTCCCCGCCGGCGAAAACAACTTCGCTTCCGGGCGGCCGCGCCCGCGACCGATACACTGCGCGCCCCCGACCCATCACCGCCGTGCGACCGCACCCCGCGACGCGGCCGCCCTCACCGCGACCGTACTCGGTAGTAGTCGGTGAACTTCACCACGTCGCCGTCGTCGAGGTCCCCCGTCTCCGGCGCCGTCCACGGCTTGCCCGCTAACTCCCGGACGACGCCCTGTTCCTCGTCGTCCAGTTCGTCGTAGTGGCGCACCCGCGCGTCGGCCGGAACGCGACCGGTGCGGCGGAGCCGTACTCGTCGCCCGGTGTCCCTTAGTGACATGTGGTACCATATAACACGATTAATCATAAGCGTTTCGCGCCGACGAGCGTCGCCCCGCCGCGAACGCGACGGTGACGCCTCAGTTGTCTGGGACTCGGTCGCGTGCCCGGGAGAGCGTGACCGTGACCGCCGTGCCGCGGGGCTCCGCGTCCGCGACCGCGGCCGAGCCGCCCGACTGCTGAACGACCCAGTAGACGAGCCAGAGGCCGAGCCCGCTGCCGTGGTACAACGCGTCGACCGCGGTGCCGTCGACGAGCACGTCCCGGTTCATCTCGGTCAGCCCCGGTCCGTCGTCCTCGACCCGTACCTCGACCGCGTCGGGACGAACCTCGACCGACACGCCGACCGTCGGTCGGTCCCGGTCGTGGTGAACGACCGCGTTCCGGATCAGCTCGTCGACCGCCCGCGAGAGCCACGTCGTCGCGGACGCCGTCGCGACCCCGTCGTCCGGCACCGAGACGTCGACCGTCGCGCTCGGGAACTCGTCGGCCGCCGCGGCGGCCACCTGTCTGACGACGCGACCGACGTCGACGGGCTCCGTCTCCGCCGCGTCGCTCAGTATCTCGGTGATGTGGTGGGCCTTCTCGCTCGTCTCGAGGAGGTCGTCGGCCCGCGCGACGATGTACTCCGCGGCGGCGCCCGGCTCGGTCTCGCCCGCCGCGATCTGTTCCGCCCGGCCGCGGACGACGGTCAGCGCGTTCCGGAGGTTGTGCTGGAGGACGCGGTCGACGACCCTGAGCTGCCGCGCGCGATTCTCGCTGTCGGTCACGTCCCGAAGCACGCCGACGACCCCGGCGAGCGCCTCCTCGTCGGGGCTGTCGAGCGGGTAGTACCGGACGTCGAACGTCCGCTTCCCCCGGGTCGGGTGGGTCCGCGTCGTCCGGTACTCCACCCACTCCCCGCGGAGCGCCCGCTCCACCTGTCGCTCGACGTCGTCGTACCCCTCCTCCGGGACGACGTCGGCGAGCGTCAGGTCGGTCACGTCACCGTCGCCCAGCCCGTGGTACTCGCGGTACTGCGGGTTCGCGAACAGCAGCCGCCCGTCGCGGTCGACCGCGGCGATGAGGTCCGTCGCGCCGTTTATGGCGCGCTCGTACCGCTCCAACTCCCGTTCGCGAACCTTCCGGTCGGTGACGTTGCGGCAGATGGCGAAGGTCCCGGCCAGCTCGCCGTCGGCGTCGTAGTAGGGGTACCGCTGCGTGCTGAACGTCGCCTCGCGCTCGCTCTCGGGAAACGTCGGCGATATCTCGTACTCGCTCATCTCTTCGTTTTCGAGCACCTTTCGCCGCCGCCCGTCGATCTCGGCCGCCGTCTCCGGGTCCATGAACGCGAACTCGTCGGTGCCGTACAGCGCTTCGCGGTCGATCCCGGCGAACTCGCTTACGGCCTCGTTCAGCAGCTCGAACTCCCCGTCGCGGTTCTGGAGGAGAACCGGGTCGTCGAGCCGCTCGACGATGTCCCGGTACTGTTTCAGCTGTCCCATCGCCGCCTTCCGCTCCGTGATGTCCGTCTGGATCGCGACGAACCGGGACACCTCGCCGTCGTCGTCGGTGACGGGCGCGATGGTCTGATGGGCGTGGTACGGCTCGCCGTCCCGTCGGCGGTCGATTATCTCCTCTTCCCACACCCCGCCGTCCAGCAGCGTCGACCACAGCCCGTCGTAGTACTCGTCGGGCATCTCGCCGGATTTGAGGATCGCCGGCGTCTCGCCGAGGGCCTCCTCCGGCTCGTAGCCGGTGTGGTCCGTGAACGCCGGGTTGACGTACTCGATCGTCCCGTCGGTGTCGGTGACGTAGATGGCGTGGCCGGCGTGTTCGACGAGGTTCCGGAACGTCTCGGTCACCGTTCCGCCGACCTCCTCGACGCCGTCCCGAAAGATCCCCGTGTAGACGGTGTCGGAGTCGTCCGTTTCCGCGTCGATGTCGACAGTCGCCGCGTCGGAGTCGCCCGCCGCCGCGTCGGAGTCGCCCGCCGCCGCGTCCGGGACGGTATCGCTTCCGTCGCCGCCGGGCTCGTCTCCGGCGGCGTGTTCGTGGAACCGGACGGAGAAGGTCACGGTGTGGCCGTCCGCGTGTCGGACCGGGACGGAGAAGCTCCCGCAGTCGCCGAGCCCCTCGACCCGTGCGAGCCGCTCGCGGACCGACCGGGCGCGTTCGTCGGCCGCCTCGGAGGCGACGAGGGACGAGAGCTCGCGGCCGCGAAGGTCGGACGGATCGTACCCGAGGACCGCCTCGGTGGCGGCGTTCGCGTAGACGATCGCCCCCGTCCCGTCGACGGAGACGACCGGATCGGAACACCCCTCGACGAAGGAGGCGAAAAAGCCGGCGGGGGGCCGTGACGATCCGGATGACATATAAAAAGGGAAGGCGCGTCCACGGTAAAAAGCACCGGGAGCGTTCGCTCGCCGCGAAGCCGTCGCCGCGATCGGCGGCCGCCGATACGGGGCGGCGCCGGCGGGCTACTGCTCGGTCGGGGCCGCCAGGTCGTCGACCGAGAAGCCGGGCTCCATGAGGCGGTCCGTCTGCTCGCTCACGTCGCGCCCCTCGCGCATCAGCTGTTTGAACGCGGACTGCGGCGAGAGGTCACCGATGAGCACGCCGCCGACGACCTTGCCGTCTTTCAGCGCGACGCGGCGCCACTCGCCCTCGGCGGTGGTCGCCTCCACCGAGTCGTCGCCGAGCGTCGGGTGGCCAAAGGAGAGGAACGGGAAGTCGAAGTGGGTGATCGAGTACGAGGAGACCCACTCGAACGCCTCGCTGCCGTAGTCGACCATGTTGCGGGCCGCTATCGTCCCCTGCTCCTTGGCGGAGCCCCACGAGCCGTTCTTCGCCCGATCGCCGAGGATGAGGTCGTTGAACGTGGTGATATCGCCCGCGGCGAACACGTTGTCGACGTTCGTGCGCATGAACTCGTCGACGACGATGCCGTCGTCGAGCTCCAGCGGCGTCTCCTCGACGAGCTCGGTGTTGAAGTTCAGCCCGATGGCGACGCCCGCGAAGTCGCACTCGTAGCGCTCGCCGTTCGGGTCGACCGCGGCCTCGACGTGGCCGTCGTCGTCGACCTCGAAATGGTCGACCCCGGAGCCGAAGACGGGCTCGACGCCGCGCTCGCGCATCGCCTCGTGCATGATCTCGGCGCCCTCCTCCGAGAGCGCGTAGCGCCACCAGTTGTCGCCCCGCATCAGGTATTTCGCCTCGACGCCCTGCGCGCCGCAGATGGCCGCGAAGTCGATGCCGAGCAGGCCGGCGCCGACGATGACGCCCTTCTCGGCGCCCTCGACGCTCTCTTTTATCCGGCGGGCGTCCTGGAACGTCCAGAAGTGGTGGATCCCGTCGGCGTCCGCGTTCCCGACGGGGAGCTGCTGGGGCGTGCCGCCGATCGCGAGCAGGAGGGAGTCGTACTCGAACGTCTCGCCCGCGTGGGTGTGGACCGCGTCGTTCTCGACGTCGATGTCGACGACGACGGTGTTGAGTCGGAGGTCGACGTCGTGCTCGTCGTACCAGTCCTCCTGGTGGATCGAGATCGGCGCCTCGGGGAGCTTCCCTTTCGCGTACTCCTTGATCAGAATCCGGTTGTAGAGGGACTCACCCTCGTCCGTGAGAACCGTGATCTCGGCGTCGGGCGCTTCCTCGCGGAGCGTCTCGGCCGCCGAGGCGCCCGCGATACCGTCACCGACGATCACGTACGAATCGCTCATGGGCGGGCGTTCGGATTCATGGTTAATGTGGGTTGTCATCCGCGTCTCGCAGCGTGAGAATCTCCCGCAATCGCCGCAAAAAGCGCTTCTGCGCCGGCTCCGGGGTCGGTCGCGCCCGACCGATCAGTGGTCCGCGCCGGCCGGCTCCGCGGGGAAGTCCTTCTCGCCAGCCTCGATCGCGACGTCGAGCCAGTTCTCCGTCGGGACGAGCGGGCACTCGTACGCGTGGTTGTACGCGCAGGTCGGGTTGTACGCCAGGTTGAAGTCCACGATCCACTCGCCGTCGACGCGGTCGCGGTCGGGCTCCAAGTCGAGGTACCGCCCCGCGCCGTACGTCGCCTCGCCGCTGGTCGCGTCGCGAAACGGCACCCAGAAGCGGTCCGCGCCGTCGGCCGGTCGGTACGCCTGAAGCATCGCTGCCTCGCCGTCGACCTCGAAGCGGAACTCCCCCCAGCGGCGATACGTCTGCTCGCCGTCGGCGGTCGTCTCGACGGTGACCGTCTCCTTCTCGTCGTGTTCGTGAACCGGCAGCTCGAACCGGAACGCCGGGTCCGGGTCGAAGTACGCCAGTCCGGGGAACGCGTCGCCGCGCATCGAGACCGGCAGCGGCGACCGCGCCGAGTCGCGGAACTGCTGGACCTTCGCCCGTCGCTGTGCCTCCACCTGCGCCGCCCAGTCGTCGTCGCTCTCACTCATTGCCATGTCTACCGCAATATTGTTCTCTGAGCGCAATAACAGTTCCGCGGCGGGGTCGGCGTCGCACACGACCACGCGCCGCCCGCTCGCGGCTGGAGCGAGTCGGGGGACTCGGCTCCGACGCCACAGATTCAAGAGCGTCCCGTCCCAACGAAGCGTATGAAAATCCGGCAGAACATCCGCCACTGGGCCGCCAAGAAGGCGTTGACCACGCCGGTCGTCGGCGACGTCGCCAACGACAAGCTCGTCGACCTCCACACGAGCATCTTCCTCAACAAGGCCGACGAGGAGCGCCGCGAGGAGCGCCGAGACCACCTCGACAGCTTCTTCGACGCGACGATGGACACGTACGTCGCCGCGCTGGAGGCGGGGTTCCCGGAGGCCGAGGCCCGCGAGATCACCCACATTCAGGCGAACTTCGACTTCTTCAACCACGGCTGGACGGAGATGATGGAGATCCCGAGCGAAGAGCTGGAGCCCCACTACCGTCGGTACGAGTCCTTCTTCTCCCGATACTCGATTACGATCGACGACCCGCTCGGTGAGTTCCGCCCGCCCGAGGGCGTCGTCGAGGCGCCAGAGACCCCGGAGAAGCTCGACGAGCCCGAGTACGAGAACGCGCTGGCCGGCTTCGCCGACGACGTGTACGTCGAGACCGACGACGGGGAGACGGTCGTCGGCGGCGACACGGAGGAGCCGGACGAGGTCGACCCCGCGACCGCGCCCGGACTCGACGAGGACGAGGCGAGCGCCTGAGCGGGCTCGAAGTTTCGGCTCTCTTTCGTTCCGTTCTGCCGCCGGTTCCGCGTAACGCGGGGGTCGCGTCCGGTCGCCGGCCACGTTTATACTCTGCCGGAAACACGGTGGCCTATGAACCGCGGGCAATCGTTCCTCCTCCTCCTCATGGGGTCGGTCGCGCTCTTGACCCTCTTCGTCATCCTCCCGTTCGTCGAGTACGTGGTCGCCTCGGCGATCCTCGCGTTCGTCCTCTACCCGTTCCACCGCCGGCTCACCCGCTGGCTCCGCCGGCGCATCTCGAAGCGCTTCGGGCAGATGCTGTCGGCGCTGACTCTCATCTTCTCCGCCATCGTCGCCGTAATCCTCCCGCTCGCGTACATCACGTGGGTGTTCGTCCGCGACCTCACCGCCATCGCGGCGGGCGAGTCCTCCGTCGACGTCGCGGCGATCGAAGCGGAGATCGCCGCGATCACGGGTCAGGACCCGGAGGTCGGCGACGCGCTCCAGACGATCGGCGAACTCCTCATCCAGACGCTGTTCGGCGGCTTAAGCGGCGTGCTCACCACGACGATCCGGGCGTCCGTCGGCCTCTCGCTCGCGCTGTTTCTGGTGTACTACACCCTCATCGACGGCCCGGCGTTCGTCAAGTGGATCCGGGACACGAGCCCGCTTCCCCCGGACGTCACCGCCGACCTCGTCGACCGCGTCGACGTGATGACCCGCGGCGTCGTCATCGGTCACATCTCGGTCGCGCTGCTCCAGGCGCTGGTCGCCGGGGTCGGCCTGTGGGCGGCCGGGATCCCGAACGTGGTGTTCTGGACGTTCGTGATGGCGGTGCTGGCGCTGTTGCCGCTCATCGGCGCCTTCTTCGTGTGGGGGCCGGCGGCCGCCTACCTCGTTATCGTTGATCAGGTGACCGCCGGGATATTCCTCGCCGTCTACGGCGTCGCGGTGATCGCGATGGTGGACAACTACGCTCGGCCGCTCGTCATCGACCAGCAGGCGCATCTGAACCCGGCGGTCATCCTCCTCGGCGTGTTCGGCGGTATCTACTCCGTCGGGTTCACCGGGCTGTTCGTCGGCCCCATCGTGATCGGCGTGCTCGCGGCCACGCTGGAGACGTTCCGCGAGGACTACGACGCGATCTGAGCCGGATTTAAGCCCGCTCCCCGCGAACGTCACCCCATGGCGACGACCGCGACCTCCCGACTCCCGGACCGACGCGACGCGCTCCGCATCGCCGGTGCGGCGGTCGCCGTCAACCTGATCGGCGCGCTCGGCGTCCCGTTCACCGCGACCGAGAGCGCGTGGTTCGCGTCGCTGGAACTGCCGGCGTTCTACCCGCCGGGCTGGGCGTTCGGCGTCGTCTGGCCGATACTGTACGCGCTGTGCGGCGCCGCGGCCGCGCTCGTCTCCCTCGCCGGGCGCGACGGCGGAGCGCCGACGGGACGCGTTCGGACCGCGCTCGCGCTGTTCAGTGTCCAACTCGTCGTCAACGTCGCGTGGTCGCCAGTCTTCTGGGGACTCGAACGCCCGGACCTCGGGCTCGTCGTCCTCGTCGTCCTCCTCCCCTTGGTCGTCGCGACGATACGGGCCTTCGACCGCGTCGACCGCCGCGCGGCGGCGCTGCTCCTCCCCTATCTCGCGTGGGTCTCCTTCGCGACCGCGCTCAACTACGCGATCTGGGCGCTCAACTAGCGCTCCCTCGCGGAGTCCGTCCCGCCTTCCACCTGCGGCGGGCCGCGCTCCAGTCGCTCGGCGACGAACCGGCGCTCGGCCCGGCTCAGTTCCCCGTCCGTCTCGCGGAACGCCGCCAGCCCCTCGCGGTAGCGCTCGGGGTCGACGTCCGCGGGCGACCCGGCCGGGCGCTCCAGTTCCAGTTCGGCGATCCCCGTGCGCTCGCCGGTGTACGCGAAGCCGCACTTGTGGCACGCCTCGTACGCGAACGGGTTGTTGACGGCGATCCGCACCCGGTCGAAGCCGGCGACCGCGAGGTCGGCGACGGTCTCGTCGATCAGCCGCGGGCCGATACCCTCGCCGCGCCGCGCGGCGTGGACGGTGACGTACCGCAGCCGACAGCAGGCCGGGTCGGTCCGGTCGGACGAGAACGAGACGGCCGCGATCACGTCTTCGTCGAACGCCGCGGGGTCGACCGTGTCGGGCAGCGGTTCGTCGGGCTCCCAGTCGGGGGCGGCCGGGCGCCCGTCCGGCGTCCGGATCACCGACTTGCCCGGCGCGCCGACGACGAACTTTCCGGCGTACGCGAACGCCCGGTAGTCGAGCCGGAGGGTCTCCCCCTCGCCGGGCGGGCACACGAGCGCGTACTCCATGGGCGCCGTACGGCGGCGAGAGCGTAAATAGGCCGGTGGCTCTTTGACCCTCGCCGCGCTCGTCTCTGCCATGTACGGACTCGGCGACGTGGACTTCTTCGACCGGGTGGCGCCGCTGTACGACCTCGCGATGCCGCCGGCGGACGGCGAGGCGCTCGCCGCGGGGCTCGACCACGCCGCGCGGCCGATCGAGCGCCTCCTCGACGTCGGCGGCGGGTCGGGCCGCGCGGCGGCCGCGCTGACCGGTCCCGATATCACGGTCGTCGACGCCTCCGTCGAGATGCTCTCGCGGGCGCGTCGCGGCCGCGGGCTCTCCGGCGTCGCCGGCGACGCGGGGGGACTTCCGTTCCGCGACGCGAGCGTCGACGCGATCACGGTCGTCGACGCGTTTCATCACCTGCCGGATCAGGACGCAGCGCTCGCGGAGGCGGCGCGGGTGCTCGCGCCCGGCGGCGCCCTGGTCGTCCGCGAGTTCGACCCGGCGCACCCGCTCGGCCGGCTGCTCGTCGCCGGCGAGCACGCGATCGGAATGGACTCGCGGTTCCGAACGCCGAGCGACCTCGCGGCCGCGATGGACGACGCCGGCCTCGATCCGCGGATCGTCGACCGCGGGTTCGGCTACACGGTCGTCGGCGTCCGCCGCTGAATCGCCGGGTTCGCGGGTGGTCCGATTCCGGCCGCGGAAAAGGAGACGCGCGTCAGTCCTGCGTCCGTCCCTGCGGCTCGGCGCCGCGGGTCGGGTCCGGGGAGCCCTCGTCGCGGCCGCCCTCCCCGCCGTGGTCGTGGTCGCCGTGATCGTGGTCGTGATCGCCGTGGTCGTGTGCGTCGTTCGAGCCCGTCTCGCCGAGGACCTCGGCGCCCTCCCCGTCGATCATGTCCATATTCTTGAGGTTGTCGCGCTCCTCGAAGTCCGCGACCGCCGCCATCACGTCCGCCTGCGTGATCGTCATCCGGTCCTCGGTGAGCGCGCCGAGGACGGCCTCCCGGAGCACCATCCGGAGGTCGGAGCCGGTGAGGCCGGTGGTCCGGTCGGCGACCTCCTCGGGGTCGAAGTCGGCGATCTTCATCTCCTTTGTCACCACGCGGAGGATGTCCGCGCGCATGTCTCGATCCGGCTTGGGGAAGTTGACGATCTCGTCGAACCGGCGCCACGCGGCGGCGTCGAGCTGGTCCGGGTGGTTCGTCGCGCCGATGAGGAGGACCTCGTCGCGGACCAGCGACACCTCGTCGATCGACTTCAGGAGGGTGTTGACCGCGCGCTTCAAGGCGGCGTGCTCGTCCGAGCGACGGGTCTTCGCCACCGAGTCGAACTCGTCGATGAAGAGGATGCACGGCGAGAGCCGCTTGGCGACCTCGAAGCTCTTCTCGACGTTCTTCGACGTTTCGCCGAGGTACTGGCTCGTGATCATCGAGAGCTTCACCTCGACGAACGGGAGCCCGAGCTCGTGGGCGAGCGCACGCGAGACGGTGGTTTTCCCGGTGCCCGGCGGGCCGACGAACAGCAGCTTTCCGATCTCGCGCAGGCCGATCTCCGCGAGGTACTCGCGGTGTTCGATCGCCTTGACGATCTTCTGGATCTCGCCCTCCTGGTCGCCGGTCAACACGAGATCGGCCAGCGTCGTCTCGATCTCTTCGGGCGCGCGGACGTTGACGAGGTCGAGCATCTCCCCGTCCTCGTCCTCGTCGAAGTACTCCGCGAGCAGCGCGTCGATCCAGACGCGGTCCGCCTGGACCGGTCGCACGTCGTCTCGGGCCTCCTCGCGGGTCACCGGCGCCGTCAGGTCCTCGGCGGCCTCCATGGCGGCGACGATCGTCGGGTTCCCGGCGATCCGGTCGTCGCCCGCGCGGTCGCGGTACCACTCCAGCCCCATCGACGGCTGGGTCAGCGATATCTCGCCGGAGAACTCCGTCCGCTGGGTGAAGAGGAGGTCGGAGACCGCCTCCCACGGCCGCTCGACGCCGGTCGCGGTGCGGGTGGTCTCGTCGGTCGCCTTCAGCGGTCGCTCCACGCCGCCGGGGGCATCTTCGGCGGCGTCGGCCGACCAGAACACCTGCCGGAAGCGCGGCGGCAGGTCGTTCTCGTCGAGGTCGCGGTCCTGCGTGTAGAAGTGCGTCGTCAACACGAACTCGACAACGTCGAGCGCCGGGTCACTCATCCGCGGCTAGTAGCGCCGGGACGCGGTTAAGAGCGTCGAAGCGCCGGCGGGAAGCAGCGGGTTCGCCGGCGGAAGGCAGGTGGAACGTCGGAAGGAATCGGAGGGTTCGCCGGCGGGAGGCGGGCGGAACGTCGGGAGAAATTGGGGGTTCGCCGGCGGCGGGTGGGGACGCTCGGCCGCCGTATCGAATCCTTATTAGCGCTGGTCCGCGACGTACCGCGCATGAGTTCCGAAGACGCGGGCGAGCCGGGCGACCCCGCCGGCACCGGCGCGAGCGACACCGGCGGCGAGAGCGAGACGGACCACGAGAACGCGCTTCAGGACGTCATCGCCGTCGACCCTGAGGACGTCGCGCAGGGGACGGTGAACCGACTCGACGCGCACACCGGCGACGGGATCCGCCACCGCGCGTTCACCTGCCTCGTCTTCGACAGGGACGGTCGGATCCTGTTGGCCCAGCGCGCGCCGAACAAGCGACTGTGGGACGGCCACTGGGACGGCACGGTCGCCTCCCACCCGGTCGAGGGGCAGTCCCAGGAGGACGCCACAGAGCAGCGCCTCGAAGAGGAGCTGGGCATCTCGCCCGACCAGTACGACGACCTCCGCGTGACTGACAAGTTCGAGTACAAGCGCTATTACCCCAACGAGGGCGTCGAGTGGGAGGTGTGCGCGGTGCTGAAGGTCACCCTCGACGACACCGCCTTGGACCCGGACGACGAGGAGATCGGCGGCATGCTGTGGGCCGACTACGACCACCTCCACGAGAACCCCGGACTGTACCGGCAGCTCCGACTCTGCCCGTGGTTCGAGATCGCGATGCGGCGCGACTTCTCCTGATCGGTCCCGGTCGCCCGGCCGCCTCCGGGCGGGTCACTTCTGCGCCGGCCTCCGTCCGAATCGAAGCGGCGAGTTGAAGGCGCTCCCGCGCCGCGATCCGGTATGACCGTCGTCGCCCTGCTGGCGAACCCGCCCCGCGAGGGGCTTGTCGGAGCCGCGATCGCCGAGTCGACGCCGCTGTCGCCCGCCGAGGCGGCCGACCTCTACGAGGCGCAGTTCCGCGACGCCGTCCTCGCGGTCGACCGCTCCGGCGGCGAGCTCCTCGTCAACTTCCCCGACGAGGACGACCTTCCCGCCGAGTACCGGACCGAGACGAGCCCGGAGGCGGAGCTGCGGACGCTCGTCGCGGACACCCTCGGCGGGACCGACGAGGTGCGCTTCGAGCGGCAGGTCGGCTCCTCATTCGGCGCGCGCGCCGGCAACACCGTCACGCACCTGCTGCGCGAGGAGGGCGCCGACTCCGTCGCGGTCGTCACCCCGACCGCGCCGCTGCTCTCGCGGACGAACGTCGACTCGGCGGCGATGAAGCTGCGGACGACCGAGATCGTCCTCGGCCCCTCGTCGAACGGGCGGGCGTACTACGCGGGCTTCACCGAGCCGATCGACTTCGACGGCGCGTTCGAGGCGCCGGCGCTGCCGACGCTCGCGGAGCGCGGCCGCGACGCGGACCGCTCGGTGGACTTCGTGGAACCGTCGCCCTCGCTGGAGACCGGCGAGGACCTGCTCGACGTGGTTCCCATGTTGCGGGCGCGGTTCGCGGCCGAGCGCGTGGTGCCGAACTACACGGCGGCGTTCGTCCACGAGAAGGGGCTAGACGTGATCGTCGAGGACGGCGAGCAGCGGCTGGTTCGGGACTGAGACCGGCGAACGCGGCCGAGCGGCCCGGAGTTTTATTTTCGATCACTCGTAATACAGTTGTCACGATGGCGCTGTCAGCGACGGACGTGGTCCGACGGGTAGTGTGGGGCCGCGATCGGCGTCGGATACGCGCGACGTGGCGGATCCTGCTCGGGTTCGGCGTGGTCCTCGGCGTCCTGCTCGGCGGCGGGCGCCTGCTTGAACGCGTCGACCTGCCGAGCGTGCTGGTCAACGGACCGGTGGCGCTACTCGTGGTCGCCGCCCTCGGAGCGTACGCGCTGGTGGCTTCGCTCGTCCCCGGCGAGCGGCCACTCCGCGGGTACGGGCTCGAAGTGGACCGTCGCTGGGCGCGTGACTTCCTTGCGGCGGTCGCGGCCGGGTGCGTCTTTCAGGGGCTGCTCACCGGCCTGCTGCTCGCGACCGGGTCCGGACGCGTCGTCGAGACCCTCTCTCCCGGCGTCGCGAGCGGCAACGGTGCCCCGGCGGTCGTCGTCGCGGTCGCGGCGACGGCGCTGGCGTTCGCCGCCATCGGACTCTGGGAGGAGCTGCTCTTCCGGGGAGTGTTCATCCTCAACGCGAGCGAGGGGCTCGCCGCGCGCGGGCTGTCCCCGCGGCGGGCGGTCTGGGCCGCAGGCGGCGCGAACGTTCTCGTCTTCGGTCCGGCGCATGCGCTCGTCGCCGCGCAGGGCGCGACCCCGCTTTTCGCCGCCGGGCAGGCGATGGCAGCGGCCGTCTACTTCGCGGCCGCCTACGTTCTCACCGGGAGCCTCGCGTTCCCGGTCGGGCTCCACTTCGCGACGAATTTCTGGGTCGCGTCGGTCTTCGGGCAGGCCGGCAGCGGGTTCCCGGCGCTCGTCCGGCTCGAACGGAGTCTCGGATCGGGGCCGGTGGAGTTGCTCTTGCTCGGCCTCCCGTCGCTTGCGCTGCTCGCTCTGATCGCCGCTTGGGTCCGCGTGACCCGGGGCAGCGTGACGATCGACGAGTCGCTGATGGAGGTGGTCCGGAGCCGACGCGGGTCGGCCGCCGCCGAGTAGGTTGCTCCTTCTCTCGGTGCGCTCGACAAGCGGCTCCCGCCGGATCGCCCGGCGAGAAGCCGAGAGAACGATAGCTTCAAACTCCTCGGGAGTGATCATCCGACAACGTCTCGTCGCGGTGATTTCCGTCGGTTCCAGTTCTGCTCGCCCGGTCGTACCACCGACGGTCGGGCGCTGGACCGGACGACTCCGTCGAGACGACCGAACTGGTGGGATGGCAGAGTGGCCCATTGCGCCTGCCTTGAAAGCAGGTAGCCTCACGGCTTCCTGGGTTCGAATCCCAGTCCCACCGTGTCGAGCGCGGCGCACTCTCGCGCCGCGCGAGAACCGTGCGGGATTCGAATCAGAGAGCGACCGCAGGGAGCGACCGTGGTTCGAAATCCCAGTCCCACAGTAGCGCGTCCGGCACATTTTCGCCTCGGACGCGGCCCGTCTAGGAGTAACTTAAATCGGTTACACCTTCGTCCCGTCCGTCGGTCAGGACTGGCTTCCGGGCTCGCGCTCCTGTCTCCCGGAACCGCTACCACACCGCTGATCGCCTGAAGCGACCGGTAACACTCACGTCCGGTGACGCGTGGTACCGCGTGCCGCATTATCTTTAACAGGTTTCCGGCACATGTTCGTGATAGGTGATACAGACATGAGCTACGAACTCGATCCGCTTCCGTACGACTACGACGCGCTGGAACCGCACATCTCCGAGCAGGTGCTCGAATGGCATCACGACACCCACCATCAGGGGTACGTAAACGGCTGGAATTCCGCCGAAGAGACGCTCGAAGAGAACCGTGAGTCCCACGACTTCTCTTCGTCCGGCGGGGCCATCCGCAACGTGACCCACAACTCCTCGGGCCACATCCTCCACGACCTGTTCTGGCAGAACATGTCGCCGGAGGGCGGCGACGAGCCCGAGGGTTCGCTGGCCGACCGCATCGAGGAGGACTTCGGCTCGTACGAGGCCTGGAAGGGCGAGTTCGAGGCGGCGGCCTCCGCGGCCAGCGGCTGGGCGCTTCTGGTGTACGACACGTTCTCGAACCAGCTTCGCAACGTCGTGGTCGACAAGCACGACCAGGGCGCGGTCTGGGGCGGTCACCCGATTCTCGCGCTGGACGTCTGGGAGCACTCCTACTACCACGACTACGGCCCGGCTCGCGGCGAGTTCGTCGACAACTTCTTCGAGGTCGTCGACTGGGAGGAGCCGTCGGATCGCTACGAGCAGGCCGTCGAGCTGTTCGAGTAAGCGCGTTCGAGAGGACGCGTTACGCGCGTCGAGATCCGCATTTTTCGCAGTACGTCGCCCGAGGAGTGACGGATTCGTTGAGACCGGCTGGTTTGTCAGTAATCGGCGGTCGATCAGCGGATAACATCTCCGAATACCCAGTCGCTCGCTTATAAATAGCTAACCGCGGATCGGCGGAGAACACTTCCAAATCCCCAGCCGCCCGGTTATAAATGGCTGACTACGGATCGGCGGCAAACACCCCCAAAGCCCCAGTCGGCTCCGGTCGAGGGCCTCGTTGTCGCCCGAAAATCTCTGATTTTCGGGATGACGAGAGAGCTTTGCTCTCTCGAACCACGCTCCTCGCTCACTCCGTTCGCTGCGGTGTCGCCGGCGGCTCTGCCGCCGGCTACCCGTGGCGCGTAGCGCCACGCTGCTTACTTCGGCCGTCTTCCCGGAGCCGACTGCCCCTTTGAGCCCCACCCCGCCCCGCACAGCACCGCAGCCTCACGCCTCCCCAGCCTCGTCGCGGCCGCTTTTAAGCGGCCGCGACTCCCTCGCGCGTGCTGCCTCACGGCCGCCGAGGGCGGCCGCTCGCAGGCACGCGCCACCGCATTGTACTGCGTGTCATCGCCTCGATTCGAACCGTATCGGCAGCGTTTACGGACGCGGTCGCGTATCCTCGCGCATGCCAGAACCGAAATCGGCGTTCGACGCCACCTACCCGTGCGACTTCTACGAGCCCGCCGAGCTGTTCGAGCCGGACCAGATGTACACGATCCCCGAGATCGGTCGCCTCCTTCAGGGGGTAGAGCCGGACGCCGAGGTCGACCCCGACACCGAGGCCGTGCTGGTCGACTGGGCGGTCCCGTGGGTGATGGTCCACGCCGAGGAGATGGTGATTGCCGAGCCGCTGTCTGAGGACGGGCCGGGGTACTACGGGCTCGCGACGGATGAGGAACCAGACGGGGAAACCGCCACCGACGAGTCCGCGTGACCGGGGACCCGTCCGGTCCGCCGACCTACCTCGTCGCCGGCGGGGCGCGCGTCGACGCCGGGAAGACCACCTTCTCGGCGGGGTTAGTCGCGCACCTCGCCGAACGCGCGGGCGACGCGGTCGGCGTCAAGCCACGCGCGGGCAATGACTTCTGGTTCGACCACGACGACTACCGGGTCGCGACCGACGCGGGGCGCCTCTACGGGAAGGACGCCCGCACCCTCGCGACCGCGAACACTCGCGCGCTGGCGCCGGTCGACGACGCCGCGCCGTCGCCCTCGGCGGTCACGCCCGAGTCGATCAACCCCGTCCACCGGCTCTGGAAGCCGACGCCGGGCCGGACCGGCATGCTCGGCGACGCCGACCGCACGTTCCTCTGTGACCGCGTCACGACCGACTCCGGCACGCGGTTCGTCGTCAACGGCGCGGCCGAGGACGCGGGGCTGCTCCCCGACGCGCTCGCCGAGCGTCTCCCGCTCGCGGACGCGACTCGCGTGCGAGACGTGCCCGCCTTCAACGAGGTGATGGCGGAGTCGCACCTCCCCGCGATCGAACGGCTCGCGGAGCGCGTCGCGCGCACGCCGGTCCCGGTCGTCGTCGAGTCGTACGCCGACGTCGCCGGGACGCTCCCCCGCGACGGGCCGGTCACGGCCGACGCGGTCGCCGTCGTCGACCCCGGCCGCGCCCGGATCTACGCGGGCGACCGCTACGCGAAGGCCCGCGCGGTCGCCGCCGGCAGCCCGCGCGAGGGGTCCCGCGAGGAGCACGTCGACGCGGTGACGGAGATGATCGAACCGCTCGCGACCGTCGCGCTGCCGGCGCTGGCCGGCGAGGTTCGAGGTGACCCCGACCGCGTGGCGGCGGCGTACGAGCCGGCGTACGCGGCGCTCACCGACGTGATCGACGGTTGAGAAGTGGTCCGGCGGCCCTCGCTCAGGCGTTGCGCTTGGTGTAGTGTTCCAGCGCGGACTCGATCGACGAGAGGTCCGCGTTCACCCGGCTGTCGGCGACGCGCATGAAGCCGGGCGTGTACGACGACGAGTAGTCAAAGATGCGATTGACGGCGCGCTTGGACGCGGAGACCGCGTTGAAGTCGGTGACCGTGTACACCCGGGTGGTCGGGAACGCGGTCCAGAACGTGCCGCTCGCCCAGCGGTCGTCGTCCGCGAACGCCTCGCCGACGCGGCCGGTCGCGACGTACTCGTCGTCGGCGTAGAACAGGAGGAGGTCGCCCGCCCCCATCTTCTCGAACGTCGACCCGTTACCGCTGTCGTCGTCGACGGCCCACAGGCGGGTCTCGTCGAGGTCCGCGAGTGGCTCGGGGCGATCCGGGTAGTCGGTGAGATCGACGGGTGACCGGACCGTTCGGTCGAAGTTCTCCGGGTCTATCGGGACCAGGAAGACGTTCTCGCTCATTACCTGTCGTTTCGCCGGCAGGGGTTTAAACCCGTTCGTTGATGTGCCGGGTCAGGCCCCCGGTCACTCGTCGTAGTCGGCGTACAGACGGTCCATCCGCGCCGCCATCACGAAGTCGGCGCGGGTGAGGCCGCCGACCTCGTGGCTCCACATCTCGATCCCGACCTCGCCCCACGACAGCGCGATGTCCGGGTGGTGCCACTCCGCCTCGGCGAGCTCGCCCACGTCGTTCGTGAACGCCAGCGCCGTCTCGAAGTCGGGGAACTCGTAGCTCGCCTCCAGGTGGTGGTCGTCGACGACCTCCCAGGCGTCGCCCAGTTCGGCGACGTAGTCGGCGCACTCGTCTGCGTTGAGCGGTTCCGCGTCGTCGTCGGCCGGCTCGACCGGCTCGTCCGCGAGCGGTGAGGACATACCCCACATTGGGCGACCAGCGGTTTGTACCTTCCGCGGGCGAGGCCCGCCGGTCCCGACGAACAGGGACCGGAGCTCACCGGAAACGAGAGAGCGCGTCCCGGACCGCTCGGCGCAGTCGGCCGAGGCGCCCGAGGTCGCGCCCGTCGCCCCCCGCGTCGCCGCCGCCTGCGCCCCCGGCTCCCGTCGCACCCGGCTCCGAGAGTTCCCAGCCGGCCTTCTCGGCGGCCTCGTCGACTCGCAGGAACTCGTAGCCGGTCTCGGTCGCGACGCGCTCGTCGGCGCGGGTGATGCCGACGAAGACGTACCGCGGGGCGGCGCTCTCCTCGCGGACGTCTGCGAGCGTCCCCCACTTGTCCCACTGCGTGAGCTCGTAATCGTTGTCGACTCCGTGGTCGCGGGCGAACGCCGCGACCCGGTCCGCCTCGTTCGCGACGATTCCGACGTGCCGGCTCCACCGGCGCGCGTCGGCGAACGCCGCGGCCGGGTCGGCGAGCGAGCGCGCGGCGCCGAGCGAGAAGACGAGCGTCACGTCCCCGTCGTTCGGCGTCGTCGCGTCGATTCCCATCTCGATCGGCCCCACGCGGCCGGCGGCCTAAACGCTGTGGGGAGGCTTTTGTCCGGGCGTCTCCTCGGCCCCGACGATGGAGTTCGAATCCACCTTCGGTACGGGCGCGCCGCTGCTCGGCATGGTCCACCTCCCGCCGCTGCCCGGCGCCCCCCGAGCGCCAGATGACGGGCGCGAGGCGATGCGCGCGGCGGTCGACCGGGCCGCGAGCGACGCGCGGGCGCTCGACCGCGGCGGCGTCGACGGGATCGTGATCGAGAACTTCGGCGACGCGCCCTTTTACCCCGACGAGGTCCCGCCCCACGTCGTCGCCGGCGTGACGCGCGCCGCGACCGCGGTCGCCGACGAAACCGACCTCCCGCTCGGGATCAATGTCCTCCGGAACGACGCCGAGGCCGCGCTCTCGGTCGCCGCCGCAGTCGGCGCCGACTTCGTTCGCGTGAACGTCCACACCGGCGCCCGCGTCACAGATCAGGGGATCGTCGAAGGGCGCGCCCACGAGACGCTCCGCCTGCGCGACCGCCTCGGCGTCGACGTCGGCGTCTTCGCCGACACCGACGTGAAGCACTCGGCGCCGCTGACGCCCGAGGGGTACACCGCCGAGTCGTTCGCCGACACCGCCGAGCGCGGCCTCGCCGACGCCGTCATCGCCTCCGGCGCCGGGACCGGCGAGGCGGTCGACGCAGGGGCCCTTGAGGCGGTCGTCGCAGAGCGCGAGCGCCACGGCCTCGACACGCCGGTCCTCGTCGGCAGCGGCGTCACGCCGGAGACGGTCGCCGACCTGCTCGGCGTCGCGGACGGCGCCATCGTCGGCACCGCGCTTAAGGAGGGCGGCGAGACGACCGGCCCCGTCGACGCCGACCGCGTCGCGGACCTCGTTGCGGCCGCCGACGCGGTGCGGTGATTCGTCCGAGTCCAGCCTTTGCTATCGGCTCCCGTCGGGATCGATCCCCCCCTCCGCGAGGAACGACTCGACTTCGCTCCGCGTCGGGAGCCCCGGTTGGGTGAACCGGCTCGTACAGTTGATCGCGGCGACCGCGGCCGCGAACCTGACGCCGGGAGCGACGGCGTCGCGGTCGGCAGACGATTCCTCGGCTCCCTCCGCGATCCACCGGTCGATCAGCCCCGCGGTGAACGCGTCGCCGGCGCCGGTCGTGTCGACCGTCTCGACGTCGAACGCGTCGAACTCGGCCGCCTCACCGCCCGTAATCGCCGTCATCCCGTCCGCGCCGTGCGTGAGGACGGCGCGGGGCCACGTCGGGCCGCGTCGCGAGCGCGGTCCGAGTCCCGAATCGATGCCGACCGCCCGGGTCTGCGCGTCCGCGATGCGCTCGACCGCGGCCGCTGCCGAGCCGAAGAACGCGGGCGCGGCAACCCCGTCGGCGACGAACAGGTCGGCTCGGTGGAGGAACCGGTGGATCGTCTCGGGTTCCGTCCCCCGCCCGACCAGCTCCTCGACCGGGCCGGAGAGATCGAAGACGAGCGCGGGCGGGGCGTCACCCGACTCGGCCGCGCTCTCCCGGAGCGACTCGACCCGGTCGAGCACCCGCCGCGCCGCGCGGTCGGGGGCGTAGGCGGTGAGGAAGACGGCGTCGGCGTCGGCCATCGCCGCGAGCGCGTCGTCGCCGAGCCGGAGGCCGCGGAAGCTCTCGCCCGCGGTGACGATGGCGCGCTCCCCGTCGGGGTCGCAGAGGATGAGCGACCGCGTGTGGGGGTCGTCGCCGACCGCGACGTGGCTCGCGTCGACGCCGGTTTCGGCGAGGTACGCCAGCGCGCGCCGCCCGTACTCGTCGTTGCCGACGCGGCTGACGAGCCCCGCGTCGCGGCCGAGGCGGTCGAGCGCGACCGCGACGTTGGCGCCGACGCCGCCGAACGCGGACGTGACCTCGTGCGCGAACGCGCCGCCGTCCGGCGCCGGGAGGTTGCTGACCGCATACCACTCGTCTATCGCCGCGGCGCCGACGGAGAGGATTGCCGAGGAGCCGGCGGCGGCCGCGTGGCTGGCGGCGGTCTCTCTCGCGTTGTCGGCGTCGGTCTCCGTCGCGCCGTCGTCGGATTCTCTCGCATCGTCGGAGCCCGATCCCGCGTTCACGACTTGCGGAAGAAGTCGTCGTGGACCGCCATCGCGGCGTCGACGGCGATCGGTCCCTCGACGGTCGTGTCGCCGTCCGCGCGCCGGATCACCTCTTCGAGGGGAATCGGCACCACGTCGGCGGAGAGCTCGCCGAGCGTCTCGCCGTCGACGCCGAAGACGACCCGACCGATCCCCGCGTAGTGGATCGCGGTCGCGCACATCGGGCACGGCTCCGTGCTGGCGTACATCGTACACTCCGCGAGCTCGTCGGCTTCGAGCTCGCGCGCGGCCCACCGCGCGAGCGTCAGCTCGGGGTGCGCGGCCACGTCGCCCTCGGTCCGCGTCTCGTTGTGCGCCTCGCCGACGACCTCGCCGTCGAGGACGAGCAGCGCGCCGAACGGCGTGTTGCCGGCCTCCACAGCCTCTTCCGAGAGCCTGATCGTCCGCTCCACGTACTCCCGGTCGGTCGGGTCGTCGGGGAGGTCGTCGAGGTGTTGAAACTCGCCGGCGTCGCCGGGCGCGTCCGCGTCTGTCATACTCCCCTGTACGCCTCCGGGTACCTAACCGTTGGTACCGCCGTCGTCCGCCGGCTTCGTACGGCCGTCGTCCGGCGGCCGCTGGTCCCCCTCGTTCGAGGACCCTGTCTGGACCCCGCCTCCCGGTTCCGACGACTCCGCCGCCTCCTGCGACCGCCGGACGTCGCGAAGGGCGTCGACCGCGTCGTCGGTGGCGCTCGCGGTTCGGGTCTCGGTGGCGGCCGCGGGGTCGAGCCCGTCGGGTTCGGCGGCGTCGGTCGCGTTCGGGCCGTCCTCGTCGCCGCCGCTCGGCGTCGTTTCGTCGCCCGATTCGCCGGCGTCCTCCGCGTCGTCGTCCGCGCCGAAGAGCCACGCGCGGACCGCGTCGATGAATCCCATGGGTCGGTGTGGTGGTCAGTAGTTCCTGAACAGCAGCGCGCGCACGTCGTCTTTCGTCCGCGCCGTCTCGACGCTCCCGTCCGGGAGGTCGACCTCGTACCGCGCGTCGCCGTCCGCCTCCCGCCACTTGTCGTCGTGGGTGTCGAGGAGGCTCATCATCGCGTTTAGCTGTCCGGCGCCGCCGTCGTCGGCCGCGGAGTCGTCGCCGTCGCTCCCCTCGTCGGCCGCGGAGTCGTCGCTGTCATCGCCAGACGCGTCGTCCCCGTCGTCGCCAGACGCGTCGTCGCCGGCCGCTTCCGAATCCCCGTCGAGGTCGATATCGACGCCCGCGAAGGGGTCGGCGGCCAGCTCCTCGGCCGCGTCGAGGATCGCGTCGATGAGTTCGTCCTTCGTCATCTCGCTGCGCCCGGTGATATCGAACGCGGCGGCGATGTCGGACAGGTCCATCGGGTCGTCCGGGTCGGGGTCGCTGTCCCGTCGGTTCCGCGCCGTCAGCAGTTCGCGGGCTCGGTCGCGGTCGTACGGGACCGCGGACGCCACCGAGTCGGCCGCGGCGTCGGTGGTTTCGACTGGCTCGTCGTCGCTCCCGTCACCGCTCTGGGGCGCCGCGACGCGGTCGGGGTCCTCGACGGCGTCCGCGAGGTCGAGCAGGTACGCGAGCGTGTCCTCGCGGTCGACGGAGGCGTACGGGCCGGCGTGGGACGCCTCCAACTCCTCGCGGAGCGCCTCGATCCGGTCGGCGTGGTCGTCGGTGATGTCGAGCGTTGGCATGGTGTGGGTCAGGGGCGACTGGTTCGTGGATCGGCGGCGACTGGTTCGTAGGTCGGGGGCTACTGATTCTCCTCGAAGCGCGCGAGCGCGTCCGCCCAGCTCTCGGCGAACTCCGGCTCGCCGGAGTGGTCGGCCTCGACGTCGGCGTAGCCGCAGTCGTCGCAGGCGACCGCGGTGGCGGCGCCGAGCGAGAGCGACGACAGGCTGGCGCCGCAGCGGGGGCACTCAAGCGTCACGGATTCTCGCGTGTAGCCTTATCGCCCGCGGTGAAAAACGCACGGATCGGGCGGGGGAGGGCCGCGACGCGGCCGGTGGGTCGACCGCGCGGCCGTGGCAACAGTCGGGACACTCGGCGGAAACGTTCATTACACTCGGCGGAAACGTTCGGATATGAGCGAAGCGGACGACGAGAACGTCCTCATCGAGTACTACCGTCGCTACGTCGGCGACCCGGACCGGACGATCGACGTGTACGCCGGGTTCGGGCTGTTCTCCGCCGGCATCGCGCTCGGGGTGATCGGGGTCGTCGTGTTCCTCTACAGCGCGACGCTTGACCCGACCGCGCTCTCGACGTACGCGGTCCGCGAAGTCGCCGCGGTCGCGGGCGCGGTCGGCCTCCCCGCGCTGCTTTTCGGCATCGTCGTCCTCCTGCCGGTGGACCGCCGGATGCTGTACCTCGCGGGCGCCGGCGTCGCGGTGACGCTCGTCGGCACCGGCGCGTTCGTCTGGGCGTATCCGTACAACTGGAACGTCGTCCCCAACCCCGACTACAGCGCGCAGGTCGTCGCGGTCTACACCGTCGGGCTGGTGGCGGTCATCGGCGCCACGGGCGGCGCCTTAGTCGCCCACCGCGTCGAGCGCGCGACGGGCGGCGCGGCCGCTGGGAGCGCGGCGGCCGGTGCGGGCACCGGAGCCGACGCCGCGGACGCCGGCGGGTCGGGAGCCACGGGCGCTGACGGCGAGGCGGTCACCGAAGAGTCGGTCCGCGCCGACATCGAGCGCGAGCTGGAGGACGCGGAGCTGACGTGGGGCGGCGTCGAGCGCTCCGAGACGCGCCGGCTGGAGCTGAACACGGGCGCGGTCGACGAGGCGGACGTCGACACCGAGAAGCTCGCGGGGTCCGCCACCGAGACGCGGACGACCTCCGGCACGGTCAACGACGCGGTCTCCGAGCTGAAGGGTCTCCAGGGCGGCGACGTGAAGACCGACAGCGGTCAGGGGACCGACGATCAGGCCGCGAAGCTCCGCGAGCTGCGCGAACAGCAGCGGAAGGAGGCCGAGGAAGACGACGAGGGCGGCTCGGTCGTCGACCGGATTAAGGGTCTGTTCGGCTGAATCGAGCGAATTGCGTTCGGTGTTGTTTATAAAAACGGTTCGGTGGTGAACATTGCCGAAGCCCCAGCCGCTTGCTTATAAATAGCCGACAACGGATCGACGACGAACACCGCCAAAGCCCCAGCCGTGAGGACGGCGCACACTCGTTGCGCTCCTCGTCACTCGCTGCGCTCGTTCCTGCGGTGTCGCTGGCGGCTTTGCCGCCGGCTTTCCGTGGCGCGTAGCGCCACGCTACTTACGTCGTCTGCGCCGTCCTCACGGCTGCCCCTTTGAGTCCCGCCCGGCACCGCACAGCACCTCACGCCTCCCCAGCCTCGCGGTTCGCGCTCTCCGAGCGCTCACCGCGTCCCTCGCGCGTGCTCCTCGCGGCCGCCGAGGGCGGCCGCTCGAAGGCACGCGCCACCGCGAATCAATTTATGAATGCCTGGGAGTCAGTCGTCGGACGGCCGTCGTTCGCCCATTTATATACCTCCCGCCGCGTAGTCCGAGCGTGTCTCGCGTCACCGTCAGCATCGACCCACACGTCCACTCCGAGGGGAGCTACGACGGCCACGAGCCGGTCGAGCTGATACTCGAACACGCGGCCGAGATCGGACTCGACGCGGTCGTTATCACCGACCACGACGTGATCCGAGAGTCGAAGCGCGCCGCCGAGATCGCCTCCGAGTACGGGCTGATCGGCATCCCCGGCGTGGAGGTGTCGACCGCGCACGGCCACCTGCTGGCGATCGGCGTCGAGCGGATGCCGCCCCGCGGGCGCCCCTACGCCGAGACGGTCCGCTGGATCGGCGACCGCGGCGGTGTCGCCATCGTCCCCCACCCGTTCCAGCGGTCGCGCCACGGCGTCCGCCAGCGCAACATTCCGACGCCAGGATCGGCCGAGGACGCGGACGAACCCGTCGCGGCTGACGGCGCCCCCGACGCCGGAGTGGTCGGAACGGAGCCGGACCCGGAGTCGGAGCCCGCCGCGCCGGTCGCCGAGGTCGACGCCATCGAGGTGTTCAACGCGTGGCTGTTCACGGGATACCGCAACCGCCGCGCGCGTCGGTTCGCGGCGAAACACGGCTACCCGGGAATTGCGGCGAGCGACGCGCACCACCTCCAGTACGTCGGCCGGGCGTTCACCGAACTGACGGTCGAGGGCGCCGAGTCCGTCCGCGAGGTCACGGCCGACGACGTGCTGGCGGCGATCCGCCGCGGCACGACGACGGTCGAGGGCCGTCGCGCGCCGATCCGGATGGCCGTGAAACACTACGTCGGCGCGGCCGGGCGCCGGTCTGCGTACTACGCGCGGACCGGCGCGGCCCGCGGCGCGCGGGCCACCAAGCGGACCGCGGTGGACGGGGCGGTGGCCGCGAAGGTCGCCGCGCTCCAGTCGGTCCACCGCACCCGGCGGTTCCTCTCCTGGTTCGCCTGAGACACCGAGACCGGGGCGACGGCGACCGGGGAGAACGGGGTTTTTGCCCGCGGCCGCGTATGGAATCGTATGAGCCACGACAGACGCGAGTCCGGGTTCAAGCGGCGGACCCGAGTCGCGGACGCGAGGGCGACGCTGCTCGACGCCGTCACCCCGCACGAACGGACGGAGTCGGTCCCGGTCGAGGCGGCCGACGGCCGCGTCGTCGCCGAACCGATCGACGCGCCCGCGCCGGTGCCGGGGTACGACCGGGCCGCGATGGACGGGTACGCGGTCCGCGCGAGCGACACCTTCGGCGCCGGCGACCGCTCGCCCGCTGTCCTCGCGGCCAAGTCCGCCGAGGCCGACGCGGTCGCGCCCGGCGAGGCCGTGCGCGTCCACACCGGCAGCGCGGTGCCCGGGGGGGCGGACGCGGTCGTGATGATCGAACAGGTCGAGGCGGTCGGCGACGAGGTGGAGGTGTTCGACGCGGTCGCGACCGGCGAGAACGTCGGCGAGGCCGGCGAGGACGTCGCGGACGGCCAGCGGCTCTACGAGCCCGGCCACGTCCTCCGGCCCTCGGATCTGGGGCTCTTGCGTTCGGTCGGCCTCGACAGCGTCCCCGTCCGGGAGCCGCCCGAGGTCGCCGTGATCCCGACCGGCGAGGAGTTAGTCGAGTCCGACCCCGACCCGGGCGAGGTGATCGAGACCAACGGGCTCACCGTCTCCCGGCTCGTCGAGCGCTGGGGCGGCGAGGCGCGGTACCGAGACGTCGTCACCGACGACGCGGACGCGCTCCGCGAGGCAGTCGAAGCCGACCTCGACGCCGACGTGGTCGTCACCACCGGCGGCTCCTCCGTCGGCGAGCGGGACCTGATCCCAGAGGTCGTCGACGGCCTCGGCGAGGTGCTCGTCCACGGCGTCGCCCTGAAGCCCGGCCACCCGGTGTGTCTCGGAGCGGCGGAGGGGACGCCGGTCGTCTCGCTCCCGGGGTATCCGGTCGCGTGCATCGTCAACGCGGCCCAGTTCCTCCGGCCCGCGATGAAGCGCGCGGGCGGGACCGACGCCGACGCGTTCCCGACGCGGCGCGCGACGCTCGAACGGAAGGTGGCGAGCGAGCCCGGCGTGCGGACGTTCGCGCGGGTGACGCTCGGGTCCCCCGACGAAGACGAAGAGAGCGACGGCGCGCTCCCGACCGCGACGCCGACCCGTGCCAGCGGCTCCGGCATCCTCTCTAGCGTCGCGCTCGCGGACGGCTGGGTCGTCGTCCCGGAGCCGCGGGAGGGGCTCGACGCCGGCGATCCGGTCGATGTCGAGCTCTGGGAGGTGACGCCGTGAGCGACCGCAAGGAGTTCCGCGACCTCGCGACCCCCGAGGCCGCCCGGGAGGCCGTCGACTCCCTCGACCTCTCTCCCACGCCGGAGACGGTCCCGCTGCGCGAGGCCCGCGGGCGCGTCCTCGCCGAGCGGGTCGATGCCGCCATCGACGTCCCGGGCTTCGACCGCGCCTCGATGGACGGGTACGCGGTACACGCGCGCGACACCTTCGGCGCCGACGAGGCGGATCCCGCCAAGCTCGACCTGATCGGCGCGGTCCACGCCGGCGCGGCGCCCGACGTCGCGGTCGAACCCGGCACCTGCGCGGAGATCTCCACGGGCGCCGTGATGCCCGACGGCGCGGACGCGGTCGTGATGGTTGAGCGGACGGACGAGGTCGGCACGGGCGACGATGCCGACGATGACGGCGCCTCGCAGATCGCCGTCCGGACCTCGGTCGCGCCCGGCGACCACGTGATGACCGCGGGGACCGACATCGCCGCCGGCGCCCGCGCGCTCGGTCCGGGCACGCGACTGACGCCCCGCGAGATCGGGCTGCTGTCCGCGCTCGGCGTCGACGAGGTCCCGGTCAAGGGTCGCCCGCGCGTCGGCATCGTCTCGACGGGCGACGAGCTCGTCCGGCCGGGCGACGAGCTCGACCCCGAGCGCGGCGAGATATACGACGTGAACTCGACGACGATCGCCGCCGGCGTCGAGGAGGCGGGCGGCGATCCGGTGCTCTACCCGCACGCCGGCGACGACTACGACGAAATGGAGCGGCTGCTCCGCCGGGCGGCCGACGAGTGCGACCTCGTCCTCTCTTCGGGGTCGACCTCGGCAAGCGCGGTCGACGTGATCTACCGCGTGATCGAGGCGCGGGGCGAGCTGCTCCTCCACGGCGTCGCCGTCAAGCCCGGCAAGCCGATGCTTGTCGGGCGGCTCGACCGCGGCGGGAGCGAGGCGGCGGGGGGGAGCGACCGTACCGGCGAGTCGGCGTACATCGGCCTCCCCGGCTACCCGGTGTCCGCGCTCACCATCTTCCGGACGTTCGTCGCGCCCGCGATCCGCGAGGCCGCGGGCCAGCCCGAACCGGCGACGGCGACCGTCGAGGGCCGGATGGGCGTCGGCGAGCGCTACGGCGAGGGGCGCCTCCGGCTGATGCCGGTCGGACTGCTCGACCTCGACGAGGCCGCGACGGAGGGGGGCGACGACCGCCCGCTCGTCTACCCGGTCGACAAGGGGTCGGGCGCGACGACAAGCCTCGTTGAGGCGGACGGCGTCGTCGCGGTCGACCCGGACACGGAGTACCTCGACGTCGGCGAGACGGTCTCGGTCGACCTGTTCTCGCCCGACGTGCGTCCGCCCACCCTCCTCGGCGTCGGCGAGGACGACCCCGCGCTCAACCGCCTGCTCGACCGGCTCGAAAATCCGAGATACCTCGCCGTGGGCTCGCGCGAGGGACTCCGCCGCCTCCGCGACGGCGTCCCCGACGTGGCGGTGACCGCCGGCCCGACCGACCGCGACGTCGACGCCGAGGCGCTCGGCGGCTGGAGCCGCGAGTGGGGCCTCGCCGTCCCCGACGGGAACCCCGAGGGCGTGACGGGGCTCGCGGACCTCGTCGACCGCGACCTCCGCTTCCGAAACCGGCCGACCGTCTCGGGGCTCCGGCGCAGCCTCGACGCGGCGCTCGACGACCTCGCGGACGAGCGCGACGCCGGCCGCCGAGCGCTCGCCGAGCGGATCGACGGCTACGAGCGCGCCGCGAAGGCGTTCGAGAGCCCGGTCCGCGCGGTCGCCGCCGGCGACGCGGACGCCGGCCTCGGACTCCGCGAGACCGCGGAACGGCTCGGCTGCGACTTCGTTCCGCTCGGCGAGCAGTCGGTCGTCGTCCGCGCCGCTCCGGAGCGCGTCGACCGCGAGCCGGTCGCGGCGCTGGCGGCGGAGCTCGGCGGTCCGGGCGCCGACGGCGACGCTGACGCCGCCGCCGGGGCTGCGGGCGCCGACGGCGCGGTCGCTGCCGAGGGTCACCCCGGTCTCGACGCGATCCTCGCCGACCTCCCGGGCTACTCGCGGAACAGCCGGAACGAGCCCTGACCGACGACGACCTCGGTGCGGTCACCGTCGCTCTCGCCGGCTCCCTCGGCTTCCCGCCTCGCGTCACCGGCGGTGACGGTCATCTCGCTGACACCGATCGAGCCGCCGGCCCGGACGACTTCGGCCTCCGCCCGGAGGTCGCCGTCCGCGGGCCGGAGGTAGTTCGCGTTGAGGTTCACCGTCGCGACGTCGCCGTCGAGCGGGTCCTCGAACGTCGTGCGCTGCGCGACGCCGCCCGCGGTGTCGATCAGCGTCGCCGCGACACCGCCGTGGATCGTCCGCCCGCCGGCGTTCGTGAGCTTCTCGTCGAAGGGAATCGAGAGCACGACGCGGCCGCGCTCGATGACCTCGACCGACGTGTTCAGCCACGAGAGGTAGCCGTGGTCGTCTTCGAGCTTCCGCCTGACGAAGTCGGTCGCCGCGTCTGGGAGCGGCTCCATCGCCGCGATGTCCGTACGGTCCATGTCCGAGACTCTTTCCGGGACGGCTTGTAGCCCCCGGAAACGCGCGACAACCGGCGATCGATTGACGACCGCACTCAGCCGACGCCGAGCCGGATCGGGTCCTCGCTCGGGGCGACCTCGACCGTCACCGACTCGCCGAGCGCGAACTCGCGGTCCGGGCAGACCACCTTGACGCCGAAGCGGTCGCCGCGCGCCGCGAACAGCGACAGTCCGGTCACGCGCTCGCCGTTCGCGAGGAGGTCGACGGGCGCCCACTCGACGCGGGGCGCCCCGGCGTCGGTGCCGTCCGCTCGGACCGTTCCGACCTCGGTCCCGAAGAGCGACAGCGTCGTTCCGTTCGCTGCGGTCACCGGCTCGGTCGGCACGGGCGGCGCCTCTCCCGCTCCCTCGAACGTCCCGCCGCCCGCGTAGTGCGTCAGTCCGCCGTCGAGCGGGACGCCCTCGTCGCTCGCGAGCGCCGCGAACGGCGGGGCGGAGTCGGCCCCGCGCCGCGGCCCGTCGAGGACGACATGGGTCGGCCCGCGCTCGACGACCCTTCCCGTCCCGTCCCACGCGACCGGCTCGACGGGGTGATCCGCCGCGACCGGGAGCGATCCGCTGGCTCGGAGGGGGTCCGCGTCCGGCGGACGGAAGCCGAGGTGGACGTGGTCGTCGACCCACTGCCCGAAGAAGCCGGAGCGGGTCGTCGGGCCGAGCGCGTCGCCGACGGCGACTCGGTCGCCGGGAGCCACCTCGGGGATCACGTGGAGGATCCGCGCGACGGTTCCGGGCTGGGCGTCGGCGCGGGCGCACCACTCGTCGGCGAGGTCGACGACGATCAGGTGGTCCTCGTCGGCCGCGTAGGGGCGGTCCGGACAGCCGACGGTCCGGACCTCGCGGACGACCCCGGCGACCGGGGAGCGCCCGACGCCGTCGCCGGGATAGAGGTCCACCGCGTGCCCGCGGTCGTGGGCGGGATACGGGGAGTTGAACCGCGAGAACTTCTCGTACCGCTCGACGACGGCGGCCGGGAGCGCGACGGTCGCCGCGTGCGGGTCGGCTTCGGCGTCGTCGTCGGCGGCGTCCCCGTCGTCCCCGTCCGCCGGCGCTCCCGTCACGAGTCCGCCGCCTCCATCCCCTCGATCACGAAGCGCGCGCCGCCGGTGTCGGACTCGGCGACCGAGAGCGTCCAGCCGTGGGCCTCGACGATGTCGCCGACGATGGCCAGCCCGAGCCCGGTACCGCCGCCGAGCGACACTCCGCGCTCGGTGACGCGCTCGCGCTCCTCGGGCGGGATCCCGGGGCCGTCGTCGCCCACCGCGAGCGCGACCGCGTCGCCGTCCGTCGCGACGGTGACGGTGACGGCGACGTCCTCGCCCGCGTGGTCGATCGCGTTGCGGAACAGGTTCGATGTCAGCTGTTCGAGGCGGTCGCGGTCGGCCAGGACGGTCGCGTCGCCCTCGACGGTCAGCGTCGCGTCCGCGGTCTCGAGCCGCGACCAGACGCGCCTTACCGTTCCGTCCAGCGAGACGCGGTCGAGGTCGTCGACCGTCTCTCCCGCCGTCGCCAGCGCGAGCAGCCCCTCGATCATGTCGTCCATCCGGTCGTGGGCGTTCGCGGCCCGCTCTAAGGCGCCGTCCGAGTCGTCGCCGCGCTGGCGGGCCAGTTCGACGGCCGCCGACGCGGCGGCGAGGGGGTTCCGAAGGTCGTGCGAGACGACTCCGGCGAACTCCGCCAATCGGTCGTTCTGCCGTTCGAGCTCGGCCTCTCGCCGTTCGAGCTCGCGCTGTCGCTGCTCGCGCGCGGTCACGTCCCGGAGCAGGAACACGTGTCCGCGGTCCGTCCCGCGCGGGTCGGTGATCGGGTTCTCCTGGATGTCGAACTGGCGGTCGCCGATAGTTGTCGGGTGTTCGACGCCGACCTCCAGGCGCGGGAACGCCTCCGACAGCGTCGAGCCGACCGCGTCCGGCGGGAGGATCGCCTCTGCGGCCGGGTTGAGGTCGCGGATGCGGCCGTCGGAGCCGGAGACGATGACGGGGTCTTGCATCACCTCGACGGCGGTGTCGCGGGCGACGACCGCGGCGTCGAGGGTGCCGAGCCAGAAGACGGTGCCGTAGAGGAACACGCCGTGGATCACGAACGCGGTCGGCAGCCACGAGAGGTGCGCGTAGCTCCCGAGGTCGACGAACGTCGCCACGCCCGCCAGGAACGGGAACAGCGTGCCGAGCAGCACGACGAACGTTTGGAGCCGATAGCGGTTCCCGGTCCGCTCGTAGAGGTCGACGACCAGGAGCGCGCCGGCGACGCACAGCCCGTACGCGAGGAGGACGAACGCGCCCCCGGCGGGACCCAGTTCGTACCCGAGCAGCGTGAACGGGCCGTCGGCGACGGGGACCACCGAGCGCCGGGCCAGCCCGTGGGTGCCGCTCGACCACGCGAGGAGGACCCAGACGAAGGCGGGCGTCGCGAGCGCGACGATCCGGTTCTCCGTCCGCCAGCGGTCGTTCCCGGTGAACGCGAAGGCGAAGAGGATCCAGAGGACGGGCAGCGCGCCCAAAAGCGGCGTCGCGAGGTTGAGCGCGACCGTCATCGCGACCTCGCCGGGCGCAGCGACTCGGAGCGCGTACAGGAGGGAGACGCCGCCGCCGCAGAACAGGTAGAGCGCGACCTCGAGCCCGCCCGGCTCGTCGCGCTCCCGCCACGCGACCCGGCCGAGCCAGAGCCCGATGACCCCCGCCAGCAGGCAGGCGGTCAGGTACGCTTGGACCGGCAGCGCGCCGAGGTCGCTCATCGATACGTGTACCACTTTCAGGGCCGACAAAACTGTTGTGTCACGCCCCGGCCGTCGGGCATCCTCGTCTCCGCGCGCTGCGAGCGTGGGCGGCACACCGCCGCGCTCGGCGCAAAGCGCTTGTGCGCCGCGGGCTTCGGGCTCGATATGCGCGTGTACAGGGGCGAGTTCGCGACGCCGGCCGCGGACCGTGAGCCGACCGCCGACCTGCTCGCGTCCGCCGCGGAAGGCGTCCCCGCGGTGCGCGTCACCGCGCCGCCGCGACAGGTCGCGTTCGGCCGGCGCGACGCTCGGGAGCCCGGCTTCGAGGCGGCAAAGCGCGCGGCGCGCGACGCCGGCTTCCCGGTAGTCGAGCGCGACGTCGGCGGGCGCGCGGTCGCGTACACCGGGTCGACGCTCTCGTTCGGTGTCGCGGTGCCGACCGGCGACGGGCGCGGGTCGATCGACTCCCGGTACGAGACCGCGACCGCGACGCTCCGCGACGCGCTCGGCGGCCTCGGCGCCGACGTGGTCCGGGGAGAGCCGTCCGCCGCGTTCTGTCCCGGGGATCACTCGCTCCGGGTTGCGGGCGGAGAGAACGCGACCGCCGGCGGAAAGGTCGCCGGCCTCGCTCAGCGCGTCCGCGCCGACGCGGCCCTCGTCGCGGGCGTCCTCGTCGTCTCGGCGGCGGACTCCGGTCCGATAGCGCGAGTCACCGACCCCGTCTACGACGCGCTCGACGTGCCGTTCGACCCCGAATCGGTCGGGAGCGTCGCCGGCGCCGGCGGCCCCGACGACCCGGAGGCCGTCGCCCGCGCGGTCGAGGCCGCGTTCGTCGAGGGTCCGTGGGGCGACGGCGAGCGGCGGAACGTACGCGTCGACGGGGCAGACGGCTGAGCGCGGCGCGGCGCGCGGTTCCGACGTTTCGACGTGCTTTTTATGCGCGGGGGACTGGGTTCGCGCATGGCAGAATTCAAAGTCGTCGTCGCCGACCCCGAGACCGGCGAGACGTTCCAGCGAGAGGTCGACGGACAGGACGCCAACCGATTCCTCGGTCGCGAACTCGGCGACGAGATCGGCGGCGACGCCGTCGGGCTCCCCGAGCACACCATCGAACTCACCGGCGGCTCCGACGAGACCGGGCGCCCGATGCGCGAGGACGTCTCCGGCACGCGCCTGAAGGAGCTCCTCTTAGAGGGCGGCGTGGGCTTCGAGCCGTCCCGCGAGGGCGAGCGCAAGCGCATCACCGTCCGCGGTCGCGAGATCGACGACGACGTCGCACAGATCAACGCCAGCGTCGTCGACGGCGAGGGCGACGTGGCGGCCGCGTTCGGCGAGGGCGACGCGGACGACGCCGACGAGTAACGGCGCCCCGATGCCTCGCGTTCCCTCCGACGGCGAGGACGTTTCCTCCGTTCGCGTCTCGCTCGCCCGGAGCGGCGGCACTCGCCGGCCCTGCGTCAGGCTCCCCGAGGACGACGCGCTCGACGGGCGCGTCGAGTCCGGGACCTGCGACGCGCTCGGCGTGAGCGCGGGTGATCGTATTCGCGTCGCGTTCGACCGCGAGGAGTACCACGCGCGGGTCGCGGCCGACTCGAAGGGGAGGCTCCTCCGCGGCGCGTTCGACAACCGGCGGCTCGCCCGCGAGGGCGGCGAGGGGACGAACCGGCTGGTCGCGTGGCTGGACGCGAACGGCCGGGAGCCGGGCGACAGCGTCGTCCTCGACGTCGTGGTGCCCGGCGAGCTGTACGGCCTCCGGATCCCGGGCGAGCGGGCCGTGTACGACGCGACCCGCGGCCCGCGGTCGTCGCTCGCGGACATCGCGCGCGACGCCGAGGAGTAGCTCCGCGGAGGCAGGCCGGATCGCTTATTCTCGCTCGGTTCCGAACTCGTCTCATGCAAGAGGTCGACGCGGACCTGACGGCGCTCGACCGCGCGATCATCAACGCGTTCCAGGGCGGCTTCCCCGTGACGGAGCGCCCCTTCGACGCGGCGGCGACCGCGCTCCGCGAGCGCGGCGTCGACGTGACCGGGCCGGCGCTCTGCGAGCGCGTCCGCGAGCTCGACGAGGAGGGAATCCTCTCGCGGTTCGGCGCGCTCGTCAACGCCGAGGAGATCGGCGGGGCGGCCTCGCTCGTGGCGATGCACGCTCCGGAGAACCGCTACGAGGCGATCGCGGACACCGTTAACGAGTTCACGGCTGTCGCGCACAACTACGAGCGGGAACACCCCCACCTCAACATGTGGTTCGTGGTGAGCGTCGCGGACCACCCGGACCCCGACAAGGACGGGAGCGACCGCGTCGAGGAGGTGCTCGCCGAGATAGAGGCCGCGACGGGTCAGGAGACGTACAACCTCCCGAAGCTCCGGGAGTTCCACGTCGGCGCGAAGTTCCTCGTCGACGGGCCGGTCCCCGAGGGCGACGTCGACCTGTCGGATTTGGGGCCCGCCGTGGAGCCGAGCGACCGCGGGACGCTCACGCCCGACGAGCGCGACCTCGTCGTCGAGATCCAGGGCGGGCTGCCGGTGACCGAGACGCCGTACGCCGACGTGGCGGCCGCACTCGACGCCGACCTCGGTTGGGTGATCGAGACGATCAAGCGGTTCGAGCGCGAGGGGAAGGTGCGCCGCGTCGGCGTCATCCCCAACCACTACGCGCTCGGCTACACGGAGAACGGGATGACGGTCTGGAACGTTCCGGAGGACGCGCTCGACGAGGTCGGTCCCGCCGTTGCGGCGCTGGATTTCGTCACGCACTGCTACGAGCGGCCGCGACACGCGGGCGTCTGGGAGTACAACTTCTTCGCGATGACGCACGGCCGCACCGAGGCGGAGAGCGAGCGTCGGATCGCGGAGGTGAGAGAACTGATGGACGAGCACTGGGACGTCGGCGCCGACGACTGGGACACCCTGTTCTCGACGCGCATCCTGAAGAAGACCGGCATCCGCATCGCGGACCGGGCGGACAGCAACACGGCGTGACCCGCCGATCTCCGACGCACGGAGGTGCGCCGTGACGCCGCTGTACCACGACCTCTCGGGCGAGACGGTGGTCGTCTTCGGCGGCGGCGCCGTCGGCTCGCGGAAGGCGAGGGGGTTCGACGAGGCCGCGCGCGTCGTCGTCGTCAGTCCCGAGTTCGACGAGCGGCTGGTGTCGCTCGCGGAAGAGGCCGGCGACGGCGAGTCCGGGTCCGATGAACCGATCGAACTGGTCCGCGCCGCGCCGGACGCGGACGCCGTCGCCGACTGGATCGAGCGGCTCGACCCGGCGCTCGCGGTCGCCGCGACCGACGACGCCGCGGTCAACGCCGCGGTGGAGGCGGCCGCGCTCGACCGGGGAAAACTCGTCAACCGCACGGACGTCTCGGGCGGCCGCGACCCCGGGAGCGTCGTGGTGCCGGCGACGATCGAGGACGACCCGGTGACCGTGGCGCTCTCGACGGGGGGGACGAGCCCCGCGCTCGCGAAGGCGTTACGCGAGCGGATCGAGGCCGAGATCGAGGGCGCCGGCGAGATGGCGGCGCTCTCGGGAGAGATCCGCGAGGAGCTGAAATCCGCCGGCGTGGCGCCCGAGAAACGTCGGGAAGCGGTCCGGCGCGTTGTCAGATCCCGGGGGGTTTGGAAGGGTTTACAAAAGGGGAGATCCAACGGACGGCAAGAGGCCGACACCGTGATCGAGGAGGTACTCGACCGATGAGAGAGACGGGTGCGATCGCCGGCGTGAGCGTCGCCCACGCCGACGCCACCGTCGACGAGATCGAGGCCGCCGGCGGCGACGGCGTCCGCGCGACCGTCTCGGACCTACTCGCACGCGAAGGGGTCGAGGAGGCGTTCGCGGTACAGACCTGTAACCGCTCGGAGGCGTACGTCGTCACCGACCGGACCGTCGACGGCACGACGGCGCTATCGACGTTCGCGCCGGACGTGCGCGGCGGGGCGGTCCGCCGGCTCGACCACGAAGAGAGCTTGGAACACCTGATGCGCGTCGCCTCCGGGCTTGAGTCGCTCGTGCTCGGCGAAGACCAGATCATCGGCCAGCTACGCGAGGCCTACGAGGAGTCGAAGTCCGCCGGCGGGATCGGCCCCGTTCTCAAGGACGCCGTGACGAAGGCGCTCCACGTCGGCGAGCGCGCGCGGACGGAGACCGAGATCAACGAGGGGGTCGTCTCGCTCGGCTCCGCGGCGGTCCGGCTGGCGGCGAGTGAGATCGACCTGACCGACGGGTCGGCCGTCGTCGTCGGTGCCGGCGAGATGGGGACGCTCGCGGCCCGCACGCTCGACGACACCGCCGTCTCGGAGATCGTCGTCGCGAACCGCACGGTGCCGCACGCGGAGTTCGTCGTCGAGGAGGTCGATACCCCCGCGGAGGCGGTGTCGCTCGCGGACCTGCCCGCGATCATCCCCGAGGCCGACCTCGTCGTCACCGCGACCGGGAGCCCCGACCTCGTCGTCCACCCATCGTACGTCGACGGCGCCGGCCGGCTCGTCTGTATCGACATCGCGCAGCCCCGCGACGTCGACCCCGCGGCCGGCGCCCGCGAGGGCGTCACCGTCTACGACATCGACGACCTCGAAGACGTCACCCGTCGGACCAGAGAGAGCCGCGCCGAAGAGGCTCGGAAGGTCGAGTCGATCATCGACGACGAGCTCGACCGCATCCTGGAGGCGTACAAGCGTAAGCGCGCGGACGACGCCATCTCGGCGATGTACGCCGGCGCCGATCGGGTGAAGGCGCGCGAACTCGACCGCGCGATGTCGAAGCTGGAGGCGCAGGGCGATCTGACCGACGAGCAGCGCGAGACGGTCGCGGACCTAGCGGACGCCTTGGTCGGCCAGCTGCTCGCGGCGCCGACGCGTTCGCTCCGGGACGCCGCCGGCGAGGACGACTGGGAGACGATCCGGACCGCGCTCCGGCTGTTCGACCCCGAGTTCACGTCGCAGACCGAGGGGCCGGAGAAGGCGGACATCGCCGACGCCGCGGCCGGGGGCCCGGACGCGGTTCCGGACTCCGTCGCCGAGGAACTCGACGATTAACACAGTCATTTATAACGGAGTCGTCGGCTTCACGTCTAGCGAAACTATAGAGCCCAAAATAATTAAATTTCGTTTCGATACTACGTTTGACTTAGTATGTAACGGCGGTAACGTATGAGCGCATTGTGATTGAATATACTATCCAACCTGCTTCGAGTATCGAACCTGGCTCAGCACCGTAGTACGGGACCTGTCTACTTACTCCGGCCTCACGACTTCGTCACACAAGGGACATTCCGCGAAAACACCTGTCTCTCCGTCCGCCTGTTCGTATTCGATGAGCGTCCACGCTGCTGTGATCTCACGGTCGCAGTTCGGACAGTGTCCAAGTGCCGGCGGACTGTCGGTCATTAGGGGGGAAGGAGGAGCGTGTGACTCTCCTTCCACCCAGGAGTTCAATTTCAGATGTGTTAAACATTCGGCGAGAATGCGTGGCAGGCGCCAGATGGTCAGCACAATGGCTGATTCCTTTCTCCTCCAGCGTATTAACCAACAATTCGCTGTCCAACCGACTTGTGTTGGTTAAGAGCTGAATGGCCTCTTCACCACAGAATCACAGTTCACGGCAGCACACTTTTACAGTGGCACGGGGTAACAGCGACCATGCCAATGGAAATCGATGAGTTCGAAGAAGCGGGAGGTGGAAAAGAACTCACCACTGGAGAAGCTATCGTCAAATTCCTTCTTGAGAATGATGAGAAGGCGTGGAAGCGGAGTGAGATCGCTGCGGCCATTGATCGCGACCCGAACACGGTTGCGACGAACCTTAGCCGATTAAAGAGTCGCGGCCTGGTCCGACACCGCAAGAATCACTGGGCGATCACGAACGACCGTGAGCGCCTTGAAGAAGCGATTCGCTTCTCCAACGCGCTTACTGGCTTGAATGAGGCATTTGGACCATTGACATCCTCCTCCGCCTGAAGGCGGAGGAATCCCGAGCGGTGGGAGTTTCAGGTTCGCAACCATGACTTCGCCACTTCACGGGAGTTCACATCTAACCCAGTAGTCGTGGTCGGTGGCTGACTGGCCATGCCAAGTGGCCGTTACTCCTATCCTCGGTGTTGGTGACTCCCATCTGTTGTTTTTGCCAGCAGGGAGTCGCTGAAACGTCGTCAGACTCGGAGGTATCGTTGGGCTTTCTCAGACCGACGGGCACTCGACAAACCCTTCGAGGATTCGTGTTCACCGCGTCAGCGTTTCGGATACTGCCTCGTTACGAGGGCGGACAGGCCGCCTCCGAAGGTCGTTCGGAATCCGCTCCGTTCCGACCTGACCTTACCG
>NZ_FNBO01000007.1 GCF_900102375.1 Halorubrum xinjiangense
GCCGCTGACTCCCACCTGTTATTTTTGCCAGCAGGGAGTCGCCGACACTTCGACGGACTTGGAGGTATCTTTGGGCTTGCTCGACCAACAGGCACAGACGAACGCTTCTGGCATTCGCGTTCACCGTGTTGGTGTTTCGGATATTGTCTCATTAGCGGCGGCGAGGCCGCCTCCGAAGGCCGTTCGGAATCGCTCCGTTCCGACCTGACCTTACCCTCAGATACGAATTGACACCACTTGAAACTGCGGACTTTGGAAACTCGGGGATACCACCGGACAGTGGTTCGTGTAGAGTTCTGTCGGATTCATCCTGCGGCTAAAGCCGCAGGTATTCTCCTCGAATCTGTATAAATGACCGAAAACCGCGTTCCGCTCAGCCTTCGAGCTCGAACGCGACCTCGACTTCGGCCTGGTACTCGCGGTCGGCGTCCCCCTGAAGCTCGACTCCGAACTCCTCTACCTCCGCCCAGTAGACGTTCTCGAGGGTGTCCTCGGCGCGGTCGAGGGCGTCGTCGGCCGCGGCGTCGAAGCTCTCCTCGCTCGTCCCGATCAGCGTGATTTTCTTGAACACCATGTCAGGTGCTGGTAGGACACACGGGGGGATAAAAATGGGCGTCCGCGGACGAGGATGAGAGACGGCGGCCCGAGCGCGACGCGATCCCGTCTCGCGGTCGATCTCGGGAGCCGAGGAGCCGAACGCGCTCAGAGTTCCGGAACGGACGTGTACAGCAGGATGACGGCGTTCACGGTCAGGAGCGCCAGCACGACCCACTGGAAGATGCGCTCGGGGATGTGGTCGAAGATGTACACGCCGATCCAGGCGCCGAGGAACACCATCGGCACGGCGACGAGGGCCTCGATCATCAGCGGCGCCGTCACGTCGCCGGTGTAGGTGAGACTCCCGAGGCGGTACAGCATGAGCGTCCCGAAGAAGGCGGTGAACGTTGCCTTCATCTCCTCGTCGCTCCAGAACCCGCTCGCCGACATGAACGCCCCGTAGACGATCATCGGCGGGCCGGGAACGGCGACGGCGCCGCCGAGGACCCCCGCGAGCAGCCCGGCCGTCGCGCCGATTACCTTCCCCGGTCGGTAGTCGTTCTCCTCGATCCAGTCCGTGACGACGTCGAGCTGCTGGGTCGCGCCGACGACGATGACCGCTAGCACCAGAACCCCGCCGATAGCGACGCGCATCTGTGCCGCGTCGAACCCGCTGAACACGACGATTCCGAGCGGCATCCCGACGAGGAGCCCGCCGACGGGGACGATCCATATCTCCCAGTCGAACGCGTCCCGGACGCTCCACCAGACGCGGCCGTTGGCTACCACCGCCGTCGCCGTGAAGATGATCGACGCGCTCGAGGGCGACCGAAACAGCGGCATCATGCCCATCGACACCTGCGCGAAGCCGAACCCGGCGATACCGTGAACGGCGGCCGCGACGAGGATGACGACCGCGGACAACCCCGTTGTCACCCAGTCGCCCGTCACCGAGACCGCCTCCGGTACTGCGGGAGCGTGTGCATCTGAACGGGAGAGACGTCGGCTACATCTGTTATTGTAATGTTCGACGCTAAAGCGGTAAGTGAATCATATCTCAGAGATACGGTCTCTGTAATTATAACCAGACATTCCGAACAGCCGGTGTCGATAACGACACTCAGGATGAACGTACACGAAACGGATATCGGCGACTGGCGGACCCTCGACGGCGCCCCCGTCGACGGCGACCCTGTCGGCGGCGACACCGATGACGCCGACGCGGTCTTCGCTCACGTCAGCGACCTCCACGGGCAGCTAACGCCGCGCCACCAGGTCTACTACGACAACCCGACATCGGGGCCGGAGTTCGACTTCGGAGACGACGACCGCGTCATCGAGCGCGGCGGCGGGATCCCCCTGCTCGCCGCCAAACTCGACGAACTCCGCGAGGCGTACGACGCCTGTACGCTCATGAGCGGGGACACGTTCCACGGGTCCGCCGTGACCGCCTACACGGACGGGCGAGCGATGCTCGCCCCCGTCAACGGACACGTCGCGCCCGACGTCTACGTCCCGGGGAACTGGGACTACTCGAACGAGGCCGCCGAGGACGGCGCCTTCCTCGAACTGATGGACGACCTCGACGCCCCGATTCTCGCGAACAACCTCTACGACTGGGAGACCGAGGAGCGACTGTACGACGCCTACCGAGTTTTCGAGGTCGGTGGGCTCTCCGTGGGCGTCGTCGGGATGACGAACGTCTACGTCGACCGGATGGCGCCCGCGTTCTACGAGGGGAAGTACCGCTTCGGCAAGCATCCCGCGCTCCTCGAGGAGTCCGCACGGGCCGCCCGCGAGGACGGCGCCGACGTCGTGGTCGCGGTCACCGAAATCGGTCTCCCGTGGATGGTCCAAGCCGCCAAGGACTGTCCGAGCGTGGACGTGGCGTTCAGCGCGCACACCCACGAGTACACCTACGACCCGATCGTCGTCGAGGAGACCGAGACGGTCGTCGTCGAGTCCGGCATGGGGGATGCGCTCGGCCGGGTAGACCTCCGCGTTCGGGACGGGAAGGTTCAGTTCCGTCACCGCCTCTACTGTCTGACCGAGGACGGCGAGCACACGCCGGAGCCGGACGCCGACGCGGCGGAGACGGTCGAAGCCGTGCGCGCGCCGTTCTTCGAGGAGACCCCGGGATTCGAGCGCGGGGCCGGCACGCTCGACCGCTCGCTGGAGACGGTCGTCGGTCGGACGGAAAAATCGCTCTCCCGCCAGTCGCTCCTCGAGAGCGCGTGGAACACGCTGTTCAACGACGCCCTCCGGGCGCACTTCGACACCGACCTCGCCGTCTCGCACGGGTTCCGGTACGGGACCGCCGTCCCGCCCGGCGACGTCACGCTCGGCGAGCTGTACACGTTCTTCCCGATGACGACGCCCGTCGCCCGCGGCGTCGCCTACGGCCAGCAGCTCACGACCCACATGGAGCGGTTCCTCGAGGACAGCTTCACGCCGTACCCCTACGACCAGGAGGACGGCCGCGTCCGGAACTTCTCCTCGAACGTCGAGGTGACGATCGACCCGACCGCGAAGCGCGGTCGGCGCCTCGTCGAGCTGCGAGTCGACGGCGAGACGGTCGACCCGGAGGAGACGTACTCGGTGGCGACGTTCCGCCGCCCCGGCGATCCGGAACGCGACCTCGGCAACTGCGGGTTCCCCTTCCGAGACGTCGAGGTCGACGACGGGACGATACCGGTCGACGTCATCGCCGAGTACCTCGACGAGCACTCGCCCGTCGACTACGAGGTGACGGGGCTCGTCGAGACCGCCGAGGACGGCGGCCGAGCCCAGAACACGCCCGCGGACGGGCCGTACCCGTTCATCCAGCCCGGCGTCGACTACGCGTCCGGCGAGGCGTACTGCGAGACGGCCATGATTCCGCGCGGGAACGCGTTCCCCGAAGCGGGGCGTAATCGAACGCGCTAGGCGGCGACGGCGAACGCGACGGGCCCGGCGAACGCGACGGGCCCGGCGAACGCGACAGACCCGACGCGACACAGGCGAGAGACGATGGTCAACAACATCACTGCGGAACGACTCGCGGAGGAGATCGGCGCCGACGAACAGTTCACGCTCATCGACGTGCGCCCCGAGGAGAGCTTCGAGGCCTGGCACGTGCGCGACGCGGAGAACGTGCCGTACGACCCCGACAAGGGGTTGAGCGAGGACCGACTGAACGAGGTGGACGCGCTGGTCGACGACCGACCGGTCGTCGCTATCTGCGGGAAGGGCCTGACGTCGACGCCGTTCGCGTTCGAACTCGACGAGCGCGGCTACGACGACGTCTCGGTCGTCACCGGCGGGATGGAGGCGTGGAGCAAGCTCTACGAGACCGTCCCCATCGAGACAGCCGACGACGACCTCGTCGTCCGGCAGGTCCAGCGCCGAGCGAAGGGCTGTCTCGGCTACGTCGTCGGCTCGAAGGAGGCGGCGGAGGCCGTCGTGGTCGACGCGACCAGACAGACCGATCGGTTCAAAATCGCCGCACAGGACGCAGGGCTCTCCGTCGGGCGCGTGCTCGATACGCACGTCCACGCCGACCACGTCTCGGGCGGTTCGACGCTCGCCGACGAGGTCGGCGTGGCCTACCACCTCGGCGACGCGGCCAGCGAGCGCGGCGTCGAGTACGAGTACGACCCGCTCTCGGACGGCGACGTCATCGAGGTCGGCGACGTCGAGATCGAGGCGCTACACACGCCCGGCCACACCTCGGAGATGCTGAACTACCTCGTCGACGGGGACCTCCTGTTGACGGGCGACACGCTGTTCGTCGACTCCGTCGGGCGGACCGAGCTCCAGTTCGGCGAGGACGACGCCTCGCGCGGAGCGGAGCTGCTGTACGACTCGCTCCACGAGACGATCCTCGAGCTCCCGGACGACACGACGGTTCTGCCGGGCCATCTCGCCGTCACGAGCGACGGGCGCTACGAGAACGGCTCGCCGGGCGAACCCCTCGCGGCCCGGCTCGGAGACCTCCGCGACGAGCTCGACTTCCTCGGGTTGGATCGCGATGCGTTCGTCGAGCGACTAACCGAGGATACCCCGGAGAAGCCCGCGAACTACGAGCGAGTCATCGCCATCAACACCGGCAAAGACACCGTCGACGACGAGAAGGAGGCGACCGAACTCGAGCTGGGGCCGAACAACTGCGCCGCCTGACCGCCATCCTCGCGCTGAGCCACGGGGGTTCCAGCGTCGAGAGACGTGGTCGTTTGTCGCGCCGATACCGTCCGACATCCCGGAGGCGAACGCCGGATCGAAGGGCGCCCGCAGCGTTCGCCGTTGGAAGGCGTCAGGGACTGCCGGGCGCGCCTTCCATCACCGCGAAGTCCTCGCCGTCGCGGTCGATGCCGATGACCGCCCAGTCGTAGGGCGGTTTGGCGTCGACGAGCCGCTCTTGGAGGGCGGCCGCGCGGTCGCGCCACGTGACGAAACACCGGAGCCGGGCCGGGTCGCCCCCGTCTGCGAGATACGGGTCGAGCTCGTCGTCGTCCATACACAGCACCGTCACGAACACGCGCCGCCACTTGCGTTCCGCGACGAACTCGCGTCCGTCCTCGGAGACGGTGTATCCCAGTTCGCGGAAGACGTCTCTGGCCTCGGTCGTCGGGGGGATGCTCGCAGTGGCCATCTACCTCGAAGTTCGGCACCATCCGTGATAAACTTTCTCACGATTCCGACCGCGGAGAATCGGCGGCGCCGTCGGGAACCGTCCGGAGAGCAGCGAACGCGGCTTACTCGTGAGCCGCGTCCCACTCGTCCGGCTTCCGGAGGTTGCCGCACTCAGTACACTGGATCCGGCCCATCGTGTCCATCGCGGTGTCGAACGACCCGCAGTTGCCGCAGCGGAACCCCCAGCGGGACTCGCCCGCCTCGTCCTCGAAGACGAGGTAGAAGGGGCCGTCCGCGCCGCGCTCGGTGCGCGACCGGTCGGTGTACACCCGCTCCCCGCTCGGCGTCGTCGACGCTTCCAAGCTCATAGCGTCCCGTACCCTCCCGAGCGACTTAAGCGGCGGACTCGTGCGTCGGGAGAAAAGGGAACAAAAGCCCGAGAATCGGACCGCGACTCGCTACGTCCGGAACGACTCGCCGCAGCCGCACTCGGAGACGACGTTCGGGTTCTCGACCTCGAAGCCGGCCGCCTGAAGCCCGTGTTCGTAGTCGAGCGTGCTCCCGCCGATGTAGTTCTTGCTCGCAGGGTCGACGAACACGCGGAGTCCGTGGTGTTCCACGACGAGGTCGTCCGATTCCGGCTCGGTGTCGAAGCGCATCCCGTACGACAGCCCCGCGCAGCCGCCCTGCTGGACGAACAGCCGCAGTCCGGCGATGTCGGTGTCAAGCCCCTCGCCCTCCAAGAGCGAGAGCGCCTCCTCCGCGGCGTCCGGCGTTACCTCGATCGCCGGGTCGTTCCCCTCGGTCCCGGTGTCGGCCGGTTCGGTACTCATGCGAACGGGTTCGGCACGGACACTCAAAACCCTGCCGGCGGGAGCGATCCGGGCGACCGACGGTCTCGGGCGTAGCGGGGGCCCGCTCACGGCGTCTCCGCGCGGGAGTCGGGCGTCTCCGCGTCGGCGTCCGGTCTCGCCCCGGACGCCGCGTCGGCCGCCGGATCGCGGGGGGGTTCGGGGTCGGGAGCGGGGGATTCGGCGTCGAGAGACGAGGCGGCCGGGAATGACTTGCCGGCGCTCGTGACGGTCACGTCACGTTTCGGGTACGGGATCTCGATCCCGGCGTCGCCGAGCGCCACGTACAGCGCGCGGTTGAGTTCGTGTTGCGCGCGGCGGCGCCGAGTCGGGCCGTTGACCCAGCAGAGGAGCTCGTACTGGAGCGCGGAGTCGCCGAACGACCGGAAGCGGGCGCGGGGTTTCGGCGAGTCGAGGACGAGCGGCTCCGCGGCCAAGACCTCCATGGCGAGCGTCTCGAAGGCGTCGACGTCGGTGCCGTAGGCGACACCGATGGGAACCCGGATGCGCCGGCGGCGCTGCGGGGCGGACTCGTTCGTCACCTTGGCGGCGTTGAGCGCCGCGTTCGGCACCGTCACCAACACCTCGTCGCGGGTGAGCAGCGTCGTCGAGCGCACGCCGACCTTGATCACGGTCCCGGCCGTGCCGTCGTCCAAGACGATGTAGTCGCCGATCTTGTACGTGTCGTCGAAGTACAGCGCGATGCCGCCGAAGAAGTTCGCGACGGTGTCCTTCGCCGCGAAGCCGACCGCGATGCCCGCGACCCCCGCCGCGCCGAGCAGGGGCGTGATCTCGATGCCCCACAGCCACAGCAGGGTGCCGGCGCTCCCGACCAGCACCGCGAGCGTCCAGACGTTCGAGAAGACGGGCGCGAAGTCGAACCGGCCGCCCTCGGCGTTGACCGCGGCCACGAGCCGGTTCACGACGGCGTTGGCCGCGTACGCCCAGACGAGGACGATCACCGACAGCGACGGCCGCCCGAACACCGCGTCGAGCAGCCGCGGCTCCACTATCACCGACGCCCGCACCGCGGGGACCTGCGTGAGGACGAAGACGCCGGCGAGCGCGGCGGTGACGACGAGCGGGGCGCGCAGCGAGGCGATGACGATGTCGTCGTACGCGGAGTCGGTGGTCGAGACGATCCGACGGGCGACTCGCAGGACGACGAACTCCATCCCCACGGCGGCGACGATCGAAACCGCGAGGACCGCGAGGGTCGCCTCGACCGCCGAAAACCCCTCGAACAGCGCCGCGAGCGACGGTATCATGCCTTCGAGACGCCGCTGTGCGAGATAACCGTTTCTGCGGAAGACGCGTCGCTCACCGGGTCGGTGTCGTCCCGACAAGATCGACGAGGTCGCGGAGGGTGTCGATCTCCGCGGTCGGCTCGACATCGAGGTCGAGCGCGGCGTTGTGCTCGCGCCTGAGGAACACGCCGTCGAGGCCGGCCCGCTCGGCGGCGATCACGTCGGTGGCGCGGTCGCCGACGTAGAGTCCCCCGGTCGCGTCGAGCGCGTCGAGCGCCTCGTTCAGGTAGTGCGGGTCCGGCTTGCGGCGGCGGAACCCGTCCGGACCGAGGTCGCGGCCGCGGACGAACGAGAACGCGTCGAGCCGGAAGTGGTCGACGACGAACTCCACGGTCGGGTGGTAGTTGTTGCTCACGAGCCCGACGGGGACGCGCTCCGCGAGCTCGCCGATCGCGTCGACGTCCGGACAGAGCCGTCTCGTCCCGGCCGCGAGCCGGGCGACGGAGCGCTTCGCGCTGCGCTCCTCGCGGGCCCGGAACAGGGTCGCGGGATCGACGCCGAGCTCCTCGCAGGCGCCTTGGAAGCCGTCGTCGTACTCGTACGTCTCCAGCGGGCGCCGGAGGTCGCCGGGAACCCGCAGGTCCCGTTCCTCGAGCACGTCGTCGAGCGCACGGCTGTGAACGGCGTCGTCGGTCCCCCAGCCGTCGAGGATCACGCCGTCCATGTCGAAGAGGACGACCCCCTCGCTCCGTCTCTCGGTCGCCATCAGCGCACCTTCCGTCGGGCGTACGCCGACACGCCTTCGCTGACGAGCACGACGCCGAGGATGGCGACGAGGAGCGCCGACACCGTCCGCCACGCGAACGAGTCGATCGCCTCGAACAGCTGGACGCCGATCCCGCCGGCGCCGACGAACCCGAGGATCGTCGCCGCGCGGACGTTGATGTCCCAGCGGTACACGCTGAGCCCGACTAAGGCGGGCTTGATCTGCGGGACGATTCCGTAGACGAGCAGCTGAGCGGGGCTCGCGCCGGTCGCCCGGACCCCCTCCACCTGCCCGAAGTCGATCTCCTCGATCTCCTCGCCGAGGAGCTTCGCGAGGAACCCGATCGACCGGACCGCGGTCGCGACGGTGCCGGCGAGCGCGCCCGGCCCGAACATCACGACGAACAGCAGCGCCCAGACGATCGTGTGGACCGACCGCGAGACGGTGACGATGACCTTCCCGAGCGCGTACGTCGCCCGGTTCGGCGTCGTGTTCTCCGCGGCGATGTACGCGACCGGCGCCGCCATCGCCACCGCCGCGATCGTCCCGACGACGGCGATCTGTATCGTCTCGGCGAGCGGGCCGACCGCGTTCGGCAGGTACGCCCAGTCCGGGGGGTACATGCGTCCGATCAGGTCACCGACTTGTGTCGGAGCCGTAGTCACGTACCGGAGACTCATGTCGAGCCACTGCCACGAGGCGATCACCACCGCGGCCGCGATGACGACGGACCCGATCCGGAAGAGACGCTCCCTCGCGTCGAACCGGCTCCAGTCGCGGGTGGCTCCCGCCATCACTGGACCCTCCGTCTGACGAGGGCGCTCACGAACTCGGCGACGAGGACCACCGCGATGATCGCGATGAGAATCGCCGCCACGTAGTCGTACTCGTACCGTTGGTAGGCCCGCTGGAGGAGGACGCCGATCCCGCCGGCGCCGACGATCCCGACGATCGTCGACGACCGGATGTTGATGTCCCACCGATACACGGCGAGTCCGGCGAAGCGCGGAACGACCTGCGGGACGACCCCGTAGACGAGGCTCTGGAACCGGGAGGCGCCGGTCGCCCGGACTGCCTCGACACCTCCCATGTCGATGTCCTCTAAGTCCTCGGCGAACAGCTTCGAGAAGAAGCCGATCGTCTTGAAACTGATCGCGACGATCCCGGCGAGCGGGCCGAACCCGAGCGCGATGACGGCGATGATCGCGACGATCAGCCCGTCGATGGCGCGCGTGGCGCTGATGATACCGCGACTGAGGTAGTAGGTCGGCTTCGGCGAGATGTTCTCGGCCGCCCCGAACGCCACCGGGAGGCTGATCGCGATCCCGGCGACGGTCGCGACCATCGCCATCGCGATCGTCTCGATCATGCGATCAAACAGTCTGAGCATGTTTTCGTTGCCGGTCTCGGGCGGCAACATCGAGTCGATCAGCTCGTAGCCGTACCCGATCCCGGAGAGGAAGCGGGCGGGCGTGATCTGGAGGCTCGCGACCGACCACGCGATCAGCGCGAGGACGAGGCCGTACACCAGCCACTTGACTCGGCGGCTCCGGAACGCGGTCGGGCGCTGCCACGACCGTCGATTCGCCGCGCCCGTCGACCCGGCCGGCGAGGACGACTCGGTCGCCACGGGTCAGTCCTCCGCGGGCAGGCGGTCCGGGTCAACGTCCGAGCCGTTGCGGGCGCTCGATTCTTCGTCCGGACCCGACAGCCAGTCCGGGTCGGTGGCGGCCGACTCCGGCGCCTCCTCGCCGCGGTAGATGACGCCTTTCGACTCTCCGGTGAGATCGCACGCCGGCCCGTCGAAGACGAGCTCGCCGGCGTGGAGCCCCAGGATTCGGTCCGCGTACGCCTCCGCGAGGTCGACCTCGTGGATGTTGATCAGCACGGGCACGTCGCGGTCCTCGGCGATGTCGGTGAGCAGCTCCATCACGTCGCGGGAGGTCTCGGGGTCGAGGCTCGAGGTCGGCTCGTCGGCCAACAGGATCTTCGGCTCCTGAACGACCGCCCTCGCGATCCCGACGCGCTGGCGCTGCCCGCCGGAGAGCTCGTCGACCCGCTTGTCCTCCATGCCGTCGAGCCCGACGAGGTCCAGCAGCTCGTAGGCGCGCTCGACGTCCTCCGGCGGGAAGTTCCGCCGGAGCGCGGCCCAGTTCGAGACGTAGCCGAGGCGCCCGGAGAGCACGTTCTCCATCACGGTGAGCCGCTCGACGAGGTTGTACTCCTGGAACACCATCCCGATGTTCCGACGCGCGTCCCGCAGGTCGTCCTCGTTGAGCGACGTCAGCTCCTTCCCGTCGAGCCGAACGCTCCCGGCGGTCGGCTCAGTCAGCCGGTTGATACATCGGACGAACGTGCTCTTCCCGGCGCCGCTCGGACCGATCATCGCCACGAACTCGCGGCCGTCGATGGTCACGGAGACGTCCCGGAGCGCCTCGTCGCCGGTCGGGTACGTCTTGCCGAGGTTCTTCGTTTCCAGCATCGGTCACAGGTTCCCGCTCTCGTACTCGACGCCGTTGTACCGCTGGATGATCAGGATGTCGTTGAAGACGTTCTTGTAGTCGATTTCGACGTACTCGGCCTCACCGGTGTTTTCGGCGTACTCGGTGTCCGTCCAGTCGGTCCCGATGGTCGCCTCCTTGATCCCTTCGACGATGTCCGGGTGGAGGTCGTATCGGTGGACCATCGGACCCGGCGGGAACGGGTTGCTCGCCCAGACCACTTTGAAGTCGTCGTAGTCGATGTCCTCTGTCGACCCGATGAGGTCATCGACGCAGGTGCTGCAGATCGGACCGGCGTCGTAGTCGCCAACCGCGATGCCGCGGGCGGTCTGGTCGTGGCCGCCCGAGAATTCCCTCTCGTAGTCCTCGCCGGCCGTCACGTCGAAGAACTGGTCGAACAGCGCCGACGGCGCCTGGTTACCGGAGTTCGACGCAGGCTCGGAGTGCGTGACTGTGACATCGTCGCGCGCGAAGTCGTTGACGGACTGGATGTCGTGCTCGTCGTCGCGGGTGATCGCCAGCAGCCGGTAGCCGAACTGTCCAGAGGGACTTATCGGGACCGCGAACGGCACGATGCCGCCGAGGTTGACGCCGAACGCCGACGTCCCTGTCGAGATGTCGCCCAGGTGTCCGCGACCCGCCCGGAACGCCTCGACCGTCGCCGCGTTCGAGTCGACGGGCTGCCACTCGACCGTCCGGCCCGTCGTCTCCTCGAGCCGATCCAGGAGCGGCTGGATGGTCTCCTGGTACTGCGCCTGGCCGGATTCGCCGGGCTTGTCCACGAAGATGAGCGGGTCGGGGTCGACCCACTCGCTCTCGTCGTCGGGCAGATCCCGCGGCGGCTCGCCGTGAGCGATCTCGTCGACATCCTGGTTCCGCATGTTCTCCAGGTCCGTCTGACTCCCCTGGAAGTAGTCGTTCTCCGCGATCGCCGTCATCAGGTAGTTGTTCTCCTCCCAGTTGGGCTCGGCGGGATTGAACTCCGAAGCGTCCGCGAGCATCGGGTCGCCCGACCCGCCGTCGCCGCCGTCGCTTCCGTCACTGCCGTCTTCGCTGCTCGACTCTAGGCCCGCTCCGGCCTCGTTGCCGCCGCCGCTCCCGCCGGAACAGCCTGCCAAGCCGGCGATTCCGACCGCGCCGCCAGCGAGGATGAACTTCCGTCTGGAACTCGTCTCCGTCCGTTTGCCGGTGTCTTCCACCATTACGACTCAAACTCCGCATTTCGGGGTAAGAAGGCTGCTATGAGCCGAACATGGCCGATCGTACCAGCACGTGGCCGTCCCGAGCGGAACGTACCGTTCGCACCGCTACGAGAGGAACTGTGACATATAAATCGGTACATATCGCTCCGGAGACAGATACCGGGCGGAGAAGAGGTCCGGGGTACGGGGACGAGAGCGGGGGTACGGGGACGAGGACCGCCGGACGGGAGCGAGGACCGCCGGACGGGGACGAGGGCCGCCGGACGAGGACGAGGGCCGCCGGACGAGGACCGCCGGGCCGCGTTTCCGCCCGGCGGAGCGGCCGCTCGGCCTACTCGAACCGCTTCCGGACGCTCTCGGCGTGCGCCTCCAGTCCCTCCGCCTCGGCGAGCGTCGTGATCGGCTCCGAGAGGTCCGCGAGCGCGTCGCGGTCGAGCCGCTGGACCGTCGACGACCGGAGGAAGGTGTCCACGGAGAGCCCGCCGTACCGCTTCGCGCCGCCGTTCGTCGGCAGCACGTGGTTCGTCCCGGCCGCGTAATCGCCCGCGGCGACCGGGGAGTACGGCCCCAGGAACACCGAGCCGGCGTTGGTGATCCGGTCTAAGAGCGCCTCGTCGTCGTCGGCCACGATCGAGAGGTGTTCGGCCGCGTACTCCTCGGCGAACAGGACGGCCTCCGGCATCGAGCGCGCGTGGAGGACGCCGGAGGCGTCGTTGTCGAGGGCGGCCCGGATCGTCTCCCCGCGCTCGCGATCGGCGGCCTGCGCGTCGACCGCGTCGGCGACGGCGTCGGCGAGGGCGGCGTCGTCCATGACCGCGACCACCGAGGCGTTCGGGTCGTGTTCGGCCTGCGCGACGAGGTCGGCCGCGACGAGCTCGGGGTCGGCGGTCTCGTCGGCGAGGACGAGCACCTCGCTCGGGCCGGCGAGGAAGTCGATCTCGACGTCGCCCTGAACGATCGACTTGGCGGCCGTGACCCACTTGTTACCCGGCCCGACCACCTTCTGGGTCCGCGTCACCGTCTCGGTCCCGTACGCGAGCGCGGAGATGGCCTGCGCGCCGCCGACCTGGTACACCGCGTCGGCGCCCGCCTCGTGGATCGCCGCGAGGGTGACCGGGTTGAGCTCCTCGGCTGGCGGGGTCGCGACCGCGACGTGGTCGACGCCGGCGACGACCGCGGGGACGATCCCCATCAACGCGCTGGAGGGGTACGCGGCCGCGCCGCCGGGCACGTACACCCCGACGCGGTCGATGGGGCGGAAGCGGCGGCCGAGCTCGCGGCCGCCGAAGTCGTCGCGCCAGTCCTCGGGGCGCTGCCGCTCGTGGAACTCGCGGACGTTCGCGGCCGCCTCTTGGACCGCGTCGAGGACCGGGTCGTCCGCGTCCGCCAGCTCGTCGTGCGCGCGCGCCGCTTCGTCCGTCACGTCGATATTGCCGACGGCGACGCCGTCGAACTCCTCGGCGAACTCGCGGACCGCGACGTCGCCCTCCTCGCGGACCCGCTCGACGATCTCCCGCACGTCTTCGCGGACCCCCTCGACGCCGGCGTCGCGCTCGAAGAGGGCGCGCCGCTCGGCCGGCGAGAGGTCCGCGACGGTTCGTACGTCCATACGCGTCGTCGGGGACGGCGGGGCAAGGGCGTTCCGACTCGGCCGAACGCGCCGACGGCGACGACTCACCCGAGCCGACGGATCCCGGTCACGTCGAGGAGGGCGAGGACGAAGAGGCCGATCAAAAGCGCCGCCGCCATGAAGAAGACGGGGGCCGACGCCGCGACGGCGACCCCGTAGGGCGCCACCAGTCGCGTCGTGCCGCGGATCAGGAAAGAAACGAACACGAGGCCGAACGCGGCGAACGCGAGGGCGACGAACCGGGAGCGGTCCATCCAGGCTCAGTCCGTCTGCGGGACGCCCGTTCCGTGCGGGCCGTGACCGTGGCGCTCGCGGCTGGGGTCGAAGTCGGTACACATGTCGTAGAACACCGCCTCGGGGTCGCGGTTCCACTGCCACTTCCAACGGGTGCGGACGAGCAGCGACAGCTTCCGGGTGAGCGACAGCTCCGGGGTCGCCGAGACGGTGTCGTAGCCGCGGTTTCGGATGAGTCGGTGGTGGTCGACGTACAGGACCGCCGCGAGCAGCACCGCGAGCTGGCAGTCCTCGGGGAGGTACTTGATCCCCGCGACGCCCTCCTCGTAGAGGCGCTCGGTGCGGGCCATCTCCTCGCGGATCGCGGCCGCGACGTTCTCGTCGAACTCCAAGTCGAGGATCTGTTGCTCGCTCACGCCGTGGCGACGGAGCGTCTCCAGCGGGAGGTAGATCCGGTCGCGCTCGACGGCGTCCTCGCGGACGTCGCGGAGGAAGTTCGTCATCTGGAACGCCTCGCCGAGCTTCGTGGCGTGCGGGAGCGCCTCGGCCTCTTCCTCCGGGTCGAGGTCCATGATCGCCGTCATCATCCGCCCGACGGCGGCCGCGGAGCCGTCCATGTACGCCTCCAACTCCGCGTAGGTCTCGTAGCGGTCGGTGTCGATGTCGCTCTCCATGGCGTCCACGAACGAGTGGACGTCCTCGTCCGGGATGTCGTTGCGGTCGACCACCTCCGCAAACGCCTCTAACACCGGGTCGTCGGTCGGCTCCTCGCCGAGCGCGGCGGCCCGGAGCCGGTCGAGCTCGGCCCGCTGTTCGGCGGGCGTTCCGGTGTCCTCCGCGTCGACGACCTCGTCGGCGATGCGGAAGAACCCGTACAGCACGTACGTCGGGTGGCGGATCCGCTGCGGCAGCAGCCGGGTGGCGACGTGGAACGTCTTCCCGGTGCGGCGCTGGATCCGCTTGCTCCGGGCAACCTGCTTTTGCTCTACCATGCTGACCTCGGAAGGCCGGCGTGGAGGATCACGTACGGGTCGCCCATCATGGAAGAAAGGTCGGCCTCCAAGAACATAACAGTTCGCACGACCTAGTCTGGTCCTCGGTCCCTCCTGTTAATTCCCGCGGATCCCGGAGGGCGCACAGCGGAGCCGACATTAATAGAACGTGTCGCTACAGTCGTAGACGACGCCGTGCGCCGGGCAGACGTACTTACAGTGCCGGTGGTACATCGGTGTTTCACAGACCGGACACGGGCGACCACCGTCGTTCCCCGGCTCCTCGTTCACGCTCGTGATACGCGGCCGACCATCAAAACGCTGTCCACCGATAGAGCAGCCGCGACACCTATTCTCCGATAGAGCGGCCGCGACACCTGACCAGTTAGCCGTCCGGAACCGGTGGCCCGCGAGCCCGGTTAGCTGTCGGCCAGCCGGTCGTAGACGGACCGGGCCACCGACGCCTCGCCGAACGGGAGCGTCAACACGCCCTCCCACTCGGAGCCGGTGAGCGCGTCGACCGTCTCCCGGTCGAGTTCGACGCGCCGCACCTCGGTCCCGTCGAGCGTCATCGACACCACGAACGCCGCCGGGTCGTCGGTCGCGCCGGCCTCGTCGAGGCGGGTCCGGAACGACTCGACGCCGACGTCGGGGAGCACGACCTGAACGAGGTACTCGCCCTCCTCGGAGAAGACGCCCTTGACGCGGTCGAGGTCGCTCGCGTCGAACAGGGGCGCGTCGGTGCCGTCGGCGGCGGTCAGCCGCGCCTCAAACGGCGCGTCCGGGTCGACGGCGGCCGACTCGGGGCCGTCGTCGCCCGCGTCCGACTCACCTGCCGGGCCCGGTCCGCCGCCGACACCGCCGATCGCCTCGCCGTCAGTCACCGTCGCCGCGCCCGCGAAGCCGACGGCGCCAACCGCGCCGACCGCGCCGAGGCCGCCGAGTACGCCCCGTCGAGAGATGTCCATACCCCGGAGTCCCGGCGAGCCGTAAAAAGGGTTACACGCCGATTTCCGCGCGCGATAATTGCGGAAATCCGGAACGTTCGCGGCCGCCGGTCGACGGCGGCCGATGCGGACGCGAGCGCGAGCGACGCGGACGCGAACGACGAGGGCGGCTACGTCGACTCGAATGCGACTTCGTCCCGGGTCGCCGTCTCGCCGAACAGCCAGTCGGCGTGGTCGACGGCGTACTCGCGGTGTTCCTCGGTGATGTAGCCGAGCGCGTCCTCGACGACGACGGGGCGGTAGTCGCGGAGGCCCGCGCTGCCGGCGGTGTGGAGGACGCAGACGTTCGCGAGCGTGCCGCAGATCAGCAGGTCAGCGATTCCGTGCGCGTCGAGGTATCCCTCCAGATCGGTCCGATAGAAGGCGTCGTACGTGTGTTTCTCGACGACGTGGTCTTCCTCACGCACGTCGAGGTCGGCGAGGAGCTCCGCGTCCCACGACCCCTCGACGACGTGTTCGCCCCACCGGTCGAACTCGTCGTAGTAGTGGGTCTCGTCGAACTGCTCGGGCGGGTGGACGTCGCGGGTGTAGACCACGCTCGCGCCGGCGTCGCGGGCGCGGTCGACGAGCGCCGTTACGGGCTCGACCGCCGCCTCGCTCGGCTCGGCGTAGAGGCTCCCGTTCGGGTGACAGAACCCGTTTTGCATGTCGACGACGACCACCGCGGTTGCTGTGGGATCGAACGCCATACCGAGGGTTGGGGCGGGCGCCTCAAAAACCGTCGTCCCGGTGGAGCGGCGCGGACCGCCGTCTCCGCGAGGCCGCTGAGCGCCCGGCGCCGCGCACCGCCGGCCCGCGCCGAAAAATCCGCCGGCTGCGGCGCCGAAGGAACCGACAAACTACTTACCGGAGCGTCCGATACGATTCGTATGCGACGGGTTCTCACCCTCTCGACCGCGGCCGCGGCCGTCGCCGCGGTCGCCGTCATGTGTGTCGCCTTCACCGCCGGCGCCGGTGCCGCCGCTGCCCCCGACGCCGGCGCGGTCTCCGCCGCGTCCGGGAGCGGGCCGACCGCTCCGGGCGCGGCGCCCTCCGCGTCGGCCGACGAGTGCGACCCCGGCGACGGCACCGAACTGGTGGGGTGCTGGAACGGGATCCACTACGAGGAGTCGGTCGACTTCGAGGAGACGGACGGGCTCAACGAGACGCAGTTGGAGGCCCTGACGGACCTGACGATGGCGCGCGTCGAACACGTCCGGCAGCGACCGTTCAAGGAGGACGTGCCGGTCGAGACGGTCACCCGGAGCGAGTACGCCAACGACACCGCGGGCGGCAACAGCTCGGAGGCGTTCCGGCGCTGGAACGACCAGGTGTGGGAGGCGCTGTTCGTCGTCGGCGACGACGCGGACGCCAACGACGAGATCGACTCGGTGTTCGGCGGCGCGGTCTCCGGCTTCTACTCGCCGTCGGACGACCGGATCGTCATCGTCGTCCCCGACGGCGAGTCCCCCGACATCGACCCCTCGACGCTCGCGCACGAGCTGCTCCACGGGATGCAAGACCAGTACCACGACCTCACTGACCCGCGCTACGTCGGCGCGACGCAGGACGGCGACCTCGCGGTCAACGGGATAGTCGAGGGGGAGGCCGTCCACGTCGAGGAGCGGTACGCGGCCCGCTGCGCGGACAACTGGACCTGCGCCGAGGCGCCCGAGGGCGACGGTGGCGGCGGCGACGGCCCGGACTTCAACTTCGGCATTCTCCAGACCGTGCTCCAGCCGTACGGCGACGGCGCGCTGTACGTCCGCGAGCTCCGCGACGAGGGGGGGTGGGCCGCCGTCAACGCGACGATGAACGATCCGCCGGAGTCCACCGCGGAGGTCATCCACCGGAACCCCGACTACGAGGAGGGGAACGTCACGTTCGAGGACGCCGCGACCGGCGGGTGGGAGACGTACGAGGACCAGGGCGTCGCGGGCGCGGAGACCGCCGGCGAGGCGTCGATGTTCGTGATGTTCTGGTACCAGAGCTTAGAGTACCGGCACGCCGTGTTGGAGCCCGACGCGACCGTCCAGCAGAACGTCCAGATCCACCTCGACGCGGAGGCCGAACTCGAGACCCGGGCGGCGTATAACTACGCGCACCCCGTCACCGACGGGTGGGCCGGCGACGAGCTGTACCCCTACCGGAACGGCGACCGCGACGGCTACGTCTGGGCGACCGAGTGGCAGACCGAGGCGGACGCCGCGGCGTTCCGCGACGCCTACGTGCGGATGCTGACCGCGCACGGCGAAGGCGACTACAACGACGGGACGGTGTACACGATAGACGACGGCGACGACGCCGACTTCCCCGGCGCGTACGGCGTCGAGCGAGACGGCACGAGCGTGACGGTGACCCACGCGCCCTCCCCGGAGGGCGTCCTCGATCTCCGCCCGGACACCGACCTCGCGCTCCCGGACGCAGACGGCGAGGACGGGAGCGACGGCGGCGACGACGGCGAAAACACGAGCGACGGCGACGACGGTACCGACGGGAACGGAAGCGACGGCGACAACGGCACCGACGACGAGAACGGGAGCGGCGAGACGGACGACAGCACGCCCGGGTTCGGCGTCGCGGCGGCGCTTGTCGCGCTCGCGGCCGCCCTCGGGCTGTTCGCGCGACGGTCGGCGTAGCGCGGCGCTCGCTCGGCCGGGACTCTCGGACGCTCGCTCCCGGCGGCCGCCGCGACACGGGTGGCTTTTCGTCCCCGCGGCCGAATCACCGGGCATGAGCGAGTTCGACATCGTCGACGCGGCCGCGGTCCGGGAGGGACGCGCGACCGACGCGTACTTCGAGCGGACCGAGGCGGCGCTGGAGGCGGTCGGGAGGAACCCCCGCGTGGTCGCCGAGGTGACGGCGGACCAGTTCCCGGACGGGGAGTTCGAGCTGTTCGCCGGCCTCGGAAACGCCGTCGAGCTGCTCGCCGGCCGCGACGTCGACGTGGACGCGATCCCGGAGGGGCGGCTGTTCGACGGCGGCCCGGTGATGCGGATCGAGGGACCGTACCTCGCGTTCGCGCGGCTGGAGACGTCGCTTCTGGGCTTCCTCTCGCACGCGTCCGGGATGGCGACGGCGGCGCTCGACTGCCGGGTCGCCGCGCCGGACGCGTCGGTGCTCTCCTTCGGCGCGCGCCACGTCCACCCCGCGATGACCGCGGCGGTCGAGCGCTCCGCGCTGGTGGGCGGGTTCGACGGCTTCTCGCACGTCGCCGCCGGCGACCTGATCGGGCGGGAGGCGTCCGGGACGATGCCCCACGCGCTCGCCATCTGCTTCGGTCGGGGCGAACAGGAGGCGGCCTGGCGCGCCTACGACGAGGGCGTCCCCGCGGACGCGCCCCGGATCGCGCTGTGTGACACCTACTCCGACGAGGTCGACGAGGTGCTCCGCGCGGTCGAAACGCTCGGGGACGACCTCGACGGCGTCCGCCTCGACACGACCGGCTCCCGGCGCGGCGACTTCCGGCACATAATCCGCGAGGTACAGTGGGAACTCGACGCGCGGGGGCACGAGGACGTCGACGTGTACGTCTCCGGCGGGCTCGGCCCGGCGGACCTCCGCGAGCTGCGCGACGTCGTCGACGGGTTCGGCGTCGGCGGCTACGTCTCCAACGCGGACCCGGTCGACTTCGCGCTCGACCTCGTCGCCGTCGGCGGCGAGCCGGCGGCCAAGCGGGGGAAGCTCTCCGGCGCGAAAGACGTCTACCGCACCGCGGACGGCGCCCACGCGGTCGGGCTCGCGGAGCGCTCGGGGCCCGAGGGCGCCGAGTCGCTCATGCAGCCCGTGATTCGCGACGGGGAGGTCGTCGTCGAGGACGCGTTCGAGCTGTCGGCGGCGACGGAGCGAGCGCTCGCGGACGCGGAGGCGGTGGGGTACGGGACGGACAGCTGAGAAGAAACGGAACGGGACGGCAGTCTACAGCTCTTCGACGGCGCCGCCGTCGGCGCGCTCTCGGAACACTTGGCCCTCGATGAGCGTCACCATGGTGTCCTCCTCCTGCCACGCGGTGGGCGAGAGCTTCGCCTTCCGGCAGGTGCGCGAGAGGAACTCCGCGGCCGACCAGCCGTTCTCGACGGGGACCGTCGGGTAGAGCCAGCCGTGGGCGTTGCCGCTGTCGACGGCGACGCCGTGGGTGCCGATCTGGAGTTCCTCGGCCGGGTCGTTCGTGAGGACGGTGTTCGAGACGACGAACACCGAGACGGTGATGTTGTCGAGCTCCTTCGGCTCCACCTCGGAGCCGCAGGAGTCGCCCGAGGCAGCCTTGATCGCGGCCTCGACGATGGCGTGGCCGAGTTGGTCGGAAGTGTCCCACGCGCCGGCGCAGCCGCGGAGGCGACCGCGTCCTCGAGTCGACTGGAGCCGGACGAACGCGCCCGTGCGGGCGTAGAACGCCTCTCGCATGCTGCCGGGCTGTTCGCGTTGCCCGTGTCGAACGAACGACTCGACCGCCTCCCTCGCGAGTTCGACCGCTCGTGCACCGTCGTCGTACGACAGCTGAACGGTCTGAGCCTCGGACATGAGAGTCCATTACAGTGCTGACGACTTGAACGCTTCCCTTGTTCACCGCTCGCACGGCGCTCGCGGCGTCTCGCTCGAAAGCCGTCGTTCTCGGCGTGACGATCCGACCGAAGACAAACCCGAAGACGCGCCCGACCGAACCGCTTATTCGCCGGCGGGCGATAGGACAGTCCGGACAGAGGGAGCCCGACTCCCGTGCCTCTGGCATGAGGAAAGTCCCCCCACCGGCCGGACAGGCGACCGGGCACACGCCCGGAGTCGGAGACGGCTGGCTCTGGAACAGCAACGACACCCCCCGCCCCGACCGATGAGTCGCGTGCGGTCGCCTCGGCGACCGACGGCGTTCGCGGGGTCACCCGCGAACGCGCGAACCGACCCGCGAGGGAAGGGAGTTAACCCGATGAGGGCAGCGTGGCTTTGCCACGTTATAGACGGGCGGGAACGGATGGAACGGCGAATCCTCGCCGGTGCAAGTCCGCGCCACAAGGTAGTCCGGCCACGGCGCGGACGCTCAGCCGAATGTCGGGACGAACCGAAGGGGGCTTACTCCCCTCAGTCCGCTCGCACCGACCAGCGGAGCGACTGTCCCGCGGCTATTTATAAATCGAAGATGCGGCGGCGCGTGCCGACGAGCGCCCGAAAGGCGCGAAGTCGCACGCGCGAGGGACGCCGCGAACGCCCGAAGGGCGTGAGCGGCGAGGCTGGGGAGGTGTGAGGTGCTGTGCGGTGCGGGGCGGGACTCGAAGGGGCAGTCGCGAGGGCAGCGCAGGCGACGTAAGCACCGCAGGAACGAGCGGAGCGAGTGACGAGGAGCGCAGCGAGCGTGCGCCGCCCTCGCGGCTGGGGCTTCGGATGTGTTCGCCGTCAATTCGGCCTCGACGATTTATAAGCGAGCGGCTGGGGCTTCGGATGAGTTCGCCGTCAATTCGGCCTCGACGATTTATAAGCGAGCGGCTGGGGCCTCGGATGAGTTCGCCGTCAATTCGGCCTCGACGATTTATAAGCGAGCGGCTGGGGCCTCGGCGGTGTGCGTCACCGATCCGCTCTCAACGATTTATAAATGAACTGCTAGGGCTTCGACGGCGTTCGTCGCCGATCTGCCCGCACTAGTTTATAAACGATCGACTGGAAACTCCGACTCAGATCCGTCTCAAGCCGTCTCCATCTCCCGCTCCAGCTCGCGGAGCTTCTCGATGCGGTTCTCCGTCGAGGGGTGCGTTGAGGCGATCTTGCCGACGAAGCCGGCCTTGATCGGGATGATGAAGAACGCGTTCATCTCAGCCTCCTCGCGGAGGTCCTCCTTGGGCACCTTGTCCATCCGGCCGTCGATCGTCATCAGCGCGGAAGCGAGCGCGCCGGGCTTCCCGGTGATGAGCGCCGCGCCGCGGTCCGCGGAGTACTCGCGGTAGCGCGAGAGCGCGCGGATGAGCAGGAACGAGACGACCCACACGACGAGCGACACGAGGATCGCCACGATGACGGGCGCGCCCTGGCGGTTGTCGCCGCCGAGCAGCCAGCCCCAGCGCACGATGAAGAAGGCGATGGTCGAGAGGAACGAGGCGATGGTCATCACCATCACGTCGCGGTTCTTGACGTGGGCGAGCTCGTGGGCTAAGACGCCGTCGAGCTCGTCCTCGTCGAGGCTCTGTAGGAGGCCGGTCGTCACCGCGACGGTGGCGTTCTTCTTGTTCCGGCCGGTGGCGAATGCGTTGGGAACCTGCGTGTTCGCGACCGCAACGGTCGGCTTCGGCAGGTCGGCCTGCTGGCTCAGCCGCTCGACGCGGCGGTGGAGGTCGGGATACTCGTCCGGGCTCACCTCGCGGGCGCCCATGCTCCGCAGCGCCAGCTTGTCGCTGAAGAAGTACTGGGCGATCGAGAACCCGCCGAGCATGATCAGCGGGAAGAGGAAGTCGCCGAAGTACACCGTCAGGGCTCCGACGAACACGACGTAGAGGGCGAACAGGAGGAACATCGTGAACGCCATCCGTCCACGCAACCCCCAGTCTGTCTTCCAGTCCATACGCCTAAATTACCGTTCGGCGCGTTAAAGCCTGCCGGAGCGGGAAGGCGTGGTCGCCGAACGACGCCGCGAATCGGAACGCTCCTGCGGGGACCTCGGCGAGCAACGCCCTTTTTCGGGCGCTCCCCGAGGGACAGATATGGAAACCGTCCTCGTCACCGGCGGCCGCGGCGCCTCCGGCCGCTGGGTCGTCGACCGCCTCGCCGGCGACTACGACGTCGTCGTCGTCGACTACGACCACCCCGGACTCGGCGTCGACCCGGCCCCGAACGTCTCGTTCCGCGCGGCCGACCTCGCCGAGCGCGACCAGGCCCTCGACGTCGTCGCCGCCGTCGACCCCGACGCGGTCGTCCACTGGGCGGCAATCCCCGTCGCCGGCACCCACCCCGAGGGCCGGGTGTTCGAGACGAACGCGCTCGCCGCGAAGCACGTCCTCGACGCGGCCGGCCGGGCCGACACCCCGATCGTCCAGGCCTCGAGCGACGGCGCCTACGGCTTCTTCTTCGCCGACCCGACGCCGTTCCCGGACGAGCTACCGGTCACCGAGGAACACCCGCTCCGCCCGGAGGACCCGTACGGGCTCTCGAAGGTGACCGCGGAGGCGGCGGCGGGCGCGGTCGCGCGCCGCCACGACGTGCCAGCGGTCTCGATCCGGCCGTCGTGGATCCAGTTCCCCGGCGCGTACGCCTGCCGCGACGACGGCTACGTGAGCGACCTCGACGCGGGCGCCGGAAACTTCTGGTCGTACGTCGACGTCCGCGACGTCGCCGACCTCGTCGCGGCCGCGCTCGCGGACCTTCTCGGCGACGACCCCGCCGTGGCCCCCGGCGCCCACGAGGCGGTCAACTGCGTCGCGGCCGACAACGCCCTCGGTCGCCCCCTCCTCGACCTGTTGCGCGAATCGTACGGCGAGATTCCCGAGGACTGCGCGGTCGACGAGACCGAACTCGCCGAGGGCGACGACCGCGGTGCCTACGCGATCGCAAAGGCGGAGGAGCTGTTCGGGTGGACGCCGTCGCGCTCGTGGCGCGATGCGGCCGACGAGGCGATCGAGGAGCCGACGCTGTTCGAGGCGTAGCCCGCAGCGAACGCTCGCTGTCGATTCAATACTTGCCGCGACGAACGATCTCCCTCAGCCCCCCGTCTGCGACGCTCCGGGGGTCTGCGTCGCTTTCGACGGCGAATCGGCCGACGGAGACCGTCACGGACGTCAGCGGTTCTGCCCACTGCCGGTCGCTTGATGCGGCGATGTCTCGTCGGATGGAAACATGAGCGAGGCAGATCACACCGAACGGTTCGCGGTATCGGCGGAAAGCGAGAGCGAGACCAAGACGGTCGTCGAGGCGCGCGACTTCGAATTCGTCGTCGACGAGCCGTCGTCGCTCGGGGGGACGGACGACGGACCGAATCCCGTCGAATACCTCATCGGCGCGTGGGCCGGTTGTCTCAACGTCGTGGTACACACCGTCGGCGAAGAGCGCGGGATCGACCTCGAACGCGTCGCGATAGACATCGAGGGCGACCTCGATCCCCGGAAATTCATGGGTATCGACGAGGATCCCCGAGCGGGATACCGAGAGATCAACGCGCGAATCGAAGTCGAGTCCGACGCCGACGAGGAGGCGCTGGAAGCGTTAGCCGCGGAAGTCGAGGAGCGGTGTCCGGTCGGCGACAACATCGAGAATTCGACGCCGACAGACGTGGTCATCGACGCGGCCTGAGACGTGGCTATCGACGCGACCCGATCAGTTTCGCGACATAAACGGCCAACTGACCTCAAATCGACAAGATTGCGTTGACGAGCGTCCGCGTCGCGATGGCGGTGACCGCGCCGAGCCACGTGAGGAGGACGAAGTGGATGTAGCCGTTCGCGGGGTTCCCGCCGTCGATGCGGCGGATCATCTGTGAGGAGAGCGCCGCGTTGAACAGCACGACGGTAAGGAGGAGGTACTCGATGAGCGGGATGTCGTAGGCGCCGGGGTAGACGATCTGGCCGATGTCCATCTCTTCGAGCCCGAAGTCGGCGGTCAGATCGGCGAGGATCGCGACGATCTCCAGCCCGATGAAGAAGGCGAACGTCGCGGCCGCGGTGATCCCGTACAGCAGGCCGATGAACGTCATCGCCGCCTGCCGCCGCTGCTCGCGCAGCTGGTTGACGGCGTTCATGTTCTTCGAGATCAGCTCGCCGAGCATCTTCGGGTCCCCGCCCATCCGCCGCCCGACGAGGTACATCTCGGAGAACTTCTGAATGAGGTACGACCGCGTGTCACGTGTGAACGCGCGCCACGCGCCCTCGGTACTGATCCGCATGTTGAGCCGGCGGTAAAGCCGCTCGATGGCCTCTGAAAGCTCGCCGAAGTTCTTGTCGCGCAGCGTCGTCAGCACGTCGGTCGTCGTCGACTGCTTCGCGCTCTCGGTCGCGCCTAGCGCGCGCACGAACGACGGAAACTCCCCGTCGCGGGCGGAGATCGCCTGCTCCTCGTTCCGGAGGACCACCCCGGTGACGATGAGCGGGGAGATGGGGACCGCGAGGTACAGCGGTAGCTGGACGTCGTCGAGGAAGAAGAGGAGGCCGGGGAGCCCGGGACCGTAGCCGAACATCCCGGCGGCCGTGATCCCGATGAGGACGAACGTGAGCGCGCCGCCGCCGATCAGAGAGCCCCACAGCCTGAGGTCGCCGGGCGCCCGCTCGTCGGGGTGGTACCAAATCGGGTCGTACGGCGACGTCGCGCGGATCATCGCGTAGAAGCCGAGCTGGACGAAGACGAAGAGGACGATGACGGCCGCCACCGTCGCGGTCGGGTCGTTGCCGGTGAGGATCGGGAGGACGACGGCGAACACCAACGCGAACGTCATCGAGAGGATCATCGACATGTACAGATCCTTCATCACCTCCAGGTTCGAGAGCGCGGACTCGTAGCGTGTCTCGTACTGCGCTAACATCACGTCCTGCTCGGAGACGAGGAACTCCTCGAGCGACTGCCCCGCGCCCATCGTGTAGCCGAGGCGGTCGAAGAAGTCGGCCATCGCGTCGGAGGGGACTTCCTGCGCGCGGCGGCGACACGCGTCGTCGAGGCTCTGGTTCCACGTGTCGACGAGGTGGACGACGCGACCGATCTCCTCGGCGGCGACGCCGTACTCCTCCTCTTTCGCCAGCGTCCGGAACACCTCCATCCGGTCGATGTTCGTCGTCGACAGCACCGTCATGTGCGTCATCACGAGGTGTAGCTGGTTGTCGATCTTCGTCTCTAAACTGGAGAGGTAGATCTTCGGGTAGATGACGGCCGCGAACAGGATGAGCCCGCCGAACATCGGGATCGGGACCCGGGCGGCGAAGGGGAGCGGGAGCGCGACCAGGCCGACGACGCTGCCGAGGAACACGAACACGGCCGGCAGCAACACGAGGCCGACGTACTTCCCCTTGGAGATGTCGAGCTGCTCGTACGACTCCATCACCTCGGAGGTGAGCTTGGCGGCCATCGCGAGCCCGTCGCCCATCTGTTTCACGGCCATCGCTAGCTCGCCTCCGTCGTCGGCTCGCCGGCCGCCGTCAGTGCGCCCTGCATCGTCGCTACCTCGTGTTCCGATGCATGTCGAAGGGGAGCCCCTCGACGCCGTCGCGCTGGAAGGCGTTTATCGCGTCGTTCACCTCGTGGTAGCCTAAGATACCCTCCTGGATCATCCGCTCGATCAGCTCGGCGCGGAAGTCGAGGTCGTCGTAGATGTCGCGGGTGTCGGCGTACCCGAGCAGGGTCGCGATCTGCTCTTCTAACACGTAGGAGTTGTTCATCCCCTGGAAGACGATCTCGTCTTCGACGGGGTCCCAGCTGAACACCTCGCGGGTGACGACCCCCTCCATCTCCTTGGAGTACCCCTCGATCTCTTGGACGCTCGTCACGCGGCGCAGGACCTGGTCGCCCTGTTTCACGCGGTTCTGGAACAGCGCCACGTCGGCGTTGTCCATGAACGTCTCGGGGACGTTGATCGGCTCGGAGGTGAACCGCTGGATCATCGAGACGATGTCGGACGCGTGGAAGGTCAGCATAACCGGGTGACCGGTCTGGGCCGCCTGGAACGCCATGCGCCCCTCCGCGCCCCGGACCTCGCCCACGATGATGTAGTCGGGGCGCGACCGCAGCGCGGCGGCGACTAAGTCGAACATGTCGACGTCGGAGCTCCCCTCGCCGCCCCCCTCGCGGGTCAGCAGCTGCTGCCAGGTGCTGTGGGGCGGGATGACCTCCGCGGTGTCCTCCGCGGTGTATATCTTCGAGTCGTCCGGGATGTACGAGAGGATGGCGTTCAGCGTCGTCGTCTTCCCGGACGCCGTCTCCCCGACGACGAACACCGTCTGCTCGTTCTCTAAGCAGAGCCAGAGGTACGCCGCCAGCTCGGGCGAGAGCGTCCCCCAGTTGGTGATCTGGTTGATCGACAGCGGCACCTCTTCGCCCTGCCGGATCGTGAGCGAGGAGCCCTTCAGCGAGACGTCGTCGGAGTAGATGATGTTGATACGCGACCCGTCCGGCAGCGTGGAGTCGACGATGGGGTCGGAGTCGGAGAGGGGGTCGCCGATCCGCTCGCCCATGTTGCGCAGCCAGTTGTCGAACTCCTGGGGCGTCCCGAAGTCGACGGTCGTCTCCAGCATCCCGAACGTGCCGTGGTCGACGTGGCACTCCTTGGGACCGATAACGTGGATGTCCTCGTTGGCCGGGTCGCGCATCACCGGTTCGAGCGGGCCGAGACCGACGATGTCGCGGTTGAGCCGGTAGCGGATGTTCTCGTAGGTCTCCTCGGTGACCGACAGCTTCCCGAAGTTGCGGAGCTTCGAGAGCCCGCGGCGCCAGCCCGTGGCGGTGTCGTCGACGTGGGTCACCTCCTCTAACAGCTCCTCGATGAGGTCGTCGTACTCCGCCTCGTTCTCCGGCGCGCTGTGCTGGCCGCTCACGGTGAGCAGCCGGTTTTTCACCTTGTTGAGGATCTCCGCCTGGGGGCCGGACACCTCCGGCTCGATGGCGTAGTACTTCGTGTCCTGCCCGAGGTCGCCGTAGATGTGGCTGTAGATGGGGCCGCCGACCGGGTAGATGACGTTCGGTCGGGCCGACTCGTACTCGTCTTTCGGCTCCTCGATGAACTGCGGGAACTCCCCGGTGATCTGTTTGAACTCGCGGAGGTGTTCCCGGAGGTGCGGCCGCCGCATGGCCGCCTTTCGGAGCTCTTCAGACGGTTTCGCGGTGCCGTGTTCGGTCATGTCCTCACCCCGGTCGCCGTAGTGGTCGCGGTCCGCGCGCGCGGACCGGCTGTGCGTCTGCTGGTCATGTGTCAGGCGACGCTGCGGCTCTCGATGACGATTCCGGTTCCGGAACGGACCGAGAACCCGATCGTGTCGCCGACCTGTTCGCCCATGCCCGCGAACCGCTTCACGTTGATCTGCCGGCGGATATCGTTGCCGACCTCGATCATCTCCAGTTCGAGGAACACGTCGGCGATGGAGCGGAAGGGCCCGATCGCGTCGTCGTCGACCGCAGAGGGGTCGACGGTGAGCACGACGACCTTCCCCTGCGAGATGATCTCGCGGAAGAAGGAGATGATCTCCAGAGCGGCCTGCCGCTCCTCGTTCTTCCGGACGAGCGCCTCGAAGGTGGGGTCGTTCCGGAAGATGGCGTCGAACGTGTCGAGGAAGACGACGTCGGAGTTCCACATCGCCTCGGCGTTCATCAACCGCTTGAGCAGCTCCTTGCGCTCGCCGTCGCCGTCAGAGAAGGCGCCGCCGGAGTCGAAGTCGGCATGGAGGAAGAGCAGCTCCTCCTGCAAGAGCGGCTTCACCATGTCGTACTCCAGCGAGTGCATCTGGTCGATGAACCCGCGGACGGTGAGCTCCGTCGACATCATCGTCACGGAGGCGCCCTCCTGGACGAGCCCGTAGGCGAACCGCTGGGAGATGGCGCTCTTGCCCGCCCCGTAGTCGCCCTCCATGAGGACGATACTGCCGCGAGGGATACCGCCGCCGAGCTCCTTGTTGAGCCGGTCGCGGTCGCCGAGGCCGAGCGAGAGGAGGTTGTCGTGGGGCATCTCAGTTACCCCCCTCCACGCGGAACTGGAACAGCTCCTCGTCGCCGTTCACCGAGAGGAACACCCGGTGGTCGCCGTCGGCGAGGCCGCCGTTCCGTCCCTCGATAGCGTCCACGTCGATTGTGAGCCGCAACACGTCGCCGCGGCCCCACGCGTTCCCGCCGTCCGCGGAGACCAGCTCTCCGGAGGTCGCGCCCGGCCGGACGTACTCGCCGTCGAGGACGACGTCGAGGTCAGAGCCGTCCGGCGCCAACCGATACGTGCCGGTGTTCTTTATCAACAGCGTGACGTTCTCCTCGCTCGCGTTGTACACCCCCGCGCTGGAGTCCGAGATGATCGTCACGTCGGTGCGGAGCTGCTCGGTCGCGTCGAGGCCGGCGTCGTCGACGGCCGCGCTCACGCGGTCGACCCCGGTCGTGATCGTGCCGACGACGCCGGCGGCGATCACCAGGCTCGCGATGAACAGGATGAGGTGCGAGACGGGGACGCTGGCCATTTACGCGGCCACCTCCGTCACGGTCGCGGCGTCGCGGACGCCGGACTCGACGACGAGGACGACGCGCGTCCCCTCGCCGATATCCGTCGTCGTGTCGCCCTGTCCGACCCGCACGGTGAGCGTCTCGTCGCCGAGCCAGAGTTCGGTGTCGCCGTCGCCGTCGACGGTCGTATTCGCGTTCGCCCCGCCCACGTCGACGTACTCGTTACCGACGACGAGCGTCGCGTCGCCGGCGACGAGGCCGACGGAGCCCTCGTTGGTGGCGTTGACGGTGAGCGTCTCGGTGCCGGCGTCGAAGGTCGCGTTCGTCACCGAAAAGTCGGTGTTTTGCCGTTCGAGCGCGCGCTCGTTGACGCCGTGCTGGGCGTCGGAGACGCGGTCGAGCCCGTTGGCCGCCACGGGGTAGAACGTCGTGAACGCGAAGAACAGCCCCGCGACGATGATGGCCGTGGACGCGGAGACGCTAACGCCCATCTCCCCACCCTCCGTCGGCCGGATCGGCGCGGTCGGAACGGGGATTCGGGTCGTTCATCGGTCGCGTGGAGCCGTTCCGGTCGCGCCCGTCGTCGCGGTGCCCGTCGCGTCGGTCCGCGTCCGCCTCGCGCGTCGCGCCGCCGTGGTTCGCGCCGTTCGTACGTCGCTCGCGTTCGTCGGGCGCGTCCCGCCGGCCGGGTTCGTCGTGGCCGTTCCGCTTCGATCCCGGCCGATCGCTGCGGTCGTTGCGGCCGTTGCGACCGCTGCGACCTGACTCGACGCGACCGCCGCGGCGGCCGCCCCGAGGCCCGCCGACCGGGCCGCCGCCGACGAGCGAGCCGCCGGCGAGGTCGTCCCAGCGGTCTAAGAGGACGGTGTGGCTGCTGGTGCCGTTGAGCTGGGTCACGTACCGGAGGCTGCGGGTGTGGTGTTCGCGGACGAGCCGGTCGGTGCCCGGCCGGTCGACGAGGTTGCGGTCGATCGTCCCGAACCCGGAGAGGAAATCCCGGAGTCGCGCCGCGGCGTCGGGACCGATCCACTCGATCCGCTCGTAGTAGTTTATTGCGCGCACCGCGTCGGTGACGTCGCTCTCGGAGACGAGAAACTCCAGCCACTCCATCACGAGGAGGTCGCCGACGTAGTCGCCGGGGAGCTCGGTGAGGTACGGCTTGCCGCGGCCGTTCCCTCCCGAGAGGTCGTCTTTCCCGACGTACTCGAAGCCGCCGGAGGCCTCGGCGGGGTCGCCGCCGGGCCGGCGGTCGGGCGCCGGCTCCGGATCGGCACCGCCGGCCGGTTCGGGGTCGGCCGCGCCGCCCACCGGCTCGGGGTCCGCCGGCTCGTCGAAGTCGTCGAGGCCGTCGTCCCCGGCGCCGCCGAGGTCGTCGTCGCCGAAGCCGTCGTCCGCGTCGTCGAACGAGTCGGTTTCGTCGCCGGGGTCGGCGAACGAGTCGTCCCCGTCCTCGAACGGGTCGTCGTCCGCGGCGTCGTCGCCCTCCTCGGCCCAGTCGGCCTCCCCGGAGTCGTACTCCTCTTTCAGTTCGCTGAAGCTCTTTCCGTCGTCGTTCATGTCGTCTCCCTCGTCCGCCGTTTCGGTCTCGGACGCGGCGTCGTCCGTGCTGTCGTCGTCCAGTTCGTCGAACTCCTCGTCGAGGTCGTCGAACCCGTCGTCGCCGTCGAGGTCGTCGAACCCGTCGTCGCCGTCGATGTCGTCCAAGTCGTCGTCGCCCGCGTCGTCGTCCAAGTCGTCGAACCCGTCGTCTTCCGCGTCCTCGTCGAGGAGGTCGTCGTCGAAGAAGCCGTCCGCGTCGGCGTTCGCGACGTCCTCATCGAGGTCCTCCTCCTCGCCGCCGTCCTCGTCGTCGAAGATGCCGAACGACCCCTCGCCGCCGCCGGCGACGCTGTCGAAGCCGCCGGAGTCGTCGACAAACGGGTTGATGCCGCGGGTGACCATCTCGTAGATGTCGAGGAGGTTGCGAACGTCCTCCTCGATGTCGTCGACGGCGTTCGAGATCTCCTCGTTCTCCGAGCGGACCGTCGAGACGGTCGAGGAGAGCGACGCGACCTCGTTTTCGAGCTCGTCGAGCCGGTTCTCGAGCTCGTCGGTGGCCGCGCCGCCGCCGCCGCCTCCGTCGTCGAACTCGTCGTCCCACTCGTCCATTCCGTCGAAGTCGTCGAAGCCGTCGCCGCCGCCGCCGCCACCGCCACCGCCCATGCCGCCGTCCATCCCGCCGCCGCCCATCCCTCCGCCGCCCATGTCGCCGCCGAAGGGATCGTCGTCGCCGTCCATACCTCCGGAACCGTCGTCGTCGGATCCGTCGTCGTCGAGGAACCTGTCGAGGACGCTCGCACCGACGAGCCCCAGCGTGGCGACTGCCCAGGCGGCGGTTGGAGCTCCCCACACCGGTAGTTCGAGGCCCATTACCGTGTACGACCCGCAGAACGCACTTCAATTCACCCCTCAAAATATCAGCCGTGAGAAAGCACGGCACGAGGCGATATTCGGCCGCTCTCAGGTTCGAAACGCGGGACCCGCGACGCTGAAAGGTGCGAGACCGGCGACGGATCGCGCCTCAGATCGCCCGTTCGAAGCCGTCCGCGGCGCGGACGACGAGCCGGCCGTCCGGACCGAACCGGACGGTCCGACCCACTCCGTCGCCGACGTCGCTGGCGACGACGGGGACATCCGCGGCGTCGAGCACCTCGCCGACCCGCTCGACGTTCCGCGGGCCGACCGCGTCGGTGAGGTCGAGCATCTCGGCGCCGCCGGCGACCCGCGCCTTCAGGCGGCGGGGGTCGGCGCCGGCGTCGTCGAGCGCCCCGATCAGCGAGTCGATCCCGGTGTCGACGTACTTCGCTGGCCGCGAAGCGGCCGTCGTCCGCCCCTCGCCCGCGGGCAACATGGCGTGGAGGAGTCCGCGGACGCCGGCCCGCTCGTCGACGAGCGCGACCGCGACGCAGGACCCGAGCCCGCTGGTTGTCAGGACGGCGTCCTCGGTGGTGACCGCGAGTTCGCCCACGCCGACCCTGATCCGGCCGGAGCCATTGGGGACCGCGCCGCCGGTGACGGCGTCGGGCTCCGCGTCGGTGACCGCGCTCCCGTCGCTCTCCGACCGGTCCGGCGAGTCGTCCGGCTGATCGTCGGAGAGCGAGCGGGTCACGACTCGGAGAGTCGGTCGAGCGCCCGAGCCAGTTCGCGCTCGTCGGGGAGGGCGTACACGTCGCAGCGCGCCTGGATGCCCTCCGTCCGGATCGCGGTGTCGATCACGAACCCGTAGTCCTGTCGCTCGCTCAGCTTCGCGACGAGCGGGCTGATCGTCGACGCGCCGATGTCGTGGACGAACTCCGGCGGCGAGTGGGTGATCGACGTGCCGAGCACGTTCGCCCACCCGTCGATGAACCCGCTCGTCATCACGTTCCCGAGCTCGCAGAGCGCGTTCTGGGCCATGTCCCCAAGGGGCTCGTCGGGGTCCATCGGCAGCATCGCGTCCGCGACCGCCGCCGCCGAGGACTCCTCGAAGAGGATCGCGAGGTAGCCGCTCGGCTCTCCCTGAAGCTCGAACACCGTGCCCGCGTGCGGATCGGTGCCGACCTCCGCGGGCACGTCCGCGAGCGGGACGAACCGGAGCCGGCTCACGTCGACGCTCGTCTCTAATCCGGTCATCATCGCGATGTTGTCGGCGGCGTTCGCCGACCCCTGCTTCGCCAGCGACGAGAACGTCGACAGCGACTCGTACGGTACCGCCGTGCTCGTCGTGCCGCCGTCCGCCGCGCCGCCGGCCGCCGCCGCGGGCGCCGTCTTCCCGACGATGAGGTCGCGGAACGGGCCGGAGTCGGGCAGCATGTAGATGGAGAAGTCGAGGTCGGTCGTCGTCGCGTCCAAGCGGCTCTCGAAGAGGAACACGCCGTCGCCCGCGAGCGCGCCGTCCGGCAGTACCGCCGCGCCGTCGGCCTCGAAGTAGCGCGGCGGCGACATGTCGATCGCCTTCCCGAGGTAGTTCGCCCAGCCGTCGAGGAAGCCGCCGAGCGCGATGTTGCCGACCTCCGTCACCGCGCTCCGCTCCATCGACTGCCCGCCGGGTAAAAGCGAGAGCAGGGCGTCCGCGTTGACGGCGTCGAACGCGAGGACCGCCTCGCCGTCCAGCCCGCCCCGAAGGCCGACGCTCACGCCGATGGACTCCCGGCCCGCGAACAACTCCGCGAGGTCCTCACCGCTGGCGACGCTCGCGCCCGTCACCTCCACGGCGAGGTCGGTCCCGGTGAGATCCGAGAGCGCGCCGGCGGCCTGTTTCGCCCCCCGCTCCGCGAGGCGGTTACAGGCGCCGAGCGCGCGGACGTCGACGCGCATTATACCGCCGAGCCGATGGCGTCGAGCACGTTCGGCTTCTGGAACGGCTTCGTGATGTACCCCTCCGCACCGGCCTTGATCGCCGCCTTCATCTTCTCCTCCTGCCCGACGCTGGTACACATGATCACCGTCGCGTCGGGGTTCTCGTCTAAGATCTCCGTCGTCGCCTCGATCCCGTCGCGGATCGGCATCACGATGTCCATCATCACGAGGTCCGGCCCGTGTTCCTCGTACATGTTCACCGCCTCCACGCCGTTCTCCGCCTCCCCGACGATCTCGAACTCGCCTTCGAGGATCTCCCGGAGGAGGTTCCGCATGAACTCCGAGTCGTCGGCGATGAGTACCCGCGTAGCCATTGTTGTCTGGATCGGGGCACAGCGATCACTTAATCGCTCCCCCGCGGTTCTCAGCGATGAGAACAGAGCGGGACGCCGGAGGAGACCGAGCCTTACACCCAGTGTCCGAGGATGTGGATCGCGCCGACGACGACCGTGCCGACGAGCGTCTCCCGGGTGCCGATCCCGAAGGGGAGGAAGGTCGTCGGTTCGTCGGTGGGTGGGGTCTGCGAGGGCGGGTTGTTCTCGGAGCCGTTTCCGGACCCGGCGTCGTCAACCGATTCCGTCCCGTCGGTCGCGTTCGTTTCGGCCGGTTCGGTTCCGTTGTTCGGGCCGTCGCTCGTCGTGGAACTCGTGGAGTTCTCCGCGGAATCGGAGCCGTTGTCGGTCGTCGACTCTTCCCCTCCGGGGTTCGAATCGGAGACTGAACCGTTCCCGTCGGGCTCGCTCGCTTCCGACGTGCCGTTCCCGTCCGAGTCGATGCGCGTCACCGCCGGATCGTCCTCGACTATCACGGTCCCGTTGATCCGGTCCCCGTCGATCGCGAGCGTGTACGGATACGTCCCCGGTTCGAGGTCGGCGTCGACGCCGTCGAAGGTCTCGTTGCGCGGCGCGTCCGGCCCCACCGTCACATAGCGCTCCTCGACGATCTCGCCGTCGGCGACGTCGAGTGACAGCTTTCGGCGATCTTCCACCGCGCCGACGTTTCGGATCGTCGTCGACAGGGAAGACAACGACTCCTCGCGGGTCACCGTGAAGTTCGTCGTCGTGTTCGTCAGGCGCAGGCGGTGCGGGTCCGCGGCGTCGGCGGTGATGATGACCGTCCGGCTGTCGCGCAGCCCGGAGTCGTCGCGGAGCTCAAACAGGACACGGTCCCCGGGCGGTGCGCCAGAGAGACCGAGGTCGGCGCTGAAGTTGCCGTCGTCGTCGATTGAGACCGTCGATTCGGACAGCTGCGGTCTATCGCCCCCGTCGTACGTGAACTCGGCGTTCAGTTCGGTCGCCGGTAGCAGGGTCGTGGTCCCGGTGATCTCGCCGCCGTCGGCGAATAGTTCGCCGTCATCGGTGTGGTGATCGTACTCGATATACCGCTCTTGGATCGAGAACGTCGTCTCGACCGAGACGCCGGCCTCATCTGTGGCGAAGTACGGGAACTGTTCCGGTGTCGAGTCGTCCTCGACCGAGGCGGCGTCGAACGGCCCGTCGGGGTCGTCCGCGAACCGGTACCGCTCGCCCCGTTCGCCGGCCAGTTCAAACGTGACGCGGTACTCCTCGCCGGGGTCGAGCCGCTCGCCGATCGCGTTGTCGTCGCTCGTGTCGATCACGAGGTAGAACCGGCCGGCGCTCGGGTCGGCCGACGCGGCCTCGATCTCCTCGGGCGACTCGAACAGCACCGTGGCGTCTTCGAGCACCGACGCGTCGATCCGGGTCGGCTCGCGGTTTCGACCGGGGTTAGTGTGTTCGATCCGTAGGTCGATTCCCTCTTCCTCTGCGAGGAGGTCCCGCAGAACCTCGCCGCTCGCGTTCCCGCCCGCGGTGACGGGTCCGCCGCCGTCGTTCGCGACGTGCGACAGCGCTCCCCAGATCCCGGCCGCCTCGAAGCCGATCACGAGGCGGTCGCCCTTCGTGACGGCCGAGCGTTCGAGGCTGTCGCTCCGAAGCGAGCTGACGGAGTCGATCGACCCACCCGGCATCGTGGTGAACAGGTCGACCTCCTCGCCGAGGTACCGCTCCGACTCGACCACGAGGACGTTCGACCGCGCCGCAGAGGCCGCCGGGGAGACGACCCCGTCGCCCGTGACGGTGAAGGTCGGGTCCTCGACGGCCGCGAGCCGGTACCGTTCCGGGGCAAGCGGTCGGGACAGCCCCCCGGCACCGGTCGCGGTAGAGAGGTCCGAGAGGCCGCCGAAGTTGTCGCCGTTCTCGTCGTTGAAGCTGAGACCCGGGCAGGAGCTGACCGAACAGCTGGTCGCCTCCCCATCGCCCGAGACGGAGACGTACTCCGCTCCCGTCCCCGCGACGCGGGTGTTGAGCGTCACGTCCATCCGGCTACCGCCGGCAGGATTCAGTCTGATCACGTCGGTGAACCCTACCGACGTCCCGGAGTCGCTCAGGCGGTTCCCGCCGACGAGGAGGTAGGTCTCCCCCTCGACGAGGACGGTGAACTCGACGGGGGCGCCGGCGGTCGTCTCGTATATTTCCCGGCTGAAGGAGGCGTTCGCCTGCGCCGGCGCACCCCCGAGGGCGTCCGCGTCGATCGCCGCCGAAGTCGCGCCGCGATCGAGGCCCGACGCGTCGCTCGCGGTCGCTCCGTCCGCCGGCACGGCGCCGACCGAGGGAGCGCCAGCAACGAGCAGCGACGCGACGAGCGCGGTACAGAGAACCCATGCGACTCGGCGCGCGATTCGACGAGCTTGGCGGCGTCGGTCAGGCTGACCGGGAGCGGTCGCCGTCTCGGTCAACGGCTCGGCGGAGGGCGAGCGGGCGTTCGTCGGGGATCGCGAGAGTGTCCGTGACATCGTATGGTCAGCGCGTGGGCCGCCGGTCGGCGGCCCGCGTCGTTCGTCCTCGGCTCCGCGGGTCGACGACTAAAGCGTACTCCCCGGATTATCAACGAGGAGAAACGCAGCGCGCGCCGAACCCCCTTGGAGACGTAAATCGGAAGACTCGGGCGGGGTCACCGCCGACCCATCTCCCGAAGAATTAAGCCCGACCGGCGTACGCTTTCGATCAGAATGGCATCGTGTCCCCGCTGTGAGGCGTCGATAGACGACGAGGCCCGATACTGCGCGCAGTGTGGCGCCCCGCAGACGGAGGACGCGGCCCAGGAGTTAGACGAGTACGTCCAGCGACAGGCGGAACAGGTCGCGGGCAGTGGAGGCGGCGGCAGCGACGGGGGCGGGCCCGACGGGTTCGCGGACATGGCCGATCTCAGCGACCGCGAGCAGCTCTGGCGGCGCGGCTGTTACGTCGTCGGGTACGGAACGGTCGTCGTCGCGCTCACCCTCGTCCCGGCGGTCGGCGCCTTCCCGCTGATTCTGGCCGGAATCGCGATCCTCCCGCCGATCCGGCGGCTCACCGCCGAGCCGCTCGGGAGCTCGCTGAAACGTGAAGTGATGGTGGGGCTGTACGCGGTATTCGCGCTGATCGGCGTCGCGCTGCTGTTCCTGTTATAATTCTCCTCGGGTCAGTCGATCCGGAACCCGCCCGCGTCCTCGGCGGCGCGCACCAAGTCGCCAATGCTATCGCTCGCGGAGAGTCCCTGACTCGCCGCGAACCGTTTTATCATCACCGGCGGAATATCCACCGTCGTCTCGGAGGCCGCGAGCAGCAGGCCGATCGCCTCCGGCGTCGGCGAACTCGGGCCGGCGTTCGACGCGAACCAGGATATCAGCGTGTCGAACGTCGCCGTCACGTCGTTCGACACCATCCGCTGGCGGGTGGTGTCGCCGTTCGCGTGGAGCGTCGCGTCGATGCCGTAGTCGAAGCCGTCGCCGTCGAAGGAGGTCGCCAGCCACCGGCTCACCGCCTGCCGGTCGACCGCGTCCGCGCCGGTCGGCGGCTGGCGTCCTCCCGGACTCGATCCGGCGTCTCCCTGCCCGGCTCCGCGGGCCTGTCCTCGTCCGCCGGCACCGCCTTGCCGGTCGGTTTGTCGCCGATCGCGGTCGCCGACGCCGGGACCGGCCGCGCTCGCTCGAGGATCGTCGCCCGCGGGTCGGCGCTCGTCCGCGTTCGCTGGCTCCGCGGCGGTGAACCCGGAGGCGTCGTCCGGCGGCCGCTCCCGTCCGCCGCCTCGCGATCGACCGACATTGGGCCGGCCGTTCGTCCCGACGACGTACCGGCCCTCCTCGATCTCGACGACGTTCTCGTCGTCGGTGAAGTCGAGTTCGTCGGGGTCGGCCGGCGGCGCGTCGGGGTCGGCGGCCGGTGCGTCGCGGTCGCTCATGGTAACGCCGTGAACGCGCGAGAAAATAGGTGTTCCGGGCGGATCGGTTCCGCCGAAGCGGTTAGCGGGTGATTCGAGGCTCGTTAGAGCCGGACCGCTTCGCCGTCCTTGTTGAACAGGTCAGGTGCGCGGAGTTCGACGCTCGTCGTCGCACCGGCGGGCGAGACGATGTCGAGCGTGGCACTCTGTCCTTCCCCGAAGGGCCCCGTGTCTGCGAACGCCCCAGCGTCAGGGTTGATCAGGATCGTGTAGTCGTTCTCTTCATCAAGCACCGGTGTCGACTCGAAACTACCATCAGAGCCAACAGCGAACTCGTTGGCACCGAGTCCGTCAATACTGGCTACCTCGTTGACTATCTCAAAACTCGATCCACTACCAGAAGCCGCAACTGTCTCGGTGTCCTGAATGAGAGTGTTACCCGAGCCATCCTCGAGAGTGATCGTGACCTCCTCGCCTTCGGTCAACTGGTCATTGCTGGCTTGTAAGGTGGCGTCACCAGCTGTACCATCGAGGCCGAACTCCGTCCCACCGAGGTTTTCGACGCTATCAGTAACTTCCGCAGACTCACCTTCGGTTTCAAATCGAAGGGTTGCGGAGTCACCACTACTGATGTCGTCAATTTCAGTTTCATCAACCGTATCAACCGTGACAGAAGGAGTAATACCGTCCTCAATGGATTCACTAGTACTCAGTTGCGTGTTTCCACTTCCAGTACTGGAAACGAACACGAGATTCTCTTGCCCACCAGGACCAACAGCTTGGATCGTCGTTTCGCTCAGATCGATTTGATCGGCACCGGGTGCGCCCGAGACACTCAGACGAATCTCGCTCAGTTCGCCGTTTGCCTCACTACCAACGATACCGACCTCGCTCGTCACGTCGATCCGTTCGGAGACGAGGTCAGTACTCTCTTCGCCCGTTGCCTCCGCTTGCGTCTGGAGGAACCCGGCCGTGTTGATCAGGACGCCGGCGGCGATCGCCGCCACCAGCACCATCGCGATGAACACGATGAGCGTCCCGATCCCCACCTGACCGCGCTCCTCGGGGTTAGTGATGAATTCGAACATTGTTACAGCCTCACTGAGTCGCTAACGACGGTGCTTGGCACGCGGATCTCGGTGGTTGTCGTCGCACCGCTCGCGGTGGTGAACGTTATCGTCATCGAGTCGCCTTCCTCGAGAACGTAGGCGCTGTCACCGGCGTTGTTATCGACATCTGAACTAGTGTCGTCAAGCCCGAGCGTTACCTGCGCTCGATCACTAGTATCGGTGAAGACGACATTGTTGTCTCCTTTGAACATGTCAATACCAGTTCCATCAGAGTCTGTACTGAGCGTGAACGTTTCCTGTCCACTTTCCCCGATGAGTTCGACCGAGGTTTCACTCAAGTCGATATTGGACGCACCCGGCGACTGAGCGAGCACGAAGTCCAGTTCAACGATCTGACCGTTATCACCTACACTATCGTCGAACGTCCCGGACTGGCTCACGACTTGGAGCCGGTCGCTGACCTGCTGTGTACTCTCTTCGCCCGTTGCTTCCGCTTGCGTCTGGAGGAACCCGGCCGTGTTGATCAGGACGCCGGCGGCGATCGCCGCCACCAGCACCATCGCGATGAACACGATGAGCGTCCCGATCCCCACCTGACCGCGCTCTTCCTCGTCCAGTATGGTTTCGAACATTGGTTGTTTGCGTCGGCCCCCGGCCTGCCCGGCGGGCGTTATCGATAGCGTTGGGGATTTCCTACTTAAGATCACGTTCCCGGTTATCCGAGTTGATAAACATCTCACGTCGTGCGGTTTTCGTGTTTGTTTTAGATATATAATTACAGAATGTATCAACTATTCCGGCGTAGCGATATCAGTTCTGGATCTGGCGCGTAACGAGGCGTGCGTTCCTGACGCGGCCGAGCGTCGGGAGCCCGACGACCGAGGTGGCGGTCAGACAGTCGAGACCAACCGAAGTACCAGCGGTCAGTGGTACCGACACGTTGGAGGGTGACTTCGAAACGAGGACAATCGGGGCCGGAGGAACGGTCTCAGCGCTCGCGTTCGCGTTCGCGCGCCAGCGAGTCGGTAGATTCGGGCCGAGACCGCGATTCGGCGCGGTCCCCCTGACGGTCGGCCGCAAGGAGTCGGTCGAGGCGGCGCTCGAACTCCGCGTCGGAGAGTTCTCCCTCGACGTAGCGGTGTTTGAGTCGCTGGATCGGAGTCTGGGGCACCTCGCGGTCGGCACGTTCGTTCGGCGCGTCGCGCTCCGCGGCGATCCGGTCAGCGAGGTACCCGCCGAGCGCGCCGCTGCCGACGACGTACGCCGCGCTGAACAGCGTGAGCGCGAGGACCCCGACGGTCGCCGCGGGCGACACCGCGGCGGCGACCCAGACTGCGAAGAGGGTCACCGGCAGCGAGAGCAGCGCGACCAACGCGCCCGTCGCGGCGCCGATCTGCGGGCCGCGGGGCGTCTCCGACTCGTCGGTCCAACTCGCCACGCCGGCGCCGACCGCGGGCGCAAGCAGGCCGACGACCGGCAGGACGCTCACGAGCACCGTGACCCCGGCTCCGACGCCGGCGCGCGCGGCGAGGTCGGAGAGGCGAGCGACCGACGAGGGGCCGCCGCGGCCGTCCGCAGTCGTCATCGTCGGCGCTCCGAGCGTCGCGGCGGGTCGGTTGGTCGGCGCCGCCACGGGGCCGCCGGCGCGTTCGAACTCACGCCCTCGTCTCGACAGCCGTCTGTCATCGAGATCAATATGGGTCGAGAAATCAAAAGTGCGTCGGGGGGGACGTACGCTCAGAGGAATCGGGGTCGGCAGAGTCGACTCAAGGGCGGCTCGGGACGGTCGACTGGCCGTGATCGGCGCTACCGTTCGCGCAGGCGGGACAGCTCCGACTCGGGGATCACGAACTCCCGGGTGCCCGGCTCGTAGACGGCGAGGCTCCCGGCGACGAGCGCCATCGACGCCGCCAGCAGCCCGGTGTTGACCAAGAGCAGTGCCTCAGCGTTCCCGAATCCCGTCCGAAAGGCGGCCGCGGGCGTTCCGACCGCCGCGACGACGACGAGTCCGAAGCCGACCGCCAGGAATGCCATCGCCGTGCGGCCGGACGACCGATACGCCGCGACGGCGAACGCGACGAGCGTCGCGCTCGCGACGGCCAGCACGGTGGTCGTCATCAGGTACAACCCCTCGATGAGCTCCATACCCTCCTTGCTCGAACGCCGGTGATAAACCCACGGTGGCGGGTATCAGCGGCGATAACACGGTGTTCGGGAACGAGGACAGATATCCCGCCGTGATCCCGTCCCGCACGCCGAATCGGACCGTTTGCCGATCGGGACAATCACCGGTATTCTTATAAGCCATAAAAATCAATCTCGATAACGTGAATGGTGGGGGACGATCTGATCACCGTACTCGGTAACAAATACAACACGGACATCCTGACGGCGACGGGCGAGGCGAAGTCGGCGCAGGACCTCAGCGACCAGCTGGACGTCCCGATAGCGACGTGTTACCGGCGGATAAACGAGCTGGAGGAGGCGGACCTCCTCGAGCTACACGACCGACCGCTCTCGGACGAGCACCGGCGCGTGAAGGTGTACCGCCGGAAGGTCGACGGGGTCGAGGTCGACTTCCGCGACGGACTCACGGTCGAGGTCGAGGAGCGGTCGGCGGTGAAGAACCGCCTCGACGACGTCTGGCGCGACCTCTCCTCGCGCGAGTAGTCCGGCGCCCCGTCGACGTCAGAACGACGGCTGGTCGTCGGAGCCGCCCATCATCGAGAAGCCGCCCGCGCGCTCGTGGACGGTGATCCCGCCCTGCCCGATCTCCATCGGGAAGATGTCGGTGTCGATGTCCTGTTTCCGCATCTTCGCCACCCAGACGTAGCGGTTGACGCCGGAGTCGGTCGGCGTCTGGATGAAGTAGATGTTCCCGTCCGTGAGGAAGTTCTCCAAGCCGACCTCGGTGTCGGGGAAGACGGCGCCCTGCTCGTTGATGAGCAGGGAGGTGAGCCCGTTCGCCTTGAGGATGTCCGAGAACTTCAGCAGGTACGTGCGCTTCTCCTGTTCGGCGTCGAAGAAGAGCTGGAACATCGACAGCGAGTCGAGAACGAGGCGGTCGAACTCGCCGTCCTCGACGGTGTCGAGCAGGCGGTCGACCGCGGTCGAGAAGTCGGTCTCCCGCAGCATCTCGCGTTTGTCCAAGATGACGATGTCGCCGTCGTCGACCATCTCGTCGAACCCCTCGAAGCCGACGGACTCGGCCGCGCCGCGGATGTCGGCCTCGTCCTCCTCGAAGGAGACGTAGACGCCGCGCTCGCCGTGTTCGGAGACGCCGTGATGGAGGTACTGGATCCCGAAGATGCTCTTGCCGGTGCCCGGGTTGCCGGAGACGAGGACCGTCGACCGCTGGGTGATCCCGCCGGTGAGGATCGAGTCGAGCCCCTCGACCCCGGTGGAGACGAGTTCTGACATTCGTCTCCCCTTTGGCGACCGGAGTATATAAAAGACGGTTCAGTACATCGCGCGAACGGACGGCGACAGTTTTATCTCTCGACACGCCGCCCGTTCGTGTATGCCCGGTGAAGCGTGTCCGGTCGCTCCCGGCGGTGATCGACGGTGAGCGACCCGTCGATACTCGTCGTGGAGGACGAGCCAGACATCGCGGCGCTGTACGCCGGCTTCTTAGAGGAGCGGTACGCGGTCGACGTCGCCGAGACCGCGGCCGAGGCGATCGGCCGGGTCGACGCCGCCGTCGACGTGGTGCTCCTCGACCGTCGACTCCCGGACGGGAGCGGCGACGACGTCTTAGAGCACATCCGCGAGGAGGGGTACGACTGCCGCGTGGCGATGGTCACTGCGGTCGAGCCAGACTTCGACATCATCGATATGGGGTTCGACCTCTACCTCACCAAGCCGGTGAGCCGCACGAAGCTCCTCGCCGCCATCGACACCCTCCTGACCCGCAACGAGTACGACGACCTCGTCCAAGAGGCCGCCGCGCTCGCCAGCAAACGCGCCGTGTTGAGCTCCCAGAAGCCGGCCGCGCAGCGCGAGGGGAACGACGCATATGCCGAGCTGGTCGACCGGCTGGAGGAGTTAGACGCCGACATCGACGATCTCGGCGAGTCGCTGTCGACCGACGACTACCGCGCGATGTTCCGCGACCTCGGCGAGGCCTGATTCGAGGCCGGCCGCTCGCTGAGGCCGCTCGTAACGCTTGCTCCGGATCCCTTTTGACGCCGCCACCGCGGTGAGTGCTCCGTTGACATCGACAACGGTGGAGTATCGCCGGGTCGACGACGGCGGAGTATCGCCGGGTCGACGACGGCGGAGTGTCGCTGGGTTGAGGACGCAGTTCAAGTGACTGTGGCCTCAACGCTAATCGTGATCAACGTTACCGAGCGGCGAGAAGCGCTCCTCGCCGCGGCGGCCGGCGCGGCCGCGATCGCCGGCTCGTACCTCGTCGCGGGGTGGACCCCATCGTTCGTCGTCAGGCCGGTCGACCAGACCGTCGTCAACCTGACGCCCGGACCGATCGTGACGGCGACGATCGAGACCCTCGGCGGCGCGGGCCACCTGATCCACATCGCGCTGGCGTTCGCGATCGTCGTCGGGCTATTCGGTGCGGTCGCGTTCGCGGGACTTCGGCTCGCCACGCGCACGGATCGGCGAGCGGTCGGCGCCGCGGTCGCGGGAGGGGGGTCCTGGCTGCTCGCCGCCGGCCTGACGGGCGTCTCGACGGGGGCGCTGGGCGCGGCGCTCCCCGCGGCGGCCGTCGTCGGGATCGGGTGGCTCCCCGCGTCCGCAACCCCGTCCGGAGGCGACACCCCCGCGGTGAGGGACGCACCGGCCGTCGTCGACGCGGTGCGCCGCCGGACCCTCGGCGTCGTCGCCGGGTCGCTCGGGTTCGTCGCCGCGACCGCGGTGGGGCGGCGCGCGCTCGCGTCGGACGACGAGCCCCTTCCCGACGCCCCGCGGTCGGAGGGCGCGGCCGCGCGGCTCGAGGAGCTCGACTCGTCCGCGCTGGCGTTCGAGAGCGCCGACCTCCGGGGCATGGTGACGCCGATCGGCGAGTTCTACAACGTCGACATCGCGGAGTTCGACCCGGAGGTCACCGCGGACGAGTGGTCGCTGACGTTCACCGGCGAGACCGGCGGCGAGCGGACGATCGACTTCGACGAGCTGATCGATCGGCCCGTCGAGAACCGGGCGGTGACGCTGCGGTGCGTCGGGGAGGACCAGAACGGACGCCGCATCGGCAACGCCGTCTGGACGGGGACGCCGATCCGCCCGCTGCTGGAGTCCGTGGACCCGCGGGGCGACTGCAACTGCGCCATGCTGCGCGGCGAGGACGGCTACTACGTCCAGTTCCCGGTCGACGTCCTCGCGGACGGGTTCCTCGCGTGGGGGATGAACGGGCGGGAGCTCCCGACCAGCCACGGCCACCCGGTCCGGGTGCTGATCCCGGGCCACTGGGGCGAGACGAACGTGAAGTGGCTCTCGGAGATCGAGCTGCTGAACGTCGAGGAGGACGGCTACTGGGAGGAACGCGGCTGGGAGGGGACCGGCGAGGTGACGACAACCGCCAAGCTCTGGGACGAGGGGGTCACGGAGCTCGGCGACGGCCGGATCGAGCTCGCCGGCCACGCCTACGCCGGGACTCCCGGCGTCGAGCGCGTCGAGGTGTCGACCGACGGCGGGGACTCGTGGACCGACGCCGAACTCTCCGACCCGCTGCCCGACGCCGACGTCTGGCGGCAGTGGCGCCACGTCTTCGAGTCCGACGGGGAACACGAGGTCGTCGTCCGCGCGGTCGACGGCGCGGGGACGCTCCAGACCAGCGAGGAGTCGGGACCCGTCCCGACCGGCGCGTCGGGGTGGGTACGGCGGACGGTCGGGGAGTGAGCGGTCGGCGCGGCGACGGCGTTCAAGAGAGCTGATCGCCGACGACCCGGTCCGCCTCGGCGAGGAACGCGTCGCGCTGGTCGATCGGAATGGTCGCGCCGGCGGCCACGTCGTGCCCGCCGCCGTCGCCCCCGACGGCCTGGCTCGCTTCGCGCATCGCCGTCGAGAGGTCGAGCCCCCGTCGGACGAGGGCGTGCGAGCCGCGCGAGGACACCTTCAGCTCCTCGGCGTTCTCCTCCGCGAACGCGATCACCGGCTTCGAGCGGTCGACGGCCGGGGATCCGATCGCCATGCCGGCGACGATGCCGACGATGGTCTCGCGGATGCGCGACCCCGCGTCGAACCACTGGAGGTGGTCCTCGTGGGTGACGCCCTCGTTTTTGACCCACTGGAGCCCCTCGGAGAGGTTTCGGCGGTGGGTGCGGAGCAGCCGGCGCGCCTCCGCGAGCGCGTCGCCGCGGTCGCCGAGACACACCGCGAGGCCGACGTCGCCGCGCTCGTAGCGCGCGGTCGCGTTGAGCAGCGTGGAGAACTCGCTGACGTCGCGCAGTTCGGTTCCGGGCTCCTCGTCGACGAGCGTGTAGGAGGTGCCGGCGAGCGCCTCGATCCGTTCCGACGGGACGCCCGAGGCAACCGCGCGGCGCATCAGCGCCGACGCCAGGGTCTGCCGCTCCTCAGCGTCGAGGTCGACCCAGCGCCGCCACTCCCCGTCGCGTTTCACGTCGACGTCGAGCTCGGTGAGGAAGGATATTGCCCCCGCCTCGTCGTTCGAGATCCCCGGGATCTTCACGTCGGAGGCGTACTCCAAGAGCTTCGGGAGCGGGCGGGTTTGTCTGCCGTACAGGTCGAGGTCGGTCCGGGCCTCGAGGACGCCGGCGTCGACGCCGTCGGCGACGATCGACTCGTTGGCGCCGACGAGGCCGCCGTCGGAGTTCTGCATGTCGCCGACCGCGCCGACGACCGCCAGCGCGGCGAGGTCGCGGTTGTCGCCGTCGGGGCCCTCCAGCGCGCGGGCGAGGAGGTAGCTCGTCCCGGCGCCGGAGAGTTCGCTCGCGCCGTCGATCCCCTCCAGCAGGGGGTTGAGGTGGTACCGCGTGTCGCGGTCGGCGGGCTGGTGGTGGTCGGCGATGACGGGGACGAAGTCGCCGCGGTCCTCGTGGTCGGCGATGACGTCGAGCTGGCCGGAGCCGAAGTCGGTAAAGAGCGCGACGTCGAACTCGCGGGCGGCGAGGCCGGCGATCGAGTCGGCGTCCAGCTGCTTCTCGAAGACGACCTCGTGGTCGATCCCGGCCCGGGCGAGCGCGGTGGACGCGATCGCGGCGCTCGTGATCCCGTCGGCGTCGATATGCGAGGCGAGCAGCACCCGACCGGCCTCGCGTAGACGGTCGGCGCAGTCAGTCGCGCGGTCGGCGAGGTCGGGAACTGGGGCGGCGACTGCCATTACCACCGGTTGGCGCCCGATCGGTCATAAACGCACGCTTCGGCAGGACGGGCGCGGACCGGCGCGGCGGCGGCGACTCCGGAGCGCCGCCGGCCCAGCGCGTCCGCGGCGCCGCCGAAGGGGCATCAATTGCCGTAACTGACAGTTATAGAAGTACGGAGTCGTATGAGCAACAAACATGACACGTGGGTTCACCACCCGGAGTCTCCACGCCGGCACCGAGCCCGATTCGGCCACCGGCGCCCGCGCCACGCCGATCCACCAGACCACGTCGTACGTCTTCGACGACGCGGACACGGCGGCGGAGCTGTACGCGCTCCGGGCGGAGGGGCACATCTACTCCCGGCTGTCGAACCCGACGGTGAACGTCTTGGAGGACCGGATCGCCGACCTCTCCGGCGGGTCGGACGCGGTCGCGACCGGATCGGGGATGGCCGCGTTCGACGCGATCACGACCGTCCTGGCGAGCGCGGGCGACAACGTTGTCGCCAGCTCGGAGATGTACGGCGGCACGGCCGCGTACCTCACCAGCATCGCGGACCGCCGCGGGATCGAGGCGCGGCTGGTCGACACGCTCGATTACGAGGCGTACGCGGACGCGGTCGACGACGACACCGCGTTCGTCCACGTCGAGACGATCGCGAACCCCTCGCTCGTCACGCCCGACTTCGAGCGGCTCGCCGAGATCGCCCACGAGCACGCGGTCCCCCTCGTGGTCGACAACACGTTCGCGACGCCGTACTGCTGTCGCCCGTTCGAACACGGCGCGGACGTCGTCTGGGAGTCGACGACGAAGTGGATCACGGGCAACGGCACCACCGTCGGCGGAGTGGTTATCGACGGCGGGCAGTTCCCGTGGGACCACCCCGACGCCGACTACGACGAGCTCGACGGCGAGTCGCCGGCCTATCCCATCGACTTCGTCGAGCAGTTCGGCGACGCCGCGTTCGCCAACGTCGTTCGCCAGCGCGGCGTGCGCCCGACCGGCGGCCAGCAGTCGCCCTTCGACGCGTGGCAGACGATCCAGGGGCTCAACACGCTCCCGCTGCGGATGGAGCGCCACTGCGAGAACGCGCGGCGAGTGGCCGAGTTCCTCCGCGAGGACGACCGCGTCGACTGGGTGAGCTACCCCGGGTTCGATGACCACCGGAGTCACGACAACGCCGCGGAGTACCTCGACGGCTTCGGCGGGATGGTCACCTTCGGCGTCGACGGCGGGTACGAGGCGGCGAAGGCGTTCTGCGAGTCGGTCGAGCTGACGAGCTTCCTCGCGAACATCGGCGACGCGAAGACGCTCGTCATCCACCCGGCCTCCACGACGCACGCGCAGATGGACGAGGAGCAACAGCGGCTCGCCGGCGTCTACCCGGAGATGCTCCGGCTCTCGGTGGGGATCGAGGACGACGACGACGTGATCGCCGACCTCGACGCGGGGCTGGCCGCGGGTGAGCGCGCCGCGGGGGGAGGGGAGGTGTGAACCGATGAGCGCCGTCCCGACCGATCACGGCGTCGCCTCGCTCGGCGAGTTCACCTTCGAGTGCGGGCAGTCGGTCCCCGACTTCGAGGTCGCCTACGAGACCCACGGCGAGTTCGACGGCGACAACGTCGTGCTGGTCTGTCACGCGCTCACCGGCAGTCAGAACGTCGCGCGGTCGCCAGAGCCGGAACGCGACGCCGAGACCACCGGGGCCGGGCAGGCGGGGCAGGCCCGCGCGTGGTGGGACGACGTCGTCGGCCCGGGGAAGGCGATCGACACGACCGAGTACTACGTCGTCTGCGCGAACGTCCCCGGCTCCTGTTACGGGACGACGGGCCCGGCCAGCGAGCGGCCCGCGGACCTGGACCTGCGCGAGGAGCCGGACCACGACCGCTGGGGCACCGCGTTCCCGCCGGTCCAGGTCGAGGACTGGGCGCGCGCGCAGCGGCGCCTGCTCGACCACCTCGGCGTGGGGCGACTTCGAGCGGTCGTCGGCGGGAGCGTCGGCGGGATGAACGCCTTAGAGTGGGCGAAGCGGTACCCGGACGACGTCGACCGCGTGGTCGCCATCGCGACCGCCGGGCGCCTCGACGCGCAGTGCCTCGCGCTCGACGCGGTCGCGCGCCGCGCCATCCGCGCCGACGCGGATTGGAACAGGGGGAACTACTACGGCGACGACCGGCCCGACCCGACAGAGGGGCTCGCCATCGCCCGCCAGATCGGGCACATCATGTACCTCTCGAAGGCGTCGATGGAGCGGAAGTTCGGGCGGCGGTCGGCCGGCCGCGACTCCCTGACGCGAGAGGACGGTGACCTGGGCCTGCCGCCGGAGCCGACGGCCGGCTTCTTCCCGTACCGCGAGGTGGAGTCGTACCTCGACTACCAGGCAGAGGGGTTCGGCGACCGCTTCGACGCGAACAGCTACCTCTACCTCACGCGCGCGATGGACGAGTACGACCTCGCCGCGGGCCACGGAAACGACGCCGACGCGCTCGCCGCCTTCGAGGGCGAGACCCTCCTCGTGAGCTTCACCGCCGACTGGCACTTCACCGTCGAGCAGTCCGCCTCCCTCGCGGACGCTTTCCGCGAGGTCGACGTGCCGGTCGCGCACCACGTGGTCGACTCCGACCACGGCCACGACGCGTTCCTCGTCGAGCCGGAACACGTTGGCCCACCGGTCCGCGACTTCCTCGCGGACGGCGTCGACGGCCGCGCCGTCTCCGACGAGGGCGGCGACGACGGCGACGACCCCCGACCGGATTCCGACCACGCGCCCGTCCACGCGAGCCTGTTTCGGGGGTAGGAAGCACCCTTTTAAATAGCATCTGTGCGGTGGCGCGTGCCGATGAGCGCCGCACCGCGGCGCGAATCGCACGCGCGAGGGAGTCGGTGGTCCGGAGCGAAGCGGAGGACCACCGACGAGGCTGGGGAGGCGTGAGGCTGCGGTGCTGTGCGGTGCGGGGCGGGACTCGAAGGGGCAGCCGCGAGGCGGTGTTCTCCGCGGTAGCAGCTACGTATTGCCGAGCGGCTGGGGCTTCGGCGGTGTTCGTGTCGATCTGCTGTTTATAAGAACCACCTTCGTACGGCCGAGCGGCTGGGGCTTCGGTGGCGTTCGACATCGATCCACCAGCAGCAGTTTATAAGCGATCAGCTGAGACTTCGACGGCGTTCGCCGGCCACCCACAGTCGCCCATTTATAAACGATCGGTCGAGGCGGGACACGCGTTCCCCAATTATTCGTGAAGATTCACGATCAATCATGAGAACGTTCATAATTCTCGCCCACGTGGTGTGTGAGGTATGCCAGGCGGACACGCTCAGACCCTGCGACCGTTCATGTGGCGTGCGGAACGACTGTACCCGGACACGGAGATCGTCTCGCGCACCCACGAGGGGCGCACCCGGCACACGTACGCCGAGTACGCCGGCCGGACCGCACAGCTGGCGAACGCCTTAGACGACTACGGGATCGAGCGCGGCGACCGCGTCGCGACGTTCTGCTGGAACCACACGCGGCACTTTGAGACGTACTTCGGCGTCCCGAACACGGGCGCGCAGCTCCACACGATCAACCCGCTGCTGCCCGACGAACACATCCAGTACATCGTCGACGACGCCGACGACGAGATCATCTTCGTCGACCCGTCGCTTGCCGAGAAGATCGCGGGCGCCGCGGAGAGCGCCGAAGAGTTCGAGGACGTCGACTTCGTCGCCATGGGCTCGGACGGGATCGACGCGCTCGACGCGCCCGCCTACGAGGAGTTCATCGCGGACCACTCGACGGAGTACGACTGGCCCGACCTCGACGGGGACCAGCCCGCCGGCCTCTGTTACACCTCCGGCACGACGGGGAAGCCGAAGGGCGTCGAGTACACCCAGTCGATGCTGTGGAGCCACACGATGGCCTCCCAGACGCCGCAGGGGATTCCGATGGAGGACTCCGACGTCGTCATGCCGGTCGTTCCCATGTTCCACGTGAACGCGTGGGGGATGCCGTTCACCGCGGCCGCCGCTGGCGCGAAGCACGTCTACCCCGGCCCCTCGCCCGATCCCGCGGACCTCGCAGCGCTGATCGAAGAGGAGGGCGTGACGATCTCGGCGGGCGTCCCGACGGTGTGGCTCGGGCTCCGCGAGTACATCGATGCCGGGAACGACGTCGACCTCTCGACGCTCGACACCGTGATCATCGGCGGCGCGGCCGCGCCGCAGGCGCTGATCGAGTGGTACGACGAGCGCGACGTCGAGGTGCTCCACGCGTGGGGGATGACCGAGCTCTCGCCGATCGGCACCGTCTCGCACCTCAAAGACGACCTGCGCGACGCGGACTACGACACGCAGGTGAACAAGCGCGCGAAGCAGGGGCTCGTCGCCCCCGGCTTAGAGTTCGAGGTCATCGACGAGGACGGCGAGGAGGTGCCGTGGAACGGCGAGGACTTCGGCGAACTCCGGGTCCGCGGCCCGTGGGTGACGAAGGAGTACTTCAAGCGCCCGGAGGCCAACGAGGCGGAGTTCGTCGACGGCTGGCTGAAGACCGGCGACGTGGTCACCGTCGACGAGGACGGCTACATGCAACTCGTCGACCGGACGAAAGACGTGATCAAGTCCGGCGGCGAGTGGATCTCCAGCGTCGAGTTAGAGAACGCGATCATGGCCTACGACGGCGTCAGCGAGGCGGCCGTCGTCGGCGTGCCCCACGAGCGCTGGCAGGAGCGCCCCGTCGCGTTCGTCGTCGTGGCGGACGGCGTCGACCGCGAGGAGATCGTCGAGCGGATCGAGACCGGCCTCCGCGAGGAGTACCCCAAGTGGTGGGTGCCGGACGCGGTGGAGTTCATCGACGAGGTGCCCAAGACCGCTACCGGGAAGTTCTCGAAGAAGGACCTCCGCGAGCAGTACGGCGACCAGTCGCTCGTCGACGGGGCAGTACCGGAAGACGACGCGCCCGAAGAGGAGTAACGCGGACGCGAACGCCGCCGTCGGTCGTCAGGCCGTTTTTTCAGTCGTCGCGGTCGCCGATGACCCACTTGTGCGAGTAGCTCTCGCCGCACGTACAGTGGGCGTACGCGTGGACCACGTCGCCCTCGGCGTAGAGGCCGCCGACCTCCTCGTTTTGCGCCTCCGCGAACGCGAAGACGAACCGGATGTCGTGGTCGTTGTCGGGACCCTCATCTGTGTCCTCCCCGTCGTCCGCGTCGGCCGCGAACGGGCACGCCCCGTCGTCGAGGGTGCGCGCGATCTCGCCTTCGGCCCCCATCGCGGTCTTCGCGAACTCCATCGCGCCCATCCCGGTGCCGGCCTGGAACGCGGACCGCCCGGTCTCGCCGTCGAGGATCAGCCGAACGCCGCCGTCGGTCTCGGTGCCGACCTCGCGCAGCCGGGAGTCGTCGTCGAGGTACGCGTCGCTCACGTAGAAGACCACGTCGTCGAGCCGCTCGCCCGCGAGGAACTCGTCGAGGTTGCTCATGCCGGCCGGAGGCGCGTGAGCGGTAAAAGGCGTGCGTGTCGGGCCGAGCGGATCCGATCCGTTCCGCGGCCGATCGAGGACGCCGCGCGCCCGAGTCGATGGTAAATCATGTAGAATTGGGGTAACTGTTAATACGCACCACGGAGATCCGTCGCGTGATGAGCACGCAGACCAGATCCGGCGACCGGCTCGCGGAGTGGGCGCAGCTGGTCGACGAGGACGTCCCGGAGGAGCTCCGAGAGGAGCGCTCGACCGACGGATAACTTTCACCCCGCTTCGGGAAGGCTTTAGGCCGAAGGCGGCGAAGCACCGCCGATGGCGACCGAGGCCGCCGGGATCGACCGACACCTGCTCGTCGACGACTTCCTCCAGCGACGCCGCTACCAGCTCCAGCTGGCGGACGCCGCCGCCGACGAACACACGCTGGTCTGCCTCCCGACCGGCCTCGGCAAGACGACGGTCAGCCTGCTCGTCACGGCCGAGCGCCTCCACGAGGCGGGCGGGAAGGCGCTCTTCTTGGCCCCCACCAAACCCCTCGTCCAGCAGCACGCCGACTTCTACCGCGAGGCGCTCTCGGTTCCGGACGACGAGATCGTCGTGTTCACCGGCGACGTGAAGCCCGACGACCGCGCCGCGCTCTGGGACGACGCCCGGATCGTGATCGCGACGCCGCAGGTCGTCGAGAACGACCTGGTCGGCAACCGGATCTCGCTTCGCGACGTGACCCACCTCACCTTCGACGAGTGCCACCGCGCCACCGGCGACTACGCGTACGTCTACATCGCGGAGCGCTACCACGCCGACGCGGCCGCCCCGCTCGTCACCGGGATGTCGGCCTCGCCCGGCGGCGACACCGAGGAGATCGAGACGGTCTGTGAGAACCTCGGGCTCGTCAACGTCGAGGTGATGACCGAGGAGGACGCCGACGTCGACGAGTACACCCACGACACCGACGTCCAGTGGGAGCAGGTGACGCTCCCCGACGAGGTCCTCGCGATCCGCGACGCGCTCAACGAGGTGATCACGGACCGGTTAGAGAAGCTGAAGCAGCTGGGCGTGACGAACACGACGAACCCCGACCTCTCGCAGAAGGACCTCAACAAGATGCGGGGGCAGCTGAAACAGATGATGGATAACGACCAGTCGGACGGGTACAAGGGGATGAGCACCCACGCTGAGGTGATGAAGCTCCGGCGCGCGACGGAGCTGGTCGAGACCCAGTCGGTCGAGTCCGTCCGGCGCTACTTCGAGCGCCAGCGCGAGGCCGCCCGCTCGTCGGGCGCGTCGAAGGCGAGCCAGCGCATGGTCGCGGACCCGAAGGTTCGGGAGGCGATGCGGAAGGCGGAGTCGTTCGACGGGCTCCACCCGAAGTTCTCGAAGGCCCGGATCCTGCTGGCGGAAACCCTCGGCATAAACGGCGGCGAGCGCGCCATCCTCTTCACCGAGTCGCGCGACACCGCCGAGGCGCTCGTGGAGTTCCTCTCTGCCAGCTTCGACGTGCGGAAGTTCGTCGGGCAGGGCGACAAGGAGGGCTCCGACGGGATGAGCCAGAAGCAACAGCAGGAGACGCTCGACGAGTTCAAGGCGGGCGAGTTCGAGGTGCTCGTCTCCACGAGCGTCGCGGAGGAGGGTCTCGACGTGCCCGAGGTCGACCTCGTCTGCTTCTACGAGCCGGTCCCCACCGCGATCCGCTCGATCCAGCGCAAGGGCCGGACCGGCCGGCAGGCCGAGGGGAAGGTGGTCGTCCTGATGGCCGAAGACACCCGCGACGAGGCGTTCTTCTGGATCTCACGCCGCCGCGAGAAGAAGATGGCCAGCCAGCTCGCCGAGCTGAAGGCGGCCACCGACGACATCGAGGACTCCGTCGGCGACGACGGGCAGGCCGGCCTCGACGCGTTCGGCGGGGGGTCCGGTGGCGAGGGTGGCGACGGGGACGCCGAAGTCGACGCCGACGCCGACGCGGAGGCGGTCGACGAGGACGCCGACGACAGCGAAGACGGCGACGCCGGCCTCACCGACTTCGCGGCGGAGGCGCGGGAGGGCGAAGACGAGGAGGACGACGAGAGCGGGGAAAGCGACGAGGCCGACGCGACCGACGAGGGCGCCGACAGAGACGAAGACGGCGTTGTCGCGACCGCCGGCGTCGAAGACGGCGTCGAGGTCGTCGTCGACCAGCGCGAGCTGGACTCCTCCATCGCGAAGGACCTCTCGACGCGCGACGGGCTCGTCACCCGGCTGGAGACGCTCGCGGTCGGCGACTACGTGCTCTCCGACCGCGTCGCCGTCGAGCGCAAGTCGGCGGCCGACTTCGTCGACTCGATGCTCGACTCCGACCGCTCGATGTTCGAGCAGGTGGGCGAGCTCTCGCGGGCGTACGCCCGCCCCGTGATGGTCGTCGAGGGGACGAACCTCTACGGCCAGCGCGACATCGACCCCAACGCGATCCGCGGCGCGCTCGCGTCGCTCGCGGTCGACTTCGACGTGAGCGTCCTCCGCACCGAGGGCGAGGAGGACACTACCGAACTGCTCGCGACCATCGCCAAGCGGGAGCAGGAGACGCGCGACCGGGAGGTGAGCGTCCACGGCGAGAAGACGACGAAGACCCGCGCGGAACAGCAGGAGTACGTCGTCTCCTCCATCGCGGACATCGGCCCGGTCACGGCGCGCACGCTGCTCGAACACTTCGGCACCGTCGAGGCCGTGATGACCGCGCCCGAGGACGACTTACTGGAGGTCGACGGCGTGGGACCGGTGACCGCCGAGCGCATCCGCGAGGTCGTCGGGAGCGAGTACGAGTAAGCGTGGTCGGCAAAACGATATTGGAATCGAGTCGTAACGCGTTCACATGGCGAAGCGTATCGGCGTCGGCGAAGAGACGTACGACGCGCTCGCGTCACTGAAACGCGACGACGAGACCTTCGACGACCTGCTGACGCGGTTGCTTCGCGAGCGCCGCGAGGATAGCCGCTCCGGGGCTAGTTTTTGGAAAGGAAGCGACGCACCCGAGCACGCTCGGGAGACGCGTCAGGAACTGAAATCCGGATCCGATACACGGGGATCGGAGCCCTGACTCCGGGTTCACTCGAACCCGCTCACCAGGGTCACCACCCACTGTCCGAGGTCGTACTCCGCCCGGACCTCCACGCGCGTCACCCACTTCACCCACTGGAACCCCCGCCGGTCGGGCGCGACCAACCGCGCGGGCGCCCCGTGGCCGTGGCTCAGTCGCTCGCCGCCGACGTGCGTCGCGAGCAGCGCGTCTTCCGCCTCCTCGAGCGGGAGGCTCCAGCGGTATCCCGTGACGGACGTGAACCGGACGTACGCAGGCTCACGATCGGGGTTCGCGGCGTCGTCGCTCGCGGCCGCGACCCCGCCCGCCGCCTCTAGCAGGTCGCCGACCCGGATCCCGCCCCACTCCTGGACCGTGTACCAGCCGCTGGTACAGTCGAGGAGCGCCTCCGTCTCATGGCCCGCCGCCAGCTCGTCCGCCGTCAGTTCGACGGGGTCGCTCACGAGGCCGTCCACCCGGAGCCGGTAGTCGTCGCGGTCGATCGGGTCGGGATCGTCCGCGACCCACGAGGTGATCGGGAACGCGGCGTTGCCCGCGCCCTCGCGGGGCTGCGAGCCGGTGAAGCGGCGGTCGGCGCCGGCGGTGTCGAGCGCGTCGTTGACGCCCTGCTGGAGCCGGTAGGTCGCGCCGCCGGCCGCCAGCAGCGCGAAGTAGCGCACCGCGGTCCGCCGGCGCTCGAAGTCGACGCGGCGCGGGAGCCGGAAGCGGGTCGCAGCGTGCGCGGCCACGAGCGGAACCAGGGCGAGGCCGAACCCGACGTGGACGGACAGCAGGGTCCAGTACGAGAGGCGCACGTCGAGGCCGAACACCCACGCGACGCCGGTCGCGAGCGCGCCGACCGCGGCGACGAGCGTCAGGACGGAGAGCGCGGTCGACCGCCGCCACAGGCCGGGATCGGTGAGCCGGCGGCGAACGCGCGCGAGCTTCCACGCGAGCAGCGCGACGATCCCGACCCCGAGCGCGCGGTGGAGCCAGAAGAGCGGCCACCCCTTGGGGACGCCGACGGTAAAGGAGACCAGCCCGGTGACGGCCTCGGCGACGACGAACGTGAACAGCGACCAGTCGACCGCGCGCGGCGGCGGCTCCAGACGGTCGAGCGCGCTTCGAAGTCGGTCCCTCGTGACCATCTATGCGTGGTACGTGCTACCGAGTCAAAAGGATACAGCCCGCGGACGGTCGCCGCGCTCGCTACAGGTCGTAGACCTCGCCGTCGACCGCCAGCGGCTCTTCGAACGCCTCGTCGGCGGGGTAGTAGTGCGCGAGGTGGACGAGCCGCGTCCGGTCGGCGTCGAGGTCGTCGGCGAGCGCGAGCGCGCCCTCCCGAGTCATGTGCTTTGTCCCGAAGGTGCGCGGGACGCCGTCTGGCCCCTCGTGACGGCCGCCGATCGGGTGGTGTTCACAGAGCGAGGCCGGGACGATGGCGTCGGCGAGCAGGAGGTCCGGGTCGGCGAGCGCCTCGCGGGAGCGCTCGGGGACGTCGTAGCTGGTGTCGCCGGTGAGCGAGAGCGTCGCGCCCGTCTCGGGGTCCTCGATGGCGACGCCGTAACAGAGGAGCGGCGGGTGGTCGACGGGGACGAACCGCACCTCGAACCCACAGGTCTCGAACGGCTCGAAGGGGTCGCGGGCGTGGACGCCGATCCGGTCTTCGAGGTAGTCGTACTTGCGCCGGATCGTCTCCGCGACGCTCTCGTCGGTCGCGGGGTCGGTCTCGTTGGGCGCGTGGACCGGGAGCCCGTCGACGAGCCGGTAGACGTTCCCCAGCCCGTCGAGGTGGTCGAAGTGGATGTGCGTCACCAGCCCGGCGTCCGGCAGCGGGACGTCGGCGGCGAGGAACTGCTGTCGGAAGTCGGGACTGAAGTCGACGAGCAGCGACTCGCCGGTACGCTCGTTGGTCACGTGGACGGAGAAGCGCGACCGCGACACCCCGCGCTCGCGGGCCGTTCGGCAGGTCTCGCAGTCGCAGCCGACGGTCGGCGTCCCCGTCGTGTCGCCCGTCCCGAGGAGGGTGACCCGCATGGAACGTGGTGTGCGGGCCACGGCCTTAGCGTCCGCGGTCGCGGCGGGCGAGCGAGGGGGCGACGCGAGGTCGCCGCGTCGCCACCCCGGAGGTATAACTCCGGGCCGCCCCGATCCGGACCATGCACACCAGTCGCAGCCTCACCCTCGCGCGGCTCCCCTCGGGCGTGCCGGTCCGGACGACGGTCCACGCGTACGGCGAGGGCGAACTCGTCGACGGCGACGACGGCCCCGAACTCGACGCGCCCGGCGACGTCCCCGTGGTGTACGCGCAGGCCGCACAGCACGGCCGAGAGGTGAACGGTACCGCAGTCCTCCGGCGCCTCCACGACCGGCTCGTCGGGGACGCGACGGAAGCCGGCGACGGAGCCGAGTCCGGGGACGAAGCCGGCCCGACGGCCGCCGAACTCGCCGGCACGCTCGTGACGGTCCCGGTTGCGGACCCGCTCACCTTCGATCACGTCTCGTACACGACGCCGGAGTCGCTCGACTCGCGGCAGCCGAACATGAACCGCTGCTGGCCCGGCGATCGGGAGGGCTCGCTCCACGAGCGGATGGCGGCCCGGCTCTGGGCGTTCGCGGGGGAGGCGGACGCGATCGTCGATCTCCACACCGGCTCGCCGTCGATGGCGACGCACACGGTGTACATGCGCGGCGACGACGACTGCCGCGGGCTCGCGGAGGCGTTCGGCACCGACCTCCTGCTCGCGGAGGCCGCCGGGGACGACGCCGACACGGAGTGGGACGAGCGGGGCTTCGCCGGGAAGCTCCGCGTCGCCGCCACCCGCGAGGGGATCCCGACGATCACGCCCGAGCTCGCTCACAGCCGGGAGATCGTTCCGGAAGCGGTCGAGACCGGCGTGCGGGGGATGCTCGGCGCGTTGCGACAGCGGGGACTGCTCTCCGGCGACCCCGACCCGTGGGACGGGGTCGTCGCGCGCAACCACCTCGGACGGGTGATCGCCGACGAGGCCGGGCTGTTCGTTCCCGAACCCGATCTCGCCGTCGGCGACCGGGTCGCGGAGGGCGAGCGCGTCGGGGAGGTGTTCGACCCGACGACGTTCGAGACGCTCCAGGTCGCGCGCGCCGACCGCGACGGGATCGCGTACTCGGTCGCTCGGGAGGCGACCGTCACCGCGGGCGCGACGCTGGTCGGCGTCGCGGAGCGGATCGACAGAGAGTGAGAGCGAGTCGAGCCGATCAGACGTCCGGTGCTACGGCCGCCGAACGCGGATCTGTCCGTCTGCGGCGACCGTGACGAACAGCCGGCTGCGGACCTCGCGGCCGCGGACCGCGTCGCCGGCGCGGTCGCCGATCGTTTTCATCAGCTCGGGCGCGGTCTGGTTCACCTTGACGCCCGCCTCGTCGCAGGCGTCGTACACACGCTTGGGCGCGTCGTAGAGGTCGGTCCCATCCTCGATCTCGACGCGGACCGGCGCCGACAGCGCCTCCGCGAACGCGACCGTCTCGCGGGCGCGCTCGACGTTGTCGCGGGCGCTCGCCTCGACGCTGGAGACGTTCGCGCGCGAGGTTCCGAGCCGGTCGGCGATGTCCGACTGCCGGAGCCCGCGCTCGCGGAGCGCCAACACCTCCGCCTGTCGGCGGGTGAGCACGCTCTCGTCGGCGTCGAAGCCGGCTCGCTCCAGGATCGAGTCGGCGTCGACGTCCGCTGGGTCCGGCCGCCCGTCGTCTGCCACCATGTGGTCACCGATGAGCCGGCCGCTCAAAAAACGGCGGTTTCGCGCGGGGTCGAGAACGGGCGCGGGTCGCCCGAGAAATTGACGGCGTCCGGACTGTCCGTGGGGTGGGGCTCCCCCGAGACGCCGTCACTTGCCCCAGAAGTTCTCGCGGCTGCCGAGCCGCTCGCGGTCCGTGCGGTCCGGGCGACCGCGCTCGTCGTCCTCGTCGTCGTCCGCGGCCTCGTCGGTCGCCGCTCCCTCCTCGTCTTCCTCCGGGTCGTCGGGGAGGCGCTCGACCACTTCCTGCGCCGTCGCGTGACTGGACTTCACGCGGTGGATCTTGACCTCGGCGCGCGCCGGGGGCAGGAGGCCGTCGACGAGGACGATGAACCCGTCGTCGGTACGGCCGACGCCGGCCCCGCTCTCGTGGATGTCGTCGACCTCGACGACGACCGCCTCGCCGGGCTGGACCGGCTGCTGTTTCAGCTCGTAGATCGGCATGTCGTAGTGGTTACACCACTCCGCGCCGCCTTTGTTGCCGTAGTGTTGACACCCCATCCCCTGGATCCGTTCGTCGAAGCTGGGGCAGTCGTCGGCGAGTGGACAGTCCGCCATACCCTAGGGGAGACCGGCCGCGGTTGTAAACGTTTTCGACTCTCAGACCGAAATTTATGAAAACGGCCGATTCACGCGGTCGAGCGGCGGCTACTTCGAGAGGAGAACGAACGGAGAGGGCGGCGCACGGACCGAGGCACGGACCGCGTCGGAATCAAAGGAACTCGCGGACCTCGGAGTACCACATGTCGTGGTGGTCGACGGCGCCGAGCGCGTCGGCGACGTCGACCGCGATGGCGTGCCAGCAGCGCTGGTCGGGGTCGTCGGCGTCGAGGTTGTACGTCGCGTCCGCGCAGTTGCACTCCCCGTCTTCGACCACGTACTCGTCCTCGTGACCGACGACGACGGTGAAGTCGCGGTAGCGCTTCACGCGCCCCTCGCCGACGGCCTCGATGGCGCGCTGGCCGCGGTCCCCGTGAGCCTCGACGATGGCCGCGGCGATCGGGCCGGTCAGCTCCCCGGCATCGTCGATCGCCGACCGCCAGTCGTCGACCGGCTCCATGCCAACCCGTTCTCGGGCGTTCGGTTAAACAGCGTCGGTCAGATCGAGGTAGGTCGGGTCGAACCGGAGCGGGGGTCCCGACGCGTGGTTTCAACTGAAGCGGTAGCGCGGAGTCCCCTTCCTCAAGGAGCGACCGGAGGGAGCGAGTAGGGAGGCGAGGAGCGCGTTTGTGTTGGTCGCAAACACCAATCTATAAGTAGCCTATTGATCACATTGAAACTGTGGCAGACGACTACGTGCGTCGGACGGCAATCACTCGTCTCTCGGTAGACGATGAGCAACGCGAGTTGCTTGAGGAAACCATCTCCGAGTGGAAGCGTGGATGCCAACTCGCCACGGACATGGCGTGGGGCAAATACAACGCGAAAAGCGACGTACAGCCCCTCGCATACGACGACGTGCGCGAACACACCGACCTCGGGAGTCAGCACGCGATTCTCGCCACCCACCAAGCCGCACAAGCCATCACCGGCTGTATCGAACGGAAGGCGAAGGACAAGAAGGTGAGTAAGCCCACCTTCACCGCACCCACGGTGAAATACGACACCCGGACCATGACGGTATTTGATGATGATACGGTGTCACTCTCCACCACAGAGAGTCGCGTACGGTGCGACCTAGCCCTCTCTGACGCCGACGATGGCTACCAACGGCAATACCTCGACTCTGACAACTGGAGCGTCACGGAAAGCACGCTCACCGTCCGTGACGGCGACTATTTTTTACACATCGGCTTCCGCCGACCCAAGACCGACACCGAACGGAACACCGCCGAGGACGGGACGGTCCTCGGGGTTGACCTCGGTATCGAAAACCTCGCCGTCACAAGCACCGCCTCCTTCTTCAGCGGGCGGGAGTTAACCCACGATCTCCGCGAGTTCGAGAAGGTACGCGCCGGACTCCAACAGACTGGGACGAGGAGTGCCCATCGGACGCTCGAACGATCGAGCGGCCGTGAACTTCGCTACGTTCGGGATGTACTCCACCGAGCATCCAACGCTATCGTCTCGGAAGCGCTCCGGTACGAGTGCGACGTGATCGCGTTCGAGGACCTAACCAATATCCGCGACCGTACGGGAGCGTCGTGGGGACACAAGTGGGCGTTCCGAACGCTGTACGAACAGGTGGAATATAAAGCCGAAGCGGAAGGTATCACGGTGAAGCAAGTTGGATCGGCATACACATCCCAACGGTGCGCCGAGTGTGGATTCACGGCAGACGAGAATCGCCGAACTCGCAACGACTTTCGATGTGTGAAGTGTGAGTCGGAAGCGAACGCGGATTACAATGCGGCGAAGAACATCGGGATGCGGTATGTCCGTCGAGGCCAACAGTCGTCTCGGCGGACGGGCGACAGTCAACTCGCCCTGAAGTCTGGAACTGTGACACCGAGTGGCGGATTCACCGCCTACCCGGACGGGTTTGAGGCCGAGTTCATGGACAAGCCCCACCCTCAACGAGCGAACCCATCAGGGTGAGCGAAGTAGGGTGGGGTAGTTGACGCCGCTCCCCCGCTTCCGGCCGCCATGGACGAGACGTGCCAGCACTTGGCGTACCGCGAGGAGGGCGACGGGCAGTCGTTCGAGACCGCCCGCGCGTTCTGTACCGTGACGGGGTCGTTCGTCCAGCCCATGCGCGCGGACGTCTGTAACGCGCGGTACGGGCTCGACCCCGAGACGGACTGCGAGTTCTACGCGGAGGCGGAGCCGGCGACGGCCGACGGCTCGGACGCCGACCGATGACCTACGACGACTACCTCGACGGGAAGCCGGCGGTCATCACCGCGGCGCTCACCGGCGGCGTCCACGGAAAAGAGGCGCACCCGGCCCTCCCGGAGACGCCCGCGGAGATCGCGGCGGCCGCGGCCGCCTGCGAGGACGCGGGCGCCAGCGTGCTCCACCTCCACGCGCGCCGCGAGAACGGCGAGCGCGCCTTCTCGACCGAGCGGTTTCAGGAAGTCGCGGACGCGGTCCGCGAGGCCACCGACGACGCCGTCCTCCAGCACTCCACCGGCGGGACCGCTGCCCCCGATGCGCTCCGGCACGAGCCCCTGCGGACCGACCCGGCCCCCGAGATGGCGTCGCTCGACATGGGGCCGCTCAACCGCTACGACCGGCTCACCTCGGAGAACACGCGCGATCTGGTGGCGTCGCTTCACGCGGAGATGAAAGAGCGCGGAATCAAGCCCGAACTGGAGGTGTTCAACGACGGCCATCTCAACGAGTCGCTGGCGATTCTCGACGACCTCGACGACCCGCCGTACCTCAACTTCCTGTTCGGCGGCGGGACCACGTCGCCGCCGCACCCCCGGAACCTGGTGAACCGGGTCGAGGCGCTGCCGGAGGGTGTCGAGTTCAACGTGATCGGGTTCGGCCCGCACCAGCTTCCCATGACGACCCAGTCGCTGCTGCTCGGGGGGCACGTCCGCGTCGGTCTGGAGGACAACCGGTACTACGAGCGCGGCGAACTCGCGACGAACGAGCAGCTCGTGGCGCGGGCGGCGCGGATCGCGGAGGAGCTCGGTCGGCCCGTGGCGACACCGGAGCAGACGCGGGAGCTACTGGGGCTGCGAGGGCGGTAACGGGAGTATGCGTTGCGAACTCCAATATCGACGCGGTATTTAAACGAAGCGGGAGGTGGCGACGGTTACTTATAAATGAACGACGCGGTGGCGCGTGCCTGCGAGGCCGCTCCGCGGCCGAGCAGCACGCGCGAGGGAGTCGGCCGACCGGAGGGAGGCCGACGAGGCTGGGGAGGCGTGAGGTGCGGTGCGGAGCGGTGCGGGGTGGGACTCAAAGGGGCAGCCGCAAGGCCACAGTAGGCGACGTAAGCACCGCAGCGAGCAACACGAGCGAGGAGCGCAACGAGCGTACTGTGGCCTCGCGGCTGGGGCTCTGGAGGTCTCCGCCGCAGATTTGTTCTCGACCATTTATAAACGAGCGGCTGGGGCTTTGGCGGTGGTCGTCGCCGATCCGCTGACGACTATTTATAAATAAGCGACTGAGAATTCGGAACGACTCTCCGCAGAGCCGCCGATTATTTATAAACAACCACGCTCGGAGAACGCTCGATCCTACTCCAGTACGATCAGCACGTCGCCCATGTCGACGCTGTCGCCCTCGCCGACGTGGACGCTCGCGACGGTGCCGCCGCGCTCGGCGACCACGTCGTTCTCCATCTTCATCGCCTCGAGGACGCAGACCACGTCGCCGGCGGCGACCTCGTCGCCCTCGTCGACGTCGACCGAGAGGATCGTCCCCTGCATCTCCGCGTCGATGGCCTCGCCGCCCTCGGCCACGTCGACGCCGCCCTCGTCACCGCCGTCATCGGACGTCGCCTGGGGCGGGCGCTGAGCGCCGCCCGCACCGCCCCCGCCCGAGCCGCCCTCGGGTACCGGGATCGCGGGCGCGCCGCGCTCCTCTAACTCGACGTCGAAGCGCTTGCCGTTCACCTCGACGGTGAACTCGCGTTCGGTGACCTCCTCGTCGTCGCCCCCGCTCGACGACGATTCGGTCCCCCACTTCTCTTGCGCCTCGGCGACCAGCTCGCGGTCGAGCTCCTCGTCGAGGTACTTCGTCGTGTGCGTCCCGTCGACGAACCGCTCGTCGTCGAGCATGAGCCGGTGGAAGGGGACGATGGTGACGACGCCCTCCAAGTCGTACTCCGCGAGCGCGCGCTTCGAGCGGGCGAGACACTCCTCGCGGTCCGAGCCCCACACGATCAGCTTCGCGATCATCGAGTCGTAGTCGGTGACGAGCTCGTCGCCCTGCCGGAGCGCGTCGTCGACGCGGACGCCGATCCCGCCCGGCGGGTCGTACGTCTCCAGCGATCCCTCGTTGGCGGGCTGGAAGTCGTCGGCGGCGTTCTCGGCGTTGATCCGGAACTCGATCGCGTGCCCCTCCAACTCGACGTCGCCCTGCGAGACGGAGAGGCCCTCGCCGCTGGCGACCCGGAGCTGCTCTTTGACGATGTCGATCCCCGTCAGCTCCTCCGTGACGGTGTGTTCGACCTGGATCCGCGTGTTCACTTCGAGGAAGTAGAACGGCGTGTCGGGGCCGAGCGGCTCGGACGGGTCGCGGTCGGGGTCCTCCTCGACGAGGAACTCGACCGTCCCGGCGTTGGTGTAGTCGGCGGCGGCGACGCCGCGGCGGGCCGCCTCGCCGATCTTCTCGCGCAGCTCGTCGGAGAGCGCGGGGGAGGGCCCCTCCTCGATCACCTTCTGGTGGCGGCGCTGGAGCGAGCAGTCGCGCTCGCCGAGGTGGACCACGTCGCTCTCGGTCACCGGGGCGTCGGCGCCCGCGTCGTCCGACGCCGCCGGGTCGTCCGCGACGATCTGGACCTCCACATGGCGGGGGGTCTGGAGGTAGCGTTCGAGGTACACCGAGTCGTTCGAGAAGTACGCCTCGCCCTCGCGTTTGGCGGATTCGAGCGCCTCCTCGGCCGCCGCGGCGCTCTCGACGACCTTCATCCCGCGGCCGCCGCCGCCGCCCTCCGCCTTGATCGCGACGGGGTAGCCGTACTCGTCGCCGAACTCCGTGACGGCGTCGACCTCGGTCACGGGCTCCGTCGTCCCGGGGACGATCGGCACGTCGGCGTCGTCCATCACGCGGCGCGCGTGCGTCTTCTCGCCGAGCCGTTCCATCGCGTCGCTTTCGGGGCCGATCCACGTGATCCCGTCGGCGGCCTCGACGCGGGCCGCGAAGTCGGCGTTCTCCGCGAGGAAGCCGTAGCCGGGGTGGATCGCGTCGGCGCCGGCCGACCGCGCCGCCTCGACGACGGCCTCGCCGTCGAGGTACGAGTCGGCCGCGCGGGCGGGCCCGACGTTGTACGCCTCGTCCGCGTACCGGACGTGGCCGCCGTGCTTGTCGGCGTCGCTGTAGACGGCGACGGTGTCGACGCCCAGCTCCGCGCAGGCGCGCATCACCCGGACCGCGATCTCGCCGCGGTTCGCCACGAGAACCTTATCGAACATTCCTGTCGGTTCTTCCACGAACTGCTACCAAACTCTGTCGGTCCGTGCCGAAACGAACAGTCGGTCCGTGCCGGGACGAATGATCGATCCGTGCCGGGACGGTTAAGGGGGTCGCGGGCGCCACGATGAGGTATGCTCGACGCGGGAAACCCGTACGTGCTGCCGTCGGTGTTGGTCGGCGCCGCCGTCTATCTCGGGCTGACGGTCGCCACCGAGGCGTCGCTTCCGATTCGGATCGGCGCGCTCCTCGTCTTCGTGGGCGTCGTCCCGGTCGTCCTCAACCGACTGCTCGGCGACCGCGGCGGACCGACGGGACTCGGCGACGGCGACGAGTCGACCGCCGCGACGGCGGGCGAGGACGCCGGCGACGAGGGGACGCGCTGAGCGACCGACCGCGGGAGATGTTACCATAGGTATATACGTCAGCGGACGTATCTCCGAACGCGCCCTGAGGCAGGGCCGGGTCGACAGTGCGACGGTTTGACGCCGCGCTGTCGGGGGAATGTACGCGACCGGACGCCTCCGCGTCCGGCGACTCCGTTCGACGTGTCGACTACTCGACCAGCGACGGGTGTATCGACCGAAACGGAAAAACCAGCGCGGCGCGGCCGCGGAAACCAGCGCGGCGCGGCCGCGGAAACCAGCGCGGCGCGGCCGCGGAAACCAACGCGACGCGGCCGCTATTCAGAAACGGTCGCTGCGACCGGCCGCGCTCCACGGGTCTGTAGGCGCGTCGGCGGGGACGCGCACCCGGCGACGGTGGAGCCGCTCGATCCGGCCGGCGAGCCCCCAGCGGTCCTCGTCGCGGCCGTCGTCCACGTCGCTCGCGGCGGCCGCCGCGGCGAGTTCGCCGTCCCGGAGGTGCGCGGCGACCGCGGCGGCGATGGCGGCCGCCTCGTCGTCGCGGGCGTCGTCCGGGATCGAGAGACCGGCAATCGGGAGGGCTTCGTCGGCGGTCTCCCCGTCGACCGGGTCGTCGTCGGCCGCCATCAGATCGGGATGTTACCGTGCTTCTTCGCGGGCTGGTCCGTGCTTTTCCCCTTCAGCATCCGCAGGTCCTCGACGAGGCGCGCGCGCGTCTCGGCCGGCTCGATGACGTCGTCGACGAAGCCGCGGTCCGCGGCGGTGTAGGGGTTCGCGAACTCCTCGCGGTACTCGTCGATGAGCTCCTGTCTGCGCGCGTCGGGGTCGTCGGCCTCGGCCAGCTCCTCGCGGTAGAGGACGTTGACCGCGCCCTTCGGCCCCATCACCGCGATCTCCGAAGTGGGCCACGCGTAGTTGACGTCGCCGCCGATGTGCTTCGACGACATCACGCAGTAGGCGCCGCCGTACGCCTTCCGGGTGATGACGGTGAGCAGCGGCACGGTCGCCTCCGAGAAGGCGTACAGCAGCTTCGCGCCGTGCCGGATGATCCCGTTGTGCTCCTGATCGGTGCCGGGCATGAAGCCGGGCACGTCCTCGAAGGTGAGGATGGGGATGTTGAACGCGTCACAGAAGCGGACGAAGCGCGCGCCCTTCTGGCTCGCCTCGATGTCGAGCGTGCCGGCGTTCACGCGTGGGTTGTTCGCGACGATTCCCACCGAATGCCCGTCGAGCCGAGCGAAGCCGACGACGATGTTCTTCGCGAAGTTCTCGTGCACCTCGAAGAAGGAGCCCTCGTCGGCGACGCTGCCGATAACGTCTTTCATGTCGTACGGCTTCCGGGGCGCGTCGGGGACGATCTCCGCGAGCTCGTCGTCGGCGCGCTCGGGGTCGTCCCACGGCTCGACGCGCGGCGGGTCCTCCACGTTGTTCGCCGGGAGGTACGAGAGCAGCCGCGCGATGTTGTCTAACGCCTCCTCCTCGCTCTCCTCCGCGAAGTGCGCGACGCCGGAGGTAGAAGAGTGGGTGACCGCGCCGCCCAGCTCCTCGAAGCTCACCTCCTCGCCGGTGACCGTCTCGATGACGTCCGGCCCGGTGATGAACATGTGCGAGGTGTCTTTCACCATGAACGTGAAGTCCGTGATGGCCGGGGAGTACACCGCGCCGCCGGCACAGGGGCCCATGATCGCCGAGATCTGGGGTATCACGCCGGAGGCCTCCGTGTTGCGTCGGAATATCTCGGCGAAGCCGCCGAGCGAGGCGACCCCCTCCTGGATCCGGGCGCCCGCGGAGTCGTTGAGGCCGACGACGGGCGCGCCCACGTCCATCGCCTTGTCCATCACCTTACACACCTTCTCGGCGAACACCTCGCCGAGCGACCCGCCGAAGACGGTGAAGTCGTGCGCGAACACGAACGTCTTCCGGCCGTTCACTTCGCCGTAGCCGGTCACCACCCCGTCGCCCGGGATCTGCTGTTCCTCCATCCCGAACGTGTGGTTGCGGTGGGTGCGGAACCGGTCGAACTCGTGGAAGGTGCCGTCGTCGAGGAAGTAGTCGATCCGCTCGCGGGCGGTCATCTTCCCTTTGTCGTGTTGCGACTGGATCCGTTCTTCGCCCCCGCCCTTCGCCGCCCGCTCGCGGCGCTCGCGGAGGTCCTCGATGCGGTCGTCCATTGTCACGGCGGACCACCCTGCGTCATTACCTCGTGGGTCGGCGACCGCCGTCAAAAGGGTTCCCCTATCCGACGTTTCGACGTTCGACATCCGTCGAATCCGCGCCGCGACGGCGACGGCGAAGCGGGGGCAGCAGGGGTCGACGGCGTGACCGCCGCGGAGCGGCCCTGCTTCCGGTTCACACGGGGACGGGCGGTTCGACGCTTTTAAACCTCCGATGGACCTCTCTCCGATGAGACAGGCTTCGCCTGTTTCACTGACCCGTAGGAGCGACCTGCGTACTACGGAGGTGAAAATGGCAGACACAATACAAGAGGCCGTAACCCTCGCACTCGACGATGCGCCCGAGCGGAACTTCCGCGAGACCGTGGACATCGCGATCAACCTGCGAGACCTCGACCTCAACGATCCGTCGAACCGTATCGACGAGTCCGTCGTGCTGCCGGCTGGAACGGGGCAGGAGACACAGATCGTCGTCTTCGCGGAGGGCGAAACCGCCGTCCGCGCAGGGGACGTCGCTGACGAAGTACTCGACAGCGACGACCTCGAAGACTTAGGAGACGACGACGACCGCGCAAAGGACCTCGCCGACGAGACCGACTTCTTCGTCGCGGAGGCCAACCTGATGCAGGACATCGGTCGGTACCTCGGTACCGTCCTCGGTCCGCGCGGGAAGATGCCTACCCCACTACAGCCGGACGACGACATCGTCGACACAGTCAACCGGATGAAGAACACGGTGCAGCTCCGGTCGCGCGACCGGCGCACGTTCCACACCCGCGTCGGCGCCGAGGATATGGGCGCCGACGCGATCTCGGACAACATCGACGTCATCATCCGGCGGCTCGAAGCGAACCTCGAGAAGGGCCCGCTCAACATCGACGGGATCTACGTGAAGACCACGATGGGTCCCGCGAAGGAGGTGCCCGTATGAGCTCGGTCCGCAAGACCGAGACGATCCCCGAGTGGAAACGCGAGGAGGTCGACGAACTCGTCGAGTTCATCGACTCCTATCAGTCCGTCGGGATCGTCGGCGTGGCCGGCATCCCGAGCCGGCAGCTCCAGGCCATGCGCCGGGAGCTCCACGGCTCGGCAGCCGTCCGCATGAGCCGCAACACGCTCACGAACCGGGCGCTCGAGGAGGTCGACGACGGCGTCGAGGCGCTGACGGAGTACGTCAGCGGCCAGGTGGCGCTCGTCGGCACCAACGACAACCCGTTCGGCCTCTTCAAGCAGCTCGAAGCCTCGAAGACCCCCGCCCCGATCAACGCGGGCGAGGTGGCCCCCAACGACATCGTGATCCCCGAGGGCGACACCGGCGTCGACCCGGGACCGTTCGTCGGCGAGCTTCAGACCGTGGGCGCGTCCGCGCGCATCATGGACGGCTCGATCAAGGTGACCGAGGACTCGACCGTGTTAGCGGAGGGCGAGGTCGTCGACGACGACCTCGCGAACGTCCTCGTCGAGCTCGGCATCGAGCCCAAGGAGGTCGGCTTAGACCTGCGCGCCGTCTACTCCGAGGGCGTCCTGTTCGAGCCGGACGAGCTCGAAATCGACGTCGACGAGTACCGCGCGGACGTCCAGTCCGCCGCGGCCGCCGCGCGCAACCTCTCCGTCAACGCCGCGTACCCGACGGCCGCCACCGCCGGCACCCTTCTCGCGAAGGCGTCCGGCGAGGCGAAGTCCGTCGGCCTGTTCGCGGAGATCGAGAGCCCGGACGTCGTGCCCGACCTGATCGGGAAGGCCGACGCCCAGCTGCGCGCGCTCGCGGCGCAGATCGACGACGAAGAGGCGCTCCCCGAGGAGCTCCAGGGCGTCGAGGCGGCGCCGGCGGCGGAGCCGGCGACCGACGACGCCGACGAGGAGGAACAGGCGGACGAAGACACGGAAGACGCCGAGGCGGCCGACACCGACGACGACGCCGACGACGACGGCGACGACGGCGGCGAAGGACTCGGCGCGATGTTCGGATAACACGAGGTACACACCAATGGAATACGTTTACGCTGCGCTCATCCTGAACGAGACTGGCGAAGAGATCAACGAAGACAACGTCAGCGGCGTGCTGGAAGCCGCCGGCGTCGACGTCGAGGAGTCCCGCGTCAAGGCGCTCGTCGCCGCGCTGGAGGACGTCGACATCGAGGAGGCCATCGAGACGGCCGCCGCGGCCCCGGCCGCCGGCGCCGCCGCGGGCGGCTCCGCGGACGCCGACGAGTCCGCCGACGAGGCGGACGACGACAACGAGGACGAGGCCGAGGCCGCCGACGAGGCGGACGACGACGACGAGGACGAGGGCGACGGCGGCGAAGGGCTCGGCGAGCTCTTCGGCTGAGCCGGCGCCCCACCGACGCCGACCGCGTCGACCGATCACCGATTTTTCCGACGCGCCAGTATCCGGAGTGATAACGCCGTCCGCGATTTTATATTGCGATCCCGGAAACGGTGAGGCGATGAAGATCGTCGACGGCGACAAGGCGGAGTGCGACCGGTGCGAGTCGGTGTTCCCGCTCGCGGACGTCTCCCTGTTAGAGAAGGAGACCAACCGCAACTACGAGCGGGTACTGTGCGACGAGTGTCTCGAGATCGTCGGCGTGCCGCGGGGGTACACGCTGCGGCGGGACATCACGCACCTCGCGACGTGAGCGGCCGGCGGCGGGTCTCGGGAGCGCTACCGAGTACGCGTGAGCCGGGACGCGGGGAACCCGTACCGCTCGCGCTCCGAGAGCGGCGTTTCTGGTCGAGCCGAGTCGACGTAGACGGCCTCGACGACGGGCTCGTGGGCGCCGTAGGCGGCGTTCGAGTCGTAGGCGGCGACGGGGCGCCCCTCGTCGGTCCGGTACGCGTCGGCCCGTTCAGTCGTGACCGCGACCACGACGAGGCGGTCTCCGGTCTCGCGGTCGCGGACGACCGCGCCCGGGTCGAAGGCGTGTCGCTCACAGAGGTGCGATCCCCCGTCCTCGGCGGGGACGAACGTCTCGGTTCCGCAGACCGCGCAGGCGCCGACGCGCTCGTCGGGAGCCGGGACCGACTCGGCGGTCACCGCCATCGCGACGCGTCGGAGGTGTTTGCACCGCGCGCCGCGGATCGCGTGGTCCGGGCACGTGCAGCTTCCGGCGTCGACGTCGACGACGTACGTGCCGCCGTCGGTCTCGACGACGTACCGACCGTCCGGGAGGGTCCGGATCGTCATCGCCTCCGAGCGGGCGCGCTCGGCGCGCTCGTCGAGGTCGGCGGCGCGGGGCGGGTCGGCGGCTGGCGGCGCGGCCGCGTTTCTGGTGTGGGTCATGTGACGACCGCGAGGCGGGGGCCTCGCTACGTCCGAACGTTGGGGCCGCGAACTCGTAAATCCACCGCCAAACCGGGGTGGAGACGGCGATTCGTCCGGTTCGGGGGCGGAGACCCCTCGCCGCGCTCATCGAAGTCCTTTTTTAGCGGCGACGGGAAGCCGCAGACATGGAAATCGACGCGGAGCTCCGTCGGCAGATCACCGTCTCGCTGGCGGCGGCGGCGGTGTTCATCGTCGGGCTGGTCGCCATCGGGGTCACCTTCGGCGGGTCGACGGTCCTCCCGGAGGCGGGAGCGATCGCGCTCGTCGCGCTGTTGGCCGGGTTCGTCCTCCTGATGGCCGGGGTCGGGACGTACCTGATGCGCGCGGAAGACGAGTCCTAGCGGGTCCGAGCCGCCCTCCTTTTAGACAGTTTCCGCGTTCGACGCGCGCCGTTCACGCCTCCTCCGCCCCGTCAGTCTTCGCCCGCCTCGCTACTCTCGCGTCCGTCCCGCCAGTCGGTCACCTCGTCGGCGGCGGCCACCCGCTTCTCGTAGTACGAGAGCGGGTCGGCCGCGACCTGCATGTGGTCGTCCTCGTTGTGGCAGATCCCGTAGTTCGCGAGCGTCTCGCAGGTCGGCGGTGGGTACTGGGTCCCCCGGTCGTCGGTCAGGAACTCGGTCTGGTAGCGGATGCCCTCGGCGTCGAGGCTCGTGTCGGCGCAGAAGGCGACGACCTCGTCGGGCGTCATGCCGATGCCGACGAGGAACGCCATCAGCGCGAACGACTCCGCCGCGGAGAGCGCGGCGTCGCGCTCGGCCTTCTCGATCAGGTTCGTCATGCACGGCGGGAACAGCGCGGGGGCGACGACGTCCGGCGGCTCGGCGTACGTCCGCTCGGAGAGCAGCCGTCGCAGGTCGGCGACGCGCGACTCCAGCGCCTCGGCGATCCCCTCGTCGGCCGCCAGCTCGAAGGGGAGCCCCTCGGCGACCCGCGCCTCGACGGCGGCCTCCAGCGCCGCGAGCAGCTCCGCGCGGGAGACGCGCACCGCGCCGTCGGCGAGCGCGCGGTTGACGAGCCGCCACGAGTCGCCCCACTCCGGCGAGGTGAGCCGGAGGTACGGGCCGACGTCGATCCGGTAGCCGTCGGGGTCGCGGCCCGCGCCGCCTCCGGTCGCGCCGCCCGCCGTTCCGCCTCCCGCGCCGCCGCGGACGCCGGCCGGAGCGGTCGCGTCCGGGCGCACGGCGTCCGCGAGGTCGAACTCCGCGAGCAGGTCGTCGAGCCCGACCGTCGGGGTCGACACCGACCGCAGCTCGTCGTCGGTCTCGAGGTCGCGGCGGACCCGCTCCATGGCGGTCGCCGCCTCCGCGGCGGCGTACTTCTCGATGGCGGGGCCGGAGTCGAGAAGCGAGACGAGGATCCGCGCGATGGGGTACGAGAGCAGCTCCGCCTGCGCGTCGTACGCCGACTCGCCGGGGAACGCGCCGCTCTCCGAGGCGACCGTCCCCTCGAGGAGGGCGCGCTCGACGCGCTCCCGGGCCCGCTCGACGGCCGGGGCGTCGGCCGCGACGAGCTCCGGCAGCGACACCGCGGCCCCCGCGACCGCCTCGCGGGCGCTCGCAAAGAACGGGTACTTGGCGTCGAGCGCGTCCATGTCGCTCCGTGGTAGTGAGGGCCGGCGAATAAGCGGTGCGGTCCGCGGTCGGGGAGGCCGCGGTCGGGGAGGGTACGGTCGGACCGGAGCGGCCGCCAACGGCTACTCGTCCGTCTCCTCGACGGCCGCGCCGGGCGCGTTCGACTTGACGCTTCGGAGCCCCTGTTTCGCCTTCTGTTTGGAGGCGTACCCCTGCCCGCTGTCGGCGACGACGTTGCCGTTGTCGTGGCGGAGCCGCCAGCGGTACTCGTCCGCGCTGTCGCGGAACAGCTCGAACGTCGCGTCGCTGCCGCCCTCGTCGGGCGCCTCCTCGTCGCGGGAGACGTCGACGACGTGCGCGCCCGGCGCGTTCCGCTGGACGCTCTCGATCCCGGAGTTCGCGTCGCGCTTGTCGGCGTACCCCTCGCCGCCGTCGGCGATGATGTTGCCGTTGTTGTGGCGGAGCCGCCAGCGGAACTGGTCGGCGCTGTCGGCGTACAGCTCGAACGTCGCCTTGCTCGCGGCCGCGTCCTCGTCGATCGCGGCCGCCTCGTCGGGCCACTCCATCTCGATCTCGAAGTGGACCGTCCCGTCCTCGCGTTCGAGCTCGACCTCGACGTCGCCGGTCCCGGCCGCGTCGACCGTCACCGTGCCGGCCTCGTCGACCGGCACCGGGTCGCCGCGCCCCAGGGCCCGAGCGATCCGGCGGAGGTACGTGGCCAGCCCCTGTCGGGTCCGCGACCGCTTCGACTCGTGGATGGTCTCTTCGGACATCGAAGAAACGGTCTCGCGCGTGAAACAAAAGCGTATGGCCCGACTCGGCTGGGTACGTCGCGTCTTGACCGGAGTATCCGGCGCCGCGCAGCGACGGGATTGTCGGTCGTCTCGCGGCGGCGAAATTATCCGTCGTCGCACGGCCGCTCCGCGATGATCGTCTCGCCGGCGCGGACGCTGTCGCCCTCGGCGACCAGCAGGTCCTCGCGGGTCACGGCCGCGGGTAGCACCACGTCCGCCCGCGAGCCGAACGAGACGTGGCCGACGCGGTCGCCGCGCTCGACGCGGTCGCCGGCCTCGACCGAGGGGTGGATCCGCCGGGCGAACCAGCCCGCGATGACGAGCAGTTCGTACTCGCCGAAGTCGATCGCGACCTGCTCGTTTCGGTCCGACTCCTTGTCGAACGCCGGGCGGTTCGCGCCGGGGCGGTGCCGGACCTCGCGGACCTCACCGGCAAGCGGCGCGCGGTTCACGTGGACGTCGGTGACGTTCATGAACACGCCGACTCGGAGCCGGGAGCCCTCTTCGCGCACCACGGAGACGGTGCCGTCGGCCGGGGAGACGACCGTTTCGTCCCCTTTCGGCGGGTCGCGCGCCGGGTCGCGGTGGAACCAGAGGACCCCGAGCGCGAGCGCGACGAGCGCGGCGCCGACCGGCGGGACGAACGGCAGCGCGACGGCGCCAGCGAGCGCCGGGACGAGCGCCAGGTCCCACGCGGCGTCGACCACCGGGAACGGGAGGAGCCGCGAGAGCGGCGGCGTCCGGCTCACGGGGCCACCTCCGCGTCCCGCAGTTCGGGCGAGAGCTCGGTCCGCCCCGCGGCCCACGCCGCGAGCAGGTGGACGAGGTGGGTCGTGTCGTCGAGCCCGTCGGACAGGTCGAGATCCGCCTCGCCCGCGAGCGCGTGGAGGCGCGCGAGATCGTCGCCGCCGTACTCGGAGCCGGCGCGGGCGACGCGGAGCGTCTCGCGGAGCAGCTCCTGCCCGTCGTACCCCTCGTCGAGGAGGTCGTCGAGCGTCGAGCGGGCGTCCTTCAGGTCGCCGCTCCGGGCGTCGGCGAGCGCCTCGCGGAGCGCGTCGTCGTCGCCGACCTCGCCGAGCGTCTCGTAGGCGGTCGACATGGTGATCTCGTCGCCCTCGACCGCGGTCGCCTGCGCAGCGAGGATCGCCTCGCGGAGGTCGCCGCCGGCCGCGCTGGCGACGAACTCCAGGCCGTCGCCGTCGTAGTCGACGCCCTCGCGGTCGCAGATCGTCTCGAGGACGTCTATCGTCTCGTCGGTGGTCGGCGAGCGCACGCGGACCGGGAAGCAGCGCGACCGGATCGGGGCGATGAGCTTCGAGGGCTGGCGGGTCGCGATCACGAACTGCGTGGTCCGGTGGTGCTTCTCCATCACGCGGCGCAGCGCCTGTTGGAAGTCCTCGCGGATCGCCTCCGCGTTGTCTAAGAGGATCGTCTTGTAGTCGCCGGACATCGGCGCGTACGACGCCGACTCCTTCAGCACGCGGTTTATCATGTCCCGTTTCGCCATGCTACTCCGCCCCGCGAGGAACCCCTCGAACCGCGGGTCGGTCCGGATCTCCTTTTTCGTCCGGCCGAAGAAGTCGGCGACGTTGATCTCGATCAGGTCGGCGTCCGGGTCGGCGTGCGACGCGTCGGCGAGCGCGCGCGCCGCCGCGGTCTTCCCGACCCCTGGCGGCCCCTGAACGACGAGGTTCATCGGCTCGTCGACGGCCCGGCGCAGGCGGTCGCGGGCCTCGTCCTGCCGGATCTCGTCGAGGGCGGGCGCGTGCGTGTCTATCCAGAGCGGTCCCTGCATTGGCGTTCGATCGGGGCCGCGCGGTCAAGAATCGGTCGGTCGGCGCACCAAGAGGGGGAGTCGGCCCGACGGCGGTGAGAACGGGTCGGATCGAACGCCTCGGATCGCTATTTTGTTACGATCACCCCCATACGAATCATCTAGAAAGGGGTGTCGACGACCACCGAATCGCCGAGATAACTCTCTTACAGGGCCTTAGAGAACATCTACGTCCGGCTAACCTATTCTGGGTTTTTTAATAATTTATTGAGTAAATGAACATCAATCGTTAAGTATAGCCCTTCCGAATCTGTGGATACATGTCACGTGACAACAGCGCAGACTCAGAGAACCGACTCACTCGTCGTCACTACGTCGCGGGCGCGGGCAGCCTCGCGACCGTAGGGATCGCCGGCTGTTCCGGCGGCGACGGCGGCGACGGAAGCGACGGCGGCGGCGGGGGCAGCGGTGACGCGGTCGAAGTGCTTCACGGCTGGACCGGCGGCGACGGCGCCGCGGCGGCCGAAGCGCTCGAAGAGGCGTTCAACGAGGCCCACTCCGACACGGACCTCGAGATGAACCCCATCGGTGGCGGCGGGAACCAGAACCTCGACGCGGTCGTCGCGAACCGGCTCCAGAGCGACGACCCGCCGGGAGCGTTCGCCGGATGGCCCGGTCCGAACCTCCTCCGCTATCAGGGCGTCCTCGGCAGCGTCGACGACGTCTGGGATGAGAACGGCTTCGAAGACGCGATGGTCGAGGAGGCGGTGGAGCTCCACCAGCAGGACGGCAGCTACCGCGCCGTGCCGCTCGGCTCCCACCGGCTGAACTGCCTCTTCTACAACGTCTCCGTCGTCGAGGACGCGGGCGTCGACGTCGACTCGCTCGACAGTCCCTCGGCGCTCATCGACGCCTTGGAGACGGTCTCGACCGAGACCGACGCCATCCCGATGACCCACGCGATGGCGGGCACCTGGACGACGACCCAGCTTTGGGGCGCCGTGCTCCTCGGCGAGAGCGGCTACCAGCCGTACATGGACTTCCTCGAGGGCAACGGCGACGAGGAGGCCGTCCGGTCGGCGTTCGAGACGACCGCGGAGATGCTGGAGAACTACATCAGCGACGACGCGTCCTCGATCGCGTTGACCGAGTCGAACCAGAACATCATCAACGGCGACGCCGCCTTCATCCACCAGGGTAACTGGGCGGCGGGCGCGTTCCGGAACGCCGAGGGCTTCGAGTACGACGAGGACTGGGGCTTCAAGACGTTCCCCGGCACGGAGGGAATGTACACGCTCCACTTCGACTCGTTCATCTACCCGGCGGACAACCCGACGCCCGAGGCCTCGAAGACCTGGGAGGCGTTCGTCGGCAGTCCGGAGGCCCAGATCGCGTTCAACCAGTTCAAGGGGTCGATCCCGACCCGCACCGACGTGAGCATGGAGGAATTCGGTCCGTACCTCCAGGAGACGGCCGAGGACTTCGCGGAAGCGGAGTACCGACCCCCGAACCTCCAGCACGGACTCGGCGTGCCCTCCGAGACGATGACGGAGCTCAACGACGTCATCTCCTCGGAGTTCACCGGTCCGTACAACGTCGACGCGGCAACGACGGGCTTCCTGGACGCGGTATCCAACTGAGCACTCCCAGATGCTCGATTTTTATCGTCGATTGTACCGGGCGATCAGGCCCTCCTCGGGGGACGACGAGGCGGCCCGCACCGACGGCGGCGTCGTGAGCGACGGCTCCGCGGCCGACCCGGTCGAGCCGGACCGCGACGCGACGGCCCGCCTCAAGTCGGCGCTGGACCGGCGCTTCGGGAGCGACTTCATGGAGTCGTCGATATTCTGGCTCCCGCCGTTCCTGCTGATGGGGCTGTTCGTCTACGGTGCGGTCATCTGGAACCTCCTCATCTCGCTGACCGACTACCAGCGCTTCGAGAACGCGCCGGACTACTCGAACCTCGACTTCGAGATGTACACCCGGGCGCTCGCGGACTCCGGGTTCATCGACGCCGCGGTCAACACGCTCATCCTGCTCATCCTGTTCACGGCGGGAACGCTCGCCGTCGGCCTCCTGCTGGCAATCCTGATCGACAGGGGGATCCGGTTCGAGAACTCGTTCCGGACGATCTACCTCCTGCCGATGAGCCTCTCGTTCGTCGTCACGGCCCAGTTCTGGCTGTGGATCTACAACTACAACAACGGGATCGCGAACAGCGTCATCGGGACGTTCGGGCTCGGGCCGGTGAGCTGGCTCGGTAACCAGGACATCGTCCTCTACGCGGTCATCTTCGCGTTGATGTGGCAGTTCTCGGGGTACGCGATGGTCGTGTACCTCGCCGGCCTGCGCGCGATACCGAGAGAGCACTACGAAGCGGCCAAGGTCGACGGCGCGTCGACCCTGAAGATGTACTGGCGCGTGATCATACCGCAGCTGAAGGGCGCGACCATCAGCGCCGCCGTGGTGTTGATGGTGTTCGGCATGAAGGCGTTCGACTTCCTCTACTCGCTGGCGGGCGGGTACCGGCCGCCGAACGGCGCCGACATCCTCGCGACGAAGATGGTGCGCGAGGCGTACGCGAACCTCAACTGGGCGTACGGGTCGGCGATCGCCATCGTGCTGTTCGCGATGGCGCTCGGCGTCATCGGCCCGTACCTCGTGTACGAATACCGGAGGGACAACCTATGAGCGACGGAGAAATTCGAACCGACGGCGGCACGACATCGACGACTGCGCGGCTGCGCCGGAACCTCGATCAGCTGACGGTCGAGGACGTCGGGCTGTACGTCGTGTTAGCCTTCGCGGCGGCGTTCTACCTCGTCCCCATCGAGTCCGGGCTGGTGACCTCGTTCAAGACCGGGATCGCGATCGTCGAAACGGCGCCGTTCGCGCCCCCGGGACCGTCCGGACTCACCCTCGAGAAGTGGCAGACGGCGATCGACGCCCTGCTTCGCGGCATGGGGAACAGCCTGCTGTACGCGGTCCCCGCGACGGTGATCTCGGCGTTCGTCGGGAGCATCACCGCATACGGGCTGACGATCCCGACGTGGAAGAAGTCGTACAAGGCGGTGGTGCTGATGCTCATCATCGCCGGGATCTTCATCCCGTATCAGGCCGTGCTGGTCCCGCTGACCCAGTTCTGGTCGCAGTGGGCCCAGCTCGACCAGGTGCTGTCGTTCGTCTGGGCGCTCGGGATCGACAACGACTACGTCGGTATCATCGAACTGGTGATCACCCACGTCGCCTACGGGATCCCCATCTGTACGCTCCTGTTCCGGACGTACTACAAGACGATGAGCGAGGAGATGATCGAGTCGGCCCGCCTCGACGGGGCGACGCTCCGCCGGGTGTACCGGCGGATCGTCCTCCCGCTTTCGGGACCGATGTTCGCCGTCGTCCTCATCTATCAGTTCACCCAGATCTGGAACGACCTCCTGTTCACGCTCGTGATCGTCTCGACGGAGTCGAGCCCCGCGGCGCCCGTCGTGTTAATCTTAGCGGGCCTCGGGAGCTCGCTGGAGGGACAGGACTTCGCGCTCCGGATGGCCGGGGCGTTCTTTGCGGCGCTGCCGACGCTGGCGGTGTACATCTTCTTCGGCGAGGAGTTCGCCGAGGGGGTGGCGGCGTGACCCGCACGTCGACCCAGTCCGGCGGCGGGGACCGCCCGAGAGACGACGCGGCGCGGCGCACGAACGACCACTCGACACCGACCACAACACACAGATATGGCAACGCTTGAACTCGACTCGATAACGAAGACGTTCCAGGACGGCGACGAGGAGATCGTCGCGGTCGACGATGTGTCGCTGTCGATCGACGACGGCGAGTTCCTCGTCGTCGTCGGTCCGTCCGGCTGCGGCAAGTCCACGACGCTCCGGATGGTTGCCGGCCTCGAGACGATCACCGCCGGCACGCTCAGCATCGACAACCGCGTCGTCAACGACGTGAAATCCCAAGACAGGGACATCGCGATGGTGTTCCAGTCGTACGCGCTCTACCCGCATATGAGCGTCCGACAGAATATGTCGTTCGGCTTAGAAGAGTCGACGGACCTCCCGGACGACGAGATCAACCAGATGGTTTCGGAGACCGGCGAGATGCTCGGTATCTCGAACCTGCTCGACCGGAAGCCGAGTGACCTCTCCGGGGGACAACAGCAGCGCGTCGCCCTCGGCCGCGCCATCGTACGCGACCCCGAAGTGTTCCTGATGGACGAGCCACTCAGCAACCTCGACGCGAAGCTCCGCGCGGAGATGCGCACCGAGCTCCAGCGGCTCCAGAACGACCTGGGCGTGACGACGGTGTACGTCACTCACGACCAGACGGAGGCGATGACGATGGGCGACCGGATCGCCATCCTCGACGGGGGCGAGCTCCAGCAGATCGCGACGCCGCTGGAGTGTTACCACGAGCCGGCCAACCGGTTCGTCGCGAGCTTCCTCGGCGAGCCGTCGATGAACTTCTTCGACGTGACGCTGGAGGGCGACCGCCTCGTCGGCGACGCCTTCGAGTACCCGATCGACGAGGGGGTTCGGGCGGACCTCGGCGACGCGACCGACCTCGTTCTCGGTATCCGCCCCGAAGCCGTCGAACTCGTCGACGAGGACGGCGACCACGAGTTCGAGACGACCGTCGACGTCGTCGAGCCGATGGGCGACGAGAACACGGTGTACCTCCACTTCGACCCCGACGCGGACCCCGAGACCGCGGCGACGCTCGTCGCGACGATCGACGGGTTCAACCGGGTCAGCGAGGGCGACACGGTGACCGCGCGGATCCCGGAGGACGCGATCCACCTCTTCGACCGGAACACGGGCGAGGCGCTCCACAACCGGTCGATGGAGAACGCGGCCGACCAGATCAACCTCTGAGAGCGGTGCGGGTCGTCGCGGGCGTTTTTTAGGTATTCTAAGGCTCACCAGTACTTCGTCCGGTCGACCCCCGCGGCGATCAGCGCCGCGGCGGCGACGTGGGCGTAGGCGCCCCACGCAAGTGCGAGGAGCGCGGCGACGCTCCGCGTCGCCGTCGTCGCGAGCGCCGTCCACGCGACGACGACGAGCACGGTCGCGCCGACCCACGCGAGGAAGTACGAACTCGACGCGGTCCCGCGGATCGCGTCGCGCTTGAGCCCGGCGTGGAGTCCCTTCCGGACGCTCACGGCGGCCGCCGACGGGAAGAGGTACGCGCAGACGACCGTGACGAGGAGCGCGACGGTCGAGAGCGTCGCGAGGCCCACGCCGGTCAGCGCGCTCGGGACCGTCCCGACAGCGACGACGTAGCTGACGGCGGCGACCGTGACGGCCGCCGGAGCGAGGTAGACGGCGGCGACGCCGAGCAGCCGCCCGGCGAGCCGCGCCGTGGCCCGCGTCGCGACGGACGGGAACCCCTCGCCCGCGAGCACGCCGCCGACGAGGCCAAGGAACGCGAGGAGCGGACCGACGGCGAGCAGGAGCGGTGCCAGAAGCGCCGCGTCGGGCCAGAGCCCCGCCGCCGCCCGGACCAGCGCACCGCCGAGCAGCAGCGCCGCGAGACACGTCGCGGTGCCGTCCAGCCGGGCCCGGTCTGCGAACGGGTACCGGAGGGCCTCGAGGAACATCAGGCGCCTCCCGACCGCTTTGCGGCGGCGCGTCCCGATCGCTCGACCGCGACGCCGTCCACCCGACCCTCGGTCGATGTCGACACGTTCGACCGGGTCACCGTCGGCTCGCAAAACGGTGTCGGTCGCGTCCACGGCGAGAGGCTGCCGTCGGTCACTCTCGGATCCGTTCGACCTCGCGGCGAAGCCCCTCGCGGACGCGGTCGGCGACGTCGTCGCCCGGGTCGTCGACCGTCTCGGCGTCCTCGGTCTCCAGCAGGCGGTCCAGCTTGCGCTCGAACTCCCGCTCATCGATGTCGCCGCGCGCGTAGCGCTCGCGGAGGGCGTCGAGCGCGGGGTCGCCGGTCGCGTTCTCGTCGCCCTCGGAGTCGTCGTCTGGAAGCGGCTTCGTCAGGGTGTGGAGGACGGGGAGGACGACGAAGAGGCCGAAGAACAACACGAGCGGGAGGGTCCACCAGAGGCCGGTGATGAGCGGGGCGGCGACGCCGGCACCGACGACGCAGAGCGCGAACACCCGCCGCCAGCGGTGGCGGAGGTTCCACGCGACCCGGCGGGCGAGTCCGGTCATGGTCGGGGCGACGCCTGCGAGGCCCAAAGCGGTTTCGTCGGCGGTCCCCGGCGGGTCGCGACGGGACGCGGCGGTCGTCACGCGCGCTCGCGGTCCTCGATCACTAGTCGGTCGCCGGGCTCGACGCCGTGGCGGTCGCTCCAGCCCCGCGGCACTTCGAGGACGTATCGCCCGGTCCCCTCGTAGCGGGTGAGCGGCTGCGACTCCGGCGCCGCCTCGTGGACGGTGGTGACCGTCCCGTTCGCGTCGACGAAGACGATGTCGAGCGCGAACGCCATGTCGCGCATCACGTAGGCACGCTCCGCGGACTCCCCGTGGACGAACAGCATCCCCTCGCCGTCGTCGAGGGCATCGGTCGCCGAGAGCCCGACGTACCGCTTCACGAAGCCGTCGGCGACCCGGGCCTCGACGGTCGCCAGCGACTCGCCGGTCTCGCCGTCGACGGCCTCGACCGTGGCGGTGTCGTAGCCGGTGATCAGGAGGGCCGGATTCGCAGCGGCGACGCCGATTCCGGCGAGGGCGATCAGTGCGAGCGCGGCCGCGACCCCGACGAGGCGACGGTTCACGGTCGGGGTTCGCGTCGCGGAAGGAAATCGTTTTCCGCTCTCAGGGGGTTGTTTCGGTGAGGGCTCGTGGTCTAGCTGGTTATGACGCGGCCTTTACAAGGCTGAGATCGGCGGTTCGAACCCGCCCGAGCCCACTGTCGGCGCCGCGAACAACTCGTGAGCGGCGCCGCTGTGACTGTTCGAGGGCGCGGTTCGAACTACGCGAGACGAGCGAAGCGAGTCTCGCCATCGAGTTCGAACCCGCCCGAGCCCGTTTCTGAGGCGAACGAGGCGACCGACCTCAGAGATCGTCCGCGTCGAACTTCAGCAAGCCGGCGAGCGGCGGCGCGAGCGTCCAGAAGACCAACATTGCGGCCGCAGACAGCTGCTGGTTCACGGCCTCGCCGCTGAACAGCCGTTCGCCGAGGAACGCGTTCGACAGGGCCTCGACGGCGGTCGTGGGGTTCGACACTTGGAGGAACACGTCGAGCTGGCCCGCGGACACGGGCAGCGCGTCGACCACCGGCCCGGCGGCGTTCAACAGCTGCCCGGTGAGCGCGCCCCACAGCAGGACGAAGAGGACGTAGATCCCGACGCCGCCGATGAGCGCCCGACGCTGGGTCGACGACGCCGCCGAGCAGCCCACGGAGATGGCGACGAACACGACGCCGAGCGCGGCCGCGAACACGGTGTAGCCGAGGAACGCGCCGGCGTTGAACACCACCGGCGCAGCGATAAGCACCAGCGCGGGCGGCAGGAAGCCGGCGAACACCGCGAGCGCGAGCGCCGCACCGCGGCCGGCAACCTTGCCCAAGACCACGTCGGCCCGCGAGTGTGGCAGCGACAGGAGCAGCTTCAGCGAGCCGGACTCGCGCTCGCCACTGACCGCGTTGTAGCCGACGACGACCCCGACGAGCGGGATGAGCGTCGTGACGAGGAAGCGACCGATAAAGGCGCTCAACAGCAGCTCCGTGGCGAACTGCTCGCTCTCGCCGGTGGGGCGCACGGCGTACGCGAACGCCGCGACGAGCAGCGAGAACAGCACCACCAGGGCGATCATGCCGCGCGACTGGACCGTCTCCCGGAAGTCCTTCCGGGCGATGGCGGCGAGGCTCATCGGTCCACCTCCTCCGCCGCCGACTCGTCGTCGGCCGGTGGTTCGGCGTCGGTCGTCTCGGCATCCGTCGCGTTGGCGTCGGTTGGCGGTTCGCCGTCGATCGTATCGGCATCGGTCGCGTCGCCATCAGTCGCGTCGGCGTCCGTCGCGCGTTCGCTCGAACTCGCCGCGTCGCCCTCGGTGTACGCCAAGAAGAGGTCCTCAAGCGACGCCTCGCGGGTGTGGAAGTCGGCGACGGCGACGCCGGCGTCCTCCAGTGTAGCGATCACGTCGGTCTTCGCGTCGCTGGCGCAGTTCACCGCCAGCTCGTCGCCGTCGCGAGTGACGCCCGAGACGCCGGGGAGCGCGCGGACCGCCGCGACCGCGTCGTCGTCGGCACCCGCGGCCGCGACCTCCAACGTCTCTTCGCCGCCGACGGCCTCGCGGAGCCCCTCGACCGAGTCCTCAGCGACCAGTTCGCCGTCGCGGAGGATGCCGACGCGGTCGCAGACGGCGTCGACCTGTTCGAGGATGTGCGACGAGAAGAAGACGGTAGCGCCGCGCTCGGCCTCGGCCCGGACGATCTCGCGCATCTCCTTGGCGCCGGCCGGGTCGAGCCCGGAGGACGGCTCGTCGAGGATCAGCAGGTCGGGGTCCCCGACGAGCGCCATCGCCAGAGCGAGCCGCTGACGCATGCCCTTCGAGTACTCGCCGGCGGAGCGGTCCGCCGCGTCGGCGAGGCCGACGCGGTCGAGGAGCGCGTCCGGGTCGTCGGCCGCGTCCTTCGACTCCACGGCGAACTCGACGTGTCGCCGGCCGGAGAGCCGGTCGTACACCGAGAAGCCGTCGGGGAGCACGCCGGTCCGGCGCCGGATCTCGACCCCTTCCGTCGCGACATCGGCGCCGAGGACGCGGACCGTCCCGGCGGTCGGCCGGACGAGGTCTAAGAGCATGTCGATCGTCGTGGATTTGCCGGCGCCGTTCGGTCCGAGGAACCCGTACACCTCGCCGTCTTCGACGGTGAGGTCGAGGTCGCGAACGGCCGTGACCTCCGCGAACTCCTTGGTCACGCCCCGCAGCTCGATGGCGGTCATACCGTTCGGTTCCGGCGCGGCCTGATAAATGGTTGCGGGTCGGAGCGAGCGTCGCCCGCGCGGACCGCGACGCTACGCGTCGGCCGGCGGCCAGTCGACGCCGCGCTCCGCGAGCAGGTCGGCGAACGCGTCCTCGTCGACGACCGGCACGTCCTCGGCGGCCGCGTCGTCGCGCTTCGACCGCCCCGGGCTCTCGCCGGCGACGAGGTAGTCGGTGTTTCCGGAGACGCTCGACGTGGCGTTCGCGCCGTGCGCCTCGACGTGCGCCTGCGCGTCGCTCCGGGGGACCGACAGCGATCCAGTGAACACGAAGGTGAGCCCGTCGAGCGCGTCGGCCCGGCCGTCGCCCGCGTCCGTCTCGAACGGCTCGGGGTCGACGCCGCGCTCGCGGAGCCCCTCGATCGCGGCGCGGTTCTCCTCGCGGTCGAGGAACGTGCGGATCGACTCGGCCACCTCGGGCCCCACGTCGTCGACCTCGCGGAGGGCCGCCTCGTCCGCGTCGAGGAGCGCGTCGAGCGTCCCGAAGCCCGCAGCGAGCGCGCGGGCGGTCGTCGCGCCCACGTCGGGGATCCCGAGCCCGGCGAGGAAGTCGTCGAGCGGCGGGTTCCGGGTCGCGTCGAGCTCGCGGATCAGGTTCCCGGCGCTCGTCTCACCCCACCCCTCCAAGTCGGCAAGCTCCTCGGCGGTGAGGTCGTAGAGGTCCGGCAGCGACTCGACGAGGCCGGCCTCACGGAGCTGTTCGACCCGCTCCGGGCCGAGCCCCTCCACGTCGAGCGCGTCGCGGCGCGCCCAGTGTTCGACCGCCCGTTCGAGTTGCGCCGGGCAGCCGAGCCCGCCGGTACAGAAGGCGAGCGGCCCGTCGCGCTCGATCTCGGCCCCGCAGACGGGGCACTCGTCGGGGAACGCGTACGTCCCCTCGCTGCGCTTCTCGACGACCTCGGGGACGTACGGGATCACGTCGCCCGCGCGGTAGATTCGGACGCGGTCGCCGACGTTCACGCCGAGCGCCTCGATCTCGGCTGGGTTGTGGAGCGTCGCGCGCGAGACGGTGACGCCGCCGACGTCGACGGGGTCGAGCTCGGCGACGGGCGTGAGCCGCCCGGTCCGGCCCACCTGGACCGTGACGCCCTCCACGGTCGTCGTCGCGGTGCGCGGCGGGAACTTGTGTGCGAACGCCCAGCGCGGCGCGCGCGACGTGCTCCCGAGCGCCTCCCGCTGCGCGAGTGCGTCCACTTTGATCACGACGCCGTCGACCGCGTAGTTCAGGTCGTCGCGGGCGGCCAGTATCTCGTCGCGATAGTCGATCGCGGCCTCGATATCGTCGACGAGTTCCACCCGGTCGTTCCGGCGGAGGCCGAGCGACGCGAACGCGTCGAGCGCGTCGCGGTGGCGCGCGGGGCGTTCGGGGCCGTCATCGCCCGCCTCCCACGCGAGCACGTCGAAGAAGAAGACGTCGAGGGGGCGCTCGGCGACGACTGCGGGATCCAGCTGGCGGAGCGTGCCGGCCGCGGCGTTGCGCGGGTTCGCGAGCGGCTCCTCGCCGCGCTCGATCAGGTCCTCGTTGTACGCCGCGAAGGCGTCGCGGGGCATGTAGACTTCGCCGCGCACCGCGAGCCGGTCGGGGTGGTCGTCGCCGCGCAGGCGACCGGGGACAGAGCGGATCGTGCGGACCTGCTCGGTGACGTCGTCGCCCTCGCGGCCGTCGCCGCGGGTGGCCGCCCGGACGTACTCGCCGTCCTCGTAGATCACTTCGATCGAGAGGCCGTCGAACTTCGGCTCGCAGACGTACGCGAGGTCGTCCGGGTCGAATCCGGCGAGGTCGCCGTCGTCGGCCGCGTCGGTCAGTCCCCGACGGACGCGCTCGTCGAACTCGCGGACCGCCGCGGCGTCGGTGTCGTTGTCGATCGACAGCATCGGCGAGACGTGTTCGACCGTCTCCAGCGCGTCGAGGGGCTCGCCGCCGACGCGCCGCGTGGGGGAGTCGTCGGTCGGGAGGTCGAACGCCGCCTCCAGCTCCGTCAACCGGGCGAACAGCGCATCGTACGCCTCGTCCGAGACGAGGGGGTCGGCCTCGACGTAGTACCGGTGGTCGTGTTCGCGGACCGCCGCTCGGAGCAGGGCGGCCTGCTCGGCGGCCTCGTCCGCGGAGAGGTCGTCGACCGGATCGAAGTCGGTCGGGGGGTCCTCGACGTAGGGGTTCTCGTCCGGGTCCGCGTGCCGGGCCGACGACCCGGATTGCGCGCTCGTCATCGACCAACCCTTACGTCGGCTCGGGTTAAAAACGAGCGTTCGACTCGCTCCGCGGCCGGGTGCGTCGATCGAGGGCGGCGAGACAGTTTATGAACGAACGCGCGGCGCGGTGGCGCGCCTGCGAGCGGCCGCCACCGGCGGCCGCGAGCCAGCCCGCGAGGGACGCGGTGAGCGACGGGCGACCGGAGGGAGCCCGAGTGAACCGCGAGGCTGGGGAGGTGTGAGGTGCGGTTGCGGTGCTGTGCGGGGTGGGACTCAAAGGGGCAGCCGCGAGGGCGAAGGCGCGCGACGCAAGCACCGCAAGAGCGAGTGAAACGAGCGACGAGGAGCGTGGTTCGAAACGGCGGAGCCGTTTCGTCATCACGAGACGCCTTCGGCGTCTCGAACGACAGCGAGCGCACCGAGCCCTCGCGGCTGGGGCTTTGGAAGTGTCCAGCACCGATCTACAGTCGGCTGTTTATCACTGAACGGCTGGCGCTTTGGAGGCGGCCTCCGTCGATCCGCTGATAACTACTTATAAACGAACGACCGGGGCTCTGAGAGCGTTCATCAAAGAATCGTTATTCGGGTATCGCCACCAGACTGCGACGCCGCTCGGTCGCTTATAAAGGCCGCACCAGACTGAATTCCCTTATTCCACGCGCTCGCCGCGCGCGAACACCGCGTCCGGGTCCTGCCACGCTTCGACGTCTTCGGTCGGGTCGGCGTCGAGGACGACGAGGTCCGCCCGATACCCCTCCTCGACGAGCCCGACGTCGTCGAGCCCGAGCAGGTCCGCGGCGTTGACGGTGGCCGCCTCCAGCGCGCGCTCTGGCGAGAGCCCGTAGTCGACCATGTACGCCATCTCCTGCGGGATTTCCCCGAAGAAGTTGAACGGCGTGCCCGCGTCGGTCCCCATCGCGATGGGAACCCCGGCCTCCAGGGCGTGGTCCCACGCGTCGTCGAAGCGGCCCGCGGCGTCCTCGGCCTTCGCGACGGCATCCTCGGGGATCCCGGCCTCGACGCCGTTGTCGACGATACCGCGGAGTGCGCTCGCGGTCGGTACCCAGTAGGTGCCGCGCTCGGCCATCATCTCGGCGGCCTCTCGGTCCATGAACGTCCCGTGTTCGACGCTGGAGATGCCGGCCTCGACGGCGTTTTTGATCCCCACTTCGCCGTGGGCGTGGGCCGCGGTCGGCGTGTCCGTCGGCGCGGCCGCATCGGTAAACGCGGCCAGCTCCTCGGGCGTCAGTTCGGGAGCGCCCGTCACCGCGCCCTCGGTGAGGACGCCGCCGGTGGCCATACACTTGAGCACGTCCGCGCCCGCCTTCAGCTGCTCGCGGGCCGCCTTCCGTACCTCCGCGGGGCCGTCCGCCTCGCGACCGAACCAGTTGCCGTGGCCGCCGGTCATGATCACGTTGCGGCCGCACGCGAGGACGCGCGGGCCGTCGATCTTCCCGGCGCTGACCGCCTCGCCCGCGTCGAGCGCGAGCGTCCCGCGGCTCCCGAGGTCGCGGACGGTCGTGACGCCGGCCGAGACGGCGGCGTCGAGGTTGCTCGCGGCCCGGTAGCTCGCGGTGTAGTCGCTGTCGGCGACCGCGGTCGAGACGTCCGGGCGCCCGTCCATCATGACGTGGACGTGCGCGTCGATCAGGCCGGGCGCGACGACCTGGTCGCCGACGTCGATTTCGGCCGGATCGCCCTCGCGCGCCGCGATCGCGTCGTCGACCGCTCCCGGCTCGCCGACCGCGACGACCTCGCCGTCCGCGACCGCCACGTCGGCCTCGCGGGTTCCCGCGGCGTCCACCACGCGACCGCCTCGCAGTACGTACATACCACCACGAGGGAGCCTCGGCGTCGTAAACGCTCGGGTCGCGGTAGTCGGGCGAGTCGAGCGAGCCGAGCAGAGGCCGGGTGAAAGGCGGCCAGAACCGCGTCTGCGCCCCTACTTATAAACAGATAGCCGAAGATGTCTCCGGTATGGCAAGTGATGACCAACCAAACCAAGGCGGCGGACTGTACGAGCGACGGATCGGCGCCCCGAAGACGACCGACGAGGTGAACGGCTACTGGCTGTTCGGGTTCGGAGTGCTGCTCGGCCTCGCCGGCGTCGTCGTGTTCCTCCTCACCGACTCGGCGACGGCCGCGCGCGGCATCGGGTACGCGCTCGCGGCGCTGGCCCCGGTGTTCGTGATGCTCGGAGCCGTGATCCGCTTCCCGCTCCGGCGGGGCGGGACCGCCCTCGGGTATCTGGGGACCGCCGTCAGCGTCCTCGGCGTCGTCTGGTTCGTGAGCATCTTCCCGGACGGCTGGTTCACGGTGTCCGGCGACCCGGCCGTGATCACGCTCTACGGCGTCGGGCTCCTCCTCATCGGGCTCGCCGGGACCGTCGTGCCGCTGCTCTCCGACCCCGTCTACGAGGACTACGACCGGATGCGGGGCGAGGCGGCCGCGGCGACCGAAGCGGCCGAGGAGATGAGCGGGGAACTGGAGGCGACCCGCGAGGAGCTGGCGTCGGCCGAGTCCGAGCTGGACGCGACCCGCGAGGAGCTCGCGTCCACCGAATCGGAACTCGAAGCGGCCCGCGAGGACCTGACGGCCGCGGAGGCCGCGGCCGCGTCGCTACGCGAGAGCAAGGCCCGGTTCGAGCTGTTCGATGACGCGAGCGGGCGGCCGCGCTGGCGGCTCCGCCACCGCAACGGCAACGTCATCGCGACCTCCGGGCAGGGGTACAGCAGCCGCGGGAAGGCCCAGCAGGGGCTCCACAGCGTGCGGCGGAACGCGCTCGGCGCGGGCCTCCTCCGGATCGAGACCCCCGTCGAGGCGGCGGCGGCGATCGCCGCCGACGACGGGCCGGAACCGGAAGACGCCGCTGAGCCGGACGTTGCCGTCCCGAGCGACGACGAGGAGGTCGCGAGCAACGCGACCTTCGAGCTGTTCGAGGACGCGGGCGGCGACTGGCGCTGGCGGCTCGTCCACGACAACGGAAACATCATCTCGGACTCCGGCGAGGGGTACGCCTCCAAGTCGAACGCCGAGCGCGCGCTCGGCCGGATCCGCGACCACGTCGCGGCCGCGGACTACCTCCGGATCGACCCCGCGGCGTTCGAGGTGTTCCGCGACGCCGCCGGCGAGTACCGCTGGCGGCTCGTCCACGAGAACGGGAACGTCCTCGCCGACTCCGGCGAGGGGTACGCCTCCCGGGCGAAGGCCGAGCAGGGGCTCGACAGCGTCAGGTCGAACGCCGGCGGCGCCGGGCTCGAATTCCCCGACGACGAGGACGCGGAGGGGCGAGCGGGCGACGGCGAAAGCAAGGCGACCTTCGAAGTGTACGAGGACAGGGGCGGCTCGTGGCGCTGGCGGCTCGTCCACGACAACGGGAACATCATCGCGGACGGCGGGGAGGGGTACGCCTCCAAGTCCAACGCGACGGACGCGGTCGAGCGCGTGAGCGAGTACGCGCCCGACGCGAGCGCCCTGGCGGCCGGGAGCGCGGCGTTCGAGATCTACGAGGACGCGAGCGAGGAGTGGCGCTGGCGGCTCCGCCACCGCAACGGTAACGTCCTCGCGGACTCGGGCGAGGGGTACGCCTCCCGGTCGAACGCCGTCGAGGCCGTGACCCGCGTGAAGGCGAACGCGCCCGGCGCGGAGACGGTCGAAAAGTAGAGTAGAAGCAGAAGCAAGCGGTCCGAGCGGTCATCGCGGTCGGTCGCGGCTTTTTCGATTCAGGTCGCCGCCAGCAGCTTCAACCGCAGCTCGCGCTCGTCGACCTCGTATTTGAACGCCGGGTTGCCGTCGACGAACACGTACGGGACGCGCTCGCCGTACTCGTCGGCCAGCTCCGGGTCGGTGTCGACGTCGACCTCGTCAAGGGCGACCGTCACGCCGTCGAGGTCGGCGCCGACGGACTCGATCGTCTCGCGGGCGACGACGCACAGCGAGCAGTCCTCGCGGGTGTAGAGGGTGACCGGGACGGTCGCGGGGTCGTCGTCGGGGCCGTCGCTTCCGGCCGCGTCACCGCTCGGCGCGTCGTCCCCAGTCACGCTTCCGCGTCGTCGTCTGTCAACAGCTCCTCGGCGACCGTCGCGGCGTCCAGCAGGTCGGGGTCGACCGCGAGGTCGGCGACCGTCGCGACGAACTCGGGCAGCGACCGGCTCGCGTACGTCACGACCCGGACATCGGGGTTCAGCTCCTTCGCGACCGGGATCCCGGTCGCCTCCTCGACGTCGGTGAGGACGAAGTAGGCGGCCGCCTCGATGCCGGCCTCGGAGAGCGCGTCGGCGGTGACGAGCCCCTCGATCCGGCGGATTTCGGCGCCGAGCGCGGCGAGCTCCTCGCCGAGCCCGTTCTCGTCGGGCCCGGCGACGACGGCGAGCGGGCCCTGGGCGCGGCCGCCGTCAGGGCGGGCGGGGGTCCCCGCCATCACTCGTACTCGATCGTCGCGGGCGGCTTGTGGGTCACGTCGTATACCACGCGCGCCACGTTCTCGTTCTCGCCGGTGATCCGGCTCTGGATCCGCTGGAGCGTGCTCCAGTCGAGCTCCTGCGCGCGGGCGGTCATCCCGTCGCGGCTCTCGACGGAGCGCACCGCGACCACCCAGCCGTGGACGCGGTTGTCGCCCTTGACGCCCGTCGCCTTGCCGAGGACCGCGGCGAACGCCTGCCACGGGTCGTACTCCGCTAACTCCTCCTCGACGACGTGGGTCGCCTCGCGGGCGACCGCGGCCTTCTCGGGAGTCACCTCGCCGACGATCCGGACGGCGAGGCCGGGGCCGGGGAACGGCATGCGCTCGGAGATGATCGCTTCGAGGCCGAGCGCGCGGGCAACCTCGCGGACCTCGTCTTTGTAGAGGTCGCGGACGGGCTCGACGATCCCCTCGAAGTCGACGACCTCGGGGAGCCCGCCGACGTTGTGGTGCGACTTGATGTTCCCCTCTGACTCGATGCGGTCCGGGTAGATCGTGCCCTGAACGAGGTAGTCGGCGTCGACGTCGCGGGCGACGGTCTCGAACTCGTCGATGAACCCCTCGCCGATGACGTGGCGCTTCTCTTCGGGGTCGGTGACGCCGTCGAGCCGGTCGAAGAACCGCTCTTGGGCCTCGATCACCCGCAGCGACTCCATGAAGTCGAACGTGTCGCGGATCTCCTCCGTCTCGCCTTTCCGCATCAGCCCCGTGTCGACGTAGACGGGGGTGAGCTGGTCGCCGACCGCCTCGTACGCGAGCGTCGCCGCGACCGAGGAGTCGACCCCGCCCGATAAGGCGATCACGGCGTTCGCGTCGCCGATCGCCTCCCGGATCTCCGCTTTCGCCTCCGCGATGAATTCCTCCGTCTCGACCATCTATAGCCTCACGTCCGCGTTCCGCTCGGTTGTGTCCGTCGATCCCAGCGCCGCCTCGACCAGAGATACGAACGGCGGACTCGCGCGGTCCGGCCGCGACCGGAACTCGGGATGGGCCTGCGTGCCGAAGAAGAACGGGTGGTCCGGGCGTTCGAGGATCTCCATCCGGTTGTCCGCGCGCCCGGAGAAGGCGAGGCCGTCGGCCTCCAACCGCTCGATGTACTCGGGGTTCACCTCGTAGCGGTGGCGGTGGCGCTCCGTACAGGAGTCGGCGCCGTACACCCGCGCCGCGAGCGTGTCGGGCTCGATGTCGGTCTCGTGGGCGCCGAGCCGCATCGTCCCGCCCATGTCCTCCGTCTCGTACTGGTCGGGGAGGAGGTCGATGACGGGGTGGGGCGTGTCGGGGTCGATCTCCGCCGAGTGCGCCCCGTCGAGCCCGAGGACGTTGCGCGCATGTTCGACGACGGCCATCTGGAAGCCTAAGCAGAGCCCGAGGAAGGGCACGTCGTTCTCGCGGGCGTAGCGGACCGCTTCGATCTTCCCATCCGTGCCGCGGGAGCCGAAGCCGCCGGGGACGACGACGGCGTCGGCCGAGGCGAGCCGCTGTTCGTGTTCCGCGCGCGTCTCGTCGGCGTCGACCCACAGCACGTTCACCTCGGTGCCGGTCTGGATGCCGGCGTGTTTCAGCGCCTCGTGGATCGACATGTACGCGTCTTCGAGGGCGTACTTGCCGACGAGGGCGATGTCGATCTCCTCCTCGCGGTCCCGGGTGACAAGCTCGCGCCACTCCGTCGAGCGCTCCGTCTTCGGGAGCGCCTCATCAGCGAGGCCGAGCCGCTCCATCACGTACTCGTCTAACCCCTCGTCTTCGACCATCAGCGGGACGTGGTAGATGTCCTCGACGTCGGGGTTCGAGAAGACGGCGTCCGTGGGCACGTCACAGAAGAGGGCGATCTTCTCTTTCGTCTCGGGGTCGAGCCGGTCCTCCGAGCGCCCGACGAGGATGTCGGGCTGGAGGCCGATCGAACGCAGCTCCTTCACGGAGTGCTGGGTCGGCTTCGTCTTCTGCTCGCCGTTCTTCGAGTAGGGGACGAGCGTGACGTGCGTGAAGAGGATGTCCTCGTCGTCCTCCTCGTGGGCGAACTGACGAAGCGCCTCGAGGAACGGCATCGACTCGATGTCGCCGACCGTCCCGCCGATCTCGACGAGGCAGACGTCAGAGCCCTCGGCGGCCTCGCGGATGCGGCGCTTGATGTCGTCGGTGACGTGCGGGATGATCTGGACGGTCTTGCCGAGGTAGTCGCCGGCGCGCTCGCGCTCGATGACGTGCTCGTACGTCTTCCCCGTGGTGACGTTGTGGTCGAACGTCATGTCGGTGCCGAGGAAGCGCTCGTAGTTGCCTAAATCGAGGTCGACCTCGCCGCCGTCTTTTAAGACGTACACCTCACCGTGCTCGTACGGGTTCATCGTCCCGGCGTCGACGTTGATATAGGGGTCCACCTTGACGGCGGTGACGTCGAAGCCCGCGTTGGCGAGAAGGCGCCCGGTGCTGGCGGCCGTGATGCCCTTGCCCAGCCCGGACATCACACCGCCCGTGACGAACACGAACTTCCGACCCAGCGACGGGTCGTACCCCGTGTCGGGATCTGCTGGCATATCGACCGTCCGGCAGGCCGGGTCAAAACCGTTTCGGACCCTCCGTTTCGGGTGGACGTTCGTGTTGATCTGGCGTGATGCGTGTCGATAGACGGAGGGTGAGGCGTCAACGTGGTGAGTGACGTCGTCGTACCGGGCTCTTATTTATAATTTGTTGACCGCGGATCGGCTGTGAAGGCCGCCAAATACCCAGCCGTTCGCTTTTAAATAGATGACTACAGATCGGTGGCGAACACCTCCAAAGCCCCAGCCACGAGGCGGGCGCACGCTCGCCGCGCTGCTCGGTCGCTCACTCCGTTCGCTCCCTGCGGTGCTCGCGTCGCCTGCGCCCGCCTCGCGGCTGCCCCTTTGAGTCCCGCCCCGCACAGCAACCGCACCTCACACCTCCCCAACCTCGTCGGCCTCCCTCCGGTCGGCCGACTCCCTCGCGCGTGCGACTCGCGCCCTACGGGCGCTCGTCGGCACGCGCCGACCGCGTCTATTTATAAATAGCAGTCGCTCGCGGCGTTCGAGTGACGTTTTGCGAGGGAAGAACGCTCCGAGAGCGCCCTTCCGCATCACGGGGGATGGACCCCGGCGATGCGAGGGGAGGGATTTGAACCACGGTCGCGCCAGAGGCGCTCCCTGATTCAAATCCTCCCCCGTGTGCATTCGCGCGTTGTGGACGCGCTCATGCGAGGGGAGGGATTTGAACCCACGGACCTCTACAGGAGCGGATCTTGAGTCCGCCGCCGTTTCCGGGCTTGGCTACCCTCGCACGCGGACTGGCGTTGTATCGGCCCCCCCTTTATGCCGTCGGTTCCGCGCCGACCAGCGTCGCCCGGAACCCGCCCTCGGCGGACTCGTCGATTTCGAGCGTCCACCCGTGCGCGGCCGCGACGCGCTCGACGATGGCGAGTCCGATCCCGATGCCGCCGCCGCGAGAGACGCCGAAGTCGACCAGTTCGTCGGTCCGACCCGCGGCGTCGGAGGCCGCCGCATCATCCGGGAGCCCAGGCCCGTCGTCGGCCACGTACACCCCCCGCTCATCGACGCCGACCCGGACCGTGACGGCGTCGCCGCCGTGGTCGAAGGCGTTGCCGATGAGGTTGCCGACCGCCCGCCGGAGCAGCATCGGGTCGCCGGTGACCGGCCCGGGGTCCTCGACGACGAGGTCCGCGTCGGCCGGCCGGTCGCCGAAGTCGCCCGACTCGAGGCAGTCGGCCGCGAGGTCTGCGAGGTCGACCGCGGCGTCCGCGGTCTCGATGTCGGCCGGGTCGCGGGCCATCACGAGCGCCTCGTCGATCATCGCCTCGATCCGGTCGAGCGCGTCCTCGGCGGCCGCCAACCCCTCCTTCTCGCCCGTGTCGCGCGCGAGGTTGACGTACCCCCGCGCGACCGACAGGGGGTTCCGGAGGTCGTGCGAGAGGAAGCCGGCGAGCCGTTCGAGCCGCTCGTTGAGCCGCTTTAGCTCCCGCTCGCGTTCGACCCGGTCCGTGACGTCGCGAATGACCCCGACCGCGCCGACGACCGACCCGTCGCGCTCGATGGGGGTCAGCCGCGTTTCGGTTGTCACTTCCCGGCCGTCCGCGAGCGTCGTCGTGAGCTGGACGCGCTCGTCGGCGGCGTCGCCGGCGAGGACGCGCTCGACGGCGGCCCGGTAACGGTCTCCCGTCTCCGCGCTCCAGTACCCCTCCTCGACGAGCCGCTCTGGGTGTTTCCCGTGGAGGACCGCCTCGTCGAAGCCGGTCACCTCGCGGAGGCGGTCGTTGACGAACGCGCGGTTCCGGTCGGCGTCGAGGACGTACGCCCCGTCGCCGAGGGCGTTCACGATCGACTCGGCGTGGTCGATCGGCATCGGCTCCGGCGGGGAGTCCATACGATCGGGACGGGCCGAAGGACCAAGTGTCTCTCGGGTAGCGGCAGGCGTGTCGGCCGACGCGCCGGCTCGTCCCGCCTTATCCCGCGATCAGCGCGACGCCGACGACCGCGAGGACGGCCGCGACGAGCCGGATCCGGAAGTGGCGCTCGCCGAGCAGCACGCCCCCGAGGACGACCGCGACGATCGCCTGCGTGTTGATCACCGGGGAGGCGACGCTCGCCGGCAGCGCCGCGAACGCGACCGTCGTCAGGTGTTCGCCCAGCGCGACGAGGGCGCCGGCCGCGAGGAACTTCGGGAGGTCGTCTCGACTCGCCTCGATCGGGGTCCGGGCCGCCGCGGGGAGCAACACGACGGCGACGCCGGCGAGCAGCAGCGGCACCCAGAGCGTGCCGGGGATCGCGAGCTCCTGGAGCGCGATCCGCTTGCCCACGTCGCCGACCGCGTAGCAGGCCGCGCTTGCGAGCGCCAGCTGCGCGGGTCGCGAGCGGGCGGCCCGGACGAACGGCGCGAAGAAGCTGCCCGGCTCGTAGTTCGCGACGTACACCGCGAGCGTGGTGACAACGACGCCGGCGACCTGGATCGGCGCCAGCACCTGCCCGAGCAGGCCGACCTCCAGCGGGAGGACGAACATCGGGATCACCTTGTTGATCGGCGCGACGTACGACACCGCGCCGTCCTCGATGGAGCGCAGGAAGAGGACGAAGGCGGCGGCCGTCGCGAGGCTCGTGACGGCGACGACGGCGAACCGCCGCGGGACGACGAACCCGGACAGGCCGGCCGCGGCGTCGCCGAAGCCGACCGTGAGCCCGGTTCCCGCGAGGAACCACCCGAGCGCCGCGGCGTTGATCGCCACCGTCAGCGCCGCGGGGGGATACTCGGCGAAGGCGCGCTTCAGGACGAAGAGGTACGTCCCCCAGACGACGGCGGCGGCGATCGCGAAGAGGAGTCCGGCGTCCATTCGTTCGACCCGAGCGCGACCGGCGGAAAGAAGGGTTCGATCTGGCCGCGGCGCGGCGCCGCCGCCCTCGGCGCGACGGCGGCTCGCCTCCCGCCGCGACACCCGCCTCTCCCCAGCCCCGCGAAACGGTTAGGTCGCTCCCCGGCGAACGACCCGCCCATGGACGAACACACCCGCGACCCGGGCGTCGCCCCGCCCCTCGGCAACCCGACCGGGTGGCACGCGGGCGACCGCGCCCCCGACTCGTCCGCGGCGGGCGACGAGGGCGGGTCCACAGCGAGCGACGAGGGCGGGTCGTCGGGGGGCCCGCCGGACGCGCGCGCGGTCGGCGGCTACTGGGAGCACGCGACGCTCCGGCGCGCGACCGAACACGGCGTGCGGCTGTTCAACGACGGCGCCTACCACGAGAGCCACGACTGCTTCGAAAGCGAGTGGTACAACTACGGCAGCGGCACCGTCGAGAGCGCCTTTCTCCACGGGATGGTCCAGGTCGCGGCCGGCGCGTACAAGCACGTCGACTTCGAGAACGACGCCGGAATGCGGTCGCTATTCGAGACGGCCCTCCAGTACCTCGACGGCGTCCCGGGCGACTTCTACGGGGTCGACGTCGACGACGTCCGGGAGACCCTCCGGGCCGCGCTCGACGACCCGAGCGCGGTCGACGGCTGGCGGATCACTCTCGACGACGCCCGCCCGCCGGCGTACCCCGCCGACTACGAGTACGCGGAGCGCGTCGACGAGGAACACTGAGGATCGCTCCGGATCCGAACGCCACTTATCCGCCGCGCGCCTGCGTGTCGTATGGAGATTCACGATCTGGGCGACGGCGAGCCCGAGGTCGCCGTCGTCGGCGCGATCCACGGCGACGAGCCCTGCGGCGCCCGCGCCGTGGAGCGCCTGCTCGACGCCGACCTCGACCCCGAGCGGCCGGTGCGGCTGATCGTCGCCAACGAGGCGGCGCTCGACGCCGGCGAGCGGTACCTCGACGCCGACCTCAACCGCGCGTTCCCGGGGAACCGCGACGCGGACGCGCATGAGGTGCGGCTCGCGGCCGAACTCGTCGACGCGCTCGCGGGGTGTACCACCCTCGCGATCCACTCGACGCAGTCGTACGCGGAGCCGTTCGCCGTCATCGACTCGATGGACGAGGTGACCCGCGCGGTCGCCCCGCACCTCCCGGTCGACGCCGTGATTCAGACGGACGCGTTCACCGAGGGCCGGCTCATCGAACACCCGCACACGCTCGAGGTGGAGGCCGGGCTCCAAGGCTCCGACGCCGCGGCTGACAACGCCTACTGGCTCGCCCGCGCGTTCCTCGCCGCGACCGGCGCCATCTCCGCGCCCGGCGCCGACGACGTGGTGGACGCCGGCGGGCGGGAGGACGTCTCGGTGTTCCGGCTCCGCGAGCGGATCCCGAAGCCCGACGCGGAGGCGTACGAGGTGTTCGCGCGCAACTTCGAGCGCGTCGAGTCCGGCGAGCGGTTCGCGGCCGCCGACGGCGAGCCGCTGCTCGCCGACGACCCCTTCTACCCCGTGCTGCTGTCGCCGAACGGCTACCGCGACCAGTTCGGCTACGTCGCCGACCGCGTCGGGACGCTGGAGTAGCGGGCCTCTCTCCTCCCTGACCGCGGCGCGCGGCCGGCCCCTCGGCTCCTACTCGACCAGTTCGATCGCGTCGTCGCCGTTCGGCACGACGCAGATGAACGCGCCGGGCTCGTCGCCCTCGTTGCGGTACCAGTGTTCGACGCCCGCGGGGATGAGGAGGGCGTCGCCGGGCGACACCGTCTGCTCCTCGTCGTCGATACCGACGACGTACTCGCCGGCGAGGACGTACTGCTCGTGTTCGACCGCGTTGGTGTGGCGGGGGACCTCGGCGCCGGGCGCGAGCTCGAACCGGCGCATCGCGAAGTTCGGGGCGCCGTCGGACTCGTCGAGGAGGACGCCCTTCGAGAGCCCCTCCGCGGCCGCGACGGGCTCGTAGTCGACGTCGTCGCCGCGCTTCACGACCGGGTCGGCGTGGGCTGTGTCGCTCATAGGCGTCACTGACGGGGCCCGTGTATTTAACCGATCACCGGCCGAACTCGAGGGTATGCGTGGAATCAAGATCGGGAGCGCGTTCGGCATTCCGATCCGGCTCAACTGGACGTTCCTGATCGTCTTACCGCTCTTCGCGTACCTCATCGGCGGACAGGTCGGCACCATCGCGGAGGTGATGAACGAGACCGCCGGCCTCGGGATCGACGCGACCGCCGTCGCCGCCGGCAACACCCCGTGGCTGCTCGGGCTGGCGGCCGCGGTGGGGCTGTTCGTCGGGGTGTTGCTCCACGAGTTCGGTCACTCGCTTGTCGCCATGCGCTACGGCTACGAGATCGAGTCGATCACGCTGTGGCTGCTCGGCGGGCTCGCCAGCTTCGCCGAGTTCCCCGAGGACTGGAAACACGAGTTCTGGATCGCGATCGCCGGCCCGCTCGTCAGCGTCGCGGTCGGGGTCGCCTGCTACGGGGTCGTCCTCGTCGCGCCCGTCGGCTCCGACGCCCTCCTCTTCGTGTTCGGCTATCTCGCGCTGTTGAACATCGTTCTCGCCGTCTTCAACATGCTCCCCGCGTTCCCGATGGACGGCGGGCGGGTCCTCCGGGCGCTGCTCGCGCGGAGCCAGCCGCACGCGCAGGCGACCCAGCGGGCCGCCGCCGTGGGGAAGGTGTTCGCGTTCCTGATGGGGATCATCGGCCTGTTCACCTTCCAGCTACTGCTCATCGTGCTGGCCTTCTTCGTCTACATCGCCGCCTCCGGCGAGGCCCAGCAGACGACGCTGAAGGCCGCCTTCGAGGGCGTCACCGTCACGGACATCATGACACGACGCGAGGACCTCCACACGGTGACCGAGGACACCTCCGTCGCCGACCTGATGAGCCGGATGTTCGAGGAGCGTCACACCGGCTACCCCGTCCTCGACGGCGACGAGCTCGTCGGGATGGTCACGTTAGAGGACGCTCGCTCGGTCCGCGAGGTCGAGCGCGACGCCTACCGCGTCGACGACGTGATGGCGACCGACCTCGTCGCCGTCGACCCCGGCGCGGATGCCCTGACCGCGCTCCAGACGATGCAGGAACACGACGTCGGCCGGCTCCCCGTGGTCGACGCCGCCGGCGAGCTCGTCGGCCTCATCTCCCGGTCGGACCTGATGACCGCGTTCAACATCATCCAGACCGGCGGTACCCCGGGCGTCGTCAGCGGCCGGCGACAGGGGGCTGGCGACGAGCCGCGGATCCTCTAATTCTGCGGTCGGCGGACACAACCGGCCTCCCCCGGCGTGGGGTATATACGCGGCAACGACTTACCTCGGTACGTGACAACCCGGACCATCCGCGCCCGCGACCGGCCGGTGTTCGGCGTCGACGTCCACAGCGGCGACGTCCGCGGCGACAGTCCCTCCTACGCGCTCGTCATCCTGGACCCCGTCGACGAGGACGATCCGGACGCTCCGGACGCGGACGGCCCGATGGCTCGGATCACCCGCGACGTCGTCTCCTTCCGGAAGCTCTGCCGGCTGATCGACGACCGGGAGCCCCTCTACGTCGCCACCGACAACGCCTACGAGCTGGCGGCCGACAAGAACGAACTGGTGGGATTCCTGCGATCCTTGCCGGACGGCACCCGGCTCGTCCAGGTGACCGGCGCGGAGCGCCCGGAGCCGCTCTCGCGGGTCGCCTCCCGACACGGGATCCCGTACGGGAAGAAGCCGATGAAGGAGGCGGAGGCGGCCGCGCGGCTCGCGGCGGCCAACGTCGGCCACGAGGTGACCGCGTTCACCGACGAGACGCGGGTGAAGGTGTCTCGCGGCCGCTCGACGGGCAAGGGCGGGTGGAGCCAGGACCGGTACACCCGGCGGATCCACGGCAACGTCAGGAAGCGGACGCGCCAGGTCCAGTCGAAGCTGAAGGAGGCGAACCTCGACTTCGAGCGCGACGTGACAGAGAAGTACGGCGGCTACGCGAACGCGACGTTCACGGTCGAAGCGCGCCCCGAGGACATCCCGGTCTCGAACTCGCGGGCCGGCGACGTGCGCGTCGAGGTCGAGCGCGAGCGCCGCGACGGCATCGAGTACGAGCCGCTCGTGAAGCGGCGCGACCGCGTCATCGTCGGGATCGACCCCGGGACGACCACCGCGGCCGCGGTCGTCGGCCTCGACGGCACCGTCCACGCGCTCTACTCCTCGCGGACCGGCGACACCGCCGAGGTGACCGAGTGGATCGTCGAGCAGGGCCGCCCGATCATCGTCGCCGCCGACGTCGAGCCGATGCCGGAGACGGTCGAGAAGTTCCGGCGCTCGTTCGACGCCGCGGGGTGGAAGCCCACCACCGACCTCCCGGTCGACGAGAAGCTCCACCGCACCCGCGAGGCGAGCTACGCGAACGACCACGAGCGCGACGCGCTCGCGGCCGCGCTGTACGCCTACGACGACCACGAGGACCAGTTCGAACGGATCGCCGCGAAGACGCCGCCGCGGCTCGATCGCGAGGCGGTGATCGCCGGTGTCGTCGCGGGCGAGTCGTCGGTCGAGGCCGTTATCGCGGACCTGAGCGAGGACGACGGCGACGAGGGCGACAGTGGCGGGAACGAGGCGAAGGGCGACCCGACCGAGCCCGAGCGCACCGAGGAGGAGGAGACGATCCGGCGGCTCCGCGAGCGCGTCGACCGGCTGGAGTCGCACGCCGAGTCGCTCGAAGGCGACCTCGACGAGCGCGACGACCGGATCGCGGAGCTGGAGGGCGAGTTGGAGGAGGCGAAACGCGAGGAGCGCATCGAGGCGCGCACGCGACGGGCGGTCTCGCGGCTCGAACGCGAGACGGACCGGTTAGAGCGCGAGCGCGACGAGGCCCAAGAGCGCGTCGAAGACCTCGAACGCAAGGTGGAGACGCTAAAGGAGCTGTGGCGCCTCGACCACTCGAACTTCGGCGACGTCGCCGAGGGGCGGGGGCTCGTGAGCGTGAAGATCGTCGAGCAGTTCACGCTCGACGCGCTCGACGCCGCGGACGACGCGTACGGGCTCGTCGCCGGCGACGTGGTGTACCTGCGGGACGCTTCGGGGGCCGGGCGCCGGACCGCGGAGCGGCTCGTCGAGACGGAGCCGCGGGCCGTGATCCGCGGCGAGGGGAACCTCTCGGACGTCGCGGACGCGGTGCTGTTCGAGCGGGGGGTACCGGTGGTGCCCGCCGACGCGGTGCCGGTCCGCGAGGTGGACGAGTTGGCGGTCGCAAGCGAGGAGGACCTCGCCGCCGCCGTCGACGACTGGGAGGAGGAGGCCGCGGAACGCCGGCGTGACCAGAAGGCAGAGCGGATCGACCGGATCATCTCCGAACACCGCGCGGGGCGGACGCTGCCCGAAACCGAGAAGTGAGCGCGGCGGGACGCCCTCGTCGTCGCGAGGTGCTCGACCGCCGCGCTGACCGCGCTCCGCGTGATCCGTCGGCACGCATCCAGAAGTCATATGTCCGGTAACGTACAGTCGGACGTATGGACGCTCACGAGCTGATCACCCGGAACGCGGCCGAGGTGGTCACCGAGGAGGAGATCGAGGCGCTGGCCGACGACCCCGAGGGCAAGCGGGCGTACGTCGGCTACGAGCCTTCGGGAGTCCTCCACATCGGCCACATGCTCACCGCGAACAAGCTCATCGACCTCCAGGAGGCGGGCTTCGAGGTGACCGTACTGTTGGCCGACGTGCACGCCTACCTCAACGACAAGGGGTCCTTCGAGGAGATCCGCCACACCGCAGAGCGGATGCGAGACCAGTTCATCGCCTACGGGCTCGACGAGTCGAACACGCAGTTCGTCCTCGGCTCCGACTTCCAGCTCGACGACGACTACACGCTCGACCTCCACGCCTTAGAGCTTGAGACCACCCTCGCCCGCGCCGAACGCGCGATGGCCGAGATCAGCTCGGGCGACTCGGTGAAGGTGTCGCAGGCCGTCTACCCGCTGATGCAGGCGCTCGACATCCCGTACCTCGGCGTCGACGTCGCGGTCGGCGGGATGGAGCAGCGGAAGGTCCACATGCTCGCGCGCGACGTGCTGCCGAGCATCGACCGCGAGCCGCCGACGAGCCTCCACACGCCGCTCATCGCCGACCTCGGCACCGGCCGCGGGAAGATGTCCTCCAGCGAGGGCGTCACCATCTCGATGGAGGACTCCCGCGCGGACATCGAGTCGAAGGTGAACGACGCCTACTGCCCGCCGACGGCCGACCCCGAGCCGACCGACGACGGCGTCGAGCGCGACAACCCCGTCCTCCAGGTGTTCGAGTACCACGTGTTCCCGCGGTTCGACGCGGTCACCGTCGAGCGCCCGGAGGAGTACGGCGGAAACCTGGAGTACGACGCCTACGGCGACTTGGAGGCCGATCTGGAGTCCGGCGAGCTCCACCCCGCGGACGCGAAGGGCGCGCTCGCGGAGTACCTCGACCGCCTCATCGCGCCGGGGCGCCAGCAGCTCGCAGAGTAGTCGGCGTCATCCGGCGTTCGGGTCCGGGGATTCGGTCTTTTCGCTGCTCGTCGCGTATCCGTCGAGCGAGCAGGTTCCGTCCAGACAGCCGAGTCCGGCCGCCGTCTCGAAGACGGGGAGCCCGCAGTCGCACTCGTCGACGACGACGCCCGCCGGGAACGAGAAGGTGGTCTCGCAGTCGGGGTAGTTCTCGCAGCCGAGGTAGACGCGGCCGGGCGCCGAGCGCACGCGGAGATCGCCCTCGCAGTCCGGACAATCCCAGATTCCGTCGAACCGGTCGCTGACCGCGTCCTCCATCGGGTCACAGGCGGGGTCGAGACAGAGGTGGAACGGCTCGCCGCGCTCGACGCGGATCTTCGGGAGCCCGCAGTCGTCGCAGGTCGCGTCCGTCACGCTCGCGCCCGCCGGGAGCCCCCAGCGTTCCTCGCAGTCGAGACAGACGACGTCGCCGCGCGAGCGCACGAGCGGCCCGCCGTCATCGGGGCAAGTCCCCACCGGGACGCCCGCCTCGGTGACGGGAAGGGCGCGGCTGGCGGTCGCCTCTTCAGTGACCACCCGGAGCCGGCGGGAGCCGTCGCGGGCGGTGACGGTGAACCCGTCACCGTCGCCCTCGACGACGACGCTCTCGGGCCGGGTGAGCCACGCGACGGGCTGGTAGCCGTCGGCGTCGTGGACGAGCGTCGTGTCGTCGGGCTTTATCAGGACGACGACGCGCCCGCGATGGGTGCGGGTGCGGTCGCCGCGGTCGGTCACTACGCAGTCGCCGGCGAGCACGCGGAGTCGTTGCGGCATGGGACGGGTGGCCGCGGTATGGGTGAAAAGCGGTCGTTACGGGGGTTTAAACGGGATACGTGGCGGGTCTCGAGGAGTGGGGATGATGCGGGAAGGGCGCGAATCGCTCGGACGCTCCGATTGTTTATTTATAAATGGTCGCTGCCGGATCGACGGCGAACACCGCCAAATCACCAGCCGCTCGCTTATAAATAGGCGATACCGGATCGAAGGCCAACGCCGCTAAAGCCCCAGCCGCGAGGACTCGCGCGGCTCGTTGCGCGCCTCACTCGGTCGCTTGCGCTCCCTCGTTCGGTGCTTCCGTCGCCGTGCTTCGTCCTCGCGGCAGCGTGGCGCTACGCGCCACGGGCAGCCGGCGGCGAAGCCGCCGGCGACTGCCCCTTTGAGTCCCGGCCCGAACCGCACAGCACCGCAGCCTCACACCTCCCCAGCCTCGTCGCTGGCGCCGGCGGCGCCAGCGACTCCCTCGCGCGTGCGACTCGCGCCCTCCGGGCGCTCGTCGGCACGCGCCACCGTCGTTTATTTATAAGTCACCGTCGCAGCCGACCGTTCGCAAAATTGGAGTCCTGCGCGGCGAGCCTACTCGACCCGAACCTTTCGGGTCGCCGTGACCGGCAACAGCGGCAGGTCGGGGAAGACGACCTCGACGACGAACTCCAGTTCGTCGGCGTCCGGCGGTCCGAACACGCCGACCGGGAGCGTCGCCTCGCCGTCGAGGTACGTCGTCGTCGCGGTCATCTCCACGTCGTTGACGGTGACCCGGATCCCCGCGCGGGCGCTCCCGGAGACGGCGGCCACGGCGACCTCACACATCTCGTTTTCGCCGACGGCGATCGCCTCGGGGAAGTCGCCCCAGTCGACGTCGATCCGGGGACAATCGCGCGCGGCGTCGACGATGCGCTCCGCGACGGAGCCGCTCATGCCGGCGTTTTCGAGTTCGCTCGCGCCGGCGTCGACGACGTCGGCGGGGGAAGTGAGACCGGCGTCAGCGAGGCGCTCGGCGCGCCCGGAGCCGACTCCCTCGATCGCGGTGAGCGCGACCGCCTCGCGGGAGACGCCGTGTTCGACGCGCGCCTCGACGCGGCGCGCGAGGTTGGCGGCGCGGGGGCCGGCGAAGCGGTCGAGGAACTCCGCGAGCGCCGCGAGCAGTCGGAGCGCGTTCTGCCGGATCACCCACGCATCCGACCGGAGGTCGGCGGGGATCGAGTCCGCCATCCCGGCGAGCAGGATGGCGAACACCTTGCGGTGGCCGTCCTCCAAATCGGTGTCGCGGCCGTCGAGGATCCGGTCGATCGCGTCCGACTCGGCCGAGCGCGCCGAGACGGAGTCGAACTCGCCGGCCGACGCGACCGTCGCTAACACCGAGTCGACCGTCAGCGTCTCGCGGTCGGCGAGGCGCCGGAACACGCGCGCGGTGTCCAGGCGGAGGTAGTACTTCGAGGCGAGCCGGCCGAGGGAGGTGGGCTCGATCGCGAGGTCGTCGTCGGCCGCGACGAACCCGTCGTCGACGAGCGATTCGAGCGTGTCGCGCACGCGGTCCCGGAGCGTCGGGAAGTCGTACGCGTCCGGCTCCGACCGCGCGCGGACGTAGTAGAAGGTCGTCTCGAGCCACGCCATCACGTCCTCTAACCCCCGGATCGTCCCCATCGCGATCTCGGCGTTGAGGTGCGACTCGAGGTCGGCGGCGAGCCGCGACTCGATCTCTTTGCCCTCGCGTAGCAGCTTCCGGTACTTGTCTGCGTCCGCGCGGTCGCAGACCACCCAGCCGTACCCCACGTCGTCGTACTCCGGCCGACCGGCGCGCCCGAGCATCTGGAGCACGTCCAGCGGGGAAATGTCCGTCTCCCCCTCCAGCGGGTCGTGATACTTCGTGTCGCGGATGACGACGCAGCGCGCCGGGAGGTTCACCCCCCACGCGAGCGTCGACGTCGAGAAGAGGAACTTGATCTTCCCCTGCTTGAACCACTCCTCGACGCGGTCGCGGTCGTCCTTCCCGAGCCCGGCGTGGTGAAAGCCGACGCCGTCGGTGACCGACTGGCGGAGCGTGTCGTTCGTCAGCTCCGTCGCCTCGTTGTGGAAGTCGTAGTCGTCCCGGGAGTCGATTGGGATGTCCCGTTCGGTGATCTCGTCGCGCGCCTTCTTCGCCGCCTGGACCGTGTCCTGCCGCGAGGAGACAAACACGAGGGCCTGCCCGTCCTCGCGGACGTGCGGCTCGGCCAGGTCGAGCGCGCGGTAGAGCCGGCGGTACTTGTCGGCGAACGCGTTCGAGCCGTGCGAGTACGTCTTCACGCCGGTCTCGAGGTCGACGGGGCGGTACTCGTCGCCGAACGCGTAGGTCGTCTCCGCGGGCGCGTCCAGCCACTCCGCGACGTCGGCGATGTTCGGCATCGTCGCCGAGAGCGCGACGACGCGCGGGTCCTGAAGCCGGCGGAGCCGCGAGACGGTCACCTCCAGCACCGCGCCGCGCTTCTCGGAGTCGAGCAGGTGGACCTCGTCGATGACGACGCAGTCCACGTCGGTGATAAAGGAGTAGCGCGCGGAGTCGTGCTTCCGCGTCGCGCTGTCGGCCTTCTCGGGGGTCGTCACCAGCACGTCCGCGCGCTCGGCGCGCCGGGGGTTCAAGTCGCGCTCGCCGGAGACGACGTAGACGGAGTAGCCCAGCTCCTCGAAGCGCTCCCACTCGCTCTCCTTCTCGTTGGTGAGCGCGCGCAGCGGCGCGATGAAGAGCGCAGTCCCGCCGGCGGCGAGCGTCTTACAGATGGCGAGCTCGGCGAGCGCCGTCTTCCCGGATGCCGTCGGCGCCGAGGCGACCACGTTGTGGTCGGTCTCTAGGATGCCCGGGAGCGCCTCCCGTTGCATCCGGTTGAACTCGTCGAACCCGAAGGCGTCGGCGAACTCCGGCACCGCGTCCGCGACCTTCACGGCACACCACACCCGTGCGCGAGCCGTCGGGAACCGCGGCTGTGTCGCATCGGATCGAGACGGGGGCTTCGAGGGCAAAGGCGTTTCTCATGCGGCCGCGACGGGGCGGGGCGGTCGCGAGCGCCAGCGGAGGCGCTCGCCGCGCGCCGCAGGGCCGCCGCGCTCCGCAGGGTCGCCGCGGGACGAAACGTCCCCGCGCTCCGCAGGATCGCCGCGGGACGAAGCGTCGCCGCGGACCCACACCGTTTAGGCGGCCGCGGCCGACCGCACGGGTATGACCCCCTCGTCGCCGGTCGTCGTCGGCATCGCCGTCGCGGTCGCGCTGCTCGCGCTGTTCGTGCTCGTCCGTCGACTCCGCGGCCCGTCCGCCGACGCCCGCGAATCGAAACGGGCCCACGACGCGGCCCAGGAACGCGAGCCGCCGGTCGAGATCGGCGAGACCTACGAGTTCGGCGTCACCGAGCTCACCGACCACCACTCCGGCGAGGAGGTCGCCGTCGGGAAAGTCGAGGGGTTCGTCGTCTTCACCGAGGACGTCCCGGGCGGGCTCGAGCCGGGCGACGTGATCCGCGCGAAGGTGCTCTCGTTCAACGAGGGGCGCACCTCCGCCGACGCGACGTTCATCGGACGCGCGTAGTCGAGGGAGCCGGGGCGCACCCGCCGACGACCGCGCCGGCGCGGCGCCGTCGCCGCCGGCCGGCAGACCACGTCCGCTCCGAACCGGAGGTTCATACGTGATGCCGACGAAGTGGTGTCGCAATGGCTCAGGCCGGCACCCAGGACCTCACGGAGCAGTTCATCCAGTTCTATCGTAACTACTATCGAGAGGAGATCGGGCAGCTCGCGCAGCGCTACCCCAACGAGCAGCGCTCGCTGTACGTCTCCTACGACGACCTCTTTCAGTTCGACCGCGACCTCGCCGAGGACTTCCTGAACAAGCCGGAGCAGATGCGCGAGTACGCCGAGGAGGCGCTGCGACTCTACGACCTCCCTGCCGACGTGAGCCTCGGCCGCGCGCACGTCCGCATCGAAGACCTCCCAGAGAGCGTCGACATCCGCGGCATCCGCGTCCACGACGACCACATCGGGAAGCTCGTCTCGATCCAGGGAATCGTCCGCAAGGCCACCGACGTGCGGCCGAAGGTGACCGAGGCCGCATTCGAGTGCCAGCGCTGCGGCACGATGACGTACATCCCGCAGTCCGACGGCGGCTTCCAGGAGCCCCACGAGTGCCAGGGCTGCGAGCGACAGGGCCCCTTCCGCGTCAACTTCGACCAGTCCGAGTTCGTCGACTCCCAGAAGCTCCGCATCCAGGAATCCCCCGAGGGCCTGCGGGGCGGCGAGACCCCCCAGTCGCTCGACGTCGACATCGTCGACGACATCACCGGCGAGGTGAGCCCCGGCGACCACGTCACCTGCGTCGGTGTCCTCCACATCGAGCAGGTCGAGCAGGGCAACGAGAAGTCCGCGATCTTCGATCTCTACATGGACGGCGTCTCCATCTCCATCGAGGACGAGGAGTTCGAGGACATGGACATCACCGAGGCGGACAAACGCGACATCATCGAGCTCTCCGAGCGCGACGACATCTACGAGGCGATGGTGGGCTCCATCGCGCCCGCCATCTACGGCTACGAGGAGGAGAAGCTCGCGATGATCCTCCAGCTGTTCTCCGGCGTCACGAAGCACCTCCCCGACGGCTCGCGGATCCGCGGCGACCTCCACATGCTCCTGATCGGTGACCCTGGTACCGGAAAATCACAGATGATCAGTTATGTCGAGAATATTGCCCCAAGATCAGTTTATACCTCAGGAAAAGGATCATCTGCTGCGGGGCTCACGGCCGCGGCCGTCCGCGACGACTTCGGCGACGGCCAGCAGTGGTCGCTCGAGGCCGGTGCGCTCGTCCTCGCGGACAAGGGGATCGCCGCGGTCGACGAGCTGGACAAGATGGACTGCGTCACCGGCGACACGCTGGTGTCGCTCGCCGACGGTCGTGTCGAGCGCATCGCCGAACTGGCGCGGGAGGCCGCCGCGGATGGCGACGTCGAGGAGCTCTCGAACGGCCGCCACATCCGCGACGTCGACCTCGACGTCTGGACGATGGACGAGGACGGGAACTTAGTGGAGCGTCCCGTCTCCGCAGTCCACGAGTACGACGCGCCGTCGAAGCTGACCCGAGTGACGATGGAGACCGGCGAGTCGCTGACCGCGACCGCCGACCACCCGTTCTTCGTCCTCGACGACGGGGAGCGCGTCGAGCGCGAGGCGGCCGCGCTCGACGACGGTGACTGGGTGTACGTCCCCCGAGAGATTCCGACGAAGGCCGCCGACGGCGGAGCGGTGGCTGCGAGCGGCGGAGCCGGGGCAGCGGCCGAGCCTGTCGACGGCGAGGGAGTCGACGCCGCGATGGCGAGCGTACTCGGATACCTCTCCGGTGACGGGAACGTCTACTACGACCGGGACCAGGGCGTCTACGGCGTCCGGTTCACCAACACCGACGAGGACCTGCTGGCCGACTTCGAACGCGCGGCGCACGAGGCGTTCGACGCGGAGCCGACTCGGCCGCCGAGCGAGAAACGCGACGGCGGCGTCGAGACGGTCCGCGTCACCGGGAAAGAGCACGCCGACGCCGTCCTCGACGCGGGGATGAACCTCGGTCGGTACGACGAGAAGTGCTTCCCGACTCCCGTTTCGACCGGGAGCCGCGCGGCGAAGGCCGCGTTCGTCCGCGCTCTCGCCGACAGCGAGGGACACGTCGACGAGTCGGCCGGCAACGTTCGGATAGCGTCTGCGAGCCGAGACCTGCTGAGCGGCACGCGGAACCTCCTCTTAGGGTTCGGCGTGTCGAGTCAGCTCCAGCGGAGCGAGCGAGACGAGGGCCGCGACGTGTACTACCTCACGGTGACCGACGCGGATTCGCTCGCGGCGTTCCGACGCTTCGTCGGGTTCACCGCCACCCGAAAGGCGGAGTCGCTCGACCGCGTCGTCGATGCGGCCGACGGCGACCGCACGATTCTCGACGTGATCCCGGACGTCGGCGACGCGCTCGCGCGGTCTCGCGAGTCGCTCCGGTTTCACCAGCGCGAGTGCGGACTCAACGCGGGCGCGTATCACGGCTTCGAGAGCGGGGATGCGAACGTCTCGCTTCACCGCGCCCGCCGAGTGCTCGCGGCGTTCGAGGACAGACTGGAGACGGCCGCGGAGGACCGGGATCGGCTCGACGCGACGCCGACGTGGGAGACGCTGTCGAAGCTGCGGCACCGATACCACGTCTCGCAGTCCGAACTCGCGGACGGAACCGGGGTGTCTCAACAGCAGATCTCCCGCGAGTGGGGCGAACGCGACGAGCTCCGTCGGACGGTGACCGAGCGGCTCCGAGGGATCCTTACCGAAGTCGCGGAGACCGACCTCGACGACCTCCGTGAGTTCGTCCGCGGCGACGTGAAGTGGCGCCGCGTCGAGTCGGTCGAGACGGTCCCCCCGGAGTCGACCGAACACCGCGGCGAGGTGCGCCGACAGCGCCTCGCAGACGTCATCGGCGGGCCGGTCGAGACCGTTAAAGAGCACGCTCGCGACCTGCTCGACCGGGGACCGGTCGGCGAAACGCGATCGGACCTGTCGGCGGCGCTCGACGCCTACGGTGTCAGTCAGGCGGACGTGGCGTCGCGGCTCGACGTGAGTCAGGCGACTGTGTCGCGGTGGTTGACCGGCGCTATCGAAACCGACCGGCTCGACGACCTGCGCGAGGCCGTCGCGGCGGAGGTCGACGCCGTGAAGGCGGAACTGCGGTCGATACTGGCGCGGATCGAGGACGGCGAGCGACCGCGGGTGTACGACCTGACCGTTGAGGAGACGCACAACTTCGTCGCGAACGGGCTCGTCGTCCACAACTCCTCCGACCGCTCCGCGATGCACGAGGGGCTCGAACAACAGAAGATCTCCGTCTCGAAGGCCGGGATCAACGCCACTCTCAAGGCGCGGTGCTCGCTGCTCGGCGCCGCGAACCCGAAGTACGGCCGGTTCGATCAGTACGAGCCGATCGGCGAGCAGATCGACTTAGAGCCCGCGCTCATCTCGCGGTTCGACCTCATCTTCACGGTGACCGACAGCCCGGACCCGGAACACGACTCCCGGCTGGCGAAACACATCATCAAGACGAACTACGCCGGCGAGCTCAACACCCAGCGCGAGGAGCTGGCGAGCTCGGAGTTCACCTCGGAGCAGGTTGCGGAGGTGACCGAGGAGGTCGCGCCGGAGATCGACTCGGAGCTGCTTCGCAAGTACATCGCCCACGCGAAGCGGTCCTGCTTCCCGACGATGACGGAGGAGGCGAAGGAAGTGATAGAGGAGTTCTACGTCGACCTGCGCTCGAAGGGCGCCGACGAGGACGCGCCGGTTCCGGTCACCGCCCGGAAGCTAGAGGCGATGGTGCGGCTCTCGGAGGCGAGCGCGCGGGTACGCCTCTCGGACACCGTCGAGCGCGAGGACGCCGACCGCGCGACGGACATCGTCGAGTCGTGTCTCAAGGACATCGGCGTCGACCCCGAGACGGGGCAGTTCGACGCCGACGTAGTCGAGACGGGCACCTCGAAGAGCCAGCGCGACCGCATCAAGAACATCAAGGGGCTCATCGCCGACATCGAAGAGGAGTACGAGGACGGTGCCCCCGTCGACGAGGTGCTCGACCGCGCGGGCGAGATCGGGATGGACCCGGGGAAAGCGGAACAAGAGATCGAGAAGCTCCGCACGAAGGGCGAAGTGTACGAGCCCAAGCAGGGCCACCTCCGGACGACGTAGATGGACCGGATCTCCGCGATACGGAACGTCGAGGACGCGCTCCGCGAGTTCGAGAACGGCGAGGCGGACCTCGCGGCCACGGAGCGGCGCGTCGCGGCCGTACTCCGGACCTACGCCACCGAGTTCGACGGCGACGACGACGTGTACCGCGCGGTCGGCGACGACCCCGTCGACGGCACGGTCGTCGTCGCGCCCTCGGAACCGGCCGCGCGCGACCGCGTCCTCGCGGCGAGCGACGTCGAGGGGGAGGGGAGTCCGGACGCCAGCGACGGTCCCGCGTTCGACGTCGAGCGGTTCTGACCAGCGAGGTCGGAGCCGCGTGCGGAGGGCGGTCCGCCGTCGCTGAAGGCGACTGAAACGTTCCGGTCCGGAACGGATAAGTTCCGAAATCGACCACCGGCTGGCGTGTTGCTGGTCGTAACGTATTCGGCGGCCGCCCGGACCGGCCTCCGAAACCTGTGTCGTCGCCACGAGTCGGTCGTCGCCCGGCGGTTCGGCCGCGCCGCGCTGTTGGACGAGACGGTGTACGCCGCGTTCCTCGCGCTGCGGCTGCGGGAGTCTCACGGCGGGGACATCCAAATAGAGCGCACCGAGCCGTTCAACGAGTTCGTCGCCGTCGACGACGAGGTCAGAGCGGCCGCCGCGGCCTACGCGGACCGGTCCGCGAAGTCGACGCCGTACGCCGCCTTCGCGGCGGGGACGGAGCATCCGGACCCGGACGCCATGCGCGGCCGAGAGCTGTGAACGGGGCGAGGTCGACGTCGTCCGGATCGGACAGCGAGGAGACCGAGGAGACCGGTATTTCCGTCGAAGCGACTCCGGAACCGAGCGCGGTACTCGGACGGCTCCCCGCCGAGGCTGAGCTACAACGGCAGCTCGCGGCGGCCGCGCGCTCGCGGGGGCGGACCGCGTCGGTCGCGCCCGAGATCGACGAGATCGAGGCTGAACTCGCGGCGATCGAGATCGAACCGGTCGACCTGACCGAAGCGCGGCGACGGGTCGCCGAGACGACCGGCGAGATCGAGCGGCTAAAGGAGCGAGTCGCGGCGCTGCGCGGCGACGCCCGGGCGCGCCGCGCGGTCGACGCCGAGGCGGACGAGACGCTCGACGACCTAGAGGCGGCGGCCGCGGAGCTGTCGGCCGCACAGACGGAGGCGATCGCGGCCGAGCAGGCGCTCGAACGCGCACGAGCCGAGGCGGCGCGGAACCGCGACGAGCGGCGGCGGCGACTGCGGCTCCGCGACCGGCTCCGGAACCGGCGGCGGACCGCCCGCCGGGAGCTCGCGAGATCGGTGTACCCGGCGTTTCGGCGCGCGCTCGCGGCCGTGCCGGGCGGCGATCCGGGCGCGGCCGGCGCGGAGCCGAGCGCCTACGACGGGGACCCCGTCGCGGCGTCGCTCGCGGCGGTCAGGGTCGCGGCGCTCGACGGTCCCGTCGAGCTACGCGGCGACGCGGCACGGCGGATCGAGGCGTCGGAGCGGAGCGCGAGATCGCTGCTTCGGGCGGCCGACGTTCGCCTCCGAGGCGCGCCCGGCGGAGTCTGAGCCGGCGGCGGCCGCGAGTTCGCCCCGACGTTTAAATGCGATTCCGCGGGACCCGGCGCATGGAACTCGACTGGTCCGTCGACCGCGAGGGGGACGCGTCGCTCGTCGGCTTTCGGGTGCGCAACGACGGGGCGGTCCCGCGGCGCGTCAGGATCGAGAGCCGGCTGGATGGCCCGCTGCTTCCGCCGCGGCGCGGCGGCGTTCCCGAGTCCGGATGGGACGCCGCGGGCGTGACCGCGGTGATCGACCCGGGCGAACGCGCGGCGTTCGGGTTCTCGGCGCTCGCGGACCCCGTCGAGCCCCCGGTCGAAATCACGAGCGTCGAGCCCGTCACGGCGGACGCGGACGACCGGGGCGCGGCGACCGAAGGCGGAGCAGACCTCGCGCGGGCGGCGGTGCGGGACCTCGAATCGCATCGCCCCCCGCGGCGCGCGGTCGCCGGAGCAGGAGCGGTCGACGGCGTCAACGAGGAGGGCGGCGACGCTGAAGCGGTCGATGGCGGGGAGGCCGACAGCGGCGGGAGAGCGATCGACCGAGATGAGGACGACGGGGGCGGCGGCGAGAGAGCGACAGACGGCAATGATGACGGCGGAGACGCGAATCGGTCTGAGACTCCCGAATCGTCGCCGAGCGCGGCGGGCCCCGACGAGATCGACGCGTGGTTCGCGGCCGTCGAGGCGCGGATCGACCGGGCGGAGCGACTCGACGACGCCGACCTTGCGACGGCGACGGGGGTCGTTGAGGAGGTCGGTGGGCTCGACGCAGTCAGGGAACTCGACGAGCGCTTCGCGGCCGACGCCGAACGCCTGCGGGCGGTCCGCGACCGGGCCGCGGCGCTCGCGGAACGCGCCGAGGAGAGCGAGGTCCCGACCAAGGCGTTGGAGGGGCTGACGTGATCCTCGCGGTCGCGGGCGGGAAGGGCGGCGTGGGGAAGACGACGCTCGCGTACAACGTCGCCGCCGAACTCGACGGCGTCGTCGTCGACGCCGACCTCGGGATGGCGGACCTACCGGACGGCCGCGGCCCCGACCTCCACGACGTCCTCGCCGGCGCGGCGGACCCGGTGGAGACGGTCCGTCCCGGTCCGGTCGACATCGTCCCGTGCGGCCGGACGCTGGCCGGCGCGCGGGCGGCCGACCTGACGCGGCTGGAGGGCGCGGTCGCCGCGGTCGAGCGCGAGTTCGGGACCGTCGTCCTCGACTGTCCGGCGGGCCGCCGCGCCGACGCCGGCGTGCCGCTGGCGGTCGCGGACGCCTGCCTCCTCGTCGTCTCGCCCCGGGCGTTCGCGCTGGCCGACGCGATCCGCACCCGGGAGCTCGCCCGCGAACTCGACGCCGGGCTAGTCGGCTGCGCGGTCAACCGCGTGACCGAACCGTCGCCGGCCGAGGCGATCGGCGACGCGCTCGGCGCGCCGGTCGAGGTGGTCCCGGCCGATCCGCGCGTCGGCCGGTCCGTTGCGGCGGAGCGGCCGGTCGCGGACGCCGCGCCCGACAGCGAGGCCGCGGCGGCGGTCCAAGCGCTCGCGCGGCGCGTTCCGGAGTGAAGAACGAGACGGGTGAGATATGCGATACAGGGAAAACGGGAACGCCGTCGCGACACCGCGTCTTTTTACTCGCGCCGAGCCGTCGGCGAGAGCGATGATCACGGTCGCGCTCGTCCTCGGTGTCGCCGTCGTCGCCGCGCTCGCAGTCGCCGTCGGGCCGCTGTACGCGGCCGACCGCTTCCGCGACCTGCGGGAGCCGACGGACGCGGAGCGCGCGCAGATCGCGGCGCTGGCGGACCCCGGCGGACTCGACGTCGACCGGATCGCGATCGAGTCCGTCGGGGGGGAGGGTGACGGCGCCAGCGACGGAGAGAAACCGGGACCGGCCGGCCCCGCGGATGTTTCAGTCCGGGGGCCGCCCGGCCGCCGGGTGCTGTTCCTCACGGCGGACGTGCTCACCGACCTCGACGAGGACGTGGCGGTCGGGCTGTTCGCCGCGGAGGCCGGGCGGGTCGAGACGTACTACGCCGAGTTCCGCGCTGTCGCCGTCGGCGCCGTGCTGGCGGCGCTGGCGGCGGTCGTCACGGCCCTCGTCCCGTTCGAGTCCGGCTTCGCCGCCGTCGTCGCCGTGGGGCTCGCTTCCTTCTGGGCCGGCCGACGGGTCCAGTACGCGGCGGACGCCCGCGCCGCGGAAGCGGTCGGCGCCGGCCGCGTCGCCGACGCGTTCGAGCGCGTCGCGGAGCGCCGCGGGGTCGAACCGGCGACGGGCGACTGGTCGACGTGGTTCGAGGTCCAACCGCCGCTCGGGGATCGGATCACGCGGCTCCGCGACGAGGCGGCGGACGACGAGTAGGAAGGGAGAACGAACCGCCCGAGCGGAAGAAGGGAGAACGGACGATTCGAGCCGGCGGCGGCTCAGTTCTCTGAGCGCCGAGCGACGGCGGTCTCGGGGCCGACGCGGACGGCGTAGCCCGCGACGGTGAGCGAGACGTCCACGTCGGCGTCGGCCCGACCCGCGACGAGCGCGTTCAGCGCGTCGAGGTCGACGTGTTCGTTCAGTATCACGCCCTCCTCGGGCAGGTCGGTCGAGTCGACGCCCGCGAGGTCCGCGATCGCCTCAACGACCGCGAGGCTGGGACTGGGACCCGCGTCGCCGTGCGGGACGCGAGCCGTCTCGGCTACCGAACCGGAGTCGCTCGATTCAGCCGTTAAGCTGCTCATACGCTGGTTCTCGACAGATCGGTATATAAAACAGCCGTTCAATTTATCAGGAATGATTTCGCGGCGGCGGCTCGGTCCCGGAACCGTTACCAACCAGCCGCACGCGTGTAGAGACAACTCGAATGCGACTCCCGGAACGACAGCTCGCGGTCCTCGAGGCCGCGAGCGCGACGGACGAACGAACGGTGGCGGAGATAGCCGCGGAGACCGACCTGAAGCCGGAGACGGTCGCGGGCGCCGCCTTCGATCTGGCCGACGAGGGGCTCGTCGCGGTCGGGTCGGTGACCGACGAGACGCTCGAACTCACCGACGAGGGCCGGACCTACGTCGAGGCCGGGCTCCCCGAGACGCGGCTCTACCGGGCGGGGCTCGACGCGGGCGCCGACGCCGAGCCGGTCTCGATGGGCGCGGTCATCGGCGAGGCGGGGCTGGAGGGCCCCGAGGTCGACATCGCGCTCGCGAACTTCGCGCGGAAGGGCCTCGGAAGCGTCGACGGCGGCGACCTCGCGGTCGACCCGGACGCGGACCCGGACGTCGACCCCGAGGCGACGGCGCTCGCTGCGCTCGCGGACGCCGACGACGAGGGAGCCGCCTTCGATGCGGACGCCCTCGAGGTCGACGAGGCGGTGATCGAACAGCTCGACTCCCGCGGCCTGGTCGCGGTCGGCGAGTCGGTCACCCGGACGGTGACGCTCACCGACGACGGCGTCGACGCGCTGATGACCGGCGTGGAGGCGACCGAGACGGTCGGGGCGCTCACGCCGGAGCTCCTCGCCAGCGGCGAGTGGCGCGACGCCGAGTTCGCCGAGTACAACGTCGAGGCCGAAGCGGAGACGGCCCGCGGCGGCCGCAAGCACGTCCTCCGTCGGACGGCCGACCGCGTGAAGGACGTCCTCGTCGGCATGGGCTTTTCGGAGATGGAGGGCCCCCACGCCGACGCCGACTTCTGGATCAACGACTGCCTGTTCATGCCTCAGGACCACCCGGCGCGGACCCACTGGGACCGGTTCGCGCTCGACGTGGACCAGATGGAGGGCATTCCCGACGAGCTGATGGCTCGCGTCGAGGCCGCCCACCGCGACGGCTGGGGGCTCGACGGCGACGGCTACCACTCGCCGTGGTCGGCCGACTTCGCCCGCGAGGTCGCGCTCCGCGGGCACACCACCTCGCTGTCGATGCGCTACCTCTCGGGGGTCGCGGGCGCCGAACTGGAGCCGCCCCAGCGCTACTTCTCGGTCGAGAAGGTGTACCGCAACGACACGCTCGACCCGACGCACCTGCTCGAGTTCTTCCAGATCGAGGGGTGGGTGATGGCCGAGGACCTCTCCGTGCGCGACCTTATGGGCACCTTCGAGGAGTTCTACCGCCAGTTCGGGATCACGGACATCCGGTTCAAGCCGCACTACAACCCCTACACCGAGCCCTCCTTCGAGCTGTTCGGCGAGCACCCGGAGACGGGCGAGGAGATCGAGATCGGTAACTCCGGCGTCTTCCGCGAGGAGGTCACCGGTCCGCTCGGCGTCGACTGCGACGTGATGGCGTGGGGGCTCGCCTTAGAGCGGCTCGCGATGCTGACGACGGGGGCGGAGGACATCCGCGACCTCCACGGGACCCTGGCCGACATCGACTTCCTGCGGAACGCGGAGGTGAGCTACTGATGCCTGTCGTCGACGTCGACCCCGACGAGCTCCGCGAGCTCACCGGCCACGAGGAGAAAGCGGACGAGGAGCTCAAGGCGGACCTGTTCGGGCTCGGCCTGGAGTTCGAGGGCGAGACCGACGACGACATGTATCAGTTCGAGTTCGCGCCGGACCGCCTCGACCGGCTTTCCGTCGAGGGGGTCGCGCGCTCGCTGCGCTACCACTACGGCGACGCCCGCGGCGTCTACGTGCCGAACACGAACGACCCCGAGTGGACGATCGAGGTCGACGAGTCGGTCCCCGACGAGCGCCCGTACGTCACGGGCGCCGTGGTCCGCGGTCTCGACCTCGACGAGGCGGCGCTGGAGTCGCTGATCCAGCTCCAAGAGAAGCTCCACGCGACGATGGGCCGCGGCCGCGCGAAGGGCGCCATCGGCATCCACGACCTCGCGATGGTGAAGGGCGCGCCGCTTCAGGAGGGCGCGGAGCCGTCGGTCACCTACCGCGGCGTCGACCCCGACGGCGAGACGTTCGTGCCGCTCGATTCGAACGACGAGCTGACCCCCGCCGAGGTCCTCGACGAGCACGCGACCGGCGAGACCTACGCCGACCTCGTCGAGGATCTCGACCGATACCCCGCGATCTACGACGAACTCGGACTGTTCTCGTTCCCGCCGGTGATCAACGGGAAACGCACCGAGGTGACGACGGGCTCCCGCGAGCTGCTCATCGAGCTCACCGGCACCGACCAGTGGACGATCGACCGGATGTGCACGATTATCTGTTACGCGCTGTCCGCCCGCGGCGCGACGATCGAGGAGGTCGAGGTGAACTACGCCGACGGCGCGACCCATCCGAGCGAGTACGGCGCCGAACTCGTCCGCCCGAACCTCGACGTCGACGAGAAGGCGGTCTCGCACGACCGGATCGAGACGCTCCTCGGCGTCGACTTCGAGCCCGAGGAGGTCGTCGACTGCTTCGAGCGCGCCGGCCTCGACGCCGCCTACACCCTCGACGAGGACGTGACCTACGAGGTCGAGATTCCGCCGTACCGCGTCGACGTGCTCCACCCGCTCGACCTCGTCGACGACGTGGGGCGCGCGTACGGCTTCGACAACCTGGAGCCGCGCTACCCCGACGTAGGGACGGTGGGCGGCCGCCACGAGCGCTCGCGGCTGGAGGACGCGGTCCGGACGAGCCTCGTCGGTCTCGGCTTCGAGGACCTGCTCAACTTCCACATGACGAGCGGCGCCGAGAACTACGACCGGATGAACGTCGAGCCCGGCACCGGCGGCGCCGCGGTCGCGGCCGACGAGGACGGCGTCTTTGGCGGCGGCGACCCCGTCGAGATCACGGAGCCGTACAGCGAGGAGTACACCCAACTGCGCACCTGGGCGCTCCCGTCCCTCGTGATGCTGTTGGAGCGGAACACCCACAACGCCTACCCGCAGGACGTCGCCGAGGTCGGCTTCGTCGCCGAGCGCGACGACGCCGAGGAGACGAACGTCGCCGAGTCCAGACGCGTGGCTGGCGCGGTCGCCCGGCGCGACGCCTCCTACGAGGCCGCGAAGGGGCGCCTCCAGGCGCTCTGTGACGACTTCGGCGCCGATCTGGCGACCCCACGGACCGAACACCCCTCGTTCATCGAGGGGCGCGCCGCCACCGTGGAGATCGACGGCGAGCGCGTGGGCGTGGTCGGCGAACTCCACCCCGCGGTGCTCATCGAACACGACCTCGAGGTGCCGGTCGCCGCCTTCGAGTTCGACCTCGACGCGTTACAGTAGGCGACCGCCGTCGAGGGGAACCGGTCAGAATCTCCGTTCCGTCGATTTCTGAACAAATTATCACAGACGTAGTCGGGAGCAGAAGACATATATTCGTCTTGCCGTAGTGGGCGGTCATGAACTGTGAGAGATGTGGTATCGACGCCTCGCTCGCACACCGGGACATCGACGGGTTCGCATACTACCTGTGTGAGGCCTGTATCGGCGGGTGGGACGCGGTTCGATCCCCGCCGCCCGCCGCCGCCGACGAGAATCGGTCGCCCGCGCGGTAGGGAAGCGCCGGGCGCCGTCGCGCCGTCGCGGCGGCCGGGGTCGCCGGGGCGGACTCCGGAGCGATCACTCCCGGGCCGCAGCGACGGCCTCGACCACCGCGCGCGCGTTCGATCGGATCGCGTCGAAGTCGCCGTCCGCGATCGCCTCGCCGTCGACGATCGAACTCCCGACGCCGACCGCGACCGCGCCGGCCCGGACGTACTCGCCCGCGTTGTCCGCGCCGACGCCGCCGGTCGGGACGAGCGGGACCTGCGGGAGCGGGCCGCCGATCGCCGCGACGTGCTCCGGGCCGCCGGTTTTCGCGGGGAACACCTTCACCGCGTCGGCGCCGGCCTCGTAGGCCTCGATCGCCTCGGTCGGCGTGTACGCGCCGACGGCGACCGGCGTCCCGTAGCGGTTCGCCATCCGGATCACGTCGCGGTTCACGGTCGGCGTCACGAGGAACTCGGCGCCGGCGAGCTGCGCCGCGCGCGCCGTCTCCGCGTCGAGGACGGTCCCGGCGCCGACTACGGCGTCGTCGACGCGGTCGGCTATCGCCTCGATGGAGGACATCGCGTTCGGCGTGTCCGCCGTCACCTCCAGCGCCGTCACGCCGGCGTCGACGACCGCGTCCGCGACCGCCACGGCGTCGTCTCGCGCCACGCCGCGGAGGATCGCGATCACGCCGCCGTCCGTGATCCGGTCGAGTCGGTCGGTTCGCATGGCTGGTACCTGCCCGCCGGGGGTCTTAAATCGGACCGTGTGGGGGACGCCCGCGGCGCGACCGCACACACCTCCTATTTAACAGACGGACGGGCAAGTACGACCGTGGCGACGGACCGGTCCGTGTCGGAGGCCGGCGGCGACGGAACGTGCGGCCCGCCGCGACCGACGGCGCGCGAATTGCGGTGGTCGGCGGGACGCGAGTCCCGCGGCCGCCGGACCGGTTCGGAGTCGCCCCGACTCACCATGCACATCACCGACTACGAGCTGTTCGAAGTGCCGCCCCGCTGGCTGTTCCTGAAGCTCACGACGAGCGACGGGAGGGTCGGCTGGGGAGAGCCGATCGTCGAGGGACGCTCTCACACGGTCGTCGCGGCCGTCGAGGAGCTGCTCGACAACTACCTGCTCGGCGAGGACCCGACGCGGATCGAGGACCACTGGCAGACGATGTACCGCGGGGGGTTCTACCGCGGCGGCCCGGTCCTGATGAGCGCCATCGCCGGCGTGGATCAGGCGCTGTGGGACCTCAAAGGGAAGCAGTTCGGCGCGCCCGTCCACGAGCTGCTCGGCGGCCGTGCGCGCGACCGGATCCGCGTTTACCAGTGGATCGGTGGAGACCGACCGGCGGACGTCGGCGAAGCCGCCCGCGAGAAGGTCGACGCGGGCTTCTCCGCGCTGAAGATGAACGCCACCGCGGAGCTGGAGTCGATCGACACCCCAGCCACGGTGTCCGACGCGGCCGACCGGATCGCGGCCGTCCGGGAGGCGGTCGGCGACGAGGTCGACATCGGCGTCGACTTCCACGGCCGGGTGGCGAAGCCGATGGTCCGGCGGCTCGCGGCGGCGCTGGAGCCGTACGACCCGATGTTCATCGAGGAGCCGGTGTTGCCGGAACACAACGACGCGCTGCCGGCCATCCGAGCGTCGACGACGATCCCGATCGCGACCGGCGAGCGGATGTACTCGCGGTGGGACTTCAAGGAGGTGCTAGAGGCGGACGCGGTGGACCTGATCCAGCCGGACGTCTCCCACGCCGGCGGGATCACCGAGCTGAAGAAGATCGCGTCGATGGCCGAGGCGTACGACGTGTCGGTCGCGCCGCACTGCCCGCTCGGGCCGATCGCGCTCGCCTCCTGCGTCCAGGTCGACGCCTGTACGCCGAACGCGCTCATCCAGGAGCAGTCGCTCGACATCCATTACAACGAGACGAGCGACGTGCTGGACTACCTCGCCGATCCGTCGGTGTTCGAGTATCACGACGGGTTCGTCGACATCCCGGAGGGAGACGGACTGGGGATCGAGGTCGACGAGGACCACGTGCGCGAGCAGGCCGAGAAGGACGTCGACTGGCACAACCCCGTCTGGCGCCACGGCGACGGCTCCGTCGCGGAGTGGTGATCCGGATGGCGACCGAATCGCAACGGACGGGGGGTGACCGGTGACCCGTCGACGAGAGTCGCCGACCGAGGGCGCGGTGCCCGGACGGTTCGCGGGCGAGACCGTCATCGTCACCGGGTCGACCCGCGGTATCGGCGCCGGAATCGCGGAGCGGTTTGCCGCTGAGGGGGCGAACGTCGTGGTCAGCGGGCGCTCCGTGGAGGCGGGGGAGGCCGTCGCCGAGCGCATCTCGGGACGGGCCGGAGAGGAAGCGGCCGACGGCGCCGCGACCGGCGACGCGACGTTCGTCCGCGCGGACATGCGCGACCCGGACGACGTGGCCGCGCTGGCGGAGGCGGCGGCCGAGCGCTACGGCTCGGTCGACGTGCTCGTGAACAACGCCGGCGTCCAGACGGAGACGGCCGCGGACGAGGCGACGCTCGACGACTGGGCGTTCGTCGTCGAGACCGACTTCCGGGCGTACTGGCTCGCCGCGCGGGCAGCCCTCGAACACATGGACCGCGGGGCGATCGTGAACGTCTCGTCGAACCACGCGTACGCGACGATGCCCGCGCACTTCCCGTACAATGCCGTGAAGGCGGGGATCAACGGCATGACGCGGTCGCTCGCCGTCGATTTCGGCCCCCGCGTCCGGGTGAACACGGTCGTCCCCGGCTGGGTGGAGATCGAGCGCACCCGCGAGGAACTCCCCGACGGGCGGTTCGAGGAGGTCGAGTCGATCCACCCGGCAGGGCGGATCGGCACGCCGGCCGACGTCGCTGGCGCCGTCTCCTTCCTCGCGAGCCAGGACGCCGCGTTCGTCACCGGGGCCGCGCTGCTCGTCGACGGCGGCCGCGGTGCGGTGATGCAAGACGACACGCTCCCGAACTACCGGGCGCGAGAGGACGGGGAGTAGCCGGGAACGGCGAGCGCCACCGCGCCGGCCTCGCGCTCGACTGTCGACGGCGATCACCCCTTCTTATAATCGGCCGAGCGTAGCACCGGGTATGGACCCGTTCGAGACCTGCGGCGCGGGGTGGCGCCGATGACCGACCTCGTCACGTTCGGCGAGACGATGCTCCGGCTGTCGCCGCCGCGCGGCGAGCGGCTGGAGACGACCCGCGACCTCACCGTCCAGGCCGGCGGCGCGGAGAGCAACGTCGCGGTCGGGGCCGCGCGGCTCGGCGCCGACGCCCGCTGGCTCTCGAAGCTCCCCGACTCGCCGCTCGGCCGGCGGATCGTGACCGAACTGCGAAGCCACGGCGTCCGCCCCGGCGTCGCGTGGGCGGACGCGGACGAGAGCCGCGTGGGGACCTACTACCTCGAACACGGCGGCGAGCCGCGGGGGACGAACGTGATCTACGACCGCGCCGACGCGGCGATCACGACCGTCGAGCCCGACGAGCTCCCGACGGACGCGGTCGCGGAGGCGGAGTGGTTCCACACGACGGGGATCACGCCCGCCCTCTCGGAGACCACGGCGGAGACGACGACAGCGCTGTTGCGGACCGCCGGCGAGGCCGGGACCACGCGTTCGTTCGACCTGAACTACCGGGCGAAGCTCTGGGACCCGGAGACGGCGCGGGCGGCCTACGAGGACCTGTTCGAGCACGTCGACACCCTGTTCGTCCCGCGGCGGGACGCGCGCGAGGTGCTCGACCGCGAGGGCAGCGCCGTCGAGATCGCGCACGGCCTCGCCACGGAGTTCGGCTTCGACACGGTGGTCGTCACCCGCGGGCTGGAGGGGGCGGTCGCGCTCCACGACGGCTCGGTGTACGAGCAGGACGTGTACGAGGCGGAGACGTTCGACGCGATCGGCACCGGCGACGCGTTCGTCGCCGGCTTCGTCGCGGAGCGGCTGCGCGGCGGGGACCTCCCCGCGGCGCTCCGGTGGGGCTCGGCGACCGCGGCGCTGAAACGCACCACCGACGGCGACCTCGCGGTGACGACCCCGGCGGAGGTCCGCGACGTCATCGAGGGCGAGGGCGGGATCGACCGGTAAGCAGCGCGACCGCGCTCGGAACGTACTGACTGGAGTCTGAAAACTGCGATCCACCGGCCGCGTTCCTCCCCGTTCAGAGGTCGACGGGGGCGCCGGCGGCGGCGCTCTCGGCGAGTGCGTCGATGACCTCCATGTTCGCGATCGCCTCCTCCCCGTCGGTCAGGGGCGCGGTCCCGTCGGCGACGCGCTCGGCGAAGTGCTCGACCTGGAGCCGGTACTGGTCGACCGCGGGGAACGTCTCGACGCCGTGCCGGCCGTCGATCTCGTACGCCAGCTCGACGGGGTCGTCGGTCGGGGCGTCGAACGCGCGCTCGACTTCGATCCAGCCGTTCGTCGCGTCGACGCGGTAGCGCTGGACCAGCTGGGTGTCGAATCCGCACGCGACCCGCGCCGAGCGGCCGTCGTCGTACGCTAACACGCCGGCGAGCTCCGTGTCGACCCCGGCCTCTCGGGTGTCACCGGCGTGGGCGTAGGCGCGGTCGGGCTCCCCGAGCACCGTCCGGGCGAGCGAGACGGGGTAGCAGCCGACGTCCATCAGCGACCCGCCCGCGAGGTCGGGGTCGAGTCGCACGTCGTTCGGGCGGTCGTACAGCGGGAAGCGGAAGGTGGCCGTCACCGACCGGACGTCGTCGAGTTCGCTCGCCGCGAGCGCGACGGCGCGCTCGGTGCGCGGGTGGTACCGGTACATGAACGCCTCCATCAGGGTGACGCCCCGCTCGTCGCAGTGATCGACGGCCGCCCGCGCCTCGTCGGCGTCGGCGGCCAGCGGCTTCTCGCAGAGGACGTCCAGGCCGGCGTCCGCGGCGCGTTTCGTCCACTCGGCGTGGCGCCCGTTCGGGAGCGGGACGTACACCGCGTCGAGCGCGTCGTCGTCGAGGAGGGCCTCGTAGGAGCCGTAGCTGCGGGGAATCGCGTTCTCGGCCGCGAACCGCTCCGCGCGGTCGGCGTCGCGGGACGCCACCGCGCCGACGGTGTGATCGCTGGCGGCGATCGCCGGTATCACCGCTTTACGGGCGATCCCCGCGGTGCCGAGGACGCCGAATTCGAGGCTCGTCGAGCCGCGCTCTGAAGTGGGCATACGCGGGGCGACGCACCCCCCGTCCAAGTCGGTTGGGGTCCGGTGAGCGACTCGGGAGCCCCTCCCAAGACGAGGCATCCCGGCCGATGAGCCGGCAGAGGAAGAACACGAGACGGGTCGGGCGGCTGGGTTCCGCGCTCAGTTCGGTACTCGACCCGCGATTCCAAATGAATTCGAAGGTGTCGCCGCTGTGTACAGCGCCGAATCTCGTGAGGCGAATCGCGGTGAACCGGCCCGCCCGACAGTCGCTCAACGGCGATCGAAGGGACGGAGCCCACGCGAAAAATTACTGGAACCTGATTATAACTGTGTACTGGCGGGAATTTGATAATATTTTCGCTCAGGGGAGATCCTGAAGACGATAGTGACGAAACGCGGGTTTCGTTCTCTCAATTCGCTACAGAAGGTGTTTATATGGCCTATCTGGCGCGAATCGCCGATTCTGGTCTAGGCGGAGGCGAGTCCGATCCGGATCGGCGATAACTGGGGACGCACGGAGCGAAGCTAAGATATTTAAACCAATTTCAAGAGGCCTTAGCGGCTCTAACTAGTGTTTAGAGTTCGTATTTCTGACGCGGCCGTTCGCTCGACGATCGGGCGGTCCGTCCGTGCGGATCGAGACAGATAGAAAATCTGAGTATCAGTGTAATTTGATAGGATTTCTCCCGGCCGGTGCGAAGCGAGTCCCGTGAGCGCGGCTGGCGGCGCGCTTGGCCCGAGAGCCGGGCTCGATGGGCGAATCGGCTCGAGACTCCTCGGGCATGGCTTAAAATAACAACGTTACGGTTGTTATGGGACGGCGTCGATCGGCGCGCGATCACCGGACGCCGGCCGGGCACCAGCGCGTCCGCGGCTGCGACCGACCGAGTCGAAGAGACTTGCCGTGAGAGATATTTGTTCGGCCGCTACATACTGATCCGGTAATACTCAAAGTACGTATATTTAGGTCTGAGATAGAATCTAAAAGTTGTTTAAATTGCTTCTGAAGCGTGTGAGTCCGTAAATACTATTTATAAGTAGTAGTCAAATTTTGTACTAGTACTCGGGTACACAGCACCTCGAATCGTATGCGAATTCGAACACGTCTGGCGGGTCGTGCGATAGAAATTCATACCGGGGGCGCGAGGGGTGAGTCATGGACCGGGACACGCTCAAGCGAGCGCTGGAGAACGCCGATCTCACGGGGTACGAGGCCGAGGCGTATCTGACGCTCGTCGACCACGGACGACTCCCCGCGGTCGACGTCGCGAAAAAGTCCAGCGTGCCGACCTCGCAGGTGTACGAAACCCTTCGGTCGCTGGAGGGGAAGGGGTTCGTCGAGACCATCGATCAGGACCGGCTCCACGCGGAGCCGTCAGACCCTGTCAACCTCCTGACGCACCTGCGCGAGCGCGGGGAGCTCTTCACCGACGCCGCCGAGGAGCTCGAGGACCGCTGGGAGCAGCCGGACCTCAACGAACACCGCGTCGGCGTCGTCAAACACACCGAGACGGTGCTCGAACACGTCCGGACGCAGATCCGGGAGGCCGAGATCGCCGTCGAGGTCGCGTTGACCGCAGCGCAGTTCGAGTCGCTGCGGACGGAGCTGAAGGCCGCCGCCGACCGGGACGTGATCATTCACGTCGCGGTGTACTACGAGCCGGACCTAGCCGCGCGGAGCGAGGAGTGGGACCTCTCGGCGCCGAACTTGGAGATGCGCGTCGTCAAGATCCCGGGGCCGTTTCTCGCCGTCCTCGACCGAAGTCGGACGTACTTCGCCCCGAACTCGCGTGCCGGGGAGAGCTACGGGATCTTGATCAACGACAACATCCTCTCTTTTATCAACCACTGGTACTTCCAGACCTGCCTCTGGTACTCGTGGGAGCCGCTGTCGTCGAACCAGCGGCTCCCGAAGACGTACATCAGCCTCAAGGAGTTCATCCGCGACATCAGCGACGTGTATCACGGCGGCGCGACGGTGGCGGTGACCATCGACGGCCTCGACGTCGAGACGCGGGAGTTCCGGACCGTCACCGGAACGGTCGCGAACATCTACTACCCGGACATGTTCGTCAACCACAGCCCGTCGCTGGAGCGACTCTCGACGTACTCCGTCGTCTGGCTCGATACGGGAGAGGAGGAGTTCTCCGTCGGCGGCTGGGGGGCCGTCTTCGAGGACATCGAAGCGCAGAAAATAACGCTCGAAGCGATCTCCTTCGACCGCGTCGATCAGTTGTAGGTCGTCTCGACGCGCAGTCCGACCGTCTGGTCACCGACGCGGACCGAGTAGTCGCCGGCGGCGGTCTGTCGCACGCCCTCGGCGTCGACCCGGCCGAGCGACGCCGCGTCGAGTTCGACGGTCACCGTGTCGCGCTCCCCGGCCTCGAGCGAGACGCGCTCGAAGCCGCGGAGCTCGCGGACCGGCGTCACCGTGGGGCTGGCGTGGTCGGTAACGTACACCTGGACGACGTCCGTGCCGGCTCGGTCGCTCACGTTTTCGACAGGGACCTCTACGGTCGTCGTCTCGTGCGGCCCGACGGTCGAGTCCGCCAGCGCGACCTGCCCGTACTCGAATTCGGCGTAACTGAGCCCGTGACCGAACTCGAACAGCGGGTCGTACGACGAGGGGTGTTCGTCCTGTCCGATCGGCGTCGGATGCGGGAAGTGGTTGAAGCGCGCCGGGAGGTGTCCCTCGGACTTCGGGATCGTGATCGGGAGCCGCCCGCCGGGGTCGTTCTCGCCGAACAGCGTCTCGGCGACGGCCCGGCCGCCCATCGTCCCGGGGTAGTACGCCATGAGGAGCGCCGGGACGTTGTCGGCCATCCAGTCGACGACAAGCGGCCGGCCGGTGATCAGAACGCCGACGACGGGGGTCCCCGTCTCGTGGATCGCCTCGACGAGGTCGCGCTGCGCGTCGGGGAGGCTGAGCGAGTGCCGGTTGGGGAACTCGTCCGGTTCGGTGCCGGAGTCGGCCGTCGGCCCGAACTCGTGGAGGTACCACGGCTCGCCCACGGCGACGACCGCCACGTCGGCGTCCGCGGCCGCGTCGGCGGCGGCGTCGACGTCGAGTTCGTCGTTCATCGTCGCGCCCTGTTCGTAGGCGACGTCGCCGTCCGTGGCCGCCTCGACGCCGTCGCGAACGGTAACGATGTCCGTCCCCTCGGGGTCGGGGACGCTCCAGCCGCCGAGCTGGTGGATGGGGGTGTCCGCGTTCGGTCCGGCGACCAAGACGTCGGCGTCGTCGTCGAGCGGCAGCAGGTCGTCGTTTTTCAACAGCGTCATCGACTCCCGTGCCGCCTCGAGAGAGGCCTCCCGGTGGGGCGCCGCGCCGACCACGTCGCGCGCCTCGGCCGGGTCGACGAAGGCGTCCTCGAAGAGTCCGAGCCGGAACTTCTGTTCGAGGACGCGCTCGAGGCTCTCGTCGAGGGTCGACTCGGCCAGTTCGCCCTCCTCGACCAGCGCGACGAGGTGTTCGGCGTGGTCGACGGCGTCGACCGAGGCGATGTCGAGGCCGGCCTCGCGCGTCTGCCGGACGGAGCCGCGGTGGTCGGCCGTGATCTTGTGATCGTCGTGGAGCATCCGGACGCCGTTCCAGTCCGAGACGACGGTCCCGTCGAAGCCGAGCGTGCCGCGGAGCAGGTCGGTGAGATACCGCCGCGACCCGTGTGCCGGCTCGCCGTCGATGGCGTTGTAGCAGGGCATCACCGACTCGACCCCCTCGTCGAGCGCGTCGAGGAAGGAGGGGAGGAAGACGTTCCGCAGCACGTACTCGGACACCTCAACCGGCGCGGCGTCCTCGCCGCGAGCCGGTTCGCTGTACGCCGGGAAGTGCTTGGCCGTCGCGATGACGGACGAGGGGTCTTCGATCCCCTCGCCCTGATAGCCGCGTACCTTCGCGGCCGCCAGTTTCCCGCAGAGGTACGGGCTCTCGCCGAACGTCTCGAAGGCGCGACCCCAGCGCGGTTCGCGGGCGACGTCACACGTCGGGGAGTAGTTCTGGTGCGCGCCGGACCGCCGCACCTCCGTCGCCGTGACGTCGGCGGCCCGCTCCGCCGCCTCGGTGTCCCAGGTCGCCCCGACGCCGAGACCGTTCGGAAACGCCGTCCCCTCGGCGACGTACGCGTGGCCGTGGACGGCGTCGACGTTGAACAGCAGTGGAATGCCGAGACGCGTCTCCGAGAGAGCGACCTCCTGGAGCCGGTTGACGTTCTCGACGATGTCGTCCAAGCGCATGTCCGCCGCGCCGCCCCAGCCGAACGACGCGACCGCACCGACGTGGTGGTCGCGGATCTCGTCGGCGGCGTCGTCGACCGTTTTGAACTCGCTGAGTTGGCCGGCCCACGTGCCGACGAGCTGGCCCGCCTTCTCCTCGAGTGTCATCCGGTCGAGGAGGTCCTCGACTCGGTTCGAGAGAGTGGCAGTCTCGTCTCTGTAAAGGGGTTGCTCGCTGCTTGACTGCATACCCATAGAGGGTAACCAAGTTGGTTTATAATTTTTGATGGCGGGAAAACGCCATCAGGCGGTCGAATCGCCCGAAACGACGACGATCCCCGACCTCGTGATCCGCAGCCGCTGGTCGGCGCTAACGTCCTCGAAGCGCCGCTCGGTCCCGTCCGGCCAGACGACCCGGAGCGACGCCGTCTCGCTGGCGCCGAGTCCGACGTGTTCGACCCGACTGTCCTGCGAGAGGAAGTCGGTGTTCGAGGTGTGACGGACCGTCTGCGCTCCGTCGGCCGTTACGGTGACCTCGGCGCCCAGCGCCGTTGCGCCGTCCTCGTCGACGACGCGGAACTGGAGGCCGTGGCGGTCGCCGGCGGCGGCGTTGTCGTAGACGACGAACGGGGCGTCGTACGTCGCGACGACGAGCTCCTGCGCGCCGTCGCGGTCGTAGTCGAGCGTAGCCAGCCCCCGGCCGTCCGTCTCGCGCATCCCGTTCGTCTCCTTTCGCACGCGCTCGTACGCGCCGTCGTCGCCGGCCACGCTCCGGTTCGATTGGAACACCATCGGGTGCGTATACACCGGGTCCTCCCGGTCGATCCTGATGACGCGCTGGGTCGTGTGGACGAGGTCGCGGTCGCCGTCGTTGTCGAAGTCGGTCATGCTCGCGGCCCACCCCCAGCCGCCGCGCCGCACGCCGAGTCCGTCGGCGCGGTCGGTGAACTCCCCGCCGCCCCGGTTGACGAGGAGGGTGTTCCCTTTCGTCCGGCTCGAGTGAATGACGTAATCGAGCAGGCGTTTCAGTCGCTCGTACCGCTCAGGCTCCATGTTCGCTTCGAGATCGGGGAACCAAATGTTCGAGACGAACACGTCCGGCCGGCCGTCGCCGGTCACGTCGGCGACCTCTGACGCCATCCCGTTGCGGGCCGTCGAGCCGCCGAGCGATCGCTGCTCGAACTCCCCGCCACCCCGATTCACGTAGATTGTGTCGTTGTTGTAGTCGTTGGCGACGTGGATGTCGGGACGGCCGTCCCCGGTCAGGTCGGCGAAACTCGCCGCCAAGCTCCAGCGCGCCCCCTCAATATCGTCGGTCCGGACGCGTTCGTAGGCGCCGCCGACGTTCTCGTAGAGGTAGTTCGGGTTCCCGTTGTCGACGTCGATGCTGGCGTTCGGGCTGAAGTAGCCCGCGGGCTTCTGCTCGCGCCACGACCCCGACTGGTAGACGAAGAGGTCGGTGTCGCCGTCGCCGTCGTAGTCGGCGGCCGCCGCGCCGAGCGGGTACGTGAGGGTACCGAGCCCGTACTCGGTCGGCTCGAACGTGCCGCGGTCGTTGTCGAAGGCGTGTACCGTCCCGTCGCGGCCGAAGAGGAGGAGGTCCGGCCAGCCGTCCCCCTCGACATCGACGAACGAGGCGCTCTTCACTGCGCCGTCGACTGAGGGGAACGAGTCACGCCGCGAGAACGTCCCGTTCCGATTTACGAACAGCGCCGGCTCGGCCCCGCCGACGGCGAGGACGTCCGGCCACGAGTCGCGGTCGACGTCGGCGACGTAGACGCCGGAGTTCCCGTTGCCGACGCCGCCGCCGCTCGCCTCGTACGTCAGTCCCGACTCCGCCGTGACGTCCGCAAACTGGATCCGCGGCGGCTCCGTCGCCGGGTCCTCCCCTCCCGTCGCGAACACGCCGGCGCCGGCGCACCCGGCGAGGAGGACGAGCAGACAGGCGGTGCCGACGCGCAGGCCTCGTCGCATCTCAGATCACCGGCAGCGCGCGCTTCTCCCGGGGCGGCGCGAGGTAGCTCCCCCGGCGGAGCGTCTCTAAGTAATCGGTGATTCCGTGGTCCTCCGCGGGCACGTCGTGGTCGTACTCGTCGACGTTCATCGTCTTTCGCGTCTCAATGAAATCGGTCATCGCCTCCTGGATCGCGTTGAACTGGAACCCCGCGCCGTCGCGGACCGTGTCGGCGACGCCCTCGGTCCGCCGGAGGATGCGCGGTTCGAAGTCGTCGTCACGGGCCCGGGCCACCTTCTGGGTGTGGCCGACGCGGTCGTACTCCCCGGCGTGGGCGTCGATGTTCTCGACGTCCGATTCGGTGACGCCGCTGTCGCCGCCGAGTTTGTCGCCGGTGGCGCCGATATCGTCTGGATCATGCGCCGGACAGAACATTTCGGCAGTCCGTTCCTCTTGGCCCTGTTCGTACCACCGGTCGAGGTCGATCCGGAGCGTCGAGGAGGCGATCGTCGTCCCGCCGGCCATCGGCCCCTCGTCGATGGTGACGCGGTCCTCGCTCGGGAGGTTGTCGCGGAAACCGGACTTGTACCCCATCGACAGCGGGGCGTCCTCGGGGACGCCCTCATGGTCGAGCTTGTCGGCCGGCAGCCCCTTGCCGACGTAGCCGACGTGGCGGCCGGCCTTCGAGAAGATCCCTTCGAACGTCGACTCCACGGGGAGGCCGTTGAGCTCGTCGAGCTCGCCGAACAGCGCCTCCTCCGCGGCGAGAAGGATCGAGCCGACATCGCTCGTCAGTATCAGCATCGCGTCGTACTCGTCCGCGTGGGCGGGGTCCTCGCCGACGGCTTCGAGGACGGACTCCGGCGTCGAGAGCCCCGCGGGGACGTCGCCGACCGCGTCGAAGTAGGCCGGGGCGTATCCGATCATGAAGAGCAGTCCGCGGTGGAACGGCGCGCCCGCGTCGCCACCGGTTCCCCACTGGAACGCTCGCTCCAGCGTTCGGAGCGCCGCCTCGACCGCCTCCCGCTCGGCGTCCGCCGGCGGCGTGGACCCCTCGTAGCGCATGCCGATCCCGACGAGCTGTTGCGGGGGGACCGTGTTGCCGTGGGCGTCCCGGACGAGGAACTCGCCCCAGCGGTGCTGGCCGTCCGGAACCGCGCTCGGATCCCCACGCGGGAACGTCGGTTCGGCGTCGACCGCGGCTCCGTCGGTCGAGGCCGACGCCTCCCCGAACCGGCCGCGCTCCGTCTCGAGGCACGCGGAGAGCGCGCTGGTGCCGCCGATCGCCACCGCGGAACGGACGAACTCACGACGCGGAATGTCTTGCCGCTCGTCTGAAGGCATTATCTGTGGTAACGAGTGTCTCGGGTTAATTCTTTTGTCGCGGTCAGGCTCGGGCGCCCTACCGAGGGATTTCTGTTCTGAGCGACTGGAGCGCGCCCCCGCACTCGGTCGAAAATATCCATTATAGACCATTTACCATAACATTTAATAACAGATGACAGAACGTGATAACCGTTCCATGGCAGATTCCAACGACGGCTATAGCGATATTGTCAGTCGGCGACAGTTCGTCGCCACAGCGGGCGCTTCGGGGGCGGCAGCGCTCGCGGGTTGTACGGGTGGTGATGACGGGAGCGACGGCGGTGACGGAGGCGACGGGAGCGACGGCGGTGACGGAGGCGACGGCGGCAGTTCGGGCGTTATCGACACCGCGCTCGTCGGCGCCACGAACAACGGCGTCCCGTCGAACCTCCACGTGAACCCGATGGCGACCCAGAACTACGACTGGATCGCCGGCAACCACATCTTCGAGCGCTTCGCCGCGTACAACTTCTCCACGAACGAGTTCGAGCTCGCGGGGCTCGACGAGTGGTCGTTCGAGGAGACGACCGTCACGCTCACCCTGCGCGACGACCTCGCGTGGGACACGGGCGACGACGTGACGGCGGCCGACGTCATTCGGCAGTTCCGCCTGATGGAGAAGACCGGCGCCACGCTCTGGGACTACGTCGAGAGCGTCGAACAGGGCGACGACGACAAGACGGTCGTCCTGAACCTCTCCGAGCCGACGAACCCGGAGATAATCAAGCACACCCTGGCGAACGGCGACCTCCGGATCCACGCGTACGGGCCGGTGTACGAGGAGTTCGTCGACGAGGACGCCTCGGCCGTTCAGGAGTTCAAGTGGGAGGAGGACATCCACGGCAACGGTCCGTTCAACTTCGATGAGAAGCGCGATCAGGGGTGGACGCTCACGCGCAACGAGAACTTCCACTCCGCAGACAACGTGAACTTCACCACGTACGAGCTGCTCACCCGGACCGACAACACCGCGCTCCAGCAGGGGCTCTTGGGCGGCGAGCTCGACGTCGTCACGAGCCTGTTCACGCCCCCGACGACCGTCGCGAACTTCCCGGACCGCGTCGAGGAGGTCCAGCTGCCGGCGAAGTGGGGATACGGCGCCCTGTTCAACCACAACGATGAGCACTTCGGAAAACGAGAGGTGCGGCAGGCGGTCGCGCACGTGATCAACCGCCAGCAGGTCGCCGAAAACGCCGGTCCGCGGACGAAGGACCCGGCGCCGAAGGTCACCGGCATCGCGCCGGCCGACCAGGAGATGCGGCTGGGCGACACCTTCGACAGCTTCGAGAGCTACGGCATGGACGCCTCCCAGACCGAGGAGGCCGCCTCGCTGCTCCGCGAGGCCGGCTACTCGAAGTCCGACGGCACGTGGCGCGACGGCGACGGCAACGCGCTCGGCGGCGAGTACCTCACCCCGGCCGGCTGGACCGACTGGACGACGGCGACGAACAGCGTCGTCGACCAGCTCAACTCCTTCGGCTTCGACTTCGAGATCAACTCGCTCCCGATCGGCGACTTCTTCGGCAGGTACATCGAGTCGAACTTCACGATGGGCGCGCTCTACTGGCTGCCCGGCGGCGCGCGGTCGTCGTTCCCGTACTTCCCGCTGCGCTGGCAGATGAAGATCCCGGACATCGACGGCGGTCACGGGTTCACCGAGGGCGAGAAGACGGTGCCCGCGATGGACGGCTCCGGCGAGATGACGATCGACCCCCTCGAAGAGATCAAGACCGTCGCCACGACCCAAGACGAGGCGGCGGCGCGGGAGACGATCCAGCGTGTCGCGTGGCATCACAACCAGAACATTCCGGTGTTGAGCCTGGTCGGGAAGGTCGACCAGTCGTGGCTCACCGACGCCAACTGGGACGTCGTCGGCCCGGACGACCCGGCCCGCGGCGTCAAGTGGCCGTCGCACTGGCTCCCGAAGCAGGGGAAGCTGAGCGCGACGGAGTAATCCGGCGGCATCTAGTACGCAATGGTCAACTATTACGTGCGGCGGACCGCCAGGGTGTTCGTCACGATCTTCCTCGTAGCGTCGCTGACGTTCGGTCTGGTCCGGCTCCTCCCCGGCGGTCCGTTCACGCTGTTGCGGGCACAGCTGCTTCGGCAGGGAGTCCCGGCCGACGAGGTCGACGCCCGGATCGCGAACCTCCAGAACATCCGCCCGGACGAACCCCTGTGGATGCAGTACATCGATTACATGACTGCGCTGGTACAGGGCAACCTAGGCGAGTCGATCTCGCTCGGCGAGCCGGTGGTGTCGGTGCTGGCGAGGGCGGCGCCGTGGACGGTGTTCGTCGTCCTCGTCTCGACGATCCTCGTGTTCGTCGTGGGCATCTTCCTCGGCTCGTTACAGGCGTACTGGGAGGGCGGCCGGTTCGACCAGCTGGTCACCGGCGTCTCCATCTCGATGATGTCGCTGCCGTTCTACGTGGTGGCCGTCCTCCTGTTGTACGTGTTCGCCTACCAGTTCGGCTGGCTGCCGACCGCGGGGACGATCAGCAACAGCGTCGACCGGAGCCTTAGCGTCCCGTTCGTCGTCAGCGCGCTGAAACACAGCATCCTGCCGATAGTCTCGTACACGCTCGGGGCCGCCGGCGGGCAGGCGCTCGCGATGCGGGGCAACAGCATCCAGGTACTCGGCAACGACTACGTCCAGGTGGCGCGGCTGCGCGGCCTCTCCGACGGGCGCATCGCGACCCGCTACGTCGCGCGGAACGCCATCCTTCCGCTGTACACGGGATTCCTGCTGCTGCTCGGCTTCCGCCTCGGCGGGACCGTCATCTTAGAGCAGATCTTCTCGTACACCGGGCTGGGCTACTACATGATCACGGCGCTGAACGCGAACGACTACCCGCTGATGATGGGGACGTTCCTCGTGATCACCGTGGCGCTCGTGATCGGCGTGTACGTCGCCGACCTGACGTACAGCCGTATCGACCCGCGGATCAGCGCAGGTGAGTCAGATGAAGCCTACTGAGACCGATAGCACGGCCGTCGACTGGCGCGGGGACAGCGCCTCGTCGCCCGACGTGACGAGGCGGGAACGACTCAAGGAGACGTACGAGGCGCGGGTGCGGACGCCGGCGCTCGTCGCGTGGGCCGACTGGCGGACCCGGTTCGGCCTGTTGATCATCGGTGGCTACGTCCTCATGGCGCTCGTCGCGGTGCTCGGCCTCTGGCGGGAGCCGTCGACGAGTCAGGCGCCGCGGCTCCTCGGGCCGTTCACCGACATGAGTTACCCGCTGGGAACGACCCAGTCGGGGGTCGACCTCATGGCGCTCGTCATCCACTCGACGCCGACCATCCTCATCCTGATCACCGCCGGCGCGGTGTGGGCGACCCTGATCGCCGTCATCATCGGCACGGTCGCCGGCTATAAGGGCGGCAGCGTGGACCGCGGACTGATGTCGTTTTCCGACCTGGTGATGGCGATTCCGGGGCTGCCGCTCGTCATCATCCTGGCGGTGACGCTGAACCCGGAGAACCCGGTCGTCCTCGGCGTCATCATCAACATCAGCTACTGGGCCGGACTCGGACGGTCGCTCAGGTCGCAGGTGCTCACCATCCGAGAGAACAACTACGTCGAGGCGTCGCGGACGATGGGGATCAGCACGCCGCGTATCATCCTCAAGGACATCATCCCGAACCTGATGCCGTACATCACGGTCAACTTCGTGTTCGCCGCGCGCTACGTCATGTTCGCGTCGGTCGGGCTCTACTTCCTCGGCGTGTTGCCCTACTCGACGCAGAACTGGGGCGTGACGCTCAACTTCGCGTACAGCAACGGGGCGCTCTTCTCGTGGCAGGCGGCCCACTGGCTGTTGGCCCCGATGATCGCGATCATGGGGCTCTCGCTCGGGCTCATCCTGCTCGGCCAAGGGCTGGACCGCGTGTTCAACCCCCGCGTCCGGACGCGGATGGCCGGCGAGTCGAAATCGACAGTCGCCGACGACGACGACGACACCGTGACGGAGGTATTCTGAATGGCATCACACACGACGGCCGACGGACGGTACGACGACCCGACGGGCGAAAGCGGCCCGATAATCGAGATGAACAACGCCAAGGTCACCTACGACGGCGGCGAGACGTTCGTCTTAGACGACGTCAGCCTGTCCGTCGAGCGCAACGAGGTCGTCGGGGTGGTCGGGGAGAGCGGCAGCGGGAAGTCGATGCTCGCCTCGGCGATGCTCGATGCGATCCCCGACCCTGGCCAGCTGTCCGGCGAGGTGCTCTACCACCGCCCCGACGGGACGACCGTCGACGTGCTCGAACTCAGCGACGAGGAGCTGCGCCAGTTCCGCTGGGAGGAGGTCGCGATGGTGTTCCAGGGCGCGATGAGTTCGTTCAACCCCACGATGAAGATCGGCGGGCACTTCGAGGAGACGCTGAAAGCCCATGACGCGCGCGTGCCAGAGGGGATGGAGTTCGCCCGAGAGCTGTTGTCCGACCTGTATCTCGATCCCGAGCGCATACTCGACTCGTACCCGCACGAGCTGTCGGGCGGGATGACACAGCGAGCGCTGATCGCGCTCTCGCTCGTGCTCGAACCCGACGTGCTCGTGATGGACGAGCCGACGGCCGCGCTCGACCTGCTGATGCAGCGGTCGATCCTCACGCTCTTAGAGGAGCTCCAGCAGAAGTACGACCTGACGATGGTGTTCATCACGCACGACCTGCCGCTGGTGGCTGCGCTGGCCGACCGGATGGCCGTGATGTACGCGTTCGACCTTATCGAGGTGGCGCCGCGCGACCAGCTCATCGGGAACTCGGGACACCCGTACACGCGCGCGCTGCTCAACTCGACGCCGAACCTCGACGCGCCGTTATCGGAGATGCGACCCATCGAGGGACAGAGCCCGGCGCCGGTCAACGTCCCGGCCGGCTGCTCGTACGCGCCGCGCTGTCCGCTCGCCACGGACGAGTGCCGCGAGGTCGACCCCGACTTCTACAAGACCGGCGACGGCCACCGAACCGCCTGTCACCGCTGGGAGGAAGCCCGAGAGCGAATCACGCTGAACTTCGAGACCGCCGGGGACGGTGCCGGGAGCGGCGGCTCGGAGGGGGGATCATGAGCCGGCCGGACGCGTTCGGCTCGGCCGCCCCCAGCGGCCGGGACGACGAACCGCTCGTGTCGCTCGACGGCGTGGAGGTCCACTTCGAGAAGGAGCAAGGCCTCTTCGAGTTCTTCGAGGAGCCGGACACCGTCAGGGCCGTCGATGGCATCTCGCTGGACATCGAGGAGAACGACGTGCTCGCGCTGGTGGGCGAGAGCGGATGCGGCAAGTCGACGCTCGGGAAGACGACGATCGGCCTCCAGCGCCCCACGGGCGGGAGCGTCCGCTACCGCGGGCAGGACATCTGGGCGGCCAAAGACGGCGTCGGCGACGTGGAGATCCCGTTCGACGAGATCCGCTCGTCCCTACAGATCATCCACCAAGACCCGGGCAGTTCGCTGAATCCGAACCAGAAGATAGTCGAGATCCTCTCGCAGCCGATCAAGTTGACGCACCCGAACGTCGGGCTCAACGAGCGCCGCGAGCGCATCTACTCGCTGCTCGAACGCGTCGGGATGAACCCGGCCGCGGACTTCGCAGATCGGTACCCGCACCAGCTCAGCGGCGGGGAGAAACAACGCGTCGCGCTGTCACGCGCGCTGTTGATGAATCCGGATCTCATCCTCGCGGACGAGGCGATAAGCGCCTTAGACGTCTCCCTGCGCGTCGAGATGATGGACCTCATGTTGGACCTGCAAGACGACTTCGACACCTCGTTCGTGTTCATCTCGCACGACCTGTCGAACGCGCGGTACTTCGCCGAGCACGGCGACGGCCGCGTCGGCGTGATGTATCTCGGGGAGATCGTCGAGGTCGGCCCGGCGGAGGAGCTCATCGAGGACCCGGGCCATCCGTACACGAACGTCCTCCGGTGGGCGACGCCGAACCTGGCGCTCGACGCCGCAGGGGCCGGCGAGCCGCCGGTGCGGAAGATTGACGTTCCCGACCCGGTCAATCCGCCGAGCGGGTGTCGCTTCCACACGCGCTGTCCGGAGGCACGGGACGTCTGCCGCGAGGAGACCCCGGAGCTTCGCGGCGAGCCGGGCGGACACCAGAGCGCCTGCTTCCGCAACGAGCCGGACCACAAGTACTGGGACAGCCAGCCCGTCGAAGACTGAGTCGCCCGCAGCGGTACCTTTTTTTCCGCGTCAGCGAGAGGACTTGTATGGACGCGAAGCCACAGACGCTCGTCGTGACCGGCGCGCTCGGCGGCGCCGGGCGCTGGGTGGTCGACCGACTCACGGAGGAATCGTACGACATCGTCGCTGTCGACCGCGAGCTCCCGGTGGGGACGCCACCGGAGGAGGTGGACTTCCGCGCGGTCGACCTCGTCGACGCGGGGGAGACGATGGACCTCATCGCGGAGGTCGACCCCGACGCGGTCGTCCACCTCGCGGCGATCCCCGACCCGCTGAACCACGCCGGCGAGCGCGTCTACCGTAACAACGTGTTGAGCACGTACAACGTGTTGAACGCCGCCGGTCGGATCGGCGCGGACGTGACGTGGACCTCCAGCGAGTCGGCGTACGGGTTCCCCTTCGCCGAGTCGGCGCGGGCCCCGGACGCCCTGCCGATCGAGGAGACGCATCCGCTCCGCCCCGCGGACCCGTACGGGCTCTCGAAGGTCAGCGGCGAGGAGACCGCGAAGGCGGTCGTTCGACGGGACGGCATCTCCGTCGCCTCGATCCGCCCCTCGTGGGTCCAGTACCCCGGCGAGTACTTCGTCACCGACATCCGCGAGTCGTTCGACCTCGACGCCCTGACGGCGAACCCGTCGGCGGCGGTCGGCGGCGGCCCCGGGAACTACTGGTCGTACGTCGACGTCCGCGACCTCGCCGACCAGATCGCGCGGACCCTGGAGGTGCCCCTCGACGGGCACGAGGCCTTCCACTGCCACGCGACGGAGAACTACCTCGGGGAGGAGACGACCGAGCTGTTCGCGGCCCTGCTGGGCGAGTGCCCCGAGCCGTGTGCGCTCTCGGGCGACGCGTCGGCGTTCTCGACGGCGAAGTCGGCGGAGCGGCTCGACTGGACGCCGAGCCACAGCTGGCGCACCGAGTCGGCCGTGCCGGGCCCCGACTTCGACGCGCCCTGAGCGCCCAGTCAGCAGTTTTTTGCCGACGGCGACGAGACCGCGCGATATGGAGTACACGACGCTCGGAGCGACCGGAACGGAAGTGAGTCGTATCGGACTGGGCTGTATGAGCTTCGGCAGCGAGGAGCCGTGGATGCTCGACGAGGCGGAGTCCAGAGAGATCATCGACCGGGCCGTCGAGCTGGGGATCAACTTCTTCGACACGGCGAACGCCTACTCTGCGGGCGAGAGCGAGGAGATCCTCGGTCGGGCGCTCGACGAGCGCGACCGGGCGGAACAGGTCGTCGCCACGAAGGTGTTCTTTCCAGTCGAGGAGGGACCGAACCGGAGCGGGCTCTCGCGGAAGGCGATAGAACAGGAGCTCGCCGACTCGCTGGACCGGCTCGGGATGGACACCGTCGATCTCCTCCAGATCCACCGCTGGGACGAGGACACCCCTATCGAGGAGACGCTCCGGACGCTCGATGACGCCGTCCGTCGCGGCGACGTGCGCCACCTGGGCGCCTCCTCCATGTGGGCGTACCAGCTCGCGAGGGCGCAGGAGACCGCGCGGGCCAACGGGTTAGAGCGGTTCCAGACGATGCAGAACCACTACCACCTGGCGTATCGCGAGGAGGAGCGGGAGGTCCTGCCGCTCTGCGATCGGGAGGACATCGGCGTCATCCCGTGGGGGCCGCTGGGGCAGGGATACCTCACTCGGCCGCACGACGAGCTACAGACGACCACGCGCGGCGACCCGGAGAACCATCACAACCCGACGCCGGAGTACGGGGCCGGCGGCGGCCGCGAGATAAACGAGCGCATCCAGGAACTCGCCGACGACCGCGGCGTCTCGATGGCGCAGCTGTCGCTCGCGTGGCTGCTCCACAAAGACTGGGTGACCGCCCCCATCGTCGGCACGACGAGCGTGGAACACCTCGAAGAGGCCGCGGAGGCGGTCGAGATCGACCTCTCCGAGTCCGACTTGGCGTACCTCGAGGAGCCGTACGAGCCGCAGCCGATCATCGGCCACGAGTAGGCCACGGCGCGGTCGCCCGGGGGGTCCCGGTCACGTGACTCATCCGGGACCTGCCCCCGGCCCCGCTACTCGTCCGACGGCGACGGCGACAGCCGCCCCGACGCCACCATCGCCTCCAGCGGGTGGTCGGCGCCGTCCGCCGGCAGGTCGACCCGGCCGGTCCGGCGGACCGACTCGTATCCCGCGAACACGATCTCGGCGGTGTTGAGGCCGATCCGGCCGCTGAGCGACGGCTCGCGCCCGGCCTCGAGCGCGTCGACGACCTCGGCGACCGCCCGGTCCTGGAACGCGGAGCCGTAGCGGTCGGTCTCGGAGCCCGTGGCGTGCATCGTCTCGCCGTCGACGTCGATGGCCTCCCTGTCCCCGCCGTGCGAGACGGCCAGCATCGGGCCGTCGTCGACGTCGATGCGTATCTCGCCGTCGGTGCCGCGGAGCACGAACGAGGCGTCGGCGAAGTCGCTCCCCTCGCCGCCCGAGAGCACGCCGTAGACGCCGTTCTCGTACCGCCACTGGGCCCACATCTGGTTCTCCTGGTGTGTCCCGAATCGCACGTCCTCGTCGCGGTAGTCGAGCGCGGCCAGCACCCACTCCGCGGCGTGTTCGTCGTTGAACATCCCCGCTAAGTCGATCGTGTGCGCGCCGGTGTCGTAGAAGTCACCCCAGGTGATCTCGACCCGTCGCAGGGCGCCAATCTCACCCTCGTCGAGGAGCCGCTTCGCCTCGACGAACGGCTTGCCGAACCGCCGCTGGCGGTTGAAGGTCAGCTGAACGTCGTTCCGCCGACACTCCTGGACCATCGCCCGCGCGTCGTTCCACGAGGTCGCCATCGGCTTCTCGCAGTGGATCGCCGCGACGGTGTCGCTCCGGGCGCAGCCGACGACCACGTCGTGGTGGACCGCGGGCGGCACCGCAACCGTCACGAGGTCCGGATCCAACTCGGCGAGCATCCGCTCGTACGCCTCGTAGACGGCGGTCTCGGGGAGGTCGAACGCGTCGGCGAACGCGGCCCCGTTCTCCGGGACGATGTCGGCGACGCCGACGACCGAACACCGGTCGTCGTTCTCGAACCCCTCCGCGTGTCGATACCCCATCGCGTACCCGTCGACGGACGGGTTCTCCGGGTCGGGACCTGCGCCGATGACGGCAACGGTGTACTTCGTCACGGGTTAGAGAGTACCATGCGAAACCGGGTGAAAGGCTTTACGCACGGCGTGGGGCCGTACAGCTAAGCGGGTCGCGGTCCACGGGGGGAACGTGAACGTACTCATCATCGGCGGCACGGGGCTCATCAGCACGGCAATCACGCGGCAGGCGGCCGCCGCGGGCCACGACGTGACGGTGTTCACTCGCGGGCGGACCGACGCAGACCTCCCGGAGTCGGTGGATCGGATCACGGGCGACCGGACCGACCGCGACGCGCTGGAACGAGCCCGCGACGCGCTCTCGTTGGGCTGTGTGATAGACATGGTCGGCTTCGACCCCGCGGACGTCGAGACGGCTATCGAGGTGTTCGCCGGCCACGTCGACCAGTACGTCTTCTGTAGCACCGTCGACGTGTATCACCGGCCGGTCGAGACGATGCCGATCCGGGAGCGGGCCGCCCGCGAGCCGCCGGTCAGCGAGTACGGCGCGGACAAGGCGGCCTGCGAGGACCGCCTGTTCGACGCCTACCGGAGCGACGGCTTCCCGGCGACGGTCATCCGGCCCTGGCACACCTACGGCGAGGGCGGCGACCTCATCGACACGCTCTCCAGCGCGGCGTACGTCGACCGCCTCAGGAAGGGCAAGCCGATACTGGTCCACGGAGACGGCACCTCGGTGTGGGGGCCCTGTCACCGCGACGACGTGGCCGCCGCCTTCGTCGCGGCGATCGGAAATCAGGAGGCCGTCGGCGAGGCGTATCACGCGACGGCGACCGACCCGTTGACGTGGAATCAGTACCACCGGCGCGCGGCGGCCGCCCTCGACGCCCCGGAACCGGACCTCGTCCACGTGCCGACCGACGCCCTTCGCGCCGCGGTCCCGGATCGGGTGTCGCCGCTGGTTGACCACTTCCGTTTCTCGACCGTGTTCGACACGGGGAAGGCGGAACGCGACCTCGGCTTCCGACAGACCGTCTCCTGGGAGACGGGAGTGCGACGGACCGTCTCGCGGCTCGAGGCCGACGACGCGATCGAGGCATGGGATTCCGATCCGACGTACGACAAGGTCGTCTCGGCTTGGCGGAAGGCGACCGACGCGTTCGTCGCCGAGTTCGAGTAGCCCGCTCCCCCCGTCCTCGCCGAGGGCGGTCGGTACCCCGGGAATTATACCGTGGCGCCGCGACGCTCCTGTATGACGGAGTTCGGCTTCCAGCTCTACAGTCTGCGCGACGTGGAGGACCCGCTGACGACCGTACTCGACCGCGTCGGTGCGACGGCGTTCACCGGCGTGGAGTTCGCCGGCCTCGACGGGGCGACGCCGGCGGCGGTCGCCGAGACCCTTGCGGCGGGCGGGCTCGCCCCCGCCGCCGCCCACGTCGGGCTCGAGGAGATCGAGGCAGATCCAGACGCCGTCGCGGCGACTGCCCGCGGCGTCGGGTACGAAGACGTGGTCGTCCCGTGGCTCGGCCCCGAGCACTTCGAGTCGGTCGCCGCCGTCGAGGCGGCCGCCGACCGGCTCTCGGCCGCGGCCGACGCGCTCGCCGACCGCGACCTCCGAGTACACTACCACAACCACGACCAGGAGTTCGTCTCCCTCGACGGCCGCCCGGCGCTGACGCACCTCCTCGAGGCCGCCGACGGCGTCGGCCTCGAACTGGACGTGGGGTGGGCCGGCGCGGCCGGCGAGGATCCCCTCGCCTACCTCGACGCCCACGGAGACCGGGTCACGCACGTCCATCTCAAGGACTACGACGGCGCGGCCGGCGACACGGTCGTCGTCGGCACGGGCGACCTCGACCTGAGTCGGACCGTCGAACTCGCCCGCGAGAACGCGGTCGAGTGGCTCATCTACGAGGCGGAGACGGGCGCCGACTCGTACGCCACCCTCGAGACGGCGGCCGACGCCGTCGACGGGCTCAGGTAAGGCGTCGAGTCGGAGGCGGGATCGGCGGTCGAAGAATCGGCGACCTGCGCCGCGGACCGGTCAAACTGTCCGAACCGTGGTGTACCCCTCGAAGTTGAGGACCACCTGCTGGGCGAAGTCGCCGAACACGGCCTTCCCGGTCGGGGACCGCGAGTCACCGAGGACGAACACGTGGCCGCAGTCGTGCTCGGCGGCGGCGTCGAGGACCCGCTCCGCGCGATCGTCTTCGGAGCCGACGCTGACGGCGATTTGCACGTCGACGTCTGAGTCGCCCAGCACGTCAGTGACGAACGACCGCGCCTTCGCCGTCGCGCCGTCGACGATGCTGGAGTGGTCGTACTCGACGTTCTCGATCCGCCCCACGGCTTCGAGGGTCGTCACGTCCTCGTCGTACTTGTCGGCGTCGAGGTGCCACAACACCACGAGGTCGTCGTCGCTTCCCCGGGCGCTGGCCGCCGCCTCCGCCAGCAGATCGCGGTGTGCGTCCGTCGCTTCGAGGCTCACGAGACCGCGTGTCATACGATCGCAATCGACGGCAGGGTGATAAAAACACCGGCGGACCGCGCGGCGGCAGCGCGGGCGCTCGTCGAGCGTACCGGGACGTTAATCACCGTCGACGCAGTGGCACGGGTATGGCGCTCAGAGAGGCGATCGTCGACGCGGTGTGCGAACAGCGGACGCAGCTGCCGCTGCTTTTGGCCGTCGTCATCGTGATGGGGGTGCTGCTCGCGTTCTCGCTCATCTTTCTCCAGCCCGGGACCGCCGCCTACGTCATCGCGCTGGTGGACGCGATCCTCGTCGTCGGCTGTCTGGTCGTGTTCGGCGGCGCGTACTGGTACTGTACGCAGCGGGCGATGGACGACTGAGACGCCGGCGGTCAGCCGGAGAGAAACGACGCCGTCTCTGCGGCGAACGTCGCGATCTCCTCGTCCGGGTCGGACGCCGCGACGCGTTCGAGCGCGTCGACGTGCGCCTCGTCGCCGAGGAAGCCGAACAGTCTGACGGCGCGCGCTCGGACGAGGGTCGCCTCCGCGTCCAGCGCCGTCAGGGCGGCCGACGCGTGCGGTCGCACCGCCTCGGGCGACGCCCGCGCCACCGACCCGAGCGCGTCCAGCGCGGCGCTCCGAACGACGGCGTCGTCCGCGGCGGCGAGGTCGGCGAGGGCCGCGGCGTGGTCGGCGACGGCCGCCGGTTCGGCGTTCGCCGCCGCGATGACGACGTTCGACGCGAGCTGGCGCGCGTGCTGCTCGTACTCTTTGCTCTCCCGCTCGCGCTGTTGGATCGCCTCCTTGGTCCCCGGGTCCTCGACGTAAGCGACGGCGGAGTCGCCGCCGGCGGTGACCGGTGCGTCACTAAGCCCGTCGAGGAGCGCTCCGAGGAACGGCACGCAGGCGGCCGGCCGCTCCTCGGTCACGTCGCCGAGCAGCCGAGCGCCCGCCAGCTGGACGCTCGGGAGGTCCGACCCCACCAACGCCGCGAGGTCGTCGACGATCGGCACGAGCGTTTCCGCGTCGGTCGCTGCGACCTCCTGAAGCGCCGCGGCCGCGGTCTGGACGACGCCCGCGTTCTCGTCGCGTAACGCCGCGCCAAGTTCCTCGACGAACGGGCGAACCCTGTCGACGTCGTCGACCGCGAGCGCCGCACAGACGCGCGCGCCGCGCTGACGGACCAAGGAGCGCTCCGACGCGAGGGCGGCACGGAGTTCGGCCGGCGCTATCGATTCGGGATCGACGTCGTCTAACACCACCCCGTCGAGCGGGGCGTCGCTGCGACCCGACATACGGACGGGCGTTCCGCGCCGACGGGCAAATACGTACCGGTCACCCCTCTTCGTCGCCCGAGCGGACCGGCAGTGGCGGGCGGGCGGCGAGATCCGGCCGCTCTGACGGCGTTCGACGGTCGTTAGCAGTAACATACGAAATTTGATGGTATTTACTTTCAGGGTATTAATCCTACAATCACAATACGTGAGTACTCTCATACGATAATATATATGTCATGTATACGCCATTGTAAAATAATTCTGTCTCGTACGCCGCGGCGGCGCGATTCGCGCCGGACGCGGTTGGCTCGATCGGCGTACGAATAACAATAGTACGACTGTTATTCTGCGGGACGACCGGTATTCTGCGCCGGCGTCGTTGAGGGCGCTGAGCGAGGGTTCGAGGCGATCCGTCGTCAGAACGGGCGAACGCGGCCTCCTGCGGCTGCGCCAGGGCTATATTTCGGTGATGCGCTCGTACTCGTCGGAGAGCGCGGCCGCGTCCTCGGGAAGCAGCGCCACGAGGAGGTAGCCGGCGTAGTCGTCGAGGTACTCGACGAGCGTCGCGATCCGCTCGGAGTCGATGGCCTCCAACGAGTCGAGCACCACGAACGGGACCGCCTCGTACACTTCGTGGGCGAGGTAGCCGGCGAGCGCGAACACGAGCCCCGTCACCTCGCGCTCGCTCTCGGAGAGGTGGTCGACGGTGTCCTCGTAGGCGGCCCCGGACGCCGACGTGCGGATGACGTGGAGCTCGAACACGGTCTTCGTGACCGTCCGACGCCCCTCGCGGACGTCCCGCTGGACCCGCTCGATCCAGATCCGGTCGAGGTTGTCGTAGTCGAGCAGCGCCAGCACGTTGTCCATGTGGGCGTTGAACTGCTCGACCGCGTCCTCCTCGATGCGCTCGATCTTCGTCCGGAGCGACTCGATCTCGTCCGAGACCGCCTCCCGCTCGCGCTCGATCTCGTCTTGGTCGGCGAGGCGGTCTTCGATCTCCGTCACGTTGCCGTCGACGCGTTCGAAGTCGTTCTCCAGCTTTCCGAGTTCGTACTCGAGCTGGTTCACCGCCTTGTGGAGGTCGAGCACCGCGCTGGCGTCGTCGTTCTCCAGCTCCTCGACCTCGGCCTGAATCGCCTCGATCTCGTCGGTCAGCGTCTCGCGTCGGTCGCGAAGGTCTTCGATGCGCGCCTCAATCTCGCCCTGCTCGCGTTCGATCGCGGACAGCCGCTCTTCGAGCCGGTCGCGCTCGCGCCGTGACTGCTCGTACTCGCGTTTTTCCGCCTCCAGCTCGGCTATCTCCTCTTCGAGTTCCTTCGCTCTGCCGACTGCCGTCTGGCTGCGGTCTCGCAGCTGGTCGAGCGTGGCTTCGATCTGCTCCCGATCGACGCGGCTGCCGCACGTCCAGCAGGTCACGTCGTCCGCCGCGAGCAGCTTCCCGGTCACGTCGTCGGCGTCCGCGTCGCCGAGTCCGTCGAACGCCGCCGACTCGGCGTCGTCGAGCATCTCCTCGTTGAAGCCGATGACGCCCTGAAGCTCGTTCACTCGACTCGTCACCCGCTGTTTCTCGTCCCGGAGCTGCCGTATCTCCGAGTCGATCTCGTCGATCCTCCCGTCCGGAACGTCGGGGAGATCGGCCAGTTCGCGCTCGAGTTCGCGCTGGTCGCGCGTGATCGCCTCGAGACTCTCTTGTTCGGTCTCGAGTTCGTACCGAGCGTCGTCCAGCGCCGACCGTTTCGACCCCAGCTCTTCGAGCGTCTCGTCGAGCTCGGACGCCTCGTCGCGGCTCTCGTCGACGGTGGCGTCGGCGGCTGCGAGCTCTTCCTGTTTCGCGCGCAGTTCCGCCTTCTTGTCTTCGATCCGCGACCGCAGGTCGCGCCGTTTCTCCTCCAGCGGCGGGAGCTTCTGTTTGAGAGCGTCGAGCTCGTCGAGCTCCGACTCGAGGGCGTCCCGCCGTTCGACGAGGCTGTCGATCTCCGCGTGAATGTCGTCGACGTCGACGGGCCGCATGATCACCGCTCTGAGGTCGGCGTTGACGGCCACGGCCCGGCGCGCCTCGTTCGATTCGAGGAGGAACGCGAACAGGTCCGCGGGGTCGGGGTCGTCGAGGTACGGCTCGCCCGACGACGTGATACCGTCCCCCCGTCGACGGAACCGCCGCGTGTACGTCTCGTCGCCGATCGAGAGTTCGACGGCGGCCTCGTCGGCGTCGCCCTTGACCGCGACATTCTCGCTCCCGAGCGCGGCCATGACGGCCTGGAGGAACGAGGTCCGGTTCGTGGCGTTTCGTCCGACGAGCACCGTCACGCCGGGCGAAAACGAGACCGACGTCTCTTCGATCCCCCCGATGTTCTCCGCGGAAAGGATGGCATCGTGATCGGCTACCTGTTCGATCTCCATTGGAAACAGTTGACAGCGGTGGACAAATAAATCTTAAGGACGGGCCCCCGAGTGGTCGCAACGCCGCTGGAACGACGGGTCGGCGACGCAGAAACCGACGGCGCGGTCACTCCGAACACTCGCACCCGCCGCGTTCGAGCAGCTCCTCGATCTCGTACCGCGTGCCGCAGTCCTCACAGAACACGTTGATCTCCGCGAAGACGCGAAACTCCCCGAGTCGAACGTGACCGCCGTTCCGCAGCTGGTCTAGCCGCTCTTCTGTGACCGTCGTCGCCCGCCCGCGGAGTCGCTGGATGTGCTCCGATTCGACGACCGTCCGCGGCCGGTCGTCCGTGGCGTGTTCGGCACCGCGGTCGTCCTTCAGGTACGACCGGATCGCTTGGTAGGTGACGAAGTCGCTCCGGAGGCCCTCGACGTCGACCCCGTTGCGCTCGAGTCGCCGTCGGGTCCGCGTCCGGTCGGCACTACCGACGTCGTCGTCCGTCAGCAGTCGGTAGATATTCTCGATCTCACCGTCGAGCGGCTGCATCCCCGCGTCCGCCATCCGCTCCGCCAGCAGCTGCTGGTTGAAGTAGTCGGCGAGCGCACGCAGGCTCAGTCGGTCGTCGCCGTCCGAAGTCCATCGGCGCTCCAGTTCGGGGCCCAGGCTCTCGAATCCGTACTCGTCGATGAGTCTGGCGACCTTCGTTCGCCGACCGCTCCCGTCGCCGCCCGACTCGTCTGAATCGCTCATACCCGAGGCACGTCCACCGAGCGGAATAGTCTTCTGGGGACGAACCGTCGCCGCGTCGCGAGGGGGAGCGACGGACGCGGTCGGTGGGCCGCCCGCACCGCTTCACGCTTCGAGAGTCAGTCCGGCCAGAGCCGGGAGCCAAACGCGGAACGGAACGGCGATCCCGTAGCGGCTCAGCAATCGATGTTGAACAAACTACCAGAGTACAGTACTATATTTATATTTGATATATCAGAGACATACTACCACCGACGATATCGTCTTGCTAGATTAGTCCGGTTAAAAGCGTTCTTTTGAGCTTTGAGGCGTATCTAGTAGTCCTCACCGTATCATTCGCCACGTCGGGGGGAAACATTCTTATTATAAATCTATAAGGAAATATTTAGAGAATATTCCAATTTATCTCGTTTTATTTGGAAGAAAATAGATGTAAAACAGTGTATATACTAATATTCGATCGTTCGATGTCATGGCTAAGTGAAATTATAATATATACTACTAAAATAACTACTTATCTGTTTCAATTGATTTTCGACCAGAAGTCACCGTGATGGTCAGGGTGGATTCGCCGCCGACACGTCCGAGTTCGCCAACGTCCCGCTCCTGAGCGACGCGATCGAAGAGCAGTTCGGTGACGACCGCAACGACGCCGTCAGGAGTGACCCGACGCTCGCGCCGGTGTTCGGAACGGTCTCGAAGCGGAGTACCCGAATCGGAGACGCTACTCGACGCCGAGTTCGCGGGCGGCGGCCGCCGATATCGTGACCCCGGCGTCGGCCGTGGTGACGCGCTCGTCGAGCACGTCGTCGAGCACCGCCCGGAGCTCCGCGATGAACGAACTCGGCCGTTCCACCTGGACGCGCGTCGTCGACTTGTCGGCGTAGTTCAGCCCGCGGTGTCGGACGTAGGTCCGCGCGAACGACCGCCGGACCGAGCGCGGCACGTCCCACACGACCGCCGGGAGTCGGTCGAGCGACGTCTTCGCGCCGGTGGGCGCACCCATCGCGACGAGGCACCGTCCGAGGACCGTCCCGTCACAGGTGGGGACGATCTCGGTCGCCCGGTTGGGTGTGTCGGCGTGTCGGGTGCGCGTCTCGACGCCGACGCGCTCGAAGGCGTCGCGGATCTCCGCGGCGGGGACTCGCTCGCCCGGCGCCACGGCGGGGACGTAGTTCCCGGCCGAGATGCTCCCGCCGGCGAGGACGTGCGCGAGCAGCTCGACGAGCGCGGCGGCCGTCTCGCTGTCGGGCTCCTGGCCGAGCCAGCCGCGGTCAATCGCGGTATTGATTCCCCGAACGGGATCGGGAACGGTGTCGTCGAGCCACCCGCGGACGCGCTCGGCGGGGAGATCGAGCGCTCGCCCGACGCGAACCCGGCCGGCGGTCGGGTGGTCGGCCGCGTACTCGCGGACGCGACGATAGTCGAGGACCTTCTCCCACGGGTCCGGATACACGCGGTCGCTGTAAGTCCGGGAGAGGGCTTTGGCCGTGGGTTCCATACGCACAGCCCACACGTCAACTAATTAACGCTGTTCGTCCGATTTTTTCCACTGATATTCGCAACAGTAGATACATATAGAAGAACTGTCTACAGTCGATCAACCAGCAACCGTTCCGAGCGGGCCTGAAGCTCGTTTCCGGACGTCAGCGCCGACGTCTGAGCGTCTGGTATCCCGTTCCCCGGTGGCCGCTGGATTCAATTATGAACTCAAGCAAGCAGTCGAACGCGGACGACAGGGCAGTGAGTCCCGTCATCGGCGTCATCCTCATGGTCGCGATTACGGTCATCCTAGCGGCCGTCATCGGGACGTTCGTGCTCGGACTCGGCGATCAGTTGGGCGACACCGCGCCGCAGGCGAGCTTTACAGTTGAGGATGTATCGCTGAATAATAGCGATCAAGTGGACGTGAATATCACAAAGACCGGAGGAGAAGACCTAGACCCGAGTCAGCTCACGATTTCTGTTGATGGTACTAGAAGTGGTACTATCGCGAGTAACTCCACCGTCGCAAATCCATGGCAGAGTGGAACTACAGCAAAAGTAGGGCCAGTCGGAAGTGGCTTCAACACTTCCGACACAGTGGAAATTAGGATTATTCACGATCCCAGCGGAAACGCGATCTTCGAGGACACGGCGACGGTCAGCTAACGTCGTAAACTACTGCTCGACCGCTCGTGTTCCCGTTTTTGCGCGTGGATTGAGACCGTCGACGAGCGGCTCCCACGAATCGGGGACCTCGCAATCACGCAACTCCGGGCAGATCGAGTTCGCTCGATGACGACAAACGTCAGCTAATGAGACTCTTTCTGCCAATTTTCGCCCTTGATACTCGTGCCAGTAAGTACATAAGTGGGTTCTCCCTACGCAGCAGTAGCCAGCAACCGATCCGAACGAGTGCGGGAGCGTCTCCGGCGTCGACGATGCCGGACCGTCTTGCGGTCTCGTTCATCGGTGGCCGCTGGGTTCAAACTATGAAATCACGCAACCAATCCAACGCGGACGACAGGGCAGTGAGTCCCGTCATCGGTGTCATCCTCATGGTCGCGATTACCGTCATCCTGGCGGCCGTTATCGGGACGTTCGTTCTCGGACTCGGCGATCAGTTGGGCGATACCGCGCCGCAGGCGAGCTTTACGATTGACGAGAATGGGTCAGACAATATCAGCATCACCAAGACAGGCGGCCAGTCAATTGACGGAGCCGATCTCGCACTCTCCGTTGACGGCGCTCGGGTCAACGAGTCCATCGGCGGTGGTCCCTGGGAGTCCGGTGAACAACGGGTGATTGACGGTGATGGCGCTTGGGACAGTGGCGAAGCCGAAGTCCGGATAATCCACGAACCGAGTGGAAACGCGATCTTCTCGGATACGTGGGACTTCTGATCGCGTAGCCCGTCTCTCGCCTCTCGCGGCTTCTGTTCTTATCCGATTCCTCGCGCGAGTACTCGGTCGAGAGCCGCTGAACCGTCGCAGTTCAATTCGTCGAGCCGTGAGCATCTACAGATAAGCAAGGCGAGTGCCTCGGGGCTTGACCCCGAGGGTGAAGCCGACATTCAAACGTGTTCTGTACGTTCGATATACTGTTCAATCGTCTCGCTGGATACCTGACCCGCCGTTCCGATGTAGTACGATTGTTCCCAGAACCCACCGCCCCACAGGTACTCCTCCAAGTACGACTCGTGCTGTTCCCACATCTCCCGCGCCGTGATGCTCTGGACCGTCCGTGCAATCTCGCTCGGTGCGTGCTTCGGGTGGGCTGAGAGGAACAGATGTACGTGGTCGGGCGAGATGTGCAACGATAGTATCTCGTAGTCGTACTCGTCGCATACGTAGCGGAAACTCGCTTCTAACGAGTCCTCGATTGGTTCGAGAATCGCGTGACGGTATTTCGGACACCACACGAAGTGGTAGTTGACGTTGTACACGGTGTGGTAGGAGGGGTACAACCTGTCGCTCACCGACGACGGTAACGTGGAGTTCCGCATCAGCGCGAAGCCGTATAACCACGTCAAGGGCGTCCTCAAAGGGAGTGACGCCACCCTCGACATTCTCCAGACCGCACTCGAAAGCGACGAGTGGAAGATTGGGACGGCTGAAGCCCTATTCCACAACGACAACCCCGAGTTGCACGTCAACGTCACCAACACCGAGCAGACCGTTCGAGACAAGCAGGACTCACGAACGGTCGTCGGCGTGGACGTGAACGAAGACAACGTGGCCCTCACCGCACTTTCCGAGGATGGCGTTGAGGATACGTTGGTTATCGACTTCCCCGAAATCAAGTTCGAGCGCCACCGCTACTTCACGATGCGGAAGCGCGTCCAGAACGCGGGGAAGGACAGCATCCACGACACGTTGGAAGGACGCGAAGAACGGTTCGTCCGCGACCGCCTTCACAAAGTGAGCCGTCACATCGTGGAGTGGAGCCGTCAGTTCGAGAAGCCGTGCATCGTCTTTGAAGACCTCAAAGAGATGCGCGACAGTATCGACTACGGCACGCGGATGAACCGACGCTTGCACCACCTCCCGTTCCGCGCCCTCCAGTTCTATACGTCGTACAAGGCGTCGTTCGAGGGTATCCCGACTGCGTGGATTGACCCGGCGTACACGAGCCAACGGTGTCCGATGTGCGGACATACGGAACGTGCGAACCGCCACAAGAAGCGGTTCAAGTGTCGGTCGTGCGGGCATCAAGACCACAGCGACCGTGGTGCAAGCGTTAACATCGCCGTGAAAGGCGTGAAGAAACTTGATTGGAATGTGCCTGCTCTCAACAGCCTTCCCGTTGTTCGGAAGGTGCGACGGCAGGCATCGGGGGCTGTGGACGCCCCGACCGTGACCCACCCGACCGCCCGAGGCTATCAGGCCGATGGTCGGATGGGAGTGTCCGACTAACCCACGGGAAGCCTCGGGGCTTGACCCCGAGGCGGTTCACACGTCGGGAATTGCGCTACGATAGCGGGTACGAAATGCCCCTCGTCGTCACAGGGCCGACCGCGGAGATCAACACATCGACACGGGAGAACGCCCCCCACTAGGTTAGTGACGGTGCTAAACAGCACGGAAGGGCGCGCTTCGCCACCAAGAACTACATAGCAGTATAGTCCACTATTACAAACTGATTAATTCGGGAGCGTACTACCTCCGTTCGAACCCGACCCTCGGGCAAACTGCTTCGGCTCTGGACTTTACCACATGAACACGAAACCTCAGTTCAGTAACGATGTCGAGACGCGACACGAACGGTTCGAAACCGACAGCCACGGGGAGATCTACATTGTCGGGGATGTCCATGGAAGCCCAAACATTCTCGAACAGCTCCTCGCAGAGCTCGAATTAGCGGACGACGATCTTGTCGTCTTCGTCGGTGACCTCGTGCGAAAAGGGCCGGACAGTCCTGGTGTTATCGATCTCGTCCGTGAGGATCCGCGTCTCGTCAGCGTCCGGGGAAACAACGAGCAGAAGGTCGTACGTGGCGACAAGAATCCGGACTGGCTCCGCGACGGTGACCGCGAGTATTTCGAATCACTTCCAGTCGCGATTTCGTTCGACAACGCGCTCGTCGTCCACGGTGGTGTCGACCCGCAGCGGTCGCTGGCAGACCACACCGCCGAAGAGCTGTTGACGATGCGTTCCCCGCACGGTGACGGGTATGATGGACCGTTTTGGTACGACGACTACGACGGACCTTACCGCGTCTTCTTCGGTCACACCGTTCATGACCGCCCGGTAGAGCGCGAACACGCCGTCGGTCTCGATACCGGCTGCGTCTACGGCGGAACGCTTACAGCGTACGACTATCGGAACGACGAATTCCGCACCGTAGAGGCGAAGACGCATCAAGAACGTGCCAACTCGAAAATCGTCGATCCGGCCTGAGCGACACCGGTGAACGGGAGCGGGGTGACAGACGGTGTGCTGACCGGAATCACTCGTACTCGGTCTGAAGGCGGTTCCGTGCTCCGTCACGCGTTTTGAAGTATCGTCGTTCGCCCGCGGCCGTCCGAACGGCCCACTCGTACGTCTCACTGTCGGGGCGGTACCAGCGATCCGGGTACGCCTCGAACACGGACACGTCTCCCCCGTCCGAGTGGGCCTGTTTTTCGTCGGCATCTGGAGGGGCTTCGTCCGACTCCTCGGGTCTAGCGGCTGTCTCGGTTTCCGTGACCTCCTCAACGAGAAGCGCCTCCTCGATCAGATCCGTATCGACGACCATTCCCGGACCGTAGCCGTGGTCGAGTGCCGCTTCCGTAGCTGCCATCAGTAGCTCTTGGATGTCTCGAACCGGGTCGTCGTCGGAGGAGACCGGCTCGTAGGTTCCGTCACTCTGCATCACCCATCGACGGCGGTTATCCGTTAGCGACGCTTCCAAAATGAAACGGAGCTGTTCGCGCAGTTGCGTGTCTTCGACCGGCGTGACCGCTTCGACTCGATAATCCAGATTCCGGGTCATCCAATCGGCGGACCCGATGTACCACTCGGGACTGCCTCCGTTCTCGAAATAGAATATCCGAGCGTGTTCGAGGAATCGGCCGACGATCGAGTGGACGGTGATATTCTCGCTCAGTCCTTCGATACCGGGACGGAGCCGGCAGATATCTCGGACGATCAGATCGATTTCGACGCCGGCCGTCGAAGCGCGATAGAGCTCCTCGACCATCGATGGGTCCTCGAGCCCGTTTATTTTGACTACGATCCGTGCCCGGCGACCGGCACGAGCGTGCTCGGCCTCCCGTTTGACCATCTCCGTGAACCGCTCGCGCATCGTCACGGGCGCGATCAGGAGCTTCCGAAAGCGATCGTCGAGCGTCGGTCCGGTAAAGAAGTTGAACACCTTCGTGAGATCGAACCCGATGTCCCGATCGGCCGTCAACAACCCCAAGTCGGAATACCCTTTCGCGGTCCCGGAGTGATAGTTGCCGGTGCCGACGTGCGAGTAGAGCTGAACGCCGTCGTCCTCTTGGCGCACGACGAGCGCCGTCTTCGTGTGGGTCTTCAACCCAACGGTCCCGTACGCGACGTGGATGCCCTCCTCTTCGAGTTGCCGAACCCATTCCAGGTTGTTCTTCTCGTCGAACCGAGCCTTGAGTTCGACCATCACCGCGACCTGCTTGCCGTTTTCGGCGGCGTTGATGAGGCTCTGAATGACTTTCGAGTCGCTCGCCGTTCGGTAGATGGCCGCCTTCACGGCGAGCACGTCGGGATCAGTCGCAGCCGCGTTAAGGAACCGCTGAACCGTTCCCTCGAACGAGTGATACGGGTGATGCGCGAGGATATCTCCGTTTTTAATCTCATCGAAGATACTTCTCATTTCGTCTCCGGTGTCACTTGCTAGCGAGCCCAGTCGCGGGTGGGGCTTGGGTGACCACGCCGGAGACTTGAGATCGGGACGATTGATATCGATGAGCTCAAAACAGTCCTCGAAGTCGATCGGTCCCTCGCGGTGGAACACCTCTCGGTCGTCTACCCCGAGCTGATCTTTGAGAATCGCCAGCGACCCGTCGGGCATATCGGCGTCGACCTCCAGCCGAACCACCGTTGCGAAGCGTCGCTGTTCGATAACCTCCTCGACCATATCGACGAGGTCTTCGGCGACTTCCTCGTTGCGCCGCACTTCGGCGTTCCGGGTCACCTTGAACTTCGATACGTCACGGATGTCGAGATCGGGGAGTAACAGATCGAGATTACATTCGATGAGGTCTTCGATGAGAACGTACCTGTCGGCCTCGTCGGAAACGCTGATGAAGCGAGGTTGATTCGGCGGAATCTTGATCCGGGTGAATGTCGGCTCGTCGCTCTCGTCCGACGAGAGAACAGCGAGCGAAAGCGAGAGATTGGAAATGAACGGGAACGGGTGAGCGGGATCGAACGCGAGCGGCGTCAGCGTCGGCAGGATAGACTCTTCGAAGTGCGTCCGTAGCTGTTCTTGATCCCCTTCGGATAACTCTTCAGGGGTACAGATCTCGATCCCTTCGTCGGCGAGTGTCGGTTTGAGAACGGACTGCCAGTATTCCGACTGCTGCGCAAAGAGCGGGCGTGCGGTGTCGAGTACCTCGACCCACTGCTCTTTTGCTGTCCGCCCGTCCGGCGTCGTCTTCGTCACACCGGCATCGATCTGCTGTTTGAGCCCACCAACGCGCTTCATGAAGAACTCGTCAGTGTTCTTCGTAAAGAACGCGAGAAATCGGAGCCGTTCGAGCGGCGGATTCCGATCGTCTGTTCCCTCTCGGAGAACTCGCTCCTGAAACGCCAGCTCGGACAGTTCTCTGTTGAGGTAGTACTCTGGGTCCGTGAGGTCTCTCTCGGTCACAGAACCACCCGCATGGAGCAAGTCGATGCTGTGAGCCGACTCCTGGGCCTACGAAATCGGGATTGTCCTGCTATCGCTGACTCAGTGGGAAAGGTCCCTTCCAAATGGGAGAGCGATACTCGCCTTTCGGGTCCACCCGATTGTAGTCGGTTACTCTTCGGCATCGGGTCAGAGAGACGAGACTTCGACAGAGGATTCAGGTGCCGACGGAGACCCCTCGTCACCGGACGGAGTACCGTCCGGAAGCCACGTATCGTCGCGTTCCGTCCACTCTTCGATCGGAAGTTGCTGATGAGTCTCTGAGGGAAGGACAATTTCAGTTGCGTCAGAAACTATCCCGTACTTTCGAATCCCCATCTTGGGTTCATTGAGATCGTGACCACGTAGATGGGTGTTCACGTGAGAGTACAGGTCCTGTTTTGAGTACTCATTTCGTCGGCCTTCGAGTGCGCGAACGGCGTTACAAATCGGGCACCTGAGGAGCACGGCGGATTCCATGAGTAACGGGTGGTACGCTAACTACAAGAAGCCCGATTTATACTGCTACATACCAATATATAATATCAATAGAGCATTATATATCACATTTAAATAATTTTGCTGGCATGATCGCCATGCGAGATACGATCCGTGTATCGTGCCGCAGAGTACGATATTCGGTTCTGATGACCCTAATGAGATCACCCCGTCTAGATAATAGTAACAGTTTTAGAAAACGATACAGAAGGCCAGAACACAATGCCCCCCACCGGCCGACGCGCACTTCTGGCGGGCACGAGTGCGGTGCTTACTCCCCTCAGCGGCTGTGCGGATCTGGGTTCGTCCTCGGATCAACGCAACGGGGAATCCGACCCACATTGGGTGAGCACGTACCTCGGTGACCGTGAAGAGACCCACCGCGTTACGGTCACGGTTACGAATGCGAATAGCGACGTCCTTTTCGAGCGGGAATACCAGCTCTCAGACAGTAACGAGGCCGACGAGGATGCGACGTTTCCGGCGTCGACCGACCCCGAAACGATCGCTGTGACCGTCGACGGAACTAGGTTCGAACGCGACTGGCCGGGCTTCGAGCAGCGGGCACTTCCCTGCGACAGCTCGAACGAGGCCGGTGTCGAGATCTACGTGGAGAATGCTCAAGACGGGACGCCGGACGTTCAACTCGAAGCAGACTGTCAGTCGATCACCGGCGCGTGAGGCTGCCTCGCCGACGCGTCGGCGATCGTCTGAAACTGCGCCGGGTCTCGGAAGAATTCCCCGCCTGTGTCAGCGATCGCCGACCGGTCGATGTACTCGACGCCGTCCCCGTACACCGCTAGCACGGGCTCGTCTTGGAAGTCGCCGACCGGGCGAGACGTGGCGCACTCTATCGCGACGTACGTCCCTCCCGGGAGCGTCGGTGCGTCGGCGTACGCCGCCGGGAGGTCGTCCCTGTGAACGCCCGCGAGCATGTGATCGGGGAGGATCACCATCGCGGTCCGGTAACCGAACGCCGGCTGCGAAAGCATCCCGACCAGCAGATACGTGAGGTCCTCGCAGTCACCGCAGCCGTCGACGAGCGTCTCCTCGACGGTTCGGATGTAGTCCGGCGCTCCCGTCGATTCCGCGTCCGTCACGTATTCGAGCGAGTGGACGAGCCCGATCGCTGCTTCGAGACGGGCCGACTCGGGAAGCGATCGCCGAGCACCCCTGCCCGTCGCGCTCGCGTCGACGAGCGCCTCCGTGAGCCGCTCGGCGTGAGCGCTCGCCTTGGCCGCTTCGAAGCCGCTCAGGTATCCGTGCGCCTCGTCGGCCGCTTCTCTGTACGCGGACCGTTCGATTGGAAACTCCAGACGCCACTCACGCCCGGACCGGTCCGTCCACTCATACGTCATGGCGTAGCCGTCCGCGGTCCATTCCCGAGCGACCGAATCTCTCCCGTCGATGGGTGTCGGCCGCGTCGGCTCGCTCGCAGAAAGAGACAGCGCCACAGACCGCAGATCGGACAGTTCGACGACCGAGGAAACGCCGGCCCCGAGCGCGACTCGGTCCAGTGCCGTGTTGAGAAGCTCCCGTCGTTTCATGCCCACCGACGGATCACCTCGGATTCGTTCTTTACTGGGAGAGGCGTCCGAATCGGCGGCGGGCGAAACATCTGAGTCCGCGTCGACCGGGGCTTCGGATTCGACGGGGACCGGCAGCGTCGGGCCTCCCGACCGTCTCGCCCGCCGCGGTCGTGGTACACCCGGGCGGTTATCGGAAGCATTCGGGCTTGACGACGGAGTCGACGTCCACCGTCACCCACGCTGACAGCCGCTCGTCATCGGTCGCCTCAGCTGGGAACACCGTGACCCGATCGGGACCCGACGACCGCCTGTCGACCTGATGTACCAGACCGGTGTACGCGGGAGTCGCTGATCTCCGTCCGGTCGCCTCGTCGTTCCTCGGCCTCCGGTTGGTGTCCGTTGTCATCTGTTACTCGATCGGGCCATTCGGCGGCCTGCGCTTGAACGCTTATAATAGGTGAACGGACGCGTCAGAAGCCAACCGGTGGGATATATACTCGTCGTGACCGGTCCGTTGTACCCGTTTTCGCCCGGCGAAGACGAGTCCTCTCCAACATTTAATTCGCAGTTTCTAGATTAAAATAATTCGGCCATGGCGCGGCCCCGGACGGGACTCGGGAGATGGGCGACCATGTCATAGTCGGTTTGGTGCAAATTCGATTCGCTCCTGATCAGAGAACGCCCGTTCGGCCACTAATCTCGTATGGAGCGATATATATCACTCATAGCAATGAAAACCGTGTCTCAATGAAATCCCCTGCTGTATGTCCTCGCCAGAATGCGGGACGTTGTCTCCGGTACTCGATACGCTCCACACCGGTGTGGCGATCTATGACGCCGCCTCCGGGGCTGTTATCGACGCGAATGCGCGACTGGAGGAAATCCTCGGTTACAGTTCGGACCAACTACGTGAGCTCTCAGTGGCGGAATACACGGCGAACACCTACCCGCACACCGAGTCCGAGTTCCACAATCGACTCTCCAAGGCCGCCAACGGAAGCCCGCAGCAGTTCGTATGGCGAGCCAAACGAGCGGACGGCGAACTCATTTGGATTCAGGTGTTCATTTCGCGACAGCGCCCGACGGCGGACCGCTGTGTCCACGTCGAGGTACGAGATATCACACGTCACTACGACGCCCATCATCGGGCGGAGCTGTTCTGGCGCGTCCTCCGGCACAACCTCCGGAACGAGGCCGCGATCATCATCGGATGCGCGGAGCAGGTAATGAAAGGCACCGAGAGCGAACCGTCCGAGGAGATCATCTCGACTATTCGGTCCAGAGGCGAGAAGCTCGGTAACATCGCGACGTCCGTGAAACAGATCGAACACGCGGTGACCGACTCGCAGACGAACGTCGTCCGGGTTTCCGCCGCGAGCGCCGTGCGGGACGTCGCAGACCGAATGGGTGCCGAACACCCTGACGCGGACATCCGGATCAGCGAACGGAAACCGATGTGGATCGACGTCAACGACGCGTTCGAGTACGCGCTCGCACACGCCGTCGAGAACGCGATCGTCCACAGCGACGACGAGGCGCCGGTCGTCGAGATAACGGTCGGCCCGTCGCCCAACACCGGTCGCGCGGAGATCCGCATCGAAGATGCGAATTCGCCAATCCCGCCCGAGGAGATCGCCGCGCTGTTCTCGCCGACCGTCACCACGAGCACGTCCCACGGCTCCGGGATCGGCCTTTTTGTGATGAAGTGGTGCGTCGAATCACTCGGCGGAGAGGTGTTGTTCGAATCGCGGGATTCCGGGGGAAACGCCGTCTGCTTACTGTTGCCGCCGAAGCAGCTCCCGGATTCGACGACGACCGATTGAGTTCGTCGTTCGCGACGGCGCGTACGTCTCGGCAGGAGTTGTCCTACGAAGCTCAGTCAGCACGAATACATCCCTAATTCACTCTATTGGATATCGAGCCGAGCTCTGTCGGAGGCGACGTGTCCGGAGACGAAACGGAGGGGTTCACGAAAACAACCGGAGCGACCGTACCTGTAAATCACCTCGATAATCGCAAGCCCACACGCAGACATACGGAGCAGAACAAATGTCTATTGAGCCGAAAGTGATGTGTTTCACTTGGAGATCTCACCTGTCGGTAATTCCGCCTTCGAATCCGTCTCTGAGGTGCGATTCGAGTTCGCAGCGGGGAGCCAAGTGGGCGGCGCGATCTCCCGATCCGAACGGTCCGAGAATCTCTCGAGGCCCGCGAAAAGGTTGAGGCACAGTAGGCGCTCACTGTTTCTGTCGGACTGCTCGTTCCCGCTGACCGGCCCTGTTCGGCGTAGCGTTCCCAGCGGAGTCAAGCAGCGTCACGGGCGTACAGACGCACGGCCCCTTTGTCAGGTCGTACAGCCGGTTACCGTGGACGAACGGGCTCATCCCGACAACCCCCGTTCCACGTCTCGCTGGCCTTGCGGACGGGGTTCATCTACGGGTCCGGCGTGTGGACATCTATTGAATCCGATTTCAGGATCGGGTTCGGAAGGAATAGATTTGTCTCTTTTTGTGATTTAACAAGCCTCTACGGAAGAATTAGCATTAATTGTGGAACGGCACATGAAGAGGCGGGCACGACGGGACTTGAGTCCCGTAATTATCCCGCTGTAATCGGCTTGAATTTGTATGACACTCATTGTTGTATAATCCGCCAGCGGCGGTCTGCCTTCTCGCGCTCCGAAGCGCGGTCGTAGTGCTTGTCGAGAACGTCCTCGCTCGCGTTGAGCTGGTCCGAAACGACGCCCCGAGGGACGCCGTCGTTCCGATACTTGGTCACCCGCGCCTTGCGGGCATCGTGCGGCGACCGAGCAGACGGACACCCGCTCACGTGCCGGAACGTCGCGAATTTACACGACTCCGGATCCTCGTCGTGCGGGCACTCCTTCCCGATGAAGCACGGGCGAGTCCATCGGTAGAATGCCTTCCGGATGGTCCCGGCCGCGATCCGGCCCGCGTCGGTAGTCACGAGCGGGTTCCGGCCGTGGTCGTCGACGGCGTCCGTCCGCGGACCGTCGATGTAGTCCTGTAAAATCTGTGCGACTCGGCGGCTGACACGGTTGACCCGCTCGCTCGCGGCGTCGTTCTTGAGCGGGGTTCCGGTCTCCGGCCGGTGAACGAACTCGATCGAGGGCTTGTTGCCCTCCAAGTCGAGATCCTGGAGATCCAGCGACCGGACCGCACCGAGACGCGCGCCCGTGTGCCAAATCAACGCCCAGACGACGTGGTCGCGGCTCGCGTACTCGTACCGAGAGAGGTACTCGACGATGTCCGCTGCTCGCTCCGGTCGAAGGTACGAGTCGCTCACTTCGTCCTCGCGGGTGAGCTTCACGAGCGGCACCTTCTCGTACAGATCTGATGGGACCGCTTCGATCTCCCCACAGAACTTGAGGAACGACCGCAACGTCGAGAGGTTCGAGTGAAGCGTCTTCTTGGCGAGTTCGTCGACCTTGCTGTTGCTATACCCTCCCTCCCGGCGCCAAATCCGGTATTCGTACAGGTCCCGACCGGAGAGTTCGTTCAGATTGTCGATCGAACCCTCTTCGCGACACCACTCGACGAACGGCCGAAGTTCGCTCTGGTGGGTCGTCTGGGTCCACTCGGCGCGGTCCTCTTTCATCCGGTCGAGGTGCATCTCGACCGCTCGCTCGGGCGGGATCGGTTCTAACTCGTCACTCATCGGATTCCTCCAGATCTCCCGTCTCGTCGTTCTCGCCGTCCTCATCGTCGTACATCGCGAGCTGCTCGGCGATCCGGCGGGCGTGTCCGCTCTCGTCACTCACGCGGATCCCTCCTCACCGTCGAGATCTCGGTCGTAGGGGCCCACCGTCGTCACGAGCCGCACCCGATCACGGGTCAACTCGGCGCCAGTCTTGCGATCGCGGAGAGTCTGAAAGACGCCGTCGTAGTCGTCGCTCGCGGCGCACTTCTGACACCAGAAATGGTGATTCGTCGGCTCCCACGAGCGGTGGCCTCGGGGGCACACGAACCGCCACCTATCCTGCCGGTCTTCGATCCGCACAACTTCTTTCGGAGGCATCGACTCTGACCGAAGAGACGGTGTTAAAAAGAGAAGATCCAGACGCGGGCGGTGAAACTGAAAGTAGTCGCCTCCGACGATTGTGTTGCGGTTCCTCGGTCGATCGGGGATTTCAAACCCCGGCGCGTAGTGGTCGAACATGGCTTTCGTGGCCTAGACACGGAAGCCCACGCGGACCCGCTGTCCCAGCAGCGGGGTCCGCTTTTGCGAACAGTGGGGCCCATCGAGGCATGACGGGTCCGCGACAGTACTTCCGTATCAGGCACACACGTATACAGGGTACTTAATTTTGATGCTGTTCTCTATCAGTACTAAATGAGCTTTCAATCAAATACTGGCTATTACCACACAACTAAGACCTGTCTAACGGTATTCTCAGGTCATGAGGCCCGTGGTGAGTTGGATGACTAAGTCCGATGATGCTATCCTAGAACTTCTCGATGAGTGTGGGATAGCGATTCCCCCACGGGCGATCGCGTTCAACGTCGACAATGTATCGCGCCCCACGATCGATCGACGTCTTCCAAAGCTTGAGGACGCAGGACTCGTGGAACGCTACACCGATCCACAGGGATACACTCGGATCACTAATCGTGGTCGCGCCTACCTCGCTGGCGAACTCGACGCTAGCGACCTCGGAGACGAGTGAGGTGGGTCACGTCGCT
>NZ_FNBO01000008.1 GCF_900102375.1 Halorubrum xinjiangense
GGCTCTGTTGAAATCCTCAGAGAGTTACATGTTCGCCGTGTAATTCGACGAGATGAAGGCCCTCCCGAAGTCGCAGATTCTCCGGTTTACTGAGAAGGCGATCCATTTGGCACGCCGAGTGGTTTCTCGATACTCCTCGAAGTTCTCCAAACATCGCTATACACTTCCCCAGCACGTTGTTTTGCTGTGCCTCAAAGTTCGGAAGAACACGACCTATCGTGGCCTGCTTGACGAACTAATCGAGATGCCACGCATTCGTCACGCCCTCGGATTAGCTGAACTTCCTACGCCATCAACGCTTTGTAAGGCGTTCAACCGGCTTGATATGGCTGTCTGGCGTGCTATATTGACTCTCTCAGCGACGCTACTTCCGACGAGCGGTGTCGTTGGAGTTGATGCGTCAGGATTCGACCGCAGTCACGCCTCAAAACACTACACGAAACGAGCCGAACTCACGATTCAGCAGCTCAAGGTGACGTTGCTGGTCGATACGGAGGTGAACGCAATTCTCGATTTACACGTAACGACGACACGAAAACACGATAGCCAGATCGCTCCGTCGTTGATCAAGCGCAATCCCGAAGACATTGATATTCTGCTCGGTGACAAGGGCTACGACGACCAGAAGATCAGGCGGCTCGCCCGGCAACACGAGGTTCGGCCACTGATTAAGCATCGTGAGTTCACATCACTCCACAAGGCATGGAACGCACGCTTAGACGCTGATCTCTACGGCCAGCGGAGTCAATCCGAGACTGTGAACTCAACGCTCAAGCGAAAGTACGGTGCGTTCGTCCGCTCACGACGATGGTGGAAACAGTTCCGTGAACTCACTATCGCTTGTCTCGTTCATAATCTCGACCGGTCGCTCTGAACGGTCTATACAGTTATTCCGTTGCTCGATACGCCTGACCGCCACGAACGATTCCCAGTACCGCGAGGAGGGCATACAGAACGGGCATATTTACGAGACCGAGATTCAGATAGCCGAGAACGGCGAACGCAAGTGAGAGAACTCCAACAACGATCATAATGACTGAGTACACTTTCTGAAACTTCAAGAGCAGGAACACACCAGCGACGGAGATTAACGAGAAGAGGGCGCTGAGGAAATACGAATCGAGGTAGACGGAAACAAAAACCGCTCCGAAGAAAGCAACAACGATGAGTCCCACCCTACAGAGATTCCTCCGTAACTCCTGATCGATCACGTTGAGAGAGTTATATTCCAAGGAGAAACAGTTTATTCTTTTCGCAATTCTCATCGACCGGCTGTTTCAGGCGAGAATGTGTCTGAAGAATAGGATTTCAACAAGGCCAAATAGAGGGAAATCTGCATCCAAATTTGTATTAGATTTGTATATACTATATCATGTATGATCTAATAAGTAGTATCATATTTATTGTTGATGTGCTAATGTTGATATTTATATTACTTTAAACTATGCGCGGAGGACCTCCATTCGAAGATATTTCGCAAGTTCATCTGGACCTGTCTCCGTTGGGATCCTCACTAACGTTGTCTTCGCATCAGCAAACGACTTCTTGTATACTGATTCAGTATCCTTTAGTATTTTTTGAGGAGTAGTATCCAATCCCGCGGAACAGAGAGCAGCACTATATTCAATTAACCAGTCTAACTCATCTATGATTACTCCTGTTGAACGACGTGCTAATTCAGGAGTAGATATATGTTCATGCTGAATCTGCTCTCTTTTTTCACGAATGAGATATATTGCAGCGCCCAAAGTCTGTCCTGTTGGTGGAGCCACCTGTCCATCAAATAATTTTTCTGGAGGTACACGCCGCCGAACACCGTGATCTCCAAATTGCTGTTTACGCCACTTCCAGTGGGACCGATCAATCATTCCCTCAAGTAGTTCATTTTCATTGATTGTACTTCCAGCGGTGTTATACGCGTAAATCATGCTTGACTTATAATAAGGGTAAACAACTCCATCTTCCGATATGAATGAGAGATCGTCACTCATAAAGTGAATATCATCTGATTGTTTTATTAGCATACTTGTTGAAGAGGTTTTACCCGCACCGCCAGCACCAGTCATAACAATCGCATTCTCTTCAAGCAAAATTGACGCAGAGTGAAGAAATGAAATCCCTTTTGAGAGAATCCATCCCTGTACTAGTGGCTCAAAAATATTGTAAACAAATGCTTTTGCGAGTCCGTTTGCGTAACTCACAAATGTGTTGTTATTCGCCTGAAGAGCCCAACGTACAGGACTCAAATTATTTTCATACAATTTTCCATCATAATATATGTCAATTGAAAGTGTGCTTGACTCCCAACCTTCTATTCGAAGAATACAGCCGCGCTGTCCAATTCGATCAGTTAGCCATGATACTGGCGGGCTATGTGGCCGCCTCTGATCTACGTGAATCACACCATTCTCAAGAGTGATACTATCGGTTGCTTTCGTATTTAGATCCGTCGGAATTCCGATCTCCTGCCAATCATGGCCTCTTATTCGTATATCGGCAGGGGAATCTGAATTCTCAAGTTGGCCATACATCGTCTCTATTACATCTGTACAAAACGGATCGTCAGAGAAGGAAACAGTAAGTGGACCAATAAGAACAGATCGCTCGGTCATATCTTAGTTGTAATTAGCTCACAAGATATTATGATTGTTTTGGTAGAATAAGAGAAGAAATGCCAACACTAACGCGAAGAGAACGGTCAAGACAGAAACCGTTTGTACTCCGGCTGCCTATCCAAAAGGTACTTTGGACACGTCGTTGTGAATATTTTAATGGCCAATCCCAATATCCTCTTAGTAATTCTTGATAGTGTGCGGGCCAAAAACACGAGTCTACACGGGTATGGAGAACGAACGACGCCCTTCTTAGAATCATTCACTGAAGAAGCAGAGTGGTACCGACAGACACGAGCACCGAGTATCCATAGTGTCGCGAGCCACGCTAGCATCTTTACCGGACTACACGTGACCCAGCACGGCGTTACAAAACACGAGTCGCGACTCGATCCCGACGCAACGGTCTGGTCGATGTTGTCGGAACAGGGCTACGAGACGGGCCTGTTCACGCCCAACGTGGTCGTCACAGAGTCCTCGAACCTCGCAGAGCCGTTCGATATAGTCTCGGGACCTCGACGAGACCCGAAACATCGATACTTCGAGAACGCTCTGTCCCCAAACGATATCGAGGGCCACCAAACGAGGGCAGAATATCTTTCGCGGTGTTTAAAGAGCGGCAAGCCGCTTCGGTCGGCATTTAATGGTCTCTACTTTCTCGCGGACAACACCGAAGAGTACGATCCTGAACAGGAGAGTGCGAACGGCTATATTGAGGAATTCATCAACTGGACAGCGGAAGAGGACGGACCGTGGGCAGCTTGCCTAAACTTCATGGATCCCCACTACCCCTACAAGCCGGTATCGGGCTTTGAGTCCGCGGGCACCGAGGGACTCTCGGAGATCCACGATTCGCTGTCCTCGCCGATTTCAAAGGATGTGGCCACCTCGAAGCAGTGGTGGAAGCTCCGGGCGATCGAATCACTCTACGACGACTGTATCCGTCAAGCCGACGCCGCCGTTGAGAAGTTGGTTGATGAACTCCGAGCCCGTGGTGAACTCAATGATACTCTTCTCGTCATCACCAGCGACCATGGCGACGGTTTCGGCGAACACAGCCGCGTGGATCCTCGTGTCCGGGCCGCATACCACAGTTGGGGAATCCATGAAGTACTGACTCACGTTCCGTTGCTTGTACGCCATCCCGATGGTTCTGATAGCGGGACCACAGATCAGCTTGCTAGTCTCACTCAGTTTCCGTCGGTCGTTGAAGACACTCTCAATAACGAGCGGGGGAGCTTCGCAGTTGAGGAGTACGCCTTTGCCGCAACTGAACGTCTCGAACGACCGGAAATAATGCTACCGGCCGAGTGTAAGGATCGTAAGCAGTACGGCGGTCCGTGGCGCGCGGTTTATGAACAGGACGGTGATACCGTCCGGAAGTATGCCACCCATGGAGAGGCTGCGGCGACGATTCATGTCAGAGACGCACAAGTGTCTTACCGAGTTGATGACAGAGAGGCGGCAGGCGTAGTCGAAGACCGATACGAACATCTCGAATCGGCAGACGTGAGCGATGGAGAGACGAGTGATTTGGAGACATCGGTCGAGGATCGCTTGAAGGGTCTCGGTTATATACGGTAGTCTTAGAACACTGGAATATTTTTTCTGATAATCCTTTTGAAATCTGCCGATAGTCCCCAAAGAAACGCAAAATACGCGGCAGCGCCAAGTACGACCAACACCGTTGTCGTGGCAGTGTTATTAATCGTGGAAAAAATTGGATTGGCAAGAATCTCTATCGCAACGACGACGAGGCCCATCCCAAGAGCAGCGGCAACCTGCGCACCGATCCGGTCGATTGGCACGGAGATATCAATATGCCTGTTGAGGATGATATAACCTACTGTGAAACTCAAAAGCACAGACGTTATCGTGGCGCCTGCGGCCCCAAAAATGCCATATTCTCGAATTAAGGCGAAGTTCAACACGAGATTCGAGAGAATGAGAACGCTGTTAATTTTGAACGACTCGTCAGGTCGGTCGATGGCGCTGAGAACATTGACAATTTGTCGCTGATAGCCGTAGACCAACACCGCCCCAATGAGTAGCCACAACACTTCGCTTCCATCGACAAACTCCGGACCATACACGCGCAAGAGTCGTTCGCTCAGTAAGGCACCGCCGACTAGACCAGGGATCGTGAACAAGCCTGCGTAAGCTAACGAGTCTTCTAGCAACGAAGACACCTGTACTGAGCTCTCATCGGCTGAGAGTTTACTCAGTTCTGGGAACAGTGACGAACTGATGGCGTTGCTGAAAATAATGAGGAAATTCGCAAGGTTCCAAGTGATTCCATAGACTCCGACTAAGGAGTCAGAAACGAAGACACCGAGAATGAGGATGTCGGCCTGATTGAATGTCTTTCCCTCAATGCGACCTAGCCACGCGAATCGGGCATACTCGTAGAGGCTCCGAAAATGTTCTCGATTTGGGAGATGGTATGGCCCGCCGACGACGTAGAGGCCAATCAGAATGATAACGACACCTCCGGTGGCGTACCCGTAGACAAGCGCTACTAATCCAAATGATAGTAGTATCCCACCCACCTGTACCAACGTCCGGATGACTCGTCGTACTGGCCGTAGTCCTGCGTAGACGTGGACAAGATGGACTCCCTGGAGTATTGCGTCAACGTAGGACCCCATGACGCCAACGATCAGCAGCAAGATCAGGAAATCGATCCGCTGGACACCGAAAAGTTGCTGGACGATATCCTCCCCGAGAATTAATGCGAGAACAATGGTCGCTGTCAGGGCTGCGATACAGAGGCCCCCTGCGACCTTGTAGGCCCCTCTGTTCTCACCCTCGCTCAAGCGCTTCGTAATTGCGCTCTCGAAACCTAACGTTCCGGCTAGGGCGAGCCAAGCGACGATTGACAGTAGAAGATAGTACTGGCCGAGAATGTCTGCTCCGAGTAATCGAGCGAATACGATTGTCCCAACGAATCCCGCACCAGAGGAAACAAAAGTTGAGACGAAGGTTATGAACGATGTCTGTCCGATACGCATCTGTATCGGCTCAAACGTCGGTAAGGAGTGGTTTATATTAGGCGGTCTGAGCATCGGCACCGATTGCTCAGCCCGGATGAAACTACCGCATCGTGGTCTATATCAGTTACCCGGAACGTATAACCAGTAATGACACGTATCCTTGTCTCTCCGGTCCACTCTCATATTTCGAACCGTGAGTACGGGAAGAGCTACAACATTCTAAATAATCTCCAAGATTCCACGTTCGAAATCGAAGCGTATGTTGGCGAGGCGGTGACGCCGATTGAGGCTGACAACGTCATAATCCATGAACTCCACACTCGAAACAAATTGAAGTACTACGGACGGTGTTTTGAGACGGTTGCTAAGGAATTCTGTGCCGGTAACGTCGATATCTACCATCATATGAATCTTAGCTATCGATGGTTCAATCCGGTCCTGCTCGCAGGGATTGGGTCCGATACTCCGACCGTTCTAGGTCCGTGTCAGGCCGGACACGCAATTATGTCGGAAGAATTCAACACTCTGCTCGCTGGAGTCCTCAATCGAGAACTGCCAATGCCAGTAAGTAACGCGCTGTACTATCCTCTGGACGCGATCCGGGATATGACGATCGATCCTATCAGGATGGAACTGTTCAAAAAAACGCTGGCGGCGGCGGATCGGATCATTGTCGTCCACGAGGACGCGAAAGATCTGTACACTCGATTCGTTGACGAGGCGAAAATAGAAGTGATTCCATTGGGAGTCGATCCGGAACTGTTCGAGTTCCAGGGGCGCTCAGAAACACAAGAATTGGTCGCAATAGGACGACTTGATCGGCGGAAAGCCTACGATATTCTGCTGGAAGCTCTTGCTCAGATTGCCATGCCATTCCCAGATGTTCACCTCAACATCTTCGGCCAAGGCCCTGAAGAAGAGGCATTGCGCGAACAGGCAGAAAAACTTGGCATCAGTGATAATCTCACATTTCATGGTTATGTCGACCAGTCCGTACTGCGTGATTACCTTGCTGAAGCACGTGCGTTCGTTCATCCTTCACGCTCCGAGAGTTTCTCGCTGGTTCGGCTGGAGGCGATGGCTGTCGGCTGTCCGGTCGTTATTAGTGATATTGATGGTGCTCATGAGATGGTGAGGAGCGGGAAGGAAGGATTTGTCGTCCCTACAGAGTCAGCCGAAGCAATCGCAGACGCGGTCACAACACTTCTCGCAGATTTCGATCTTGCCAGTGAGATCGGACAGCAAGCCCGGGCGCGCGTTGAAGAAAAGTACGACTGGCGAACAATCGGTCAACACTACCTCAATGTCTACAAGGATCTCCTGTCAGACTGAGTTATTTTATTCCTGTCATAATAATGCGGCTAAACAAGATTGTATAGTCTCCTGAGCTACTAGGTGATCACGTCTTGTCGAGTTCCACGTCGAACGATCTCAGTTGGTGACTACCTTTGTCGCCTTTCTGTATGGCTTGCGGTCATCAAAATGGGTAGATGTCGTGATAGACCTACTCTTATCCTCAGCTACTGTGTCCCCGCAAGAGTTCTTGGACTGACGCTTCTACACTCTCCGTTGTTTCCCACCCAAGTCGCTCTCCCGCCGCTGAAATATCCACCCCGAACTCCTCCACCATCGTCTCGTCACTCCGCGGATTCTCCACCAGCTCCACGTCCACGTCGATCCCGCGCACCTCCAACGCCGCCTCCCGCACAATCTCGGCAACTTCCATCACACTCATGTCCTCCTCACTCGCAATCTCGTACGTCTCTGTCCCGGTCTCCCCACGCGCCAACTGCTCCAGCAACCGCTCCGCGCTCCGCACGTATGCCCGCGCCACGCCCTGCACATGAACGAAGTTCCGCGCCTGCGTCCCGGGCTCATACACGGTCAGCGTCTCGCCAGCAAGCGCGCGATTCACGAAGAAGTTGATCACAGTCGGCTTCCCCACCTCCGTCCCGTCGACGACGTGCTCGCCGTAGAGGTTCGACTTCAAGAAGAGGTGCGCCGGGAACGCGCCGTCCGCAAACGCCTCGATCGACCGCTCGCCGAGCAGCTTTGTCCGCCCGTACCAGTTGAGCGGATCGCGCGGTTGGTCGGCCGTGATGGGGAACTCCTCGGGATCGCCCAACACGGCCATGCTGAACGGGAAGGCCAACGCAGCGCCCGTCTTCCGGCAGAACCACGCCACGTTGTTCGTCCCCGTGACGTTCACCTCGTACGCGAGATCCGGGTTCTCGTCGCAGTCGTCCACCCCACTTATCGCCGCGAGGTGACACACCACGTCCGCGCCCGCGAGCGCGTCCTCCAGCCGGTCACGATTCCGGATGTCGACGTGCTCGATGTCGACGTCGCCGATCGAGTCTACCTGCCCGCGGTACTGGTTATCGATCGCGATGAGCTCCCAGTCGGGATACGCCTCTTGGAACTCCACGACCACGCGGCTGCCGATGTAGCCGGCCGCGCCCGTGACCGCGATCGTCGGCGTCTCAATCGCTCTACCGTTGCTCTGATCGTTCATTTCGGTCTCTGTAATCTCAGTCATCCCTAGGTCGCCTCCGTCCCAGTCAGTTCGCTCGCGATGTCGCGGATCCCCTCGCGCAGCGTCCACTCCGTCTCGAAGCCAGTCTCGGCCAAGCGGTCGAAGTTCACGTGATACGAGGGGCCGGGCTGTTCGTCCTCCAAGTACGTCACGTCCAGATCCCGATCAATCTCCTCGCGGACGATCTCCGCGATCTCGCTAATCCGGTAGTTCCCCTCGTTCGAGCCGACGTTGTACACGCGCTGGGGCCACGCGGCGGGATCCAGCGCGGCGTCGAGATACGCCCGCGCGGCGTCGCGCACGTGGATAAACGGTCGCCAGTTCGACCCGTCGCCGTACACCGTCAGCGGGCGGTCCGTCAGCCCGCGGAAGACGAAGTGGTTCACCACGAGGTTGAACCGGACGCCCGGCGACCAGCCGTAGTTCGTGCTCATCCGGAGCGCAGTCGCGTCGAAGTCGTACGCGTCGACCGCCTCGTCGAGCAGGCGCTCGCAGGCCACCTTCGACTCGGCGTACGGGTTCAGCGGGTTCTGCTCGGTCGTCTCGTCGATATCGCGGCTCGCCGCGCGGCCGTAGTTGTTACACGAGGAGGCGACCACGACGCTGTCGACGTCGAACTTCCCCGCGGCCGTGAGCACGTTCTCGGTGCCGTCGCGGTTCACCGCGAACGTCTCCTCGCGCCGGTCGTGGGTCGACGCGGCGCCGGTGATCGCCGCGAGGTGGATCACGGCGTCGACGCCGCGGGTCGCGCTCTCGACGGCACCGTAGTCGCGGACGTCGCCCCGGCGAAAGTCGAGCCGGTCGCTGACACACCCGGAGAGGTGCGCGGGCGAGCCCGACGAAAGCGAGTCGAGGACGACCACTTCTCTCACGCGCGAGTCGTCGAGCAGCCGCGGGACGAGCGCGCTCCCGATGTAGCCGCAGCCGCCGGTGACGAGCACGCGCTGCCCGTCTGCGCGGTCGGCACCGTTTCTTTTATCCGCCTCACTCATCGGTCAGCACGCCCGGGAGGAACCGGTCCTCGTGGGCCGCGATCCGATCCTGTTCTTCGACGAGCGTCCCGAGGACGTCGCGGATCCCGGACTCGAGCTCCTGGCGCTGCCCACCGACCAGCTCGAGGAACCGCTCGTTTTCCATCTCCATCTTGTGTTCCTCGTCTTCCTCGCGCGGGTTCTCGTAGTGTTTCACCTCGGCGTCGAGGTCGAACTCCGCGCCGACCTCGGCGATCGTCTCTGCCAGCTCGACGATGGCGATCGGACGGGTGACCTGATTGTACACGTCGATCCCGTCGTCTCCGGAGTGGCCCTGCTCGACCAAGCGGACGAGGCTCTCGACGGCGTCTTCTAAGCTTACCATCGGCTTGCGCTGCTCGCCTTTCCCGTACACCGTGATCGGGTACCCCGCCACTGCCTGCGCGCAGAACCGGTTGACGACGGTGCCGAAGTAGTAGTCGAAGTCGAACCGCGTCGGGCTCTCGTGCGCCCGGGTCTCCGCCGTTTCCGTGCCGTAGACGATGGCGGTCCGCACCTCGCTCATCGGGAAGTCGAACTGGGACTCCGCGAGCCGCATGTTCGCCGCGTCGAACGACTTCGTCTGGTGGTACCAGCTGCCGCCCATCGCCGGGAACGGGACCTCGTCTTTGCCACCCTTCCGTTCGACCTCCAACCCGCCTTCGGGGATCGGGAAGTGCGGCGCGCCGTAGATGCCGGTGGTCGTCGTCTCGATGAAGTGTGTGTCCGACAGCCCGGTCTCGTGGAGGCCGTGGAGCAGGTTCAGCGTCATCGAGACGTTGTTGCGCTGGGTGTACAGCGCGCGCTCGCCGTTGATCGACGAGTAGGGCGCGCTGGGCTGTGCGGCCGCGTGAAGCACGGTGTCGGGCTCGTGGGTGTCTAACAGCTGGAGCACGAAGTCGCGGTCGGCGAGGTCGCCCTCGACCAGGCTGAGGTTCTCGACGCGCTCGAACCGCTCCTCGGGGCTCTCGATTCGCGTCGCGGAGACGCTCCCCGACTCGGCGACCCAGTCGCGTCGCGAGAAGTCGTCGACGCAGACGATTCGCTCGTCGAGACGGTCAGCCAGTCGCAGCGCGGTCGGCCAGCCGAGGTAGCCGTCGGCACCGGTGAGTAGGACAGTCATCGTTACTCGCCAGTCGAGTAACTACGAGTAAAGGCTTTCCGGTTGATCCTGTCCGCTGGTAACGCTCCATTCAGAATCGAGGCGTTCGGCTTACTCCCTGACGGTATCGCCGGCTGATGAGTCAGGATCGGCAGGAACGCTCTCGTGGCGCCACAGCAGGTCGAAGTACTGCCACATCCCCGCAACGAACGACGGGTTCTCGGTGACGGCGGCCTGCCGGTGGTGGTTCGGTACTTCTTCTTGCTCGACCATGAGTAGCCCCTGACCCGACTCGTACGAGAGACTCGGATCGGCGAACGTGCCGCGCCACGGTAGCACGCGGTCGCTGACGCGGACGGCGACCGACGGGAACTCCGCTGCGAGCGTTTCGCGGATCTCGGCCTGGCGTCGACGGTTCTCGGTCGAGAGCGAGTCGGGACTTAACAGCAGGATATCGACGTCGACGCCGCGGTCGACCGCGTCCCGCACTGCGGGGCGGACAGCGTCGATGTACCCGAAGCTCTTCGAGAGCACGTACACCGCTTCGTTCGCCTCACGGAACAGACGCCTCGTTTCGCGCTCACTCGGTTCTCCCACGTCGACCACGTGGAACAGGTCCTCCGTCGGGCTGAGCTCGTCGACGCCGCGGTCGCGGACCGGCGCGTACTCGTCGACGAACGCCTCCTCGACGGCTTCGACGTCCTCACGGAACCGCTCGTAGGCGTGCCGTCGGTTCTCGACCGCCCGTTCGGCAATCGCCGCCGGCTCGTGGGGTTCGTACCGCTTCGGGCGGCCCGGGATCACCTTCACGTACCCCGCCTCCGAGAGCGCGTCGAGGACGCCGTAGATCCGCGCCTTCGGGATCCCGGTCGCCTCGGCGAGGTCGGGCGCCGTGGTCCGCCCCAAAAGCAGCAGTTCTTCTAATGCGTCGGCTTCGTACTCCGTCAGATCGAGCAACGAGAATAGGTCCTCGCCGGAATCAGCCATACGTGGTCGTCGTGAGTCGTTCCGTAAGTACGTACTGGTGCGGCCGGAAGGGTTATTAGGTGGGCGTTAATACGGTTACTCAGAACATGAGTAACTCGGATACCGCAGACGACGCCCACCTCACCGACGTCCCGGACGGTGCGGGCTGTACGGAGATCTGGGAGCGACTCTCTGAGGGCCGCGACGAGGAGCCGGACGACGAGTAACGAGGTGGGACAGTGCCGACGTGATCGGTCTCGCACGGAGAGGCGGCGTTCACCCGCCGTCGGTGTTACGACCCGTGGTGCGCACGTTGCGGCGGACTCTTCTCGGGCAGGTCGTCTGATACCGCGCTCGTCAACTCACAGCGCTCAGTCTGGGTGGGAACCCGCGAGGCGAGATATGCGGTGCGGTCCCTGATACCGTTCCCGGCTGGTAGTAGTTCGACAACGACGACTGATGGCCCGGATTTCGGGCACTCTCCGCTACTCGACCGTCACGCTCTTCGCCAGATTCCGCGGCTTGTCGATTGATCGCCCCTTGTCGTTGGCCACGTGGTACGCGAACAGCTGGAGGTAGACGTTCGCGACCAGCGGTTCGACGAGTCCCACGTCGGGAACCGGGAGCGACACGTCTAGGGTACCGTACTCCTCGCCCGCGGAGACGCAGCCGATAGCGGGCGCGCCGCGCGTCTGCGCCTCGGTCACGTTGTTCATCGTCTCGTCGGCGCGTGCGCCGTCTGTCAGCACGGCTAACACGGGCGTGTCGGGCGTCACTAGCGCGAGCGGGCCGTGTTTCAGCTCGCCGGCTGCGAACCCCTCGGCGTGGTCGTAGGAGATCTCTTTGAGCTTCAACGCGCCCTCCAGCGCCACCGGGACACCCAACTGCCGGCCGACGAAGAAGAACGCCTCGCTGTCGCCGTACTCGGTCGCGGCCTCGCGGACCGCCGGTTCCGCGTCAAGCACCTGCTGGACCGCGCCGGGAAGGTCGCGGAGCCCCTCTAACACGGGCCGCGCGTCGGCCGCGCCCAGCGCGCCGCGCTCGCGACCGATCGCCACCGCGAGCATCGTCAGCGTCGCCACCTGCGAGGCGAACGTCTTCGTCGCCGCGACGCCGATCTCGGGGCCGGCGCGGATGAACGCGGTGTCGTCGACCTCGCGCGTGACGGTGCTGCCGAGGGTGTTCGTCACGGCGAACGTCCGCGCGCCGGCGGCGTTCGCGCGGCGGACCGCGCCGAGGGTGTCGGCGGTCTCCCCGCTCTGCGTCACGGCGACAACGAGGGTCCGGTCCGGGCTGCGGCCCGCACCGAACTCGTACTCGCTGGCGATCTCGACGGTCGCGCGCACTCCCGAGAGCTCCTCGAACAGCTGCGCGGCGTACCGCCCTGCGTAGTTGGAGGTGCCGCACGCGACGATCTGGATCTCTTCGAGGTCCGCGAGGAAGCCCGGCGGGAACGAGACGTCGAGGTCGACGTCGCCGGCGTCCACGTCGAGCCGTCCCGCGATAGTCTGGCGGAGCGACTCCGGCTGCTCGTGGATCTCCTTGCGCATGTAGTGCTCGTAGCCGCCCTTCTCGGCGGCGTCGGCCTCCCACGTGACCGTCTCGACGCCGCGGTCGACGAGGTCGCCGTCGGCGTAGACCTCGACACCCTCGGCCGACAGGGCCGCCACGTCGCCGTCCTCCAAGTAGGTCACGTCGCGCGTGTGCTCTAAGAAGGCCGTCACGTCGCTGGCGAGGAACGTCGCCTCGTCGTCGCGGCCCAGCACGAGCGGGCTCCCGCGGCGCGCCACGACGATCCGGTCGTCGCCCTCGCGGACCGCACAGATCGCGTAGCTCCCCTCCAGCCGGTCCTCGACGGCCCGAACCGCGTCGAGCAGGTCGCCCTCGCCGCGCTGCGCCGCGAGCTCCTCCTCGATCAGATGCGGGATGACCTCTGTGTCGGTGTCGCTCGTGAACTCGTGGTCGGCCAACTCAGTCCTGAGATCCTCGTGGTTCTCGACGATCCCGTTGTGAACGACCGCGACGTCGCCGACGCAGTCCGTGTGCGGGTGGGCGTTCGCGTCGGTCGGCGGGCCGTGCGTGCTCCAGCGCGTGTGGCCGACCCCGAGCGTTGCGTCCGCGACGTCAGGAACGGTGAGATTGTCCACCTCGCCCGACCGCTTCGCGACGGTGAGCCCGCTCGAATCGCCGACGAGCGCGACCCCCGCCGAGTCGTAGCCGCGGTACTCTAGGTTGCGGAGCCCCTCGTGGACGATATCGCCCACGCTGGCGACCTCGTCATCTCCATCCAGCACGATCTCGTCGCCGATGTAGCCGGTGATCCCGCACATGGTTACCCCCTCCGCACGACCGCGCCCGATTCGACGCGGCCGTCGATGACGACCCCCGCGTCGGCGGTCACGTCGTCGCCGACGACCGCGCCGTCTGTGAGCGTCGACCCGCCGCCGACGGTCGCGTTGTCGCCGATCACGCCCGCGAGTTCGACGCCGTGATGGACCGCGTCGCCGACGACGACCGTTGCCGGCCCGCCAGCGACCGTCGCGTTCGGGCCGATACGTGCGTTTCCAGCCACGATCGCGTCCCGGACCACGGCCCCGGCGCCGATCACTGCGTCCGGGAATATCACGGCGTTCTCGACGACGGCGCTCGCTTCGATCGTCGCGTTGCTCCCGATCGCCGTGCTGCCGCCGATCGTCACGTTCGGGCCGACGCGGACGTTGCCCGCGAGCGCCACGTCGTCGGCGACGGTCACCGACTCGCCGAGGACGGGACCCTCGGGGTCCGACGCCCCGGACCCGCCGATAACCCCCGCGTTGACGGTCAGCAGGTCCCACAGGTTCGACACGTCGAGCCAGCGGCCGTCGTACCGGACGGCCGACAGCGATTCGCTCGCGGCGAGGTCGTTGAGCGTCGCCGTGATCGTCAGCTCCCCCGGCGCGTGCGTTTCGCGGATCGCGTCGAACACGGCGGTCGAGAACCCGTATACGCCGGCGTTGATCCGGTTCGTCTCGACGGGCCCCTCCGGCTTCTCGTCGATGGCCGTCACGCGGTCACCGTCGAGGCTCACGACCCCGTACTCGCGCGGGTGTTCGGCGGTCGTCACCGCCATCGTCGGGTGCGTCCCCTCACTGACACGGTCGCGAATCCGCGAGACGGCCGACGGGTCGACGATCCGGTCGCCGTTGAGCACGAGGAACGGACCATCGACGAGCGGTTCGGCCTGTAACACCGCGTGGCCGGTGCCGAGCTGGGTGGCCTGTTCGACGTACTCGATCGTCACGTCCCAGTCGTCGCCGTCGCCGAAGTGGTTCCGGATGCGCTCCTGCCGGTAGCCGACGACGAGGACGATCCGGTTGACGTCGGCGGCGGCGACGGCCTCGATCACGTGTTCGAGCAGAGGCCGGTTCGCCACGGGGACCATCGGCTTCGGCCGCCGGTTCGTCAGCGGCGCCAGCCGCCGCCCCTCGCCCGCGGCGAGGATCACCGCGGTCACGGAATCATCGCTCATGTCACACCCGTCGCCCGCCCGGGTTTTAAATCACTCGCGGACGGGTGCTTGTCGGCGCCCCGCCGAGCGAGGGGCCCCTACTCGGGGGGGCGGTCGCGCGTCAGGGCCTCCCCGGGCCCCGTGGTCTCACCCGCGCCGAGCTTCACGCCAGCGTTCAGCGCGGTGTTGATCCCCGTCTTCGCCTCGTCGCCGACGATCGCGCCGAGCTTCCGGCGACCGGTGTCGACCCGGTCGCCTTTCACCGTCAGGCGCACGTTCTCGTCGTCGTGGCGGAGGTTTGCGACGTTCGTCCCCGCGCCGAAGTTCACCTCGCGGCCGAGTACGGAGTCGCCGACGTACGAGAGGTGGCCGACCGAGGCGTCGGCCATCAGCACCGAGTTCTTCACCTCGACCGAGTGACCGACGTGAGCCCCGGACCCCACGACGGTCGCCCCGCGGACGTACGCGTTCGGACCAACCTCGGCCCCCTCGCGGATCAGCGCCGGCCCCTCGATGTAGGCGCCTGACCTGACCCGCGCGTCCTCCTCGACGACGACCGGTCCGTGGAGATGGACATCCTCCTCGACGGTGCCGGCGAGTTCGCGTTCGTCGTCGAGCTCCGCGAGCGCCAGTTCGTTCGCCTCCAACAGCTCCCACGGACGCCCGACGTCGAGCCACGTGCCGTCGTATCGCGCCACGTCGATCCGGCGGTCGTCGCCGAGCAGGAGGTCGATCGTCGTCGTGATCTCGTACTCGCCGCGCTCGCTCTCGGAGGTGCGGTCGATGTAGTCGAACACCTCCGGCTCGAACGCGTAGCAGCCGACGTTCGCGAGGTTCGTCGGCGGGTCCGCCGGCTTCTCGACGATGTCCGCCAGCGAGCCGTCGGCCGCGGTCGAGAGCACGCCGTACGCCCGCGGGTCCTCGACCTCGGTAGCGGCGACCGCCGGCGCGCCCACGTCGGCAAGCGCCTGCGGGAGCGACGCGTCGACGACCACGTCGCCGTTGAGCACGAGGAAGTCGTCGTCGACCTCCGGTTCGGCCTGCGCCACGGCGTGGGCGGTGCCGAGCGCCTCCGCCTGCCCGACGTAGTGGACCGGACGGTCGCGGTACGACTCGCCGATGCCGTCGCGGATCGCGTCGCCGCGGTAGCCCGTCACGACGACGAACTCGTCGACCACGTCGCGGGCGGCGTCGAACACGCGTTCGAGCAGCGAGCGGTCCCCGACCGGGAGGAGCGGTTTCGGGCGGCGGTCCGTCAGCGGTCGCATCCGAGTCCCGCGGCCGGCCGCGAGCACGACTCCGTACATGTCCGGATTCGACGACGGGCCGGGGTTTATCGGCTGCGGTCGGCGGCGGGAGTTGGCGGTGGGGATCGGTCGGTTGCGGTCGGCGGCGGGGGTCGGCGGCTGGGAGCGTCAGTCGAGATCCGTGGCGGCCCGATCAATGAGCGCACGCGCCGTCTCGAACAGCGCGTCCGCGTCCCCCTCGTCGCGCGCCTCTGCGGTGATCCGCACTAACGGTTCGGTGCCGCTCGCGCGCACGAGGAACCAGCCCGCGTCCGTCTCAACCCGGACGCCGTCGAGCGTCGAGACGTCGTCGTACTCCGCGGCCGCGACTTCGCCGACCCGCTCGACGATCGCCGACTTCGCCTCTGTCCGAACCGAATCCCGGCGGATCGGGTACTCAGGGAGGTCGTCGACCAGCGCTGCCAGCGACCCCTCCGCGCCGAGGGTCGCGGTCAACATACACGCCGCGAGCGGGCCGTCCGGGCAGGGCGTCCGGTCCGGCCAGATCCACGCGCCGCTCGGCTCTCCGCCGAAGGCGACGTCCGGCTTCGCGGCCTCCGCGGCGACGTACGCGTCGCCGACGGGCGTGTACGTCACCTCCGCGCCGACCTCGGCGAGCGCGTCGGCGACGAGCAGGCTCGTGTCGACCGGGACCGCCACCCGGTCGTCTGAGTCGGCCTCGCGGCGGCCGAACAGCGCGAGCAGTGCGTCGCCGCCGACGAATCGCCCGCGCTCGTCGATCGCCATCATGCGGTCGGCGTCGCCGTCGTGGACCACGCCGAGGTCGGCGTCGGTCGCCGCGACGACCTCGCAGGCCGTCTCGCAGTTCGCCGCGGTCGGCTCGCTCGGCCGCCCGGGGAACCGCCCGTCGCGCTGCGCGTTGAGCGTCTCTACGTCGCAGCCGGCCGCGTGGAGCGCGTCGGCGGTGACGCGGCCGACCCCGTTCCCGAGGTCGACGACGACGGAGAGGTCGGCCGGGATCGCGACCGACTCGCGAAGTGCGCGCTCGTGGAGGCGCCGGGCGTCGCCGTCGGTCGCCGCCTCCGCGTCTCGGCGCTCGCCGATCGCGTCGTGACCGGCGAAGTCGAACGCGGCCGACTCGACGATATCGGCGATCCGGTCGTTGCGCTCCTCGCCGAACGCGCGCCCCGATTCAGTCCAGAGCTTGATCCCGTTGTCGGGCGCCGGGTTGTGCGAGGCGGTGACGACGACGCCGGCGTCCGCGCCCTCGCGGACGACCGCCCGCGCCACCGTGGGCGTCGCCTCGACGCCGACGTCGACGACGTCGGCCCCGCACTCGGTGAGCCCCGCCACGAGCGCCCGCGTGAGCATCCGGCCGCTGTCCCGCGCGTCGCGCCCGACCACGACCGTCTCCGCGCCGTCCGTCGCGAGCGCGCGCCCCACGTCGAGCGCGAGGCCGGCCGTGACCTCCTCGCCGACGGGACCGCGAACGCCGCTTGTTCCGAACATATCCCGGACATCGCCACCCACCGCAAAGACGGTTCGGGGTGATGAGTCGCTCCATTCCTCGCGCCGATACCGGGCGCTTCCCCGGCGGGCTCGCAGCGCGCCGCCGAACCGACACGATAATCCCGATGCCCCGACGAGAACGAAATATGCAGGACAAACGCGTCCTCGTCACGGGCGGGGCCGGGTTCATCGGCTCGAACCTCGCGAACCGTCTCGCGGCCGACAACGACGTGATCGCGGTCGACGACACCTACCTTGGGACCCCCGAGAACCTCGACGACGGCGTCGATTTCGTCGAGGCCTCCGTCGTCGACGGCGAGTTCCCCGTCGACGTCGACGTGGTCTTCCACCTCGCCGCGCTCTCCTCGCGGAACATGCACGAGAACGACCCCCAGCGCGGCTGTCGCGTCAACGTCGAGGGGTTCGTCAACGCCGTCGAGCGCGCCCGGAAGGAAGGCTGTGACACCGTCGTCTACGCCTCGACCTCCTCCATCTACGGAAGTCGTACCGAGCCCTCGCCAGTCGACATGGACGTGGAGGCGCACACCGCCTACGAGGCCTCGAAGCTCGCCCGCGAGCGCTACGCCGAGTACTACGCCAACCACCACGACATGGCGATGGCCGGGCTGCGCTTCTTTTCGGTGTATCAGGGGTTCAACGGCAACGAAGAACACAAAGGGGAGTACGCGAACACGGTCGCGCAGTTCGCCGACGCCATCGCGAACGGCGAGGCGCCCGAGCTGTTCGGCGACGGCAGCCAGACGCGCGACTTCACACACGTCTCGGACGTGGCCCGCGCCTGCGAACTCGCGGCCGACCACGAGCTGACGGGCGTCTACAACGTCGGCACGCGGGAGGCGTACTCGTTCAACGAGATGGTCGCGATGATCAACGACGCGCTCGGCACGGACATCGACCCCGAGTACATTGAGTGCCCGTTCGACGGCTACGTCCACGACACGATGGCCGACTACTCGACGTTCCACAAGGCCACCGGTTGGGAGCCCGAGATCTCCTTCGAAGAGGGCGTCGAGCTGGTGTGCGAATCGTACAACGAGTGACCAGCGTTCGTGGTCGGGACCGCCGGTCGCCATGCGCGCGCCGTGGCACGACGAATGCCTCGCGTGAGCGTCACCGGCAAGTCGCGCCCGACCTGTTTTCAACCCCGGCGCCGATCCGACGAACATGAGCCCCGACCCGGACGCGATCGCGGAGACGCTGGCCGCCGCGGACAGCGACGGAACGAACCGTCTCATCGACGACCTCAGCGACCTCGACGCGACCGCGCAGTTCAGGCTCTACGACGACCTGTTCGACGCGTGCCGTCCAGTCTTCGAGAACGCGGCGGACGGGTACGTCCGCCAGTCGGTCGTCCGAACGCTACGAGAGGCGTATCCCGGCGTCGAGCGCCACCCCGGCGGCAGCGACGCGCTGGACGTCGAAGAGGCGTCTCGGGACGCGATTGCCGACCAGCGCGAACGGTACGTCTCGTTCCTGCTCGACGCGCTCGACGACCCGGACGGACGGGTTCGAATCTCGGCCGCCGACGCGTTCGATCTACTCGCCGTCGGTCTCGGAATGGCCGATCTCGGCGGCGAAAAGGACCGGATCGCGGAGAGGCTGGAAACGCTCGCGGCGAGCCAACCCGAGGAGCGACGGAAACACACGGAGCAGGCCCGCGAGTCGCTCGAACGGCTCGGCGTCCCCGGGCTCCTCTCCGGCGCGCTGCCGGACGACCGCTCGTAGCGTCGTTCTCACCGACCGAAGCGGGTGCGTTCGAAGGGGTCAGGACGCGTCGACCGCGCTGCCGGCGGCGACGAGGAAGCCGATAATCGCGGTGACCAGCCCGACCATTCCGATGGCGACGGCGCCGATCTGGAAGGCGTCACCGGATAGTCGCTGCGCCGTGAGGAACAGGAAGACGGTCGTAACGAAGCCGACGAGCGCGAGGATCCGCCCGAATCGGCCGGTGTCGATTCCGGGCTCACTAGACACGGTTTAAGATCTCCTTGAGCACGCCCTGGTACTCCTCGTCGGTGGCGGAGTTGCCGAGCGAGTGGATCGACTGCGATATCCACAGCCCGGCGGTGAAGTTGATAAACGCCGCCATCGAGATGGTTCCCACCTGTCCCTCGACGAACAGCCCCGAGACGACCGCTCCCGCGAACCCCACCGCCATGAGCGCGTGCGTGACGAGCGATCGGGTCCCGAAGTCCGCGAGCTGTAGTGACAACCGAGTGCCGACTGGCATACCGGTCGTTGCGGCTGAGCATATAAAGAGGTAGCGCGTTAGGCGGCGTCGATCGCACTTTTGCCCGACCGCGCTCGCTCGCCCGGCCGCCGGAATCGCGACCCCACCAGTTTAGCGCCGGCGGCCCGTAGCGACCACCGAATGACGGACGCCGATCGGACACACGACGTCGTGGTATGGGGAGCGACCGGGGTCGCCGGGCGGTTCACGGCCGAGTACCTCACCGAGCGGTACGCCCCCGAGGAGCTCTCGCTGGCCGTCGGCGGGCGCAACCGCGGGAAGCTCGACGCGCTCGTCGACGACCTCACCCGCCGCAGCGACGCGTGGGACGACGTGCCGGTCGTCGTTGGCGACGCGACCGACCCCGAGAGCCTGCGAGCCATCGCCGAGGACACGCGGGTCGTCTGTACGACCGTCGGCCCGTACACGGCGTACGGGACGCCGCTCGTCGAGGCCTGCGTCGACGCCGGGACGGACTACTGCGATCTCACCGGCGAGGTGAACTGGGTGCGCGAGACGGTCGACCGCTTCCACGAGGCCGCGGTCGACTCCGGCGCCCGGATCGTCCACAGCTGCGGCTTCGACTCCGTGCCGGCCGACATCGGGACGCTGCTCGTCCAGTCGTTCGCGGCGGAGACGTTCGGCGCGCCCTGCGAGACGGTACGGATCTACCTCGAAGGCGGCAGCGGGAGCGTCAGCGGCGGCACGCTCGCGAGCTTCGGCGAGCTGTTCGAGGCGGCCGCGACCGACCCCCTCGCGCGGGAGACGCTTCGGAACCCCTACTCGCTGGCCCCCGCGGGCGAGCGGAGCGGCGTCGATCCCGGCCAGCAGCGGCGGCCGCGAAGGGATCCGCTTCGAGGGGCGTGGACGGCCCCCTCGCCGATGGCGCCGGTAAACGAGCGCGTGGTGCGGCGGAGCAACGCGCTCCTCGGCTACCCGTGGGGCCGCGAGTTCCGGTGTAGCGAGGTCGTTCCGACCGGCGAGGGCCTGCGGGGCGCGGCGACGGCGGGAGTCGTCGCCGGCGGTCTCGGCGCGTTCACGGCGGCCATGTCTGTCGGCCCGCTGCGCTCGGCGCTCCGTCGATACGTCTTCCCCGACCCGGGCGAGGGTCCGACGCGAGAGGAGGCTGAGGAGGGTTATTTCCAGATTCGCGTTCTCGGGCGGGGGACGGCCACGGAGGGCCCGTTCACGGTCGAGGCCGAGTTCGGTGCCGACCGCGATCCCGGGTACGGAGCGACCGCGCGGATGCTCGGCGAGTCCGCGGTGTGTCTGGCGCGCGGCGACGTCGACTCCCCGTTCGACGGCGGCGTGTTGACGCCGGCGTCCGGGATCGGGCTCCCGCTCGCGGACCGACTGCGCGAGGTCGGATTCACCGCGGCAGTCGGCGAGGCGGGGGACGGCGGTCGCTGATCCGAGCGTCGGTTCGGTACCTCCGTCTCCCCGTACACCGCCGGGGCCACAGAGCCGACGAGGCCGGGGCGCCCCTCGGCGAACGAACCGGTCAGGCCGGCTGCGAATCCAGCTTCTTGTAGTCGATGTAGTCGGCGCCGCGGAGCTCCTCGAGCAGGTTGATCGCCGCGCGGGCGCCCTCGCCGACGGAAGTCGCGATCTGCTGGTGGCCGCCGGTGACGTCGCCCGCCGCGTACACCCGATCGACCGGCGTCGACTGGTCGGGGTCGGTAACGATGTCGTCGCCGTCGACGGGGACGCCGAGCATCTCCGCGAGGTCGGTGCCGCCGGCGGTGCCCAACGCGACGAACAGCCCGTCGACCGGGATCTCTCCACCCTCCTTCGTCACGACGGCTTCGAGGGCCTCGTCGCCCGTGAGTCGGTCGAGCTCGTCGGTGACCACCGGGATCTCCGCTTCGGCGACTCGCTCTTTGAGCGCCTCGTCGGCCTCGAACGGCGACCCGTTGGTGAGGATCCGGACGTCGTCGGTGTAGTCGAGCAGCATCAGCGCCTCCGTCGCGGCGTAGTTGTCGGTGCCGACGACCGCGACGGGACTGTCGCGGTAGAAGTACGCGTCGCACTCGACGCAGTAGGAGACGCCGTGGCCCTCGTACGCCTCGACGTCCGCGATGGCCGGCCGCTCGTAGTCCGCGCCCGTCGCGATGATCACCCCGTCGACGGCGTACTCGTCGACCGTCGTCTCGACGCGGTACCGCTCGTCGTCGGGTTCGATCCGTACGACCTCTTCCTCGACGACCTCGGCACCGTACTTCCGCGCGTGTTCCTGCCCTAGGTCGACGAGCTCTGGACCTGTAACACCCTCCGGGAACCCGTAGACGTTTTCCATCGTATCAACGTCTCGGGTCGTTCCGCCGCCGTCGTCGAACACGAGCGTCCGCCTGTCCGCGCGGGCCGTGTAGATGGCCGCGTTCAGTCCGGTCGGACCGCCGCCGATGATCGCGACACCAGACATTGTATTGTACACTATACACTATATTAACTTATGAGTTCCGACGCTCACCCCGAGCCGATCCGTCCGACCGCCTCGCGAAGTGACAGTCCCTCACCGACGACATCGCGCCGGTAGTGCATGTAGACCGCGCCCAGCGGCGGCTGGATGACGTACGCCAGCGCGATCGGTAGCACCGCGCCGGACGGCACCGCGTCCGCGGCGACGACGATCGCCAGCGCGATCGACAGGTTTCGCATGCTGGTCGCGTACACGAGCGCGACGCCGCGGCTCGGATCAAGCAGCGTCCGTCCGGCGAGCGCAGCGGCGCCGAGGACGCCGGCGTAGAAGACGACCAGCGGGACGATCGTTCCGGCCGACGCGACCGGATCCGCGAGGATCTGGCCCGACCGCAATGTCATCGCGACGAACACGATCAGCATCACTCCGAGCGACGAGAGCCCGCCGAACACTGGTTTCAGGCGCTTGAACCCCTCTCGTGTGTAGCGACGGAGCAACAGCCGTCGCGTGAGGTTCCCGACGATCATCGGCACGACGACGACCTGCGCGAGCTGCCGGTACAGCGTCGAGGGATCGAACCCGACGTCGGCGGGCACGAGCACCGACAGGTACGCCGGGAGGATCACGATCGCCGCTAACAGGTTGACCGCCATCGCGACCAGCGCCGCCTCGAGGTCGCCGTCGGCGAGTCCGGTCCACGCGGCGGTCATCCCCGATGTCGGGATCAGCGCGATGAAGTACAGCCCGACGGCGTACTCGAGATCGCCGCCGAAGAACCCCCGCGAGAGGCCGACCGCGAACAGCGGGGCCACCCCGAAGTTGATCAGCAGGCTCAGCCCCACTGGACCGGCGTGGTCGCGGACGTTGACGACCTCCCGGAGGTCGATGTTGATCATCATCGGGTAGATCATAAGGAACAGAATCGGGACGACCGCGGCCCGGAGGACTCCCTTCATCTCCGGTCCCGCGACCTGGCCGACGGCCAGCCCGGCGACCAGCGAGGCGACGACGACGTAGATGAGGTTCTCCTTGATTCCGGTGAGAAGTACACGTATCATCTGTTTGGCGTGAGCGTTTCTCGATGCGGGCGGTTGCCGAGGTGATACACTCGCTTTCGTCGGTCGGGCGTTCGATCTGTCATCTCTCGAGCGGGCGGTCGGTCGTCCCTCGATCGCTCCGGAACGGCTCCGGCCGCTATTCGCGATCACGTGCGACGCAGACAAAAATGTATTGCGTACACAATTCTATGAACTATTACTGAAGGTGGGGTAGCGGTAATAGGGTGAATTCAATCCAGAAGCGATTCGAGCGGGAACCGCTACCAAGTATCCCGGGGATTGGTTCGGCGTCGGGAGACCGTCGACCGAACGGTTCCTGAAAAAGGCTTTGTCCCGGAGCGGTCGCGTCTCGAGCGCGCAGTTACATGTAGCCGAGGTCGCGCAGGCGCTCCATCAGGTCCTCCTTGTCCTGGGCGCGGCCGGCGCGCTCGGTCGTGTCCTCGAGGTTCTGGAGCCACGCGGGCTCTTCGGTCGTCTTCTCCGTCGAGACCTCGCTGCCGAGCGAGCGGAACCCGGCGAAGTACTTCGGCGAGATGGGGATGTCCTCTTGGGTGACGCCCTCGGGGAGGTCGTCGTCGGCCTGCGGGATGTATCCCTCATTGGGGAACGCTTCAACGGTGTCCGGCACCACGAAGTTCCAGAAGGCGTCCCACACGTCGGCCTCGGCGAACTGGAGGATGGGCTGGATGCGGTCGTGGGGCGGGAACAGGTCGGGGTCGTGACGCGGCGAGAAGAACGTCTCGTCGGCGCGGGCCTCCTGCTCGTCCCAGCGGACGCCCGAGATGACGCCGTCGATGTCGTACTCCTCTAAGGCGTCGTTGAGCGCGACCGTCTTCAACAGGTGGTTCCCGACGTAGGTGTCGAGCAGGAACGGGAACGAGTCCTCCTCGAACTCGAGGATCTCCCGGATGTGGTGCTGGTTGTGTTCCGAGAGCGCGTCGACGGGGATGTCGTCGCCGGGTTCGAGGCCGTGCTCTTCGACGTAGGCGCCGACGTCCTCGTTGCGGGCGTACACGAGGTCGATCTCCCACTCGTCGGCCCAGTGCTCGACGAAGTCGGTAATCGAATCGAAGTGCTGGAAGTGGTCGATGAACACTGCGGTGGGCTTCTCGTAGCCGTACTCCTCGGCGACCTGGTTGATGAAGTACAGCGTCAGCGTGGAGTCTTTCCCGCCGGTCCACATCACGGCGGGGTTGTCGTACTGTTCGAGCCCGCGGCGGGTCACCTCGACCGCCTTCTCGATTTTGTGCTGGATCGACGGGTAGTCATCCGGGGTCTCGCCCTCGCCGTCGGTGTAATCGACGTCGACGCTCGCCGGGAAGTCGTCACTCATACGCCGGATGTGTCGCCGCGAAGGGAAATAGTCCTTCTGAATCGGGCACGCGAGTCCGCCGGTCGGTCAGGGGGCCGTCACCGCTCTGGGATCGTCGGAACACAAGGGATATGTCAACTGCCCCGAAATCAACCGACATGGGTCTGTTCGACCGCCTCCGCGGCGACGACGACGAACGCGTCGTCTTCCTCGGGATCGACGGCGTACCGCTCGACCTCGTCGAGGACCACCCCGACGTCTTCGAGAACCTGACCGCCATCGCCGAGACCGGTTCCGGCGGGCGGTTAGAGAGCATCGTTCCGCCGGAGTCGAGCGCGTGCTGGCCGAGCCTCACGACCGGCGTGAACCCGGGCGCCACCGGCGTGTACGGCTTCCAGGACCGCGAGCGCGACTCCTACGAGACGTACGTCCCGCTCGGGCGCCACGTGAAGGCGACCCGGCTGTGGGACCGCGTCACCGACGCCGGCCGCGACGCGACCGTCCTCAACGTCCCCGTCACGTTCCCGCCGTCGACGCGGGTCCAGCGGATGGTCTCCGGGTTCCTCTCTCCCGACCTCGAGTCGGCCGCGAGCGACGAGTCGGTCCGCGAGACGCTCGACGGCTTCGACTACCGCATCGACGTCAACGCCAAGCTCGGCCACGACGACGACAAGACCGAGTTCATCGAGAACGCGCACGCGACCCTCGACGCGCGGTACGAGGCGTTCTCCCACTACCTCGACCGGGACGACTGGGACCTCTTTTTCGGCGTCTTCATGAGCACCGACCGGGTGAACCACTTCCTGTTCGGCGACTACGCCAACGACGGCGAGTACGCCGAGGAGTTCCTCGAGTTCTACCGCCGGCTCGACGGGTATATCGGGGAGATCCGCGACTCGCTCGACGATGACACCACCCTGATCGTCGCCTCCGACCACGGGTTCACCGAGCTGAAGTGGGAGGTGAACTGTAACCAGTTCCTCGCCGACGAAGGGTGGCTCTCGTACGCGGACGACGACCACGACTCGCTCACCGACATCGACGACGAGGCGCGCGCGTACTCGCTTATCCCGGGGCGCTTCTACCTCAACCTCGAGGGCCGCGAGCCGGAGGGCGTCGTCCCCGAGTCCGAGTACGAGGAGACGCGGGAGGCGCTCATCGAGGACCTCGAATCGCTCACCGGCCCAGACGGCCGGCAGGTGTGCAAGCGGATCGTGAAAGGCGAGACCGCCTTCGACGGCGACCACGACGACATCGCCCCAGACCTCGTCGTCATCCCCGCCGACGGCTTCGACCTCAAGTCCGGGTTCTCCGGCAAGGAGGCGGTGTTCACCGAGGGCCCCCGCAACGGGATGCACAAGTTCGAGAACTCCCTTCTGTACGCGACCGACCCCGATCTCGACCTGACGGACGCGAACCTCTTCGATGTGACGCCGACGGTCCTCGACCTGCTGGACGTCGACGCCGACGCTGCGTTCGACGGCGAGAGCCTCCTGAGCTGACGCCGCCGCGGACGTCGGCTCAGCGGCGCGCGCCGACTGCGCCGCTCTGTTTGATCGCCCCCCAGCTCCGGCGAGGCGTCACCCCTCGCAGAGCGGGAGCCTGACGACGAACACCGCGCCCTTCGGCTCGTTGTCTTCGATCCACACGTCGCCGCCGTATATCTCGACGAGCGACCGCACCAGGTAGAGTCCGATCCCGGCGCCCGGGCTGTCGAGCCCCTTCTCGCCTTTGCCGAACACCTCGTCGCGCTGGTCTTCGGGGATCCCGGGGCCGTTGTCGGCGATCCGCACCTCGGCGGCGCCCGCGGACTCGTCGGCGGACGCCGTCACCGTCACCTTCGGCGGGGTCTCGTCGTTGTGCTGGACCGCGTTCCGTAGGAGGTTCCGGAACACCGAGCTCAGCATCTCGTCGCCGACGACCGACGCCTCGGGGAACGATCCCTCCACCGTGAAGACGGCCTCCGAGTACGCCGACCGGACCTCCTCGACCTGCTGTGAGAGGACCCGGCCGAGGGAGACGCTGTTCGGATCGGCGTCCTCCCGGAGCATCACCTCCGCGAGGTCGCGGACCGTCGTGGTGAGCGAGACGGCGCTCTGGGTGTTCCGCTTGATCACCTCGAGGTACTCCGCGCCCTCCTCGTCGACGTGGTCGTCGAGCAGCTCGGCGTACGCGCCCACCAGCTGGAGGTCGTTGCGGATGTCGTGGCGCATCACCTGGTTCAGCAGTTGGAGGTCGTCGCGCTGGCGCTTGAGACGCCCCTCCGGGTCCGGTTCGTCGCCCGCTTCGAAAGGCACGCCGTCGTCCGGATCGGCGTCCCCCTCGTCGACCCGCTCGGCGTCCGCGTGGTCGCTCATGACGCGATCGTACGTCCGGCGAGAGTTTTTACGTACCGGTTGCGGGCGGCAAGCCGCTTCGGTCGCTCCGGGATCACATCCCGTCGCCCAGCAGCTCGCGGGCGACGATGTTCTTCTGGATCTCCGTGGTCCCCTCGTAGATCTGGGTGATCTTCGCGTCGCGGTAGAGGCGCTCGACGTCGTGGTCGTTCACGAAGCCGGCGCCGCCGTGGACCTGGACCGCCTCGTTGGCGACCTCTACTGCGGTCCGCGAGGCGAACTCCTTGGCCATCGACGCGAGCGCGGTCAGGTCGCCGGCCTCGTTGTCGACGGCCCACGCCGAGCGGTAGGTGAGCCAGCGGGCGGCCTCGGTGTTCGTGTGCATCTCCGCGAGCTTGTGTTTGATCGCCTGGAAGTCGGAGATAGAGCGGCCGAACTGCTCGCGCTCCTCGGCGTACTCCAGCGCGCGCTCGGCCGCGCCGCGAGCGATGCCGACGCCCTGCGCCGCGACCGCGGTGCGCGTCTCGTCGAAGAACTGCATGAGCTGGAGGAAGCCCATCCCGCGCTGGCCGATGAGGTTCTCCTCGGGGACTCGCACGTCGTCGAAGCGTAGCTCGGCGGTGTCGCTCGCGCGGATCCCGAGCTTGCCGGTGATCTTGTCGCGGGTGAGCCCGTCGCGGTCGCCCTCGACGAGGATCTGCGAGTAGCCGGAGTAGCGGTCGTCGATGTCCGGGTCCGTCTCGCAGACGACGACGAAGTAGTCGGCGACGGTGCCGTTCGTGATCCACATCTTCGAGCCGTTGATCACCCACTCGTCGCCGTCCTTCTCCGCCCGCGTCGCGACCGAGGTCACGTCCGACCCCGCCTGCGGCTCCGAGATGGCCGAGCCCATCACCGCGTCGCCCGCGGTCACCTCCGGCAGGACGCGCTCTTTCTGTTCTTCCGTGCCGAACTCCATCAGCGCCTCCGCGCCGAAGCCGGCGCTCGAGATACAGAGCCCGATCCCGGGGTCGGCCGCGAACAGCTCTTCCGTGAGGATCGCGTTCTCCAGCGAGGAGTAGCCGATCCCGCCGTACTCGACCGGGACGTGCGGCGCTAACAGTCCCATCTCGGCCGCCTTGTTCATCACCTCGTGGGGATACTCCTCCTCGACGTCGTACTCGGTCGCGACCGGTCGGATCTCCTCGTCGGCGAACTTCCGTACCTCCTCGCGGAGCTGTTTCTGCTCGTCGGTTAGCTGGAACTCCATGCCCTGACGATCATGGTCGAGTGTGATAATCGTTGGCGAACGAAAACAAATTCGAAAGGAGTTGCTCGTTTGCTGTTGGGCTCGGACGGCAACCGAGCGTCAGCGCCCGTCGACGAACGCCGCGATCCGGTCGGTCGCCGCCTTCAGTTCGCGCATCGAGGTCGCGTACGAGACGCGGAGGTGCCCCTCCCCGCCCTCGCCGAAGACGGACCCGGGGACGACCGCGACCCCCTCCGCCTCCAGCAGCTCCTCGGCGAACGCCTCGTCGTCGCCGCCGCACTCCGGAAACGCGTAGAACGCGCCGCCCGGCTCGAACGTGTCGAGGCCCATCTCGTTGAACCGGGAGACGACCAGCCGCCGGCGGCGGTTGTACTCCTCGACCATCTCCGCGACCTCGTCGTCGCAGCGGTCGAGCGCCTCGATGGCCGCGTACTGCGGCGTCGTCGGCGCCGACAGCATCGTGTACTGGTGGATGCGGTTCATCGCGTCGATGGCCTCCGCGGGGCCCAGCGCGTAGCCCAGTCGCAGGCCGGTCATCGCGTACGCCTTCGAGAAGCCGTTGACGACGACCGTGCGCTCGCGCATGCCGGGCTGGGTGGCGATCGACGCGTGGTCGGTCCCGTAGGTGAGCGCGGCGTAGATTTCGTCGGCGACCACCCGGAGATCCTCGTCGCGGCAGAACGCGGCGACCTCGGCCAGCTCCTCGTCCGTCATCGTCGCGCCCGTGGGGTTGTTCGGGTAACAGAGGACCAAGAGGTCCGCCTCGGCCGCGCCGGCCGCCTCCAGCGACTCCCGCGTGAGCGCGAAGTCGTCCGCGGCGCGAGTGGGGACGGTCAGCTGCTCGCCACCAGCGAGTTCGATCCCGGGCCCGTAGGAGATGTACGTCGGCTCGTGGACCGCGACGGTGTCGCCGGGGTCGACCAAGGCGCGGAACGCGAGGTCGACCGCCTCGCTCGCGCCGGTCGTGACCAAGACCTCCGACTCCGGCTCGTACGACTGGTCGTAGCGCTCGTGGTGGTCGGCGATCCGCTCGCGGAGCGCGGCCATCCCGCGGTTCGCGGTGTACGAGGTCTTCCCGCGTTCGAGCGAGTCGATCGCGGCGGTGCGGGCGGTCCACGGCGCCGAGAAGTCGGGCTCGCCGACCCCCAGCGAGATGACGTCGTCGCGCGCCTCCGCCAGCTCGAAGAACTTCCGGATCCCTGACTCCGGGAGGGTGCGCGCCCGGTCCGAGAGTCTCATGGCGACACGGAGAGACGGTCGTCGTCGTCGCCGTCCTCGAACCGGATCCCGCCGTCCTTGTACGTCTCCATGATGTAGTGGGTCACCGTCTGGGTGACCTCCGGCATCGGCGCCACCTGCTCGGAGATGAACTCGGAGACGTCTTGCATGTTCTCGCCGAGCACCTCGACGGCGAAGTCGTAGTCGCCCGAGACGAGGTGGAGGGCGTCGACCGCGGGGAACTTCGCGATCCGGTCCGCGACCTGCTCGTACCCCGTCTCGCGGTCGAGTTCGACGTTGATCTCGACGACCGCGCGGATCTTCCCCTCGTCGACGCGGTCCCAGTCGACGACGGCCTGGTAGCCGTGAACCACGCTTTTCGCCTCCAGCGCGTCGATCGCGTCCGCTACCGCGTCCGCGTCGAGGCCCGTCTGGGCCGCGATGTCGTCGATGTCCTCGCGGGCGTTCCGCGCCAACACGTCGAGTACCTCGCGCTCGGCGTCCATACCCTTAGATTACGCGGGGACGGTTTATGAGTAGCGACGGGCGCAACACGGGCGAACCGCGCGTCGCGCTCGCCACGGCCGCGACGCGTCCCCTTCCGCCATCCCCACGGCTTTCACCGTGGCGCGAGATCGCTCGGCCATGGCTTCGAACACCAGCGGGAGCGAGACGTTCGACATCGGCGGCGAGTTCACGGTCAACCGCCTCGGCTTCGGCGCGATGCGGATCACGGGCGAGGACATCATCGGCCGCCCCGACGACGAAGGAGAGGCGAAGGAGGTCCTCCAACGAGCCGTGGACCTCGGCGTCGACTTCGTCGACACGGCCGACTCCTACGGACCGGGCGTCTCGGAGCGACTCATCGGCGAGGCGCTCGGCGACCCCGACGATGTCGTCGTCGCCTCGAAGGCCGGCCTGCTCCGCAACCGCGAGGGCGACTGGCTCCCCCACGGCGACCCCGACTTCCTGAAGAATCAGGTGCTGTGTAGCCTCGACCGACTCGGGACCGACACGATCGACCTCTACCAGTACCACCGCCCGGACCCCGACACCGACTTCGAGGAGTCGATCCACGCGTTCGCAGAGATGAAAGACACCGGGCAGGTCACGCACGTCGGCCTCTCGAACGTCACCGTCGAACAGCTGGAGACCGCCACCGACATCGTCGATATCGCTACTGTCCAGAACCGGTACAACGTCGGTCACCGCGACGACGAGGACGTGTTGGCCGCCTGCGAGGAGAAGGGCGTGGGCTTCATCCCGTGGGGACCGATGTACGTGGTCGACGACGAGGAATCCGCGGACGCGCTCGACGAGGTCGCCGAGCGTCGGGACGCGACGCCTCGGCAGGTCGCGCTCGCGTGGCTGCTCGACCACTCCGACGTGACGCTCCCGATTCCGGGCACGTCGAGCGTCGACCACCTCGAGTCCAACCTCGCGGCGGCGGACCTGACGCTCACCGACGAGGACCGCGCCGCGCTGAACGGCGTCGACCCGCAGTAGACCGGCCGGTTCCTCCTGTTGAGCGATTACTCGATCGTCTCAACGTCGGCCATCTGCGCGACCTTCAGCGCGGTCGCGACGTTGAACGCGAGCCCCAGCGGCGCAGCGACGACCGCCGCGAGCAGTGCGCCGGGCGGCCCGGCGCGCGTCAGGAGGCTCAACGGGACGGAACAAACCGCCGTGACGACCGCGACGAAGAGGAAGAACCCGAGCGGCTGGTGGCGGGCGGTGAGTTCGCGCGCCCGGCGGGCCGCGGACTCAATCCCGCGGTCCTCGAGCGTGAGGACATACACCGTCGGGAAGTAGAGGTACGCCACGATCAGCGCCGCGAGAATGGCGGCCACGAACAGCGGCGGAACGACGAGCAGCGGGAAGAAGGCGGCCGCCAGCGCGACGAGGACGACGGCTTCGAGAAGGATCATCCGGACGCCGAACCGCCGGACGCCCGCGGCGAAGTCGAACCGCCCGGTCGTGATCCCCTCGGCGATGGCGCCGAAGTAGCCCGCGCTCAGCGCGCCCGAGACGACGACGTAGGCGCCGAGCAGCGGGACGAACAGCACGACCGACTCCACGGTGCCGAACGGGACGGCGACCGAGAGGCCGCCGCCGGTCGGCGCCTCCACGAAGCTCCAGAGGTCGTACCGGTAGACGGGGAACGACGCCCGGACCGAGATCCCGTCCGTCCGCGACGCCGCCAGCAGGTCGCTCGCGTTTAAAATCGTCGTGACGAGCGGCACGAGCGCGAGCGGGAGCAGTCGCGGGAGGTGTGAGAACGTCCGTTCGACGATCGGTTCCGGCGCGGACGACGGTTCGTCCGACGGACCGTTGGAGGGCCGGGCCATGTCGGCGGTTCGCGTTCACCCCTGAAAAGTCTCGGCCGGATGCTAGTGCCGTTCGCACGCGGTGATCGGTCGCGTGGGGCGGTCGGCTCCGGGCCCGGGAGCGACGCTACTCCTCGAACGGGTTCGTCAGCTCGACCGTCTCCTCGCGGTCGGGCCCGACGCCGACGGCGTAGACGGGCGTGTCGATCTCGGCGGCGAGGAACTCAAGGTAGTCGCGGGCCGCCTCGGGTAAGGCGTCGTAGCCCGCCTCGGCGACCGCCGAGGAATCGAACTCCTCCCAGGTGTCGAGCGTCTCGTATATCGGCTCGCAGCGCTCCCATCGGTCGGTCGTGGTCGGTACCGTGTCGAGCGTTTCTCCCTCGAGCTCGTACCCCGTACACACCTTCAGCTCGTCGAGCCCGGCCAGCACGTCGACGTGGTTGACCGCGACGCCCGTGAAGCCGGAGACGCGCGCGGCGTGACGGAGCATCGGGAGGTCGAGCCAGCCGATCCGGCGCGGCCGGCCAGTGACCGTCCCGAACTCGCCGCCCTTCTCGCGGATCTCGTCGGCGAGCGCCTCCTCGTCGGCGTCGCCGTCGAGCTCGGTCGGGAGCGGCCCCTCGCCGACCCGCGAGAGGTACGCCTTCACGATGCCGACGACCTCGCCGGCGCCGACCTTAGTGACGCCGAGCCCGGAGCCGACGGCCGCGCCGCCGGCAGTCGGGTTCGACGAGGTGACGAACGGGTAGTTCCCGTGGTCGACGTCGATGTGGGTGCCCTGCGCGCCCTCGAAGAGGATCTCGTCGCCCGCCGCGTGGCGCCGGTGGAGGTAGTCGGAGCAGTTGACGGTCATCCCCTCGTCGGCGAGTCGCTCGCCGATCGCGGCGAACTCCTCGTGGAGCGCGTCGACGTCGAACGCCTCGGCGCGCTGCGGCTCGGCGTCGTCGAGGTCGAGCCCGTACACGTCCTCGACGAGCGCGCGCTTCTGCGGCACGGCGTACTCCAGCTTCTCGCGAAGCGTCTCCGGGTCGAGCAGGTCGGCGATCCGGATCCCGCGGCGGCCGGCCTTATCCTCATAGGTCGGGCCGATACCGCGGCCGGTAGTGCCGACCTCCTCGCCGGCGTCGTCGTCGGCCTTGACCTCCTCTTCGATCCCGTCGAGCGCGCGGTGGTACGGCATGATGACGTGCGCCCGGCGAGCGACGCGTACGTCCGGTTCGAGCCCCCGCTCGCGCAGGTCGTCGATCTCGGTGAACAGCGTCTTCGGGTTGACGACGCAGCCGTTCCCGAGGACGCCGACCGTCCCCCGAACCGCGCCGCTCGGAACCAGTGAGAGCTTGTACTCCGCGCCGCCTTCGACGACGGTGTGGCCGGCGTTGTCGCCGCCCTGATAACGGACTACGACGTCCGCGTCCCCTCCCCACCGGTCGACGAGCGCGCCCTTGCCCTCGTCGCCGAGTTGGGAGCCGACGATGGTGAGTGTCATACGACCTGCCGATTCCCGGCGGGGGGTAAAACCGATTACGGTCTGCGACCGCGCGACAGGCACGGACGTGGATCGGAAAATATCTTCTTTGCTGAGAATGCGCTCGTTCGTGTATTCTCTCGGCGTCGCGCCGCTTGCCGGTTTCGGCGCGTTCGCCTGTCGGTTCCAGCGCGCTCGCCCGCCGCGTGTGTGTCTCCCTCCGGCGTGCTGCGATCGAACACGTTAACTACTCCCACGTGAAAGCGAGCGATCGAACCGGGCGTCCCCGGCCGCCGACAGCAACTTTTAAACGGGGGCATGACGAGTTAACATGTGCCATGATAGATCGACTAGAGAAGGAGGTAGACATGCTGGAACGCCACCTTCAGGTCCTGCGGATGGTCATCGAAAACGAGCCGATCGGCATCGTGAAGATGTCGAACGAGACCGGCTACCCGCACCACAAGGTTCGGTACTCGCTGCGGGTCCTCGAAGAGGAGAACCTCATCGAGCCGTCCAGTCAGGGCGCGATCACCACGGAGCGAACCCACGAGTTCGTCGACGAGCTCGACGAGAAGCTCGACGAGACCGTCGAGAAGCTGGGCTCCATGCGGATCGACGACGCCGCAGAGCTCGAGAACTGACCGCGCGACCGATTTCGACCGGCGACGTACCTGCCGCGTTTTCTCTCTCAGCGACGGCGCGAGTTCGCGACGGTCGGCGACAGCTATAGGTCCGGGACCGTCATGTGGAATCCGCCGTCGCGGGCCTCGACGAGACACAGGTGGTACCCCTGCTTGCGCGAGAGCTTCACGAAGCTCGCCCGCTTCGACCGGCTGAACAGGCCGCCGCCGACCGCGTCGCTCGCGGTCTCTAAGGCGCCGGGCTCGAAGAAGCTCTCCGTCACCGCGAACGCCCCCGCGAACGTCTCGTTCGACTCGGCGATGTCGCGCCCGTTCTCGACGAGCGACTCCAGCGTCCCCTCTGCCGTGGGGTCCCGGCTGTCGTTCAGGTCGGCGACGAACAGCGGGTGACCCATCCGGTCGCGCAACACGAGGTCGAACGCCCGCTGCTCGCGGACCTCCTCGCCGCCCTCGCGGAGCTCGACGGACACCGTGCCACCGATCTCGGCGCGGTCGATCTCCGGCAGCGCGTCGTAGAGGTCGCGGAGCGTCCCCTCGTTGCCGGTGCCGCGGACTTCGAACGGGAGGTCCTCGACGAGCCACCGGGCGAAGCCGTACTCGATTGTGTCCTCGAGGAACTCCGCGAACGGTCGCCCGTCGACCGCGAGGCCCTCCGTCTCGAAGCTCGTGTGGTGTTCGACCCGGAGGTTCTCGCGGAGCGCCTCGCGGTCGGCGCTCCCCTCGTGGGCGTCGGCCAACGTCACGCCCTCCTTCGACTCGTACCTGATGAACAGGTTCGTCCCGTTGCGCGCCTCCCCCGGCGTGAGCGTCCGCTCCGCGTCCGGGAGCCGCTCTTTGGCTTCAGACAGCTCGCGGCGGAGTCGGTCGCGCTCCGATCGGAGGTCGTCGACCTCGGTCTCGAGGCGGTCGACCTCGGCTGCCAGCTCGTCGCGCTCCGCCTCGACCTCGTCGCGCTCGGCCGCCAGCCGGTCGCGTTCGTCCGCGAGCGACTGCCGCTCCGTCTCGGTCTCCTCTAAGGCCGCCTCGAGCTTCCGGAGTCGCTCGGGCTTGCCGCCGCGCTGCGCGTCGCGCGCCTCGCGCTTCGAGACCGCCGACGGCGTCGATGCCGACCCGCCGGTGGAACGCGGTGACGGCGAGCCGCCGCTCGCGGGCGACTCGCTCCGCTCGGCCCCGCGTCGGTCGTCTGCCGACCGGGAGCGCCGCGCCGACCCCGCGCCCCGGTCGTCGTCCGCTCTCGGTTCTCCGCTCGCCTGCGAGGGGTCGAGCGCCGGGATCGACTTCTGCTCTCTCCACTCGGCCTCCTCCGAGAAGACGTCCTCGTCGCCCGGTGCGTCGCCGCGATCCGAGTCGGGGCCGTCCGCGTCGCCGGCGGCCGCGGCGGACGAGGCGTCGGACTCCGGCGGCGGCCGTCGAACGCGCTCGGAGCCGGGCGACCCCCGAGCGTCTCCGTCGGCGGACTCGACGTCCCCGATCTGAACCCCGCTGCGTGGCTGCGGCTCGTCGTCTCCCGAGGCGTCCTCGCTCGAATCGACGTCCGGCCGTCCGTCCGCGGACGCGCTCGCGTCGACGCTCGCCGGCTCGTCGCGTCGGGCCGACGCCGCCGAGTCGTCGTCTCGACTGCGGTCCGGCGCGCGGTCGACCGCGGCCGCGGGCTCGGCGGCGTCGTCTCCGTCCGTTCCGTCGTCGCCGCCCGTTTCCGCCTCGATCCCTTCGGACTCCGTCTCGTCGGTCGCGCCGGCGGCGGTGCCCTCGTCGCGCGCGCCGTCCGCGTCGGTGGTGGCGTCCGCGTCGGCGGCGGCGTCCGCATCGCCCGCGCCGTCCGCACCGTCCCCGCCGGCCACGGCGTCGCCATCCGGGAGCGGCCGGACATCGAGGTCGACCTCGTACACCGTGTAGATGCCGACCTCGTCCGCGGCGAGTTCGAAGGCGTCGTCCCCGGTCTCCAGCCGTCGGGCGTTGCCGACGTACGCCGCCGCCATCGACTCGCCGCCCGTGTACGCGACGTAGTAGTCGCCGGAGAGGACGTTCTCCGACAGCTCGATGTAGCCGGTGAACCCGCCCTGCGAGAGCTTGCGGTCGGCCTCGTTCAGCGGCGTGTCGTTGGTGTAGTACTTCGCCCGCGGCTCGCCGCCGATCTCCTGCATCGCGAAAAGCACGGGGAGCGCGTCGTCCGGGGCCCGGTAGACCGTCCCGGAGGCGTCGGCGAAGGCGTCGAGCGTCGCGTCCACGACGCCGACGACGCGTCCGTCGACGAGGAACAGCCACCCGGTCCCGTCGGTTGCCGCGCCGGAGAACCCGCTGTCGACGATCCGCCGGAGTCCCGCGAACCCGCCGGAAAACGAGCGGTCGTCCCACTCGGTGATCGCTTCCCTTCGCTGTGCGTCCATCCTTGCGTTTACGTCGCCAACACCGACCCAAATACCTTCCGGAGCGTGAGACGGCCGTCTGACGCCGCGATTCGCCCTTCGAACCCGTTGACGGCGGTCCATCGACCGGCTCCTGACCCGGCCGCGACCCGGATCGGCGCGCCCGGCGAGTCGGTCCGATCAGCGCTCGCCGACGGCGGCGATCGCCTCCCGTCCGAGGTCGACGACGTCGTCCGGGAGGTCGCTCGCCGCCAGCTCCTCCGGGGTGTACCAGCGCCAGCGCGTCGGGTCGACCTCGTCATCGCCGTCCGGGTCGATCTCCCGGGAGCCGACGTGGGCGTAGTAGAGGTGGTCGACGTGCTGGTGGCCCACGGACCCGTCCTCGTGGACGTTGATGTCGTGGAGCATGAGGTGGGCCGGCTCCGGGAGGCCGCGGGTGTTCGGTCCGGTGATCGGCGACTCGTCGGCGAGCAGCTCCGGCGTCAGCCCCGTCTCCTCGCGGACCTCGCGGCGCGCGGCCTCGTGCGGGAGCTCGTCGCGGTCGACGTGGCCCCCGGGCGGCAGTCGGATGCCGAGCCGCTCGTGGTCGTGAAGCGCCGTCGCCCCGTCGTTGACGATGTAGGTCGTCGCCGTGAAGTGGCGCGTCGTCTCCATGTCCGGGGGTGGCGGCGCGTCGACTTCGCGGTTTCGGCTCGCGACGCGGAAACGAAGAATGGAAAAATCGTCCGATACGGCGGCGGAAGGCAGAGCGAACGCCGAACGCCACGACGTCTGAGGGCGGGAGAGCGAGTTAGTTCAGTGCGACGGAGTCCTCGGCCTCGAGGAGCTCGTGGTACCGATTCCGGATGGTGACCTCGCTGATGTTCGCGACGTCGCTGACCTCGCTCTGGGTAACCTTCTCGTTGACGAGCAGCGAGGCGGCGTAGACGGCGGCGGCGGCGAGCCCGACCGGCGACTTCCCGGAGTGGATCCCCTGCTGTTTCGCCGTGTCGAGGAGGCTGCGGGCGCGGCGCTCAGCCTCGTCGGAGAGGCCGAGGTCGGAGGCGAACCGCGGGACGTAGCTCTCGGGGTCGGCGGGCTGGATCTCCAGCTTCAGCTCGCGGACCACGTAGCGGTACGTCCGGGCGATCTCGTCTTTCTCGACCCGGGAGACGCCGGCGATCTCGTCGAGGCTGCGCGGCGTCCCCGCCTGCCGGGCCGCGGCGTACAGCGACGCCGTCGAGACACCCTCGATGGAGCGGCCGGGCAGCAGGTCCTCGTCGAGCGCGCGGCGGTAGATGACGGAGGCGGTCTCGCGGACGTTGTCCGGGAGGCCGAGCGCGGAGGCCATCCGGTCGATCTCGCCGAGCGCCTGCTTGAGGTTGCGCTCCTTGGAGTCGCGGGTGCGGAACCGCTCGTTCCACGTGCGCAGCCGCTGCATCTTCTCGCGCTGGCGGCTAGACAGCGACTTGCCGTAGGCGTCTTTGTCCTGCCAGCCGATGTTCGTCGAGAGCCCCTTGTCGTGCATCATGTTCGTCGTCGGGGCGCCGACGCGCGACTTGCTGTCCTTCTCTTTGGAGTCGAACGCGCGCCACTCCGGCCCGCGGTCGATCTCGTCCTCCTCGACGACGAGCCCGCAGTCGACGCAGACGGTCTCGCCGTGTTCGGTGTCGGTCGCGAGCTGGCCGCCGCACTCCGGGCACCGCAGCTCTTCCTCTTCGGTTTCCGACTCTGTCTCGCTCTCGTCGTCGACGGTCTCTGTCGTGTACGTTCGAAGGTTCTCGCTCATTGGTTTGATGCTGGAGGGAAAGACGGAACCGAGGGACGAATCTCGGTGTTTTCCTCACCTTCGGGTAAGTGACCCAAATACTTAAATGTTCGCGTGTTTGGCATCGCTGAGGCACGCCCGAAAACAGCGTGTAGAACCCTGTAAAACTCGGTATTTTCGAGGGGTCGAGCGGAAGCAGCTCGAGAGCGCAATTCGCGGTCGATGAGCGGGGTATAATATATATGCGTTTCGCGGCGGGTCGGCCGGCGCCCGAAGCGACCGAGCGATCAGTCAGCCTGCGGTCGCCGTCGCCGCAATCGCCCCGCCGAAGTAGCCGACGACTACGCAGATCTCGGTCACTAGCAGCAGGGTCAAGTCGATGTCCTGACCCGCGGTGACGCTGGTCGTCGGCGGGAGACACCCTACCCGCGTGTTCCGCGAGGACAACCGCTTTGAGCGTCGCGCGAGCAAGGCGTGTATGAACCGAACGCGACTCGACGACCGCCTCGCCGACCTCGACGCGGACGGCTACCTCCTCGACGCCTCGCAGGAGGACGCCAACCAGCTGTACCTCTCCGGGTTCACCGGCCCCGACCCGTTTCTCACGCTGTACGCCGACGGCGAGGTCCACCTCCTCGTCAGCGGGCTGGAGTACGGCCGCGCGACGACCGAGGCGGCGGCCGACACGGTGCAACGCCACGCCGACTACGACTACGAGTACGGCGGCCGCGAGGAGCGCAACGACATGTACGCCGCGTTCGTCCGCGAGAAGGGCGTCGACTCCGTCTCGATGCCGCCGCGCGGGCCGGTCGGCACCGCGGACGCCCTCCGCGAGCGCGAGATCGACGTCTTCGTCGACGGCGACGACCGGCTTCAGGAGGTCCGCGCGGTGAAGACCGACGAGGAGATCGACGCGATCCGCGAGGCCCAGAAGGCGAACGAGGCCGCCATGCGGGCCGCCGAGGAGCTGATCGCCGGCGCGGAGGTGGCCGGCGAGGACGCCCCGGCTGACGGCGACGTCGAGCCCGGCGTCCTGCTCCGCGACGGCGAGCCGCTCACGAGCGAGCGGGTGACAGAAGAGATAGAGGTGACGCTGCTGCGCCACGGCTGTGCGCTCGACGAGACGATCGTCGCCGGCGGCGCGCAGGCGGCGGACCCCCACGACCGCGGCTCCGGTCCCCTGCGAGCGAACGAGGCGGTAATCGTCGACATCTTCCCGCGCTCGAAGGCGACGAAGTACAACGCCGACATGACGCGGACGTTCTGCGTCGGCGAGCCGGGCGAGATCCTCCGCGAGTGGTACGACCTCACCGAGCGCGCGCTGGAGGCCGCGCTCGACGCCGTCGAGCCGGGCGCGACCGGCGAGGACGTCCACGCCGCCGCCTGCGAGGTGTACGAGTCGGCCGGCGAGCCCACCTTCCGCACCGACCCCGAGACGGAGACCGGGTTTATCCACTCCACCGGGCACGGCATCGGGCTCGACGTCCACGAGTCGCCGCGGCTCGCGAGCGGGGGCGAGGAGCTGGAGCCGGGTCACGTGATCACCGTCGAGCCCGGCCTCTACGACCCCGAGGTGGGCGGCGTCCGGATCGAGGACCTCGTCGTGGTCACCGAGGACGGCTACGATAACCTCACCGACTACCCGGTCCGGTTCGCGGCCGAGTAGGTCTCTGACCGGTCTGTCCCGGCGAGTCCCCGGCCCGTCTGACCGCGATCGGAAGCCGCTTTGACCCGTGTCGGAAACGCCGACCGTGAACTGGCGGTACGAACACACGGCGCTCGCGCTCTGTACGCTCGCGTTCACCGGAACGATGGTGGCGCGGCTGGTCGTCAGCCCGCTTGTCCCGGAGATCACGACGCAGTTCGGCGTCACCAACGGGACCGTCGGGCTCGCGCTCAGCGGGATGTGGCTCACGTACGCGCTGGCGCAGTTCCCCTCCGGCGTCCTCGGCGACCGCTACGGCGAGCGCCGCGTCATCCTCGTCGCGGTTGGCGCCACCGCGGTTGCGTCGGTGCTCCTCGCCGCGTCGCCCTCGATCCTCGCGTTCGGGCTGTTCGCGGCCGCGCTCGGCGTCGGGGCGGGGCTCCACTACTCGGTCGCGACGACGTTCCTCACGCGGCAGTTCGACGACACCGGCCGCGCCATCGGCGTCCACGTCGCGGGCGGCCCGATCGCCGGGCTCGCCGCGCCGCCCGCCGCGGCGCTGGTCGGGTCCCGGTACGGGTGGCGCGCCGGCGTCCTCCTCGGGGCGGCCGTCGCGGTGCCCGTGTTCGCCCTGTTCGCGTGGCGGGTTCGACCGACCGAGCCGCTGCGGCCGGACCAGCCGATGGGCGAGCGGTTCGCGCTCGGCCCGCTCGCCGAGCTGCTCTTGCGGCCGGAGATCCTCTACACGACCGCGCTGGCGACGATGGGCGCGTTCACGTGGCAGGCGACCGCCTCCTTCCTCCCGACGTTCTTGGAGGTCGGGGGCGGCCTGTCGAGCGCGCTGTCGGCGCTCCTGTTCTCGGTGTACTTCCTCGTCCACGGCGCGACCCAGCCGGTAACCGGGTCGATCTCCGACCGAATCGGCCGCGACGCGACCGCGATGGCGACGATGGGCGCCGGCGTCGTCGGCTACGGGGCCCTCGTCGCGGTCGCGACGCTCGACCTCGGCCTGCCGGTCACGGTCGGGGCCGTCGGCCTCGTCGGCCTCGCGATGTCGTGGGGCGCGCCGATCCAGTCGCGGTTCATGGACCTCCTGTCCGACGACGAGCGCGGCGCCGGCTTCGGGCTCGTCCGGACCGCGTACATGGTGACCGGCGCCTCCGGCAGCGTCGTGGTCGGCGCGGTCTCCGACGCCGCCGGGTGGGCGGTCGCGTTCGGGCTGCTCGCCTGCGTGATGGCGCTGGGACTGGCGACGCTCACGACGAACCGACTGCTCGGATCGGGGTACTGAGCCGTCACGGGCGGAACGGCCGACTCGGCAGTGGGTTGCGGGTCCCGATCTGCCGCCAGGTTCTACCGGCCTGAACGGCGATTTGACCCGCTGGGAGACATGATTTGGGCGACAAGTAAGCAGCTATTTACGTACGGGTGCGACATATTATAATAGAACTTACATGAACAGACGATACATTCTTGCTAGCGCCGCGGCTGCATCGATTTCTCTCGCTGGTTGTAGTGGTTCGGCTCCTGATGAATCGACGTCACCGAACGGCTCTGGGGACGGGTCCAACACCGAGGAGGACGAAGACGGCTCGGAGACCCAGAGTGAGGAGTCCGAGGACTCGACTCCGAGCCTGGGGGAGTTCGCGTATCCGACCGGAACCGACCGAAGCGGCGTCGACGCCGGAGAGCTGTTCAACACACACGAATCGACCCTGGTCGATGCCGGATCGCTGACGCTCGATCAGGAGCGGGTCGACATCTTCGACGGCAACGAGTTCTCGCGGACGCTAACGAACGAGTTCGAGGCCAACAACATCTCGGTCGGCCTGACGGAGGACGGCGAGACCGAGCAGTTCTGGTCGCCGGCCGACGAGGATGTGGCGTACGTCAGGCTGGAGTCCGGGTTCGATCAGGCGTACCGAGTGGACGAGCGGGCGCCGCCGGCGGCCGAGGTGACCGGTCTGAACGAGTTTAATCGGTACCTCACCGAGGTCGAGTGGGGAGAGGCGACGGAGGTCGTCGAGGTCGCGGACGGGTACGGCGTCACCTACGAGTCCGTCGGCTACTCGGACCGCCTGAGTTTCGGGGAGATGGAGGAGTTCGACGCGGCGATAACCGTCTCCGAGTCCGGATACGTGAGCGACTTGGAATACGCCCAGACGGAGGACCGGAACGGCGACACCGTGGAGATCGACGCCGAGTCCGCGGTGATGGCGGTCGGTGAGACGACCGTCGAGGAGCCCGACTGGGCCGAGACGGCGCGGGAGGAGGGCGTCCGGTTCGACGTCACGTTCACCGACGACGGCACGGCGTTCCGACTCGAACTGACGAACGGCGACGAGGTCTCGACGGAGGCGCGAGTTCGACTTCGAGACGGCCGAGGAAGCGCCAGCCGCAACCTCTCACAAGCGCTCTCGGTCGGTGACGTGCTGTTCGTCGGCCTCTCCGAGACCGGGGACCTGGTGACCGACTCGGACGGGGCACCCGAGGGAGCGCGAGGGCTGACGGGGGATATTCGTCTCACGGTTCGCACGATGTTCCCGCTCCTGACGCATACGCGACGACCGTAGCGCGAACGGGATTCCTCCTCGACGGCGTTCCCGCGAGACGCGAAAAAAAAATGAGCTCGGACTCGGTGAGGTCGACTACAGCCGGTCGTCTTCGATGCTGCCCGGGTCCTCCGCGGTGTCGAACATGTTGTTCTCGGCGCCGTCGAGCATCTCGTCGCGGGGGTCGTCGTCGACGACGGTCACGTTGTACGCCTCGATGCCGGACGCGATGAGGTCTTCGGCGGCCTGCTCCTCGGAGACGAACTCCTCGTCCGCCAGCTGCTGAAACTCCGCGTACACGTCGTCCGAGAGGTTCAGCTCGAAAGTGGGCATACCCCTCGTTCCGACCGGACGCTTTTAAATCGTTCCCTCCCAGAGGTGACCGCTCGGATCGAACCTGTCCCGACGCGGACTGCTCCGAGGGGCCCGACGGCCGGATCGCGTCGTCTGAGCCCCGGCAAGCCGACGCCTCTATGCCGCCCTGTCCGCGATCACCGGCGGCGCCCCGAACATCTGCGGGGTCAGGAGTACCCCGACGGGGCGCCGTTTCACGCGTATGCCCGGCTTTCCGTCCCCCTTCGGCTCCGACGACGGCGACCTGTTCGACGGCTACGACGAGTTCGTCGAAGACGACCTCCCGCGCCCGGGGCGGTTCCTCGACGGCCACGACGCCCTCACGGGCGCGGACCACCTCGCCTTTCACCGGCTCACCCGCGACTGCTTCGAGGAGCGGAAGGTGTACGACATGACGTTCAACTACAACCTCGCGCGGCTAAACCTAGACACTCGCCACGGCAGCGCCGGCTTCCGATACGCCGTCGAGCGGGGCGACGCCACCGACGCGGTCGACCCCGCCGAGGCGATTGAGGCCGCCGACGCGATCGACCCCGCCGACGTCGACGGTGACGCCGTCGCCGGTAGCGGCGTCGACCGCGTCCTCCGCGCGGAGTTCACCCCGACGACGGCGTTCTGTCCGCAGACGCACACGCTGACGATCGGCGCCTTCCGCGCGTGGAACGGCCTCTCAGACCGCCACGAGTACGACTTCGTCCGGGTCCGCGCGGCCCCGATGCACAACCAGAGCGAGGCGGTGAATGACCGGCTCGCGGAGCTGGAGGCGGCGTACCTCGAAACGGGCGACGTGGAGGAGGAACCGAACGACGGCGTCGGAGCCGTCGCGACGGAGGGGAAGACAAACGCCGGCGGGCCGAGCGGCTCGGCCGACGCGCCTTTTTAAAAAGCGACCCCGCGGACCGCTCAGAGGTCCCGCCAGGCGCCGAGGAACCGCTGGACCGCGGTGAGGTGGCCGACGACGGCGAACAGCGCGAGCAGGAGGCCGACGACGTTCAGCCCGGCGGCGATCGGCGCGGCGTAAATCGCGGCGACGACGCCGACGATCCCGGCGAGCGCGAGCCGGTCGGCACGGCCGAGGAGCCCGCCGTACTCTCGGCCGATGCCGACCGCCTGGATCTGCGTGCCGAGGTAGGAGGTGAGGAGGACGCCCGTGACCGCGGCGAAGCCGAGCGCGTACGCCTCGATACCGGCGGTGAACCCCGCGATGATCGCCACGTCGGCGTAGCGGTCGAGGACGTGGTCGAGGAAGTCGCCGCCGTCGGAGGCGACCCCCTGGTGGCGCGCGAGCGCGCCGTCGACCACGTCGAGCCAGCCGTTGAGGAGGACGAGCAGCGCGCCGGCCGCGTAGAGCGGACTCGACCCTGCGGCGAACGCGACGGCGGCCCCGACCGCGACGAGGAACGCGATCACGCTCACCTGGTCGGGGGAGAGGCCGAGCCTGTCGGCCGCCGACACCCACGGCCCGAGGAGGCGGTCCGCCACGGACCGGTACTGGTCGAGAGTCATCTAACGTTCCGACGCTCGCGGCCGGTTCATATATAATCCATGAAGTTCACGGTGCCCGCGCTCGGCTCGCGCTCGCCCGCGATAGCCGCGCGGATCGCGTCGGCGACCGCCTCGGGGTCGCGGTCGGTCGCGTCGATCTCGTAGACGTTCTCGACGCCGTGTCCGTCGACTGCCTCCGAGAGGATCACATCGAGCGCCTCGCTTTCCGCATTCTCCGCTGCGGTCTCGGGCGACTCGCCCCGGGCTTCGAGTCGGGACTCGATCGTCTCCGGGTGACAGCGCAACACCACCACGCGGTCGACGTCGAACCGGTGCGCGAGGTGCGAGTCGAGAACGCCGCTCCAGTCGCCGAGGTCATCGCGGACCGCGTCGAGGTCGGCGACGAGCGTGTCGCGGTCGGCGTCGCGCTCGGTCCAGAGGTCGTCGTCAGATTTGATCCGGTCGTTGAGGTGGATCACGTCGTACTCGCCTTCGAGCAGCGCCGTCGCGGTCGACTTGCCCGTTCCGGGGGTGCCCGTGACCGCGACGCGGTCGGCGCGGCCGAGGTCGGCGCCGTCGGCGGAGTCAGAGCGGTCGCTCACGCGCGAACACCGAGGTCGAGGTCCGCCAGCGCCTCGTTGAGCAGGTCGACCGCCTCGCGGGTCTCTTCACGGGTGCCAGTCGAGATCCGGACGTGCTCCGGGAGGCCGAAGGAGGTGCAGTCGCGGACGATCACGCCGCGCTCCTGGGCCGCCTCGGCGACGCGCTCGCCGTCGCCGACCGCGGCGAGGACGAAGTTGCCCGCGGAGTCGACGGTGGGCGCGTCGAGCTCGTCGGCGATGTACTCGCGGGCCCACCGCGCGGTCTCGACCGACTCCTCGACGTGTTCGTCGTCGTCGAGCGCGGCCAGTGCGGCGCGGCAGGCGAGCTCGTTGGCCGCGAACGGCGTGTTGACGCGGGCGTACGCCTCGCCCCACGCCTCGGGGACGACGCTGTAGCCGATCCGGAGCCCGGCGAGCCCGTACGCCTTCGAGAAGGTGCGGAGGACCGCCACGTCGTCGCGCTCGTCGGCGAGCGGAATCGCGCTGTCGACGGCGGCGAACTCGCCGTACGCCTCGTCGACGACGACGAGGGTCTCCTCGGCGGTCGCGTCCGCGATCGCCTCGACCTCGTCGAGGGGCATGGTCGAGCCGGAGGGGTTGTGCGGCGAGGTGACGTAGACGATTCGCTCGCCCCCGTAGGCGGACAGCACCGTCTCCGCGTCCTGCGCGAAGCCGTCGGCCGGCGAGAGGTCGTACTCGGTCACCTCGCCGTGGTGGTATCGCGAGGACATCGCGTAGTAGGCGAAGCCGGGGCTCGGAACCAGCACCTCGTCGCCGGGCTCTAACGCGGCCCGCGAGAGGTAATCGATCGAACCGTCGGCACCCGGCGACACCCACACCTGCTCGTCGTCGACGCCCCACTCGTCGGCGATCTTCGCGGTGAGGTCCGTGTGTGAGGACTTCGGGTACTGGTTCACGCGGTCGGCGTGGTCGCGGATGGCCTCGACGGCCGCCGGGCTCGGGCCGTGCGGGTTCTCGTTCGAAGAGAGCTTGATGAGGTCGTCGGGGTCGAGCCCGCGGTCGCGGGCGACCTCCTCGACGCCCCGCCCGGGCACGTACGGCGAGTGATCGGAGAGATCCCGTGGTCGCATGCCCGGGAGTCGGAGTCGGTCGGGCTTAAGGGTGGTCTTGGCGGACGCCGGTCACGACGGCGGGACGGCGCCGTTCAATCGCCGCTCCGCCTCGGCGACGACGTCGGGCCGGCCCGCGAGGTCGACGGCGACCGTCTCGCCCTCGTAGTCGACGGACGCGACGACGCCCCGGTCGTACGCCCACGAAAGAGCGGCCTGCGCGGCGCCGCCGTTCGGCGCCGAGACCGACGCCGTCGCCGTCGGGAGGGCGTCCGCCACCGCGTCCGCGAGGTCGGCCAGTCCCGTCCCGTCGCGAGCGCTGACCGGGATCGGCGACCGGAGCGCGTCGACGAACGGGGCGTCCCTGGGGTCGAGCCCGTCGACTGCGGCCTCGTACGCCTCGACTGCGTCCGCGAGCCCGTCCGAGCCGACCTCGTCCGCCTTCGACAGGACGGGGACGACGTGGCCCTCCGTCGTCTCGATCGCCGACAGCGACGCCAGGAGCTTCCGGCGGAGGTCGGCGGGATCGTCACTCGCGTCGACGACGAGCAGCGCGCAGTCGGCGGTCCGGACCGACTCGATGGTCGCGCGGAACGACCGCACCGACTCGTGCGGCAGCCCGTCGAGGAACCCCACCGTGTCAGTGAGCAGGGTGCGCCGGTCACCGATCGTTGCCCGCCGCGTCGTCGTCGAGAGCGTCTCGAAGGGCCGGTCGGCGACCGCGAGCGGGCCGACGTCGGCAGCCGGGTCACCGTTGTCGTCGACCGGATCCCCCGCCTCGTCGACTTCGTCGGCGAGCCGGCGGGCCAGCGTCGACTTCCCGGCGTTGGTGTAGCCCGCGAGAGCGATCAGGTCGAACCCGGCGGCGCGGCGCTCCGCCCGGCGCGCGGCCCGGTCGTCCGCGATCTCGTCGAGGGCGCGCTCCGCCGACTCGATCCGTTTTTCTACGTCGAGAACGCGGCTGTCGCCCTCGGGCTGAAGTCGGACGTCCTCGCTGGCGTCGCGGGCGACCGCCTCGCGGAGCCGCGGGAGCTCGTAGCGGAGCCGGGCCAGCTCCAGCTGGCGGTCTGCGGCCCGGGAGTCGGCGGCGTCGGCGAACAGCTCCAGCACCAGCCGCGGGCGGTCGATAACCGCGGTCCCGGCCGGCAGCAGGTCGCCGAGCGAGAACGTCTGGCCGGGCGAGAGTCCGCCGTCGTAGATCACCGCCTCGGCGCCGGCGTCGGCCGCGAGCCGCATCAGCTCCTCGGCCTTCCCGCGGCCGAGGTCGTAGGTCGGGTCCTCGCGGCGTCGCTGCGTGACCTCGCCGACCACCGCGTAGCCGGCCGCGGCGGCGAGTTCGCGGATCTCGGTCGTGTCCGGCGGCTCGCCGTCGGATCGGGCCGCGACGACGGCTCGGGCCGCGTCCGGGTCCGCGGCGTCGGGTTCGCTCGGTTCTGGTCCGCTCGATGCGTCGCGTTCGTTCGTCGCGTCGTCGTCTCGTGACATTCGGTCGGGCGCTCGCGTCGGCCCGGAGAGGGGAGCATCTCGCTCCGCGTGCGGCCTCGTCGGCGCGTCCGTTGGGATCGAACCGGTCGGGTCGCGCCGCGGCGGTACCGTCAGGAATCGGCGACGAACGAACTGGTCTCCATACCTCCGACTCCGGGGGCTCGCATATAAGCGTTCACCGGAAACGAGGTGTGGTAGCGAACCACAGGAGCGTCGGTCGGTCCGCCCGTTCAGGGCACGCGAACGTCGTGTTCCAGCGTGCCGACGCCCTCGACCTCGACCTCGACGGTGTCGCCGTCGGCGAGGGCGCCGACGCCCTCGGGGGTGCCGGTCGCGATGACGTCGCCCGGTTCGAGCGTGAGGTACGTCGTGATCTCTTCGATCAGCGTCGGCACGTCGAAGATCATGTGCTCGCGGTCGCTCGACTGCTTCGTCTCGCCGTTGACGCGGAGTTCGACGCTCGCGTCGGCCGGCACCTCGTCGGGCGTGGCGAGGACCGGCCCCAGCGGCGCGGCGCCGTCGAATGCCTTCCCGCGCACCCAGTTCTGCTCGCGGTTCTGGTCGTCGCGGTTCGACACGTCGTTCATACAGGTGAACCCCGCGACGACGTCCATCGCGTCGTCGGCGTCGACCGCTTTACACTGCTCGCCGATCACGACCGCAAGCTCGGCCTCCCAGTCGATCCGGTCCTTGCCGGCCGGGACGGTCACCGTGTCGCCGTGGCTCGCCACCGCGTTCGGCGGCTTCAAGAAAAGCAGCGGCCGGTCGGGGACGTCGTTGCCGAGCTCGGCGGCGTGGTCGGCGTAGTTGCGGCCGATACAGACGATCTTCGAAGGCTCTGTCGGCGCGAGCACGTCGATCTCGGGCGCCGAGAGCGCGTACTCCTCGCCGCCGAAGGCGACGGTGTCGCTCGCTGGGTCGTACTCGCCCTCGCGGATCGATCCGGCCGGGTCGCGGAACCGTGCGCGGTACATACGCCGGCGAACGGGCGGCCGCCCGAAAAGCGTTCCCGGAGAGGCAAGCGGGGCGGGGCTACTCGTTCCGGCCGAGGGCCTGCTCCTCATCGGTCGAGTCTATCTCGTCGGGGATAGACGCCTCTTGCTCGGGTATCGACTCCTCGCCGTCCGAAGTCGGCTCGTTCCCTCCCGACTGAGGCTCGTCTCCGTCGGATCCCGGCTCTTCCCCCTGCGATGTCGACACTTCTTCGTCGAACGCCGACCCGACCTCCGACAGTTGGCTCGCGTCGAGTCGGTCGCCGAACAGTTCGGACTGCGCGCAGTCGACGCAGTAGTAGTTGTGGCGGATCGAGTGGGTGCGGACCGGGACGCCGGCGGCGACCGTCTCGTCGCGGCGCCGCCTGACGAGGCCCCGCTCGAAGTCCTCTCCGCAGACGACGCAGGGCTCGTCGACGGTCTCCGGCGGTCGGACGATCCGGTGGTCGACCGTTTTCTGGCGTCCGAACGCCGTGATCTCGTGACGGCGGTCGAGGCGCCGGCGGACCGGCGGGGCCACGCCGAGGCCGAGGCCGGCGAACGCGAGGCCGATCAGCGCGGCGGGCGGGGAGCCGGCCGTCGCCGCGAAAAACGCGATCCACCCCCCGATCAGCAACAGCAGCGCGGTCAGGACGTACGCGGAGACGGTCTCGGCCGTCCCTCCCCTCTCCGCACTCGACGGCGCGCGTGCGGCCGTCTCGTCGCCGCGGACGAGCCGGCGCCGCTCGGCCAGCTTCGAGTAGTGCCACCAGCCGTAGAGGAGGTTCCCGATGCCGCTGGTGAAGATGAACAGGAGGATGTGAACGCCGACGGAGCCGATACCGCGGTCGACGAGGACGACGCGGTCGCCGTCGTCCCGTTCGATGTCCCATCCCGCGTCGAGGTGGTCTTGAACCCGGCGACGGAAGGCGCGCGAGCTCTCTGGCGGGGACGACGCCGAACGCGACGAAGACGGGCCCGAGCCGTTCGACGTTTGGCGGACGCGGTCCGATCGCTCGGACGCGCTGTCGCCGCCGCCCGACCGCGACGCGCCGCAGTTTGAACAGAACCGGTCGTCGTCGTCGAACGCCTCGCCGCACTCGGCGCAGTACGCGGGGTCGGTGGGGTCGCCGAGGTCGGCGCCGCAGTCGGGGCAGAAGCTCGCGTTGGGGGGAACCGCCCGATCGCACTCGTGACACCGGTCGGTCGACGGTGGGGCGTCATTCCGCTCGGAGGGCATCAGCAGGTCGTTAACTTGGCGGGCGCTTAATTCCCCACCTTCCTCACGACCGGCGGAGCCGGATCGAAACGTCGTTGCCGCCGAGGTCGCTCCGTCCGAACGACACCTCTCCACCAAAGGCCTCGACGGTCAACTCCGTGAGCCAGAGGCCGAGCCCGCTCCCGTGGTGCGTCGGGGTGATTCCTGTACGGTCCACGATCACGTCTCTTTCGGCAGCCGGGATCCGCGGACCGTCGTCCTCGACGTGGATCTCGACCCAGTTGCCACACGCCGCGTCCGCGGCACCGTCGCTCTCCTCGATCCGCACGCGGACCCGCGGTTTCGGGCTCGGATTGTGTTCGATCGCGTTGTCGACGAGGCTTTCTATCGCGTACCGCAGTCGGCTGTCGGCCATCACCGGACCGGCGTCAGAGTCGGCGACCTCGATCGACGCGGTCGGGGTCAGGCCGCGGTGCTCCGAGACGACCGACCGGACGATCGGTTCGGGATCGATGTCGGTCGTTTCGTCCGTCGGATGCTCGAGGACGCGGCGGATGTGGCTGGCTTCCTCGGCCAGCCGTTCGAGCTCGTGGGCGGCGCGCTCGATCGTCGCCGCCACCTCGGTCGTCTCGCGGTCCTGACCGTCCAGTTCGGCCAGCAGCCGCGTCGTGTGGCCGGCGATGACGTTGGCGCTATTCCGGAGGTTGTGGCGCAGCACTCGGTTCAACACCTCCAGGCGGCGCTCGTTTCGAGACACCTCCGTCAGATCGGTGTAAACGGCGAACCCCCCGTCTAACCCCCCGTTGCCGCGCTCGCTGCCGTCGTAAGGGATCCCGCGGTACAGGAACTCCCGAAGTCCGGTCGCGGTCTCGCGGGTCACCTGCTGATAGTTGATTTCGCCGGATGCTGTGTTCGCGTCCAACTCCTTCGCCTCCGCGAGCCGCCAGTCGGGAACGACCCACTCGTTGAGCGGCTCGCCGCGGATCTCGTCGGCGTCGTAGCCGAAGACGTCGACGAACGCCCGGTTGATGTCGCTGACAACGGGCTCACCGTCGACGAGATTGAACTCGACGACCGCGTCCTGAACGTGCTCGATGAGGTGGCGATAGCGGTCGCTCCCCGTCTCGTCGCCGACACGATCCCCAGCCGCCTCACGACTCATATCGAGGCCCCACAGTCACGAGATCTGTAGGCAGATACAGTTATTAAGCGTGTACTCGCGGGAAGATATTGCGTCTGATTGCGTTGGTACTGATCGTTCGACAGAAAGAACCGACCGGAACGAGCCGGATCGGAGATATTGGTCGTCATCTCCCGTGTCGCTCGCGGATCCATCCGGTCTACGGGGATCGCGGCTCCGCGGCGTCGAGTTTTATTACGGCGCACCGAGATGTACGGAACGGACCATGGAACTCACCTGGCACGGCCACTCCACGTGGCACGTCGTCGTCGAGGACACGGAGCTGCTCATCGACCCGTTTTTCGACAACCCGAAGACCGACGTCGACCCCGCGGAGCTCGACCCCGACTACCTGCTCCTCACCCACGGGCACGCGGACCACATCGCGGACGCGGCCGAGTTCGAGGACGCTACCGTGGTCGCCACCCCTGAGCTGACCGCCTACGTCACGGAGCAGTTCGGCCTCGAGAACACCCTCCCCGCGGGCGGAATGAACATCGGCGGCACCGTCGAGTGCGGGGACGCGTGGGTGACGATGGTCCGCGCGGACCACTCCAACGGCATCGAGAACGACCCCGACTACTCGGCCGGCATGCCGGCCGGGTTCGTCGTCGGCGACAAGAAGCCGACCCAGGAGTCGGACGCCGACTGCACCACGTTCTACCACGCCGGCGACACGGGCCTGATGTCCGAGATGGTCGACGTGATCGCGCCGTACCTCGAACCGGACGCCGCCGCCTTACCCGCCGGCGACCACTTCACGATGGGCCCCGCAGGCGCCGGCATCGCCGCCGACTGGGTGGGCGCGGACGTCGTCTTCCCGATGCACTACGACTCGTTCGGGCCGATCGAAATCGAGACACAGGAGTTCGTCAACGAGGTGAAGGCCGCGGGCGCCGCCGCCGAGCCGGTCGTCCTCGAGGGGGACGAGACGTACACGCTGGAGTAGCGCGAAGCCCTCGCGGACATCTCCGTCGACGACACGGGCGACGGCCTCATTTTTAACCCGACGATGCGACCGGTACGCGAGATCCGCGTGTGCCGGTCGCACCGATACCGGGGTCGGCGCGTCCCGCTCCGCAACGGGCCCGTTGCGGGCGCTCGAATATAGAATACTATTCAGATTCGAATAAATATAAACCCCACAGGGGTAGATTCCGCAGATCTTCGGCAGCACAAATATATTTTATATATTTAAATTAATAATAAATCAGAAGCCTTCTAAATAAAAGTTGGTTAGGGCCGAATTGGTACGCCATGTCAACCGCAGATATGCGGGCTGTGATCCGGGGAGAGGGCGGGCGGTTCGTCTACGTCGTCTCCGCGCTCGCAGCGCTCAACGGACTCCTGTTCGGGTTCGACACCGGGATCATCTCCGGAGCCATCCTCTTCATCGACACGACGTTCGAGCTGAGCCCGTTGGTGGAGGGGATCGTCGTCAGCGGCGCGATGGTCGGCGCGGCCGCCGGCGCCGCCGTCGGCGGGCAGCTGTCCGACCGTATCGGGCGCAAGCGGTTCATCCTCCTGTCGGCCGGGGTGTTCTTCCTCGGATCGTTCCTCATGGCGGTCGCGCCGACCGTCGAGGTGCTCGTCGCGGGGCGGATGATCGACGGGATCGCCATCGGGTTCGCGTCGATCGTGGGCCCGCTGTACATCTCCGAGATCGCGCCACCCTCCGTCCGCGGGGGCCTCACGTCCCTGAACCAGCTGATGGTCACCGTCGGGATCCTCTCGTCGTACTTCGTCAACTACGCCTTCTCCGGGTCCGGGTCGTGGCGGATCATGCTCGGCGCGGGGATGGTCCCGGCCCTCGTCCTCGCCGTCGGGATGACCCGAATGCCCGAGAGCCCGCGGTGGCTCTACGAGCGGGGTCGGACCGACGAGGCTCGCGCCGTCCTCCGTCGCACGCGCGACGGCGACGTCGAGTCCGAGCTCTCGGAGATCGAGGCGACCGTCGAAGCGCAGTCCGGAAACGGGGTTCGCGACCTGCTCAGTCCGTGGATGCGTCCGGCGCTGATCGTCGGGCTCGGGCTCGCGGTCTTCCAGCAGGTCACCGGGATCAACGCCGTGATGTACTACGCGCCCACCGTCTTGGAGTCGACCGCGCTCGGCAGCTCGCAGTCGATCCTCGCGTCGGTTGCCATCGGCACCGTCAACGTCGCGATGACGGTCGTCGCGATCCTCCTCGTCGACCGCGTCGGTCGGCGCCCCCTCCTGCTCGTCGGGACCGGGGGGATGATCGGGTCGCTGGGCGTCGCCGGGCTCGTCTTCCAGTTCGCCGACCCGACCGGCGGGATGGGCTGGTTGGCGACGCTCACGCTCATCTCGTTCGTCGCGTTCTTCGCGATCGGGCTCGGCCCGGTGTTCTGGCTGCTGATCTCCGAGATCTACCCGCTCGCCGTCCGCGGGAGCGCGATGGGGATCGTGACCGTCGCCAACTGGCTCGCGAACCTCGCCGTGGCGCTTTCGTTCCCCGTGCTGCTCGACGGGATCGGCACGCCGGCGACGTTCTGGCTGTTCGGCGGCTGTAGCGTCGTCGCCCTCCTCTTCACCCACCGCACCGTCCCCGAGACGAAGGGGCGGACCCTGGAGGCGATCGAGGCCGACCTGCGGGGCGCGACCGGGATGGCCGCGGACGCGTCCGGCGACGACTGACGCGTCGCTGACCGCGAAGCGGTCGACGTCGCGTCGCGGCTCTGCGCGTCCTCGACGTGCCGATGCCGATAGCCTTTATCCCCGCGAGACCGAACGACCAGTCGACTATGGCAGATATCGAGACGTCCACGGTTTCCGAGGAAGGGTACGCAAGCACCAGCCAGGTCGGCGAGTTCGACCTCCAGATCGACGCCACCGACGAGACGGGACCGAACCCGAACGCGGCGCTCGTCGCCACGTACGCCTCCTGTTACCTCCCGGCGCTCCGCGTCGGCGGGAGCCAGCGCGGCGAGGAGGACCTCGGCACGATCCAGATCGACGCGAGCGCCGAGCTCGACGACGACGACGACCTCGAATCGATCGCCTTCGACGTCCACGTAGAGGCCGACCTCGACGACGAGACTGCCGCCGACATCGCCGAGCGCGCTGAGGGCATCTGTCACGTCCACAGCGCGCTCCGCGAGGAACTCCACGCCGACATCAGCGTCTACCCCGGCGCGTTCTGAGTCGACCCGCTCCGTCGACTGCCGGTTTCTCTCTCCGTCCCGTTAGCTCATGACCGCTCAGTCTCGCGGCTCGACCGCCTCGCCCGACGACGCCGACTCCTGTGTTGACGGGCCCGGTCGGTCGACGCCGGTGAACTCGAACCGGGCGCCGCCGCGCTCTCCCTCCGTGACCGCGACGTCCCAGCCGTGGGCCTCGGCGATGCGCTGGACGATGGAGAGCCCGAAGCCGGTGCCGGTCTCGGAGGTGGTGTAGCCGCTCTCGAACACCTTCTCCCGCTCGTCGGGGTCGATTCCGGGCCCGTCGTCCTCGACGTAGAACCCGTCGGGGAGGTCGCCGACGACGACGCGCTCCGCGCCGTGTTCGGCCGAGTTCCTGAACAGGTTCCCGAGGAGCTGTCGGAGCCGTCCGGGGTCGGCGAGGACCTCGCCGTCGGCCTCGATCCCGATTTCGATCGGCGGGACCTCATCCGCGGGTTCGCTCGGGCCGTCGCCGCCGAACGGGTCCTCGCCGCTCGCCGACCCGAACGCGTCGTCGCTGTAGCGGGCGGCCAGCTCGCCGAGGTGGACCCGCTCGAACGACCCGACCGCCTCGCCCTGCTTGGCGAGCGTGAGCACGTCCTCGATCAGCCGCTCCATCTCGTCGAGCGCGCGCTCGCAGCGGTCGAAGTACGAGTCGGTCCCGGTCTCGCGGGCGAGCCGCAGGTAGCCGGAGAGGACGTTGAGCGGGTTCCGGAGGTCGTGCGAGACGATGCTCGCGAACTCGTCGAGCCGCTCGTTCTCGCGCTCTATCCGGCGTTCGTACGCCTTGCGCTCGGAGATGTCGCGGCTGCTCGCGAGGAACCGGTCTTCGCCCTGGACGTCGATCCGCCGGACGTGGACCTCGACGGGGAACCTCGAGCCGTCGGCCCGGGCGAACGTCGTCTCCAGCCGGACCGTCTCGTCCGTCTCTAGCTCGTTCCAGAGGCGCACGCCAGCCTCCCGGTCGAGCTCGGTGTCGACCTCCCAGACGTCCATGCCGACTATCTCCTCGCGGTCATAGCCGAGTGTGTCGGTCATCGCTCGGTTGGCGTCGACGATCTCGCCCGCCTCGTCGTGGATGTCGATCATGTCCGGCGACCGCTCGAACAGCGCCTCCAGCCGTGCGGAGGTGCGTTCGAGGCGGCGCTGCCGGCGCCGCTCGTCCGTCACGTCGCGGGTAATTCCGAGCACGCCGTCGAACTCGCCGTCGATGACGAGGCCCGTCAGCGCGTAGTCGACGATGACGTCGGACTTCGTCGGCAGGTCGAACTCGACCGTGCCGGTGAGCGACTCCCGGTCGCCGGCGACGAGCGCGCCGAACGGGTCGCCGGCGGCGGTCTCTCGGACTCGGTCGACGAGGCGGCTCTGCTCGCCGACGAGCGCCTCGGGTCCAGTGTCGTACACCTCGGCGAGGTGGTCGTTTGCGAGCGCGAACCGACCCTCGGCGTCGTATACGCAGACAGACTGCGGGAGTTCGTCGACGATCCGGCGGTACCGTTCGAGATCGCGTTCGCGCTCCTTCTGCTCAGTGACGTCGATGTGGATACCGACGGCGCGGCGCGGCTCGCCATCCCCGGTCCGCTCAACCACCCGGCCGCGGTCGCGGATCCACCTCCAGTCGCCGCCCTTCGTTCGCATCCGGTAGTCGCATCGGTAGACGTCGGTCTCGCCGGAGAAGTGCGTCTCGATAGCCTCCCACGCGTCGCCGACGTCGTCGGGGTGGACCCGGTCCTCCCACGAGGAGAGGTCGAACGCGAGGTCCTCCGTCTCGTAGCCGAGCATCGCCGCCCACCGCTCGTCGAACCGGACCTCGTCCGTCTGGACGTTCCAGTCCCAGACGCCGACGTCGGCGCCCTCGACGGCCAGCCGGAGCCGCTCGGAGAGCTCGCGGATCTCCCGCTCTCGTTCCCGCTCCTCCGTCACGTCCCGGACGTACAGCGCGAGCCCGTCGGACGTGGGGTAGGCGTTCACGATGAGATCGGCGCCGAGCCGGTCGACGCGTACCTCGAACCGCACCGGTTCGCCGGTCTCGGCGGCCTCGCGGAGGGCCCTCTCGCCGTCGGTACCGGACGTCCCCGGGAACAGGTCCCAGATCCGCTCGCCCAGCAGCTCCTCCGCGTCGAGGTCGATCATCTCGACCGCCCGGTCGTTGAGGTACGCCACCCGCCAGTCGGCGTCGACCTCGCAGTACGCGTCGGAGACGCGTTCTAAGTGTTCCTCGGCCCGACTCTCGCTTCGCGTCCGCGACACCACCCGGTCGACCGCGGCCGCGAGCCGCGCGTACTGGTCGGACGCCGCCCCCTTCCGGAGGTACTCGTCGACGCCCGCGGAGACCGCCTCGCTGGCCACCGCCTCGGACCCCTCGCCGGTGAACAGCACGAACGGGAGGTCGCCGTGTCGCTCGCGGACGGTCTCGAGCAGTTCGACGCCGTCGGTCTCGGGCATCTCGTAGTCGGAGACGACGCAGTCGAACGCGGAGTCGGACAGCGCGTCGAGCGCGGCCGCCGCGCTCTCGACCGGCGTCGCCTCGAACCGGTCGTCGCGCGACTCCAGAAGCGAAGCCGCCACGTCCGCGAACCCCGGCTCGTCGTCGACGACGAGCACGCGGACGGCTGCCCGCCCGTTCGGGTCCCCCGCCTCGCCGACTTCGGTCCCTCCGCTCATCCGGATTGATGTTTTATATCCGACATGGTAACCGTTTCGCTCGGTGTCACCGGAGGACCGTCGAGACGGCGATCCCGGAGCCGACGGGGAGTATCGCCGTCTCCACGGCGTCGTCCGAGCGGACGGTGCCCACGTACTCGCCGATGCCGCGCGTCTCCGCGTCGACCGCGTCGTCCGGGAGCGGTTCGCCCGCCTCGAAGTGCGCGACGAGCGCCTCGGAGTCGATGGGGCCGCGCGTGACGTTGTCGGCGACAATCACGCCGCCGGACCTGACCTTCGGGAGGACCGTCCGGTAGGCGTCGGCGTACCGCCCCTTCTGGTGGTCGATCAGGACCACGTCGAAGGGGCCGTCGTAGCGGTCTATGGTCTCCATCGCGTCCCCCACCTCGAAGGTGACCCGGTCGGCGTAGCCGCCGTCGGCGGCGAACGCGACGCCGCGCTCGGCCTCGTCGGCGTCGAACTCGGTGCAGACCACGCTCTCGGCGCCGCCGCGGAGGAACCACGTGGCGGAGTAGCCGAACCCGGAGCCGAACTCGAAGACGCGGTCCGCGTCCGTGAGGCGCGCGAGCAGCCGGAGGACCGCCCCCGCCTCGGGGCCGATTATCGGAAATCCCCACTCGTCGGCGAGGGCGGCCATCTCCGCCTGGGTCTCGGTGTGGTCCGGCGCCGTCGCCGTCAGGAACCGACGCGCGGGGTCCGTGAGCACGTCCATACCGGCGCCTCGGTCGCGTGATACTTAAATCGGGACGGCGGACCGACCGCCCGGCCGCTGGCGCCCCGATCGCTGCCGCCCCGATCGCCAGCGCGCTGAAAACTGTTAAGTCCCGCTCGGTCGACCGGTTCGATAATGTACGACCCTGAGGAACTCGCCGCGATCCGGGAGGCCAAAGAGTCGTGGGAGGACGGCACCTACGGCGAGACGGTCGACCGATTCGGCGAGCGCGAGGAGACGTTTACCACCGACACCGGGGGTCAGGAGGTCGACCCCCTGTACACCCCTGCGGACGTCGAGGTGGACTACCGCGAGGACCTCGGCTACCCCGGCGAGGAGCCGTACACCCGCGGCGTCTACTCGACGATGCACCGGGGGCGCCTATGGACGATGCGCCAGTACGCCGGGATGGGCACCGCCGCGGAGACGAACGAGCGCTTCCAGTACCTTATCGACGAGGGGTCGTCCGGCCTCTCGATGGCGTTCGACCTCCCGACGCAGATGGGGTACGACTCCGACGCCGCGATGGCCGAGGGGGAGGTGGGGCGCTCGGGCGTCGCCATCGACACCTTAGACGACTTCGAGACGGTGTTCGACGGCATCCCGCTCGACGAGGTGTCCACCTCGATGACGATCAACGCGCCCGCCGCGGTCCTCCTCGCGATGTACGTCGCGATGGGCGACGAGCAGGGCGTCCCGCGCGACCAGCTCCGCGGGACGATCCAGAACGACATCATGAAGGAGTACATCGCGCGGAACCTCTACATCTACCCGCCGAAGCAGTCGATGCGGCTCATCACAGACATCTTCGAGTTCTGCGCTGCGGAGACCCCCTCGTTCAACACCATCTCCATCTCGGGGTACCACATCCGGGAGGCGGGCTCGACCGCGGCCCAGGAGATCGCCTTCACCCTCGGCGACGGTATCGAGTACGTCGAGGCCGCGCTCGACGCCGGGCTCGACGTCGACGAGTTCGCCCCGCAGCTCTCCTTCTTCTTTAACGCCCACAACAACATCTTCGAGGAGGCCGCCAAGTTCCGCGCCGCCCGCCGGATGTGGGCGCAGATCATGGAAGAGCGGTTCGACGCGGAAAACCCCAAATCGAAGCAGCTGAAGTTCCACACCCAGACCGGCGGCTCGACGCTCACCGCCCAGCAGATCGAGAACAACGTCGTCCGCGTCTCGTATCAGGCGCTCGCGGCGGTCCTCGGCGGCACCCAGAGCCTCCACACGAACGGGAAAGACGAGGCGCTCGCGCTCCCGACCGAGAAGTCCGTCCGCACCGCGCTCCGTACCCAGCAGATCCTCGCCCACGAGTCGGGCGCGGCCGACACGATCGACCCGCTCGCGGGCTCGTACTACGTCGAGGACCTCACCGACGGGATCGAAGAGGATGCGTTCGAGATCTTAGAAGAGGTCGACCGCCGCGGCGGCATGCTGGAGGCCGTCGAGAGCGGGTGGGTCCAGCGGCAGATCCAGGACGTCGCCTTCGAGCGCCAAGAGGAGATCGAGGAGGGCGAGCGGATCATCGTCGGCGTCAACGAGTTCGAGGTCGACGAGGAGCCGGAGATGGACTTAGAAGAGGTCGACCCGGAACAGGAGCAGAACCAGCGCGACCGCCTGAACGAGGTGAAAGCCGATCGCGACGACGACGCGGTCGACGACGCGCTCGCGGGGCTCCGCGAGGCCGCGCGGGGGACGGAGAACGTGATGCCCCACGTCGTCGACGCGGTGAAGGCGTACGCGACGGTCCAGGAGATATCCGACGTGCTCCGCGACGAGTTCGGCGAGTACAAGCCGGGACGGTGACCCCCGGCCAACGGGCGGCGGGAGTCGACCGCCTCAGGCCGTGCTGATCCGCGGCGCGAGCCGGTAGGAAACCCGCGGTCCCGCCTCGGCGGCCTCGTACGCGAGGCGGACGAGGAACTCGGTCCCCATCTCGACCGTGACCGACGCGTCGCTCGGGATCGCGTGGTTCATCTCCTTGAGGTAGTCCAGCGAGTAGAGCGAGTCCGCCTCGCCCGGCGAGAAGTCGATCAGGTCCTCCGGACCCAGTTCGACGGTCACGTCGTCGGTGTCGCCCTCGGCCTCGATCCGCAGGGACCGGCGCGACTCCGGCACTCGGAGCCGGAGGTGGTCGGCGACCATGTCCGCGGCCGCGATGCCGCGGTCGAGCTGTGCCCCCGACATCGTGGCCTCTGCCGGCGGCGAGAGCTCCGGGAGATCCGGTTCCTCCCGGACCGTGTCCGGGTCGATGAGGCCGAGCGAGTACGAAAGCGTTTCCACCTCGACGGCTAGCACGCGGCGCTCCGCGTCGAGTCTGAGCCGGACGAGGTCGTCGTCGTCGGACACCCGCACGAGGTCCTCGAGGCGCGTCAAATCGACGCCGATTACCTCGCCGTCGGCCGCGTAGGAGTGGAAGTCGTCGGCGTCGACCTCGACCTCCACCATCGCGACCACTGCGGGGTCCGCGGCCCGGATGGAGACGCCCTCCTCATCGAGCCGCAGGCGGCACTCGTCTACGAGCGCCGCCGTCGCGTCGACCGCGTCTGCCAGCCTGTCCGCTCGGATCGTGGCTTCGAACATGATGTAACGGCCGCCGGTCTGGCTAATAAGTATTCGTGCGCTGCTCCGAGTTTATAATCAGAAACAGATTACAAATTTATATATAGTATATATTCTATAATCGAATACAGAGTATGTCGGAGATCGACCGCGAGCGCGGAATTCTGAGCCCGGCGGACCGAGAGTACCTGCGCGGAGAGCGGGAGTTCTCCGGCGCACAGGCGGAACGGAACGCCCGGGCCCGGATACGGGACCGCGTGTTCGCTGCCACCTTCGACCTTGAACTCCTCGTGGACGCGCTCTCGGACCGCGACCGCGAGCTGGTGTTCGGGAAGCGGTTCGACGAGATCGACGGCGTCGCGGCGTTCGACGCGCTGGTCGCGGCGGTCGCCTTCTACTACCGGGCGACCGACGACGCCGGCGTCCGGTTCGAAGACGTGCTCACGGAGGCGATCAACGTCGCCGAGGCGGGACAGGACAGGGCCGCCTCAGTCGACCTCGACGTCACGTATCACGGCCTCTCCGCCGACGGGCTCCGCAGGAAGCTCCGGACGGGCGAGGAGCTGTCGCTCACCGAGATCGCGTACCTACAGCGGAGCGAGGAGGTATCGTCGAACGAGCTGGCACGCCACCTCGCGGAGGGGCCGGACGAGGTCGACGACGGCCGTATCCAGTCGAAGGTGACGCAGTTCTGACCCGGCCGCTCCGGACGGGCCGCCGTGACCGCACCGCGGTTTCGGACGCGGACGCCCCGCGATTCGGTTCCGGACGCGGACGCTTCGCGATTCGACTCCGGACGCGGACGCTTCCCGCCGGCGCGTTCAGTTCGCGCCCCGGACCACGTGCCCGTACTTCAGGAGCGCGACGAACACGCCGCCGCCGAAGGCGTTGCCGAGCGTCGCCAAGACGAGGAACGCGACGTAGTCCGCCGGGGAGATGGCGGACGAGACGATCAGCCCGAACAGCACCTCGACGTTGCCCGCGACCGAGTGCGGGAGGTGGAGCAGGCCGATCGTGCCGGTGACGATCAACACGAGCAGGATGCGCGCGGTCGTGTCTTGGGCTGCCGTTACGAGCCACGCCAGCAGCCCCATCAGCCACCCGGCGAAGACGCCCCCGACGAACAGCCACGGGAGGTCGTGATCGACGAGCTTCAGCGCGATGGTCTCGAACGAACTCGGGTCGACGACGCCGAGTTCGGGCATCAGCAGGGTCACGAGGAGGGTGAAGAACAGCCCGCCGACGATGTTGCCGACGTACACGAGCCCCCAGAGCCGCCCCAGCTGTCGGGCCGAGGCCTGCCCGTCGATCACCGGGATCACCGCCAGCGTCGTGTGCTCCGTGAACAGCTCGGAGCGGCCCAGGATGACGAACATGAAGCCGATGGAGTAGACGCTCGCCAGCAGGAGCTCCGTCGAAAGGTCGCCGAAGGTCCCGGGCGAGAGGGTCAACACGACAGCCATCATCAGCGGCCCGAATCCGATATCGAGCCCCGCGGACAGCCCCGAGAGCAGCAGGCCGGACCGCTCCCGATTCATCTCGTGGAGCCCGGTCTCGAGCAGCGAACCGAGGATGTTCCGTGACGACATCTGCTCCGTCGCCGCGTCGGTCTGTGAGTCGCTCACTGGTCTGGACGCAGTTCTCCCGGGGCTCACCCAAACCTTTGGATATCGGCGGGGCGGGAATGGGAGTCGCGCCGCCCGCGGACGTTATAAGTCGACGGCGCCGGATCCGGAACGTATGCGCTTCGACCACGTCGGCGTCGCCACGCGCGACGCCACCGCGCTGGCCGACCTGTTCGGCGGGCTGCTCGACGCGCCGGTCGCCCACGAGGAGACGTTCGACGACATGCGGATTGTCTTCCTCGAACTCGACGGCGGCGGCTACTTCGAGCTGCTCGAGCCGGACGCCGGCGGAACGATCGCGGACTACCTCGACTGCGAGGGGCCCGGAGTCCACCACGTCGCGCTCGCGGTCGACGACCTCCCGGCCGCGCTCGACGACGCGCGCGACCTCGGCATCGACCTCGTCGACGAGGAGCCGCGCCCCGGCGCGTGGGGCCACGAGGTGGCGTTCTGCCACCCGCGGTCGACGGGCGGCGTGCTCGTCGAGTTCGTCGAACACTGAACTCCGGCTCGCGGCGGCCTCAACCGTCGGCCGCCCGCCGGCAGCTCAGTCGTCGGGTCGGCGGCTCAGTCGTCGCCCTCCGCCTCGACCGCCGGGTCGTGCGTCTCGTACCAGTCGAGGATCTTCTCTAGCCGGTGAATCGCGCGGTCGGGGTCGCCGATGTTGTGGTGTTCGTCGGGGTAGACGACCAGCTCGGCGTCGATCCCCCGCTTGCGGGCGGCGACGTACAGCTGCTCCGACTGCGAGGGGGGGCAGCGCCAGTCCTCGCCGCCGGCCATCACCAGCAGCGGCGTCTCGATGTTCCCGGCGTCGAGGACCGCAGTCGAGGAGTCGTACGCCTCGGGGTTCTCCCACGGGAGCCCGAACTCGGCCTCCAGCCAGACGTGGGTGTCGTCGGTGCCGAACGCCGAGCGGAGGTCGTAGATGCCGTGCTCCGGCGCCGCCGCCGTGAACAGGTCGGGCTCCTGCGTGACGAGGAACCCCTGCGCGATGCCGCCGTACGAGAAGCCGTGGCCGAACACGCGGTCGGGGTCGACCCAGCCGCGCTCCGCGAGCGACTCGACCCCCGCTGCGATGTCGTCGACCTCGGCGGTCCCCCACTTGCCGGTCAGCTCCGCGGTGAACTTCCGGCCGCGGGAGGTGCCGCCGCGGTAGTTCGGCCGGAAGACGAGGTACCCCCGGCTCGTCAGGGCGGCGTGCCCGAAGCTGAACACCGGCTCGTCGTACGACATCGGGCCGCCGTGGATCGCCACCACCAGCGGGTGGTCGCCGTCCGCGGGGTCGATCTCGGGGTCGTGATAGAGCACGCCGTCGAGCGTCCAGCCGTCGGACTCCCACTCGACGCGCTCGGCGGCCGGCATCGCGAACTCGTCGACGAGCGACTCGTTGACCTGAGTGAGTCGCCGGAAGGAGTCAGGCTCGGAAGACGCGTCGAGATCCTCACCGTCGACTGCGTAGAGGTCGCTCCCGTCTTCCGGGTCCGAGAGCACCGTCACCGCGGTCGAGCCGTCGCCGGCGACGTCGAACCCGGCCATGGCGCGGTCGCGGCCCTGCGCCTCGAAGACGCGCTCTGCGGTCCCGTCGGTCTCGACGCGGACCAGCCGCGTGTGACTCTCGTCGGCGATCCGGACGTACAGCGCGCCGTTGATCCACACCGGCCCCCCGCCGCGGGCGACCGTCCGGTCGAGGTCGGCGGTGAGCGAGACGGGACCGTCGTCGGCGCCCGCTCCGATCAGGTACACCTCCGCCGGGGCGGGCGGGTCGTCGGGGTCGCTCGCCACCGTCGCGATCCCGTCGCCGTCGGGACGCCACGCCGGCGCGCCGTGGGAGAGGTCGCCGTCCGTGAGTCGCTCCGCGTCGCCGCCGTCGGGCGACACCGCGTAGAGGTCGCGGACGGTGGTGTCGTCGGGGCGGTCCAGTCGACAGGACGTGAACGCGATCCGGCCGCCCTCGCCCCACGCCGGGTCCATGCCGGCGAGGTCCTCGAAGGCACCGCCGCCGTACGCGTCGTCGAGCCGCCGGGGGTCGCTCTCGGGGTCGTCGAGGTCGACGACGAAGAGGTAGCGCGTCACGTCGTCGGTCCAGCCGGCGCCGTTCACCTTGTGCTGGAGCCGGGTCGTCTCGATCGGGCCGCCCTCCTCGCGCACCTGATCGAGGTACGCGGACTCCTCGTCGGTCGGGTCGCGCGACTCGATCACCAGGCGGTCGCCGTCGGGCGACCAGTCGAAGCCGGCGACCCCCTCGTCGCGCTCCGTGATCTGCCGGGCGTCGCCGCCCAAGGCGAGGTCGAAGATCCACACCTGCGGCTTCGGCTCCTCGTCGCCGTTCCCGAGGGGTTCGTCCTCGTCCTCGTCTCCTTCATCCTCTTCGGCGTCATCGTCTTCGGGCTCCCCGTCGTCCTCCTCGTCTCGGTCCCGCCAGCCCACTCGGCGCTCGGCGTCGCGCTCGCGGGCGGCCACGAACGCGAGTCGGTCGCCGTCGGGGCCCCACGTCGGCGCGGAGGCGCCCGAAGCGCTCGTCAGGCGGTGCGGCTCGCGGGAGCCGTCGGTGGGGACGACGAACAGCGAGGAGACCGCTTCGTCGGCGGCCTGGTCGTACTCGGTCGCGGTGAAGGCGACGCGATCGCCCGTCGGGGAGACGGCGACCTCGCCGACCTGGGTCAGGTCGTAGTAGGCGTCGAGCGGCAGTTCCGACATGAACACATCCAGCCGCGGGCGCAGGAAATACGTTCGGGCCGCGGAACCTCGGCGGGCGACCCCGGCCCGACGCCCCCGCGGAGCGCGGAGCGGTCGCCAGCGACCGACTTAACCGCGCCGCGCCCCGACCGCCGGCCGTGTTCCGCGACTGTTCGCACCCGATCGCGACGGGGATGCCCACCTACCCGGGCGACCCCGACGTGACCCTCGCGCCCGACGCGACCCACGAGGGCGACGGCTACGCGACGAGCGAACTCCGGACCGGCACCCACGCCGGAACCCACGTGGACGCGCCGAAGCACACGCTTCCGGACGGCGAGGCGATCGACGAGCGAGGCGTCGGGCGATTCGCGTTCGACGCTCGCCTCGTCGACGTCCGGCCGTTGGGGCCGCGAGACCCGATCGCCCCCGCTGCGCTGTCCGAGCCGAGCAATCTCGACGCCGACGTCGACCTCCTCGTCCTCCGGACGGGCTGGGAGTCGCACTGGGGGACCGACCGGTACCGCGATCACCCGTACCTGACCGCTGCGGCCGCCGAGCGCTGTCGGGCGGCGGGCGTCGGGATCGGCCTCGACACCTACGGGCCGGACCCGACGCCCGCTGTCGACGCGGAGTCGGATGAGGGCGGCGAGCCGGCGGCCTCGGACGAACGCGACGAACCGACCGGAACCCCGGCTCACGACGCGCTCTTGGGAGAGTCGCTCCCGATCGTCGAGAACCTCCGCGGGCTCGACGGGCTCCCCGAACGATTCCGGCTGTACGCCTTCCCGCTCCGGCTGCGCGGCGCCGACGGGTCTCCGGTGCGCGCGGTCGCGGAGTGGGAAGAGTAGACGGGAGACGGAGACGCGAGCCGCCGCGCACGCCGGCTCGCGGGCGCCCCAGACCAAACCCGTTTTAAGCGTCGGCGACGAACCGCGTCTCAAGGTCGATATCCATGGAAATGCCACGCCGCTTCAACACGTACTGCCCCCACTGTGACTCCCATCAGGAGCACGAGGTGGAGAAGGTTCGATCGGGTCGCGCGACCGGAATGAAACGCGACGCTCGGCAGCGACGCCGCGCGCTCGCGACCATCGGCAACGCCGGCGGGTACTCGAAGGTGCCCGGTGGCGACAAGCCGACGAAAAAGACCCACCTGAAGTACCGCTGCGGCGACTGCGGAAAGGCCCACATGCGCGAGGGATGGCGCGCCGGCCGTCTCACGTTCCAGGAGTAAGCATGGCGGGAGACTTCCACCGCGTCGCCTGCGGCGACTGCGAGAACGAACAGGTCGTCTTCGGCAAGGCCTCCGCGACGGTGTCGTGTGCGGTCTGCGGCACGACCCTCGCGACCCCCACCGGCGGGGAGGCGGAGCTTCACGGCGAAATCGTCGAAACCGTTGAGGCGCGGTAACCGCCTCACCGCTCCGTCATGAAGTACAGCGGCTGGCCCGAACCCGGCGAGCTGGTGGTCGGCGACGTCGACGAGATCGCCGACTTCGGCGTCTTCGTCGACTTGGACGAGTACGAGGACAAGCGCGGCCTCTGTCACATCAGCGAGGTCGCCTCCGGCTGGATCAAGAACGTCCGCGACCACGTCCGCGAGGGACAGACGGTCGTCGCGAAGGTGCTAGAGGTCGACGAGTCGTCGAGCCAGATCGACCTCTCGATCAAAGACGTCAACGAGCACCAGCGCAAGGAGACGATCCAGGACTGGAAGAACTCGCAGAAGGCGGACAACTGGATGCTCATCGCGCTCGGCGAGGACGTCGACGACGACCGCTACACGGCGGTCGCCAACGCCCTCCTCGCGGAGTACGAGAGCCTCTACGACGCCTTCGAGTCCGCGGCGATCAGCGGCGACGAGGCGCTCGACGACGTCGACGTCGACGACGACACCGCCGACGCGGTCGTCACGGCCGCCCGCGACAACGTCTCCGTCCCGTACGTCGACGTGACGGGGTACGTCGACCTCGAGTCGGCGGCCCCGGACGGCGTCGACGACGTGCGCGACGCGCTCGCCGCCGCCGAGGGGAACGGCGAGGTCCCGGACGGCGTCGAGCTCGACGTCGGCTACGTCGGCTCGCCCGAGTACCGTATCAAGGTCCGCGCGCCGGACTACAAGACCGCGGAGAGCCAACTCGAATCCGCCGCCGAGCGCGCCCGCGAGTCGATCGAGGCCGCCGGCGGCGTCGGCGAGTTCCACCGCGAGCGACGCGAAGACGACGAGTAACTACGAGCCGCTCGACCCGCGATCCTTTTACCGTGAAATCAGATATCCGCGTCTGCGCGAACTGGGAGACCGCTCACGACCGACCGGTGTACGCGCTCGGCGACCGCTGTCCGGCGTGCGACGGCCCGACCGAGAACAGCGCGCCGGCCCCGTTCGGCCCAGAGGACCCCTACGGCGAGTACCGCCGGCGCGCGCGCCGGCGGTCGGAGTAGCATTTGACCGGCCGACGGCGCGGCGGGCTCCCGTCTGACGCGATCGATCCCGAGCCGTCCGAATAGCCACGCTCTTGTGACCGCCGCCCGGACGGACGGGGTATGGAGGACATCGAGATAGACGAGGTCGCGACGCCGGAGCTTACGGACCCGGTGTTGATCGAGGGGCTGCCGGGCGTCGGCCACGTGGGGAAACTGGCGGCCGAACACCTGTTAGAAGAGTTCGACGGGGAGCTGGTCCGCCGGGTGTACGCCACGGAGTTCCCGCCGCAGGTGAACGTCGACGACGAGGGGGTCGCGGCGCTGACCTGTGCCGAGTTCCACGCCGTCGAGACCGACGGCGCCGACCTGCTCGTGTTGACCGGCGACCACCAGGCCGGGTCGAACGCGGGCCACTACAAGCTCACCTCGACGTTCCTCGACATCGCCGAATCGTTCGGCGCCGAGCGGGCGTTCGCGCTCGGCGGCGTCCCCACCGGCGAGCTCGTCGAGGAGTACACCGTCCTCGGCGCGGTCTCGGACGGCGACCTCACCGACGACCTCGAAGACGCCGGCGTGGAGTTCCGCGCGGACGAGCCGGCGGGGGGAATCGTCGGCGTCTCCGGCCTCGTGCTGGGGCTCGGCGGCCGCCGCGGGCTCGACGCCGCCTGCCTGATGGGTGAGACGAGCGGCTATCTCGTCGACCCGAAGAGCGCGCGCGCCGTACTGGAGGTCTTGGAGGCCGTCCTCGACCTGTCCGTCGACTACGAGAGCTTAGAGGACCGCGCCGAGGAGATGGAGGAGGTCGTCGGCAAGATCCGCGAGATGCAAGAGGGGCCGGCGGTGCCCGACGACGACCTCCGGTATATCGGTTGAGCGCGGCCGCGACCGACCGACTCGCGACGGCTCGCACCGCTTTCGTTCGCCGCGTCCCTTCTCGCCTCGGCCGACCGGAACCCCCGCTTCCGGCAAAGATAAACCGTATCCCCGATCATCGTTCGTGTATGACAGACGTACGCGTCGCCGGGGTCGGGCTCACTCCCTTCGGCAGCCACCCGGAACGGACCGGCCGCGACCTGTTCGGCGAGGCCGCGCTGCGGGCGTTCGAGGACGCCGACGTCGACAGGGCCGACGTCGAGGAGCTGAACTACGGGAACTTCATGGGCGCGCTCGCCGAGCACCAGGGCCATCAGGCGCCGCTGATGGCCGAGGCCGCGGGGGTCCGCTGCCCGGCGACGCGCTACGAGTCGGCGTGCGCGTCGGCCGGCGTCGCGGTCCGCGAGGCGGTCCGGACGGTGGCGGCGGGCGACGCCGACGTCGTCCTCGCGGGCGGGATGGAGCGCATGACGAACCTCCCGACCGACGAGGTGACGGAGGGACTCGCCATCGCGGCCGACGACCTCTTCGAGGTGCGGGCGGGCGTGACGTTCCCGGGGGCCTACGCGCTCATGGCGAACGCGTACTTCGACGCCTACGGCGGGAGCCGCGAGGACCTCGCCCACGTCGCGTCGAAGAACCACGAAAACGCCGTGCCGAACGAGTACGCCCAATACCGAAAGGAGGTGTCCGTCGCGGAGGCGATGGACGCCCCGCCGGTCGCGGAGCCGCTCCACCTCTACGACGCCTGTCCGATAACCGACGGCGCGAGCGCGCTCGTGCTCGTCTCCGGGGAGTACGCAGAGCGTCACGACCTCGACGCCCCGGTCGCGGTGACCGGAACCGGACAGGGCACCGACCGGATGGCGCTCGGCGACCGCGAGCACCTCGCGCGAACGCCGGCCGCGGCCGACGCGGCCGACGCGGCCTACGCCGACGCCGGAATCGAGGCGGCCGACGTCGACCTCGCCGAGGTCCACGACTGCTTCACCATCGCCGAGGTGCTGGCGCTGGAGTCGCTGGGCCTGTTCGAGCATGGCGAGGGGATAACGGCGGCCCGCGAGGGGGTCACGACCGCCGACGGCGACCTCCCGGTGAACCTCTCGGGCGGGCTGAAGGCGAAGGGCCACCCGGTCGGCGCGACCGGTGGCTCCCAGATCGCGGAGCTGACCCGGCTCCTCCGCGGCGACCACCCCAACAGCGACCGCGTCCCGGACGCGGCGGTCGGCGTCGCGCACAACGCGGGCGGCACGGTCGCCAGCGCGGTCGTCCACGTGCTGGAGGTGGCGGAATGAGCGACGACGGCGCGGACCCGGCGGACGACGCGGTCCCGGCGGACCGCGACTACGCCGACTGGCTCGACGCGCTCGCCGACGGCGACGGGTTCGCCTTGGTCTGCTCGGACGGCCACGGCTCGCTCCCGCCGCGTCGGGTGTGTCCCGAGTGCGGGGCCGCCGACCTCTCGCGGGAGCCCCTCGACGAGACGGGGACCGTCGAGACGTACAGCGTCGTCCACGTCCCGTCGCCGCGCTTCGCGGACGACGCGCCGTACGCGACGGCGGTGGTCGAGTTCGGCCCGACGCGGCTGACGGGGATCGTCCGCGACGGCGACCGCGGAAGCGACGCGACGCCCGACGTCGAAATCGGCGACTCTGTCGCGGTCGACGTGGGCGAGCGGGCCACCGACGGCGAGCGCCTCGTCGTCTTCCGGCCCGCGGGCGAGAGCTGAGCGCGGGACCCGACAAACGGGTCCGCGAGTCGAAACGGCTCCCGGTCTTCGGACGTATCCCGGTGACGAGCATGTCAGCGCCAAAACCGTTATATCCGGGTCGTCGGTAGTCGGGACATATGTCCGACCGCATTCCGGTCCTCCTCGTCGACGACGACCCGGACCTCCGCGCGGTCACCGCCTCCTACTTAGAGCGCGAGGCCGACCGGATCGCGGTCGAGACGGCGCTCGACGCGGCCGCCGGGCTCGACGTCTTGGCGGATCGCGAGGTCGAGTGCGTCGTCTCCGACTACGAGATGCCCGGAACAGACGGGCTCGAGTTCCTCGCCACGGTCCGCGAACGCTACCCGGAGCTCCCGTTCATCCTCTTTACCGGACGGGGGAGCGAGGAGGTCGCGAGCGAGGCGATCTCCGCCGGCGTCACCGACTACCTCCAGAAGCGGGGCGGCACGGAGCGGTACGAGCGATTGGCGAACCGGATCGTCGAGGCCGTCGAGAAGCGCCGGGCTGAACGGGACGCCGAGCGAGCGATCGGCCAGTTCCGCGCGGTCGCGGAAGGGGCGTCGGACGCGATCCTGTCGATCGACACCGACAGCGTGATCCGGTTCGCAAACCCGGCCGTCGAGTCCGTGTTCGGGTACGAACCGTCGGAGCTGGAGGGGGAGCCCCTGACGACGCTGATGCCCGAACGACACCGCGAGGACCACCGCGAGGCGGTCGATCGATACCTCGCCTCCGGCGAACGCGGCGTCGACTGGTCGGACGTTCGGTTCAACGCGCTCCACCGCGACGGCCGGGAGATCCCGGTGTCCGTATCGTACGGCGAGTTCTCGGCGGACGGCGAGCGGCAGTTCGTCGGCGTGATCCGCGACGACAGTGAGCGCGACCGACACCGGGCGTTCATCGAACACGCCGGCGACGTGGTCGCGGTGCTGTCGAGCGAGTGGCGGTTCCGGTACCTGAGTCCCTCCTGTGAAAGCGTGACGGGCCACGCGCCGTCGGACCTGATCGGAGAGCGGTCGTTGGACTACGTCCACCCGCACGACCGGGAGGCGGTGAAGGCGGCGTTCGGCGACGTCCGCGCGGGCGGAGACCCGCCGACCGCCGAGTACCGGTTCGAGACGGCCGACGGGGAGTACCGCTGGCTCGAATCGGTCGGCAGCGATCGGATCGAGACCGACGGGGTCGAGGGGTACGTCGTCACCACGCGCGACGTCTCCGCGCGGAAGGAGCGCGAGCGCACGCTCGCCCGGCTCCGTGAGTGGACCCGGGAGCTCAACTACACCCGGACCACCGACGAGGCGGCCCAGCTGGCGGTCGAGGCGGTCGACGACCTGATCGACGCCGGCCTGAGCGGTATCCACTTGCGCACCGAGGACGGAGACCGCCTCGAACCGGCCGCGCTCGGCGAGTCGGTTCCCTCGATGTTCGAGACGCAGCCGGCGTACGACCGGGACGAGCCGCCCGGGACGCGGGCGGCGCTGGCGTGGGACGCCTTCGAGGGCGAGGAGTCGGTCGTCATCGACGAGCTGTCGTCGTACGAGTCCCTCGACGAGGCCTCGCCCGCGGAGAGCCTCGTGTTGCGCCCGATCGGCGGCCACGGGCTGTTCGTCGTCTCCGCCCCGGAACCGCACGTCTTCAGCGACACGGACGTGCTCGTGGCCGAGATCCTCTCCGGCCACCTCGAGGCGGCGCTCGACCGCATCGAGCGGGAGAGCCGCGTCGAGCGGCTCCACGGCGCCACCCGGACGCTCGTGCGAGCGGAGTCCCGGGAGGAGATCGCCGAGCGGGCGGTCGAGGCGGCCACCGACGTGCTGGGGTTCTCGATCGTCACCGTCCGGGTCCACGACGAGGCGGCGGGCGGACTGGTTCCGTCGGCGGTCTCGCCGGAGGCCGAGGAGCTGCTGCCGGACCGCGAGACGTTCACGCCCGACGGCGGGAGCCTCAACTGGGGGGCGTTCGAGGCCGGCGAGACGCGGATGTACGACGACATCCGGGCGGCGGACGCGCTCGACGCCGACACGGCGCTCCGGAGCCTCCTGATCGTCCCGATCGGCGAGTACGGGACGATCGCGATCGGCGAGACGGAGCCGGGGGTGTTCGACGGGGTCGACGAGTACCTCGCCGGGATCTTGGCGACCGCGGCCGAGACGGCGTTCCAGGCGGAGGCGCGCACCCGGCGGCTCGCCGAGCGGACCGCCGAGCTGGAGCACCAGAACGACCGCTTAGAGGAGTTCGCGGGCGTGGTGTCACACGACCTCCGGAACCCGCTCGAAGTCGCGCGCGGCCGGACCGAGCTGGCCCGAGAGGAGTGCGACAGCGAGCACCTGACGGCGGTCGAGCGCGCGCACGATCGGATGACCGCGCTGATAGACGACCTGCTCACGCTCGCCCGCGAGGGCGACCCCGTGACCGACGCCGAGCCGGTCGACCTGGGACGCGTCGTCGGCTCCTGTTGGCGGACCGTTGACACGAGGGGCGCGACGCTGCGCAACGAGGCCGAAGGGACCGTCGTGGCGGACGAGGGGCGGCTCAAACAGCTGTTAGAGAACCTGATCCGGAACAGCGTCGAGCACGGCTCGACGGGCAGCGAGGGACGGAGTCCCTCGAGCAACCAGGCTCCGCCCGGTGACAGCCGGACGGAGTCCGGCGACGCGGTCGAACACGGCGGCGGGGACGTGACGGTCACGGTCGGGACGCTCCCCGACGGCTTCTACGTGTCCGACGACGGGCCGGGGATCGACCCGGCCCGGCGGGAGGCGGTGTTCGACGCCGGCCACTCGACCTCGCAGTCGGGGACCGGGTTCGGGCTGCGGATCGTCGAGCAGGTGGCCGACGCGCACGGCTGGTCGGTGCGGGCGGTCGAGAGCGAGGCCGGCGGCGCGCGGTTCGAGGTCACGGGCGTCGAGTCCGCGAACTGACGGTCTCGGGACGCGCGCGGAAAATTCGGGTGCGAACAGTCGGCCGGTTTCTCGCGAGATTCAGTCAGTCCCGAGTGACCAGTTCGACCTCGTGGCCGTCCTGGTCCTTCGTGAACGCGTAGTTGTGGTCACAGGAGGCGGGGTCGCGGTAGTCGGGCGCCTCGCGGGTCAAGAGCGCGTCCCACGCGTCGTCGAGGTCGTCGACGCGGACCGCGACGTGGCCCCAGGCGTCGCCCATCGTGTACTCGCGGCCGTCGTAGTTGTAGGTGAGCTCGAGCTTCATCGCCTCCTCCGGGGCGTCCTCCGGCGCCACGAAGTAGTTCGAGAAGGTGTCGGCCTCCCAACGCCCGGGCACCTCGGTGTACTCGAACTTCCGGGTCCAGTAGCCGAGCGCCTCGTCGGCGTCCTCGACGCGGACCATCGTGTGATCGATGCTCCACTTCGCGCCGTGGTCGCGCTTGACGATCTCGATCTCGTGGCCGTCGGGGTCCTTCACGAACGCGTAGCGGTTCCCGCAGGACTCGGGGTCGCGGTAGTCCTCGACGCCCTCCTCCATCAGCTGGTCGTACGACTCCTGAAGCGCGTCCTCGGGGACGCGGACCGCGATGTGGCCCCAGGCGTCGCCCATCGTGTACTCGCGGCCGTCGTGGTTGTAGGTGAGCTCCAGGAGGGCACCGTCCTCGTGGACGTCCTCGGGCCCGAGGAAGACGTTGGTGAACGTCTCCGCCTCCCAGCGGCCCTTCTCCTCGTAGTTCAGGTGCGTCTGGTACCAGTCGAGACTCTCCTCGAGGTCCTCGACGCGGATCATCACGTGGTCGAAGGTTCCGTCCATACCCGAGCGATCGGCCGCTCGGGTCAAAAGCGTACTGAAGCCCGAACCGACCCCGCGGCGCCGGACCGGCCGACCTAATCCCGCAAAAATTTGGGTTTTATTAACACCACGTGGGGTGGATAGATACGTCTCGATCCCCCATACCGGACGTTCGCCGTCGTCTGACGGCGAACGTCCCTATGGCAAACGAACCGACGAGGCCGTCGACGCCGGACGGCACGACAGCGAAGTATCGTTCGCACGCAACACCCCCCGAGGCGGGGAGGCTCCGACAGTTCGCCGCGTTCGTCGCGGGCGCGCCGTTCACGGCCGTCGTTGCGGCCGTCGAGGTGGCGGTCGTGACGGTGGCGCTCGGCGTGCCGCTCTCGACCGCGCCGGTCGCGGTGGGGCTCGTCGCGTTCGCGGTGTACGCCGCGGACCACGTCGCCGACGCCGCGGGCGACGCCGGCTCGACGCCGACGCGGGCCCGGGTCGCGCTCCGCTACGGCGATCAGTTGATGGCGGCGGCCGCCGTGAGCTACGGGCTGGCGGTGGCGCTCGCGGTGAGCGCCGGTCCCGCGGCGCTCGCGCTCGTCTTCGTCCCAGGCGCGGTGTGGATCGGCTACGCCACCGACTGGCTCCCGGCCGCCGGCGAGCGACTCGCGCCGCTCGGTGCCCGCGTCGGGCCGCTCGGCGAGGTCTCGCTCCCGCGGCTGAAGGACGTCTTCCTCCTCAACTCCGCGGCGGTCGCGATCGCGTGGGCGGTCGCCGCCGTCGCCGCGCCGCTCGCGTTCGCCGGCGTTCCCATCCATCCGGTCGCGACGCCGACCGTCGCCCCGCTCTTCGCGTACGTCGCCGCCCGGTCGTTCGTCGACGTCGAGGTTCCGAACGTCAGAGACGTCGCGGTCGACGCCGCACGCGGCGTGGCGACGCTCCCCGTCGCGTACGGGGTCACCGGAACGCGTCGGATCCTGTTCGGCGTCGATGCGGTCGCCGCCGGGCTGCTCACGGCTGCCGCGGCGACCGGCGCCGCGTCGACGACCGCGCTGGTCGCGCTCGCCGTCGGCCTCGCGGTCTCCGTGACTGTCACGGCGCTGGTCGATCGGCTCGGCGACGCGGCGCTCGGCGTCGCGCCGGACTGTAGCTACCTCGTCGCCGGCGCCGTGCTCCTCATGCTCGGCTGGTGAGGTCGCGTCCGCGGCGCCGAACGGCACAGCTGCCCGTTTTTCGATGAGATAACTCGACCCGATGAGTTATAAATCTATTATCCGTAAAAAACTCTATGACCGCGCTGAGTCCGCTGTCCGTCGCTCTCCTCGTCGCGGTGACGGTCGGATCGTCCGCGGCGATCCTCGCGTGGCGGGAACGCCCCGAACCCGGGGCGACGTGGCTCGCAGTGTTGCTCGCCGGGCAGGTGTGGTGGGCGACGTTCCTCGTCTTCGAACTGGAGGCGGCGACGCTGCCGGCGAAGGCGCTGTGGTACGACGTCCAGTGGGTCGGCGTCGTCGCGATCCCGGTCGGGTGGCTCTTCTTCGCGCTGGCGTACACCGGCTACGACCGCTACGTGACGCCCTTCTCCGTGGGGATCGTCTCCGTCATCCCCGCCGCCACCGTCGCGGTCGCGGCCGCGGGGGACCCGGGCAACCTCCTCGCGGTCGACCACGTCGTGCGCGAGACCGCCGTCGGGACGTTCCTCGACGTGGTCCCCGGCCCGTTGTACTACATCATCGCGGGATACACCTACCTCCTCGGCGCGGTCGGGTCGGTCCCCCTGCTCCAGCTGATCCGCGACGAGGCCCGCCCGTTCCGGGGACAGAGCGCGGCCCTGCTCGTCGGGACTGCGGCGCCGTGGGCCGGCAGCGTCGCCTACATCTCAGGCGCGATCCCGGTCCCCGGGCTCGACCCTACCCCGCTGGTGTTCGGCGTGTCCGGGGTCGCGTACCTGCTCGCGCTCTCGCGGTTCCGGCTGCTGACGCTCGCCCCGGCCCCGCGCCGCCGCGCGCGACAGCTCGTCTTCGAACAGCTCCACGACCCGGTCTTCGTCGTCGGGACCGAGGGACTCCTCGTCGACTTAAACGAGTGCGCGGCCGAGACGTTCGGCATCGACCGGCGCACGGCGATAGGGGAGTCCGCGGCGGCGGTCGTGCCGCGGTACGACGCGGTCAGCGACCTCGACGCCGAGGGGGACAAGCCGCGGGCGATCCCGATCGTCGGCCGCGACGGGCAACGCCCCTACGAGGTGACGGTCAGGGACGTGGTCGACGACCACGACCGCACCACCGCCCGGGTGATAACCTTCCACGACGTGGGGGCGTACCTCGGCCAACAGCAGCGCCTCAACGTGCTCAACCGCGTGTTCCGTCACGACGTTCGGACAGAGACGAACCTCATTAAGGGGTACGCGGAGCAGCTGCGCTCGGACCCGACCGACGAGCGCGCCCTGTCGGTCATCGAGCGGAGCGCGGGGCGAATGCTCGAACTCAGCGAGCGCACCCGGACCGCGGGAGAGCTGTTCGACCCGACGGAGGAGTCGGAGTCGGTCCGGCTCCCGCGCATCGTTGACGGGGCGGTCGCGGACGCGCGTTCGATCGACCCCGACGCGCGGATCGAGATCGGAGAAGTCCCCCGCGTCGCGGTTCCGGCCGTGTTGGAGGTCGTCTTGGAGAACCTCTGCTCGAACGCGGTCCGACACAACGACGCGGAGCCGCCGTGGGTGCGGGTCGACGCGGCCGTCGAGGGGGACTGGGTCGAGGTCACCGTCGGCGACGACGGCCCCGGAATCGACCCCGCGGAGTACGACGTGTTAGACCGCGGCAGCGAGACGCCGCTGCGCCACGGAAGCGGGATCGGCCTGTGGATCGTCAAGTGGGGCGTCGACCACCTCGGCGGCCGGATCTCGTTCGCCGAGCGCGAGCCGCGGGGGACGGTCGTGACGGTTTCCGTCCCGGTCGATCGGTCGGACGTGCCGAACGCAGGTCGATAGGCACTTGCCTCCGGGCGGCGACCCCGGGATATGGACGCTACGGCCACGACGTATCTCCCGTACGCGCTGCTCGCGATGGGCGCGTACGCGCTCGTCTCGCCGCTGATGCGCGTCGCCACGACCGGTCCGAACGCGATCCCGAGCGACGTCGCCGTCATCGTCTCGAACACGCTGCTCGTCGCCATGGCGGTCGGCGTGATACTCTACACCGGACAGGGGTTCACGACCCACCTCGCGTCGCCGAAGCTGGCACACGTGCTCGCCGCCGGGGTGTTCCTCGGGATCGGCATCCTCGCGCTGTACCGCTCGCTCTCTTTGGGCCCGGTGAGCGTCGTGACGCCCATCTTCGCGATGTTCCTCGTCTTCTCGTCGGTCATCGGCTTCCTGTTCCTCGGCGAGTCGTTCACCGCCCGCAAGGGGCTCGGGATCGCCTTCGCCGCCGCCGCCGTCTACCTGGTCTCCGGCGCCTGACCGCGAGGCGATGCGGGGCCTGCGACCCCCGCGATCCGGAACCGCCTGCCGCGTGACGAAACCCCTTTAGCCGCCAGCGGGAAAGGAGCGCACCCGCCGTGTCTCGCCTTCCGATCTCCCTCCGTTCGCTGGTCTCCCGCCTCCCGAACCCGTTCCGGGCGCTCATCCTCTACATCGGCTTCGCCCTCGCGAGGATCGGGCTGATCGACCGACACCGCGTGGTCCGCACGACCGACCTCGCGTGGCCGCGGATCGTCACGGGGATCGCCCGGATGTCGAAGAACGCGGTCGACGTCGCGATGGTCGGCGTCGCGGTCGGCACCAGCGCCGTCGCCGGCGTCGGCTTCGCCGGCCCCTACTGGGGGCTCGCGTTCGCGCTCGGCGGCGGCGTCGCCGGCGGCACCATCGCCTTGGTCTCCCAGCGGTACGGCGCGGAGGCGTTCGTCGAACTCGGCGACGCGGTCCGGTCGAGCGTGCTCCTCGCGGTCGCGATCACGATCCCGGTCAGCGCGACGTTCTGGCTGTACGCCCCGGCCTTCATCGACGTCCTGAGCAGCAACGAGGCGGCGATCGCCTACGGCGCGGACTACCTCCGCGTGGTCGGCCTCGGCGTCCCCTTCGCCGCGCTCAACCTCGTCGGCAGCCGCGTGCTGGTCGGCTGCGACGACGCCTACACCGCGATGCAGGTCCGCGCGGGCGGCGCGATCGCGAACATCGTCCTCAGCGCGCTGTTCATCTTCGGCTTCGGCTGGGGCGTCGAGGGCGCCGCGATCGGGACCGTCCTCTCGAACGTCCTCGCGGTCGCCGGCTTCACCGTCGGCCTCGTCCGCGGCAGCGCCCCGCTCATCGGCGAGTTCCCGGTCGCGATCGACCCGACCGGCTCGTACGTCAACCCCGGAATGTTACGCGACCTCGTGGAGATCGGGGTGCCGGTCGGCGCGCGCAATCTCGTCTGGACCGCCGCGGAGTTCCCCATGCTCGCCATCCTCGACGTGTTCGGCGAGAACACCGTGGCCGCGTTCGTCATCGCCCGCCGCATCTGGGGGATCATGAACACGCCCGGCTGGGGGTTCGGCCTCGCCTCCTCCAGCCTGGTCGGGCAGGAACTCGGCGTCGAGCGCCCCGACGAGGCCGAGGCGTACGCCCGCGACATCATCCGCTTCTCGGTGGCGACGTACGCCGTCTCCGCGGTGCTTATCGCGATATTCGCGACCGACATCGTCTCGCTTTTCGCCCAGTCGCCCGACAGCCCGGAGATCCCGATCGCCGTCAACCTCGTGTACGCGGCCTGCGCCGCCGTGATATTCCAGGGCGTCTCCGGCGGCGCGGCCGGCCCCCTTGACGCCGCCGGCGACACGAAGATCCCCTTCGCGAGCCAGTTCCTCGGCATGTTTTGCGTGTCGATCCCGCTCGCGTACGTCGGCGCGCACGACGCGACGCCGGCGATCGACCTTCCCCTCGTCGGGCTCACGGTCCCGGAGGTCGCGCTCCCCGCGATCGGGCTGTGGGGACTCTACTTCGCCTTCATGGCGGAGACGACGATCCCCGCCGCGATCAACTACCTCCGGTTCCGCTCCGGCAAGTGGAAGGCGATCAGCGAGGCGTACCGCCCCGAGGCGACCGCCGACGACTGAGGCGGGCGCCGGATCGGTTCGCCGCCTCGCCTCGCGAGTGGTACACGGATGCCGTCCCGGCAAAACAGTATTGTATTTAAACCACAATAAAATATGCCAGACGGAACGAAGGTTCGGACGTAGACGGAGTAGTAAAACCAGTATTGGATAATACGAGCAATATTTATGCCCCAGCGACACGTACGAATCGGTGTGAAAGACTGCGAAAAAGGCCGTCTGTTCGGGTCGGCGCTGATACTCATCCAGGGAGTCGTGACGGCACTCTTCCCACAGGCGAGCATCCGGCTCACGAAGAAAATGATCGGAAAGAACTTCGACAACGCCTCCGGGCTCGAAGCGAAGCCGGCGTACGTCCGGCAGCTGCGCGCGATCGGCGTGGGCATGATCGCTGCGGGCGGGACGGGGCTGCTCCTCGAGGACGCGGAAGAGTCGGAGGCCGCTATCTCCGAACTCGCCGGCGCAGAGGGCGACGACGACGAGTGACGGTGTCTCGGGGGTGAGCTCCCGGGAGACCGGTCGACGTACGGTTTCGAGTCGGGCTCCGCGACCTCCGACTCGCGTTACGGAGGTGCGAGGAGAAAGCCCCGCCGTTCACGACGGGGATGAATCCGACACCCCTACACGAACTACGTTCGACGCACTGAACGGATGTTTTAAGAGAGTTAAAACTGTAGATAAACGCAACCGAGGCGGTCTACCCGCCCCACTAATTGGACAATATCGGGATTCCCTCATTTCAAGCGGAAGACACCCTCTTCCGTGCCGAAATAGGGTACAGGCAATAAGAAGTACCTCCGAATCCCATGCCGGGATAGGAGTAACGGCTGGTTGGCACAGCCAGTAGCCGTCATCAAGACGGCTACAAACCGTAACCATCCCAACCCAGCGGTGCAGTGCCGTGGGAATCTTCGCCCTTCAGAGCGGAGAGGATGTCAACTCTGTGCGAATGACGAGGGAAGCGGGAGGGTCACCCCGCGCGGCGTTCGACTCCGCCTGCCGACCGATTTTTGACCCGCACGGTCGGCAACCGAGAACGGCGGTGTTCAGATAAGGATTGAAAGGTGAGGCGGTACGTTTTCAAAGTGATTCATGCCCGAAAACGACCGCCTCAGCGGCTGTTTAGACGAGATAAACTTAGAGTTTGTGGAGCGAGAAGCAACACCGAAGCTGTTGATGAAGCTCAGTATTCAGCTACATTTGTCTGGATTATCGCTTTCGAATACTGTTTCGTTTCTTGAGGTATTCGGTGTTGATCGGGTTCGATCCACAGTAGATAACTGGGTTCACAAGGCTGATCTACAGCCGGAATCTGGTCGGAGTCCGAATCACGTTGCGGTCGATGAAACGGTGATTCAGCTTGACGGTGAACAATATTGGCTGTACGCTGCCGTCGATCCTGACTCAAACGATTTACTCCATACAAAGCTTGAGCCGACAAGAACAAACGTGATCGCAGATCAGTTTTTCGCAGAGCTCCGCGAAAAGCACGATGTAGATGACGCGATCTTTCTCGTTGATGGCGCGGTTCCACTTCAGCGAGCTTGTGGCAAACATGACCTCAAGTTCAGATATAAACGACATGGAGATCGGAACAGCGTCGAACGTGTCTTTCGTGAAGTAAAACGCAGAACTACCAGTTTCTCAAACTGTTTTAGCAACGCCGAAGCAGAAACCGCTAACGAGTGGTTGAGCTCGTTCGCCTTCGCATGGAATCAGCTTATCTGAACACTACCCCGAGAACGCCCCGCACGCTTTTGTTCGCGCCCGCAGAGGGGACGCTCGTGAACGACGAGCTATTCGAACGCATTCTGATACCGATCGCGGGCCCGGACGACGCCGAGGCCACGGCGCGGGCGGTTCGGCCACATCTCGACCCGGGGACGACGCTCATCGTGACGCACGTGACGCGGGGCGAGAGCGGCGAGACGACGATCAAGACGGGCCGAGACCAGTTCGCGGGAGCGACCTACGAGAGGTTCTACGACATCCTCTACCGAGACGACCTCCGGTTCGAGTGGGTGACGCTCGAGGCGCGGGAGGTCGCGGCGGCGCTCGTCGACGCGGTCGGCATGACCGAGGCGACGCTCGTCGCCTTCACCCCCAGAGACATCGACGATTGGAAACGGACGATCACCGGTGACCCGGGCGGCCGCCTCATCCGAGAGGCGGACGTCCCGGTGATGGTGTTCCCGGACCGGCGGGCGTGACACGCGACAGACGCGCAGGGACCTCGAACGGCCCCGGTGCGAGCGCGACCCCCACTGTCGCGGTGACCGCCCGTCGCCCCTTCGGCCCCGACCCCCTACCAATTACCTTTTGCTCTCGGACGACTCGACGAGGTCCGCGAAGTTGGCGAGCGTGCGGGTGGCGGTGGAGTCCTCGAAGGAGCCGTCGGCCGCCTCCCAGCCGTCGTACTCGTCGGCGATCCGCGGGGTGAATTCGGGGTGGTACTGGACCGACCAGACCGGCCGGTCGCGGTGTCGAGTGGCGAAGTACTCGTAGTAGTCCGCACGCCCGATGACCTCCATCCCGTCGCCGAGTTCCGTCACGACGTCGGAGTGAAGGACGGGCACGGTCGGTTCGACGCCGTCGAACAGCGGCTCGTCGGCGTCGAGATCGGCGTCGTAGAGCCGGAGGCGGGACGTCCCGCTGTCCGCGACCTCGCCGCCGAGGGCGGCGTTCAGAATCTGATGGCCGAAACAGACGCCGAGCGTGGGAACGCCCTCCTCGACGAGTCGGCGCGCGAAGCGCTTCTGGGCCGTGATCCACGGCTGATCGGGCTCGTCGTACACCCCGACCTCGCTTCCGCCGATAACGACGCCATCCACGTTCTCGAGGCTCGGGTCGCCGTCCTCGTGGGGATAGTCGTACGCGCGGGCGTCGGGGAGGAAGTGGACGATCTCGTCGGCCATGTAGCCGCCGTCGACCGCGTTATTGAGTACCAGTATCATCTGGGGTTTATTTAACAGGAACTGGTGTCTTGGCAGTAACATGAGTTTCGATGCCGACGCGGTACGTGCGGATTTCCCCGTGCTCGATCGACGCGTAAACGGGCATCCGCTCACCTATCTCGACAACGCCGCGACCACGCACACGCCCCAGCAGGTGTACGACGTCTTCGAGGAGTTCTACGCGGGGTACAACGCGAACGTCCACCGGGGGATCCACGAGCTCAGCCACGAGGCCTCGCTCGCCTACGAACGGGCGCACGACCGCGTCGCCGATTTCCTCGGCGCGGACGGCCGCGAGGAGGTCGTCTTCACCAAGAACACCACCGAGAGCATCAACCTCGTCGCGTACGGTCTCGGCCGGCACCTCGGCGAGGGCGACGAGATCGTCGCGACGGAGATGGACCACCACGCCTCGCTGGTCACCTGGCAGCAGATAGCCAAGCGCACGGGCGCGACCGTCCGCCACGTCCCCGTCACGGCCGAGGGCCACCTTGACATGGACGCCGCCCGCGACCTCGTCACCGACGACACCGCGGTCGTCTGCGCCCCTCACGTCTCGAACGTGCTCGGGACGGTCAACCCCGTCGCGGACCTCGCGGCCCTCGCACACGACCACGACGCGTACGCGGTCGTCGACGGCGCCCAGTCAGCCCCGACGCGCCCCGTCGACGTGGCGGCGATGGACGCGGACTTCTTCGCGTTCAGCGGCCACAAGCTCGCCGGTCCAACCGGCATCGGCGGACTGTACGGGAAACGGGAGATCCTCGAGGAGCTCGACCCGTTCCTGTTCGGGGGAGAGATGATCCGGAACGTCACGCTCACCGACTCGACGTGGAACGAGCTCCCCTGGAAGTTCGAGGCCGGCACGCCGCCCATCGCGGAGGGCATCGCGCTCGGCGCGGCCGTCGACTACCTCGCGGAACTGGGGATGGACGCCGTCCGCGACCACGAGAACGACCTCGCGCAGTACCTCCTCCGGGAGCTCGCCGACCGAGAGTTCGTCCAGACGTACGGCCCCGGCGTCGGCGAAGAGCGCACCGGCCTCGTCTCGTTCAACGTCGAGGGGGTCCACGGCCACGACCTCTCCAGCCTCCTCAACGACCGGGGGATCGCCATCCGCGCCGGCGACCACTGTACGCAGCCGCTCCACGACCGACTCGACGTCCCCGGCTCCGCGCGGGCGTCGTTCTACGTGTACAACACTCGCGCGGACGTCGACCGCCTCCTCGAGGTCGTCGACACCGCCCGCGACGACCTGGACGCGTACCTCGCCTCCGACAGCTACCACGACCGCATCAGCGACCACTACCACCGCCCCCGCAACTCGGGCGCGATCACCGACCCGACGTTCGTGAAGTCCTCCGAGGAGACGACCTGCGGCGACGACGGCGAGTTCCACGTCGCCGTCTCCGACGGACGCATCGAGGACATCGCCTTCGAGAGCCGGAGCTGCGCGGTCAGCCGCGCCGTCGCCAGCCTCCTCTCGGAGCACCTCGACGGAATGCCGGTCGAGGCCGTCGCCGAACTCGACGGTTGGGTCGCCCGCGAGCTCGACGGGCAGTACCCGGACCTCCGACGCGAGTGCGTCGAGGGCCCCGAGGACGTCATCCGCGAGGCGGCCCGCGAGTACGTCGAGGAGAACAGCGCGTAGGACCGTCACCGCGTCGTCCGTCGTCCCTGCCGGACGAGAGACCCCCTCGACCGAAACGGAAGAGCGCCTCAGTGGTGCGAGCGACCCGTTCGGACCGACCGTCGATCTACCGCCCTCTCGGGCTCGGTCACTTCTCGTCCGCGTGCCGGACCTCGACCGCGACGCCCCGCGTCGACCCGGCCATCTCCGGGCCGGACATCGCCGCACGGCCGACCGCGAACGCCTTCGGCCCCTCGACCACGACCTCGTCGCCGACGCGGATCTCGTCGGCGGCGTCGACAACGCCGGGCGCGAGGACGGAGCCGCGCGGGACGAAAGAGTCGATCTCGACCCGCTTCGTCGGCGCGTCGCTCTCGACCCAGCGGCGCGCGCCGGCGAGGGTGAAAGAGAGGGTGCCGTACTGCGGGACCATCGTCGCCAGCTGCTCGCCCGGCTCGCCCTCGCGGCCCGCGTCCGGGTCGTCGCCCCACACCTGGAGCTTGGGGTAGCGGCCGGTGGTGCGGACGTCGGCCTCGCCACCGTACGCCTCGGCTCCCTCGCCGCCCGCGCCGAGCCCGCCGAACAGGTCGTCGCCAGCGCCGTCGCCGAGCAGGTAGTCGGCGATGGCGCGGACCGTGTTGTGCTCGCGCTCGCGCTTGCTGTAGGCGGGCTCGCCCTGAAGCGCGGCGTTCAGCTCGCCGAGCGACTCGTCGGTCGTCGGGTGGTCGACGCAGGTGTACTCGAACTCGACGTCGACCGCGGGGTCGCTCTCGACGCGCTCGCAGATTTCGCGGTAGCCGTCCGCGGGGACGTGCGCGATCACGCGGGAGTAGTCGTTGCGTCCGAGGTACCGCCGCAGAACCTCCGCGACGAATCCGATCTCGCCCTCGCTCCAGTCGCCGGTGACGACCGAGTCGTAGTGCTGGGCCGGATACGTCGTCTCCAGCTCTTGGGGCACCACGCCGATCGGCGAAGTCATCGAGACGGTGTGGCCGCGCCACTTTATCGCGTCGTGGAACTGGCGGTGGCTCTGGGAGTCGCTGTACGGCTTGGTGGCCGAACAGGGGACCAAGACGAGCGGCTGGTCGGTGAACCGGTTCCGGTAGCGGCTCGTGACGCGGTCGGCGAACCGCCGGATCTCGACGCGGTCGAGCGTCTCCGCCGACGCCGCCGTCACCTCCGCGTCGCGCATGAGCGGCGCCCGCTCCTCCACGTACCCCCACTGATCGTCGAACTCGCGGAACGCGGCCGTGAGCCACCCCTCGTGGCGGGCCTGTCCCTCGACGTAGTCGCGCAGGCGGCCGCTCCGGATCCGCTCGCGGACCCGGCGCAGTTCGGCGCGGAGCGCGTTGACGTTGTGGTCGGCGCAGTCGGCGCGCGTGAACTCCTCGGTGGGCTTCGCGCAGGCCGGGCAGGCGCAGGGGAGCTCGTCGAGGTCCTCGAGGAAGTGCGCCGCGTCGGCGGTGAGGTACATCCCCTGCGTCCCCTTCGTGCGCGCGAGCGTCGCGTCGACGAGGTCGACGCCGGCGTACGCGAGCAGCGCGACGTTTCGGGGGGTCGCGACTCCCGACAGGCCGAGCGCGGCGTCCGGCGGCAGGCTTCCCTTCGCCCGAACGATCGCGTCCCGGAACGCCTCGCCGTGGCCGACGAACCCCTGCGCGTCAGAGAGGAGGTACGCGTCGGCGCCGAGGTCGCGGGCGCTCCGGCTGTCGACGACCGCCGCGGAGGGGAAGTCGGCGTCCGGGTGGTCGACCGCGAACGACTCGCGGACCTCGTCGCGCGTGCCGGCCGGGAACGACCGATGCGGCAGCACCGTCAGCGCGCTCTCGTCGCCGTCCGGCACCTCGCGGTCGCCGGCCCAGAGGCTCCCGGCGTCGTCGAGGAACGGGTCCGCGAGCGCCGGCGTCGCGACGGGGTCGGCGAGGCGGACCGCCCCGAGCCGGGCGGCGCCGTCGCGCTCGTGGACCTCGAAGTAGTCGGTCATACCTCCCATCGCGCGGGGACGGTCAATTCTCTTGTGTTCCGCGGTCGGCCGGGGCGACGGTACCACCGACGGGGACGCTGCGCGGAGTGTCACCTCGACCACTCCGCCGGAACTGTTAGGCGGAACGCGGCCGAGGGATCGGTATGGATCCGACCGGCCCGTGGGACCGCGACCGCGTCGACGAGTTCCTCGCCGTTGCGCGCGTCCCGGTCCGCCTCGGCTGCCGGACGCCGAACGACCACCCGTGGATCGTCTCGCTGTGGTTCGCGTGGGACCCCGACGCCGACGCGATCCGCTGCGCGACGAGCGCGAGCGCGGACCTCGTCGAGTTCGTCGAGCACGACGACAGCGTCTCCTTCGACGTGTCGACGAACGACCCGCCGTACAAGGGGGTCCGCGGCCGCGGCCGGGCGACGGTCGTCCCCGACGAGGACAAGCGGCTCCTGCGCTCGCTGCTCACGAAGTACCTCGGCGGGACCGACAACCCGACCGCCGAGCGGCTCCTGCGGCCCGACCGCGAGGAGGTCGAGATCCGGATCGAACCCGAGCGCCTCCACGCGTGGGACTACACGGAGCGCATGGGGCCGGCGGACGAGTGAAGCGAACGCGGGCGGGCGGTCTCGGCGCCCTCCGCGCCGCTCTCCGCGATGCTCTCCGCGTCGCCTTCCGCGCCGCTCTTCGCGATGCTCTTCGCGTTGCCCTCCGGGAGGCGATCGTTTAAGCGGTCGCCGGGCAATCCAGCGGTATGAGCGCTCTCGAAAGCGACGAGTACCGCGCGTTCCGCCGCGACCTCCACCGCCACCCCGAGCCGGCGTGGCGCGAGTTCTACACCACCGCCCGCATCGTCGAGGCACTCCGCGAGCGCGACCTGACGGCGCTTCACGTCGGGCCGGAGGCGTTGGCGACCGACGAGCGCCTGAACGTCCCCGACGACGAGGAGCTGGCGGAGTGGGAACAGCAGGCCCGCGAGGCCGGCGCCGACCTCGAAATCCTCGACCAGCTCTCGGGCGGCTACACCGGCTGCGTCGCGGTCGTCGAGCGCGGCGACGGCCCCGTGGTCGGCCTGCGGGTCGATATCGACGCCCTCCCGATCACGGAGTCGGAGTCCGACGACCACGTCCCGGCCGGGGAGGGGTTCCGATCCGAACACGAGGGGTTCATGCACGCCTGCGGCCACGACGCCCACGCGACGATGGGGCTCGGCGCGCTCGACGCCGTCCTCGACTCCGACTTCGCCGGCACGCTGAAGGTGTTCTTCCAGCCGGGCGAAGAGCAGGTCGCCGGCGGGAAGCCGATGGCCGAGTCGGGGCACCTCGACGACGTCGACTACCTCTACGCGGTCCACGTCGGCTTAGATCACCCCTCGGGCGAGGTCGTCTGCGGCGTCGAGGGGTTCCTCGCGGTGCGACACTTCCTCGCGGAGTTCTCCGGCGAGCCCGCGCACGCCGGCGCGCGCCCTGAGCAGGGCCGGAACACGGTTCAGGCGATGGCGGCCGCCGTCCAGAACCTCTACGCCATCCCGCGGCACGCGGACGGCCCCACGCGGGTGAACGCCGGGCTCGTCGGCGGCGGCACCGCGACGAACATCATCCCCGAGGAGTCGCACATCGAGGGCGAACTGCGCGGGCAGACGACGGACCTCGCGGAGTACATGTCCGAGCACGCCGACCGGGTCCTCGACTCGGCCGCCGAGATGCACGACTGCGAGGTCGACGTCTCCACGCTCGGCGAGGCGCCCAGCGCGACGAGCGACGACGCGCTCGCCGGCCTCGTCCGCGAGTCCGCGGGCGACGTGGCGGGCGTCACGAACATCGTCGACAGCGACGATCTCGGCGGCTCGGAGGACGCCACCTACCTCATGAACCGCGTCCAAGAGCAGGGTGGGCTCGCCTGCTACCTCGGCGTCGGCACCGATCACCCCGGCGGCCACCACACGACCGATTTCGACGTCGTCGAGGACGACATCGGGATCGGCATCGACGTGATTGCCGGCGCGATCCGGCGCGTCGCCGAGACGCGGCCGTAGCGATCTGGAGCGATTTTTCGGATTGGGTTAAAAACGTCTGCGATTGATTTTATAAGCGAATGCGGTGGCGCGCGCCTCCGAGCGGCCGCCTCCGGCGGCCGCGAGGAGCGCGTGCGAGGGACGCCGCGAACGCCCGCAGGGCGTGAGCGGCGAGGCTGGGGAGGCGTGAGGTGCGGTTGCTGTGCGGGGCGGGACTCAAAGGGGCAGCCGCGAGGCGGGCGCAGGCGTTCACGAGAGCGGAGCGCTCGTGAGCCAATCAGAACGCTTCGCGTTCTGATGACGACGCAAGCACCACAGGGAGCGAGCAGCGCAAGCGAACGAGGAGCGTGGCTCGAGAGGGCAAAGCTCTCTCGTCATCGCCAGAAATCGGAGATTCTGGCTAGCTGCCAGACTCCTCCGGAGTCTGGCAACATCACAAGACGCCTTCGGCGTCTCGAACGACAGCGAGCGTGCGCCCGCCTCCCGACTGGGGCTTCGGTGATGTCGGTGTCGATCGGCCATTTATAGGTAAAAGCGTGCGGCCGAGCGGCTGGGCTTTGGAAGCGTTCGCCGCCGATCAACGGTTAACCGCTTATAAATGAACGGCAGGAGCTTCGACAGACGGCATTGCGAAGCGGCCATCCGTAAGATGAGTTCTGACGTAGCCCTCCTCTTCGGAGATAGTAACAGCCGGTCGACTAAGAGTGCGTACTGAACTTCTGGATAGAACGAGTGAACGAACCAATTGACAACTATAAGATGTCCACTCGGAAAATAACCTCATTTAATAGTTGTTCCATGTTGGTGTATGGGAACTGAATCACCGTCGCAGCGGTATACGCCGGACGAAGACGAATCCTTGAGCGTCGCTATTATTACGGCTCTTTCGGAAGTGAAGGGACGAGATGTAACCGAAGAGGAATGTGTACTCTACAAATCCATCGACCCTGGGGCTCTTGACAGGATGTTCCGTGAAGACGGAGATGAGAATACGATCAAGGTGGAGTTTACGACGCATGACGCGATAGTGATTTTATGGGGGAACGGCGAGATATCTCTGGAAATCCAAGACATGGAGGCTGACCCGAGCCATGAGTGATTTCTGGTCACCTGTACTGAGCGATCTCGGCGTAACCTGGACTGAGCTATCTGTGACTCACTCGTACTGACCGTACCGAGATGAGATATCTCGGTCCTGCCGATCGCAACAAAGACATCGTATAGAGACGCCCGACCGCGAACTGGCCTTCCGGATAGTACTCGACTCAGAACGTCAGGTGCGAGCTCGACGACGGCCCCGCGTCGTCGTCGCCGTCGTCGTCCGGCAACCCCTCGGAGAGGTACGCGAGGTCGTCGTCGGTGAGGAACACCGCACCGTCGCGCACCTCGATATCGATAGCGCGCAGCGTCGTCCCCGCCGCCTCGCCGTTGTCACAGGAGCCCTCGCACGTATCGAACGCCGAGCCGTGTTTCGGGCAGACGACCGAACCGTCCCGCGTCACGGCGCCCACTCCCTCGCGGTAGAGCCGCTGGTCCTCGTGGGTACAGCGGTTGATCCACGCGCGAACGGGCTGGCCCGCATCCGATCCGTCCTCGGCTGTTCCGCCGTCCGGCTCGTCCGCGCACGGCACGAGGAACACCTCGCGGTCGGCGTCGCCCTCGCGGGCGGTGAACGCCCACGACCCCTCCTCCCGGACCGTCTCGACGGTGGTGAGCCGGTAGCCGCTCACGGCCTCAATACTTCGCGTCGGCGCCGGTCGTCTCGTAGACGCGGTCCATGATGGCGTCGCGCTCGCGGGTCCAGTTGGCCATCGCGGCGGGGCTCGTCGGGTACTCGTCGTAGTGGCCGATCAGCTCGTCCGCCAGCGACTTCGTCTGGTAGAAGTTCCGGATCGTCCCCCAGTAGCCGAAGGACTTGATCGCGGCCTTCACCTTCAGCCCGAAGGACATCGAGGTCGACCCCTCGTATAACGCCTCCGCGAGCTTCTCGCCCGGCAGCGACGCGAGCAGGCCCATCAGGTCGTCGACGTCGACCGCGGTCGCGAGGACGTTGTACACGTCGAGGCCAGCGTAGCGCCCGCCGAAGTGGTCCATCACGCGGGTGTTGTACCGCCAGAGGTTCTCCTCGCTCACGTCGCCGTCGGAGATCGCCTTCACCGCCTGCTCGCCGGCGTACTTGCCCGCGTACGCCGCGCCAGCGATACCGCCGCCGGTCGTCGGGTTCACGTGACCGGCGGCGTCGCCGACCGCCATGTACCCCGGCGCGACCGCCGAGTCGTAGGGACGTCGCGTGGGGAGCGCGGCGCCGAGCTTGTCGCGCACCTCCGCGCCCTCGAACTCGGGGCGGTCCCGGAGGTCCTTCTTCAGCGACTCGACGAGCTGCATCGGCTCCTCGGTCATCTGGAAGCCGAGCCCGGCGTTGATCTCCGTCGCTGTCCGCGGGAAATACCAGAGGTAGCCCGCCGCGCGGTCGGTCGCTTTGAACACCAAGGCGTCGTCCCACTCGACCGGCTCCGGGACGTCGACGATCTCGCGGTACGCCGAGCAGAACTGCGAGTAGCGGACGTTCGTGTCGAAGGTGGTCCCCTCGAAGTCGGCCTTGTCCTGGAGCAGCGAGAGCGACCCGGCGCCGTCGATGACGACGTCGGTCGCGTACGTGACGGGGTCCCCGTTCCGCACCGCGTTGAGGCCTCTCACGCGGCCCGTCTCGTCTTGGACCACGTCGTTGATCACGGTGTCGTAGTGGAAGTCGACGCCCGCGTCCTCGGCGCCCGAGATGATCTGGCGGCCGTACTCCCAGCGGTCGATGACGGCGAGCTCGCCGGGGACCGGGATCTCCAGGATCGTGTCCTCTTGGGGGATCTCGAAGCGGCCGTGGTCGACGCCGGTGTTCGTGAACGCCGGCTCCAGCCGGTCTTTCGGGATCGCCTCCGGGAAGGCGTCGGCCCCCTTCAGGGCGTCGCCGCAGGCGATGTGGCCGGCCTCTTCAGCGTCCTTTCGCTCGACGATGACGACGTCGAGCCCCTCGTTCGCGATCGTCGCGGCGGCGTAGCAGCCGGCGGTCCCGGCCCCCGCCACGACGACGTCGTACTCGTCGATATCCATTACCGGACCGTGTCGTGCGCCCGGCAAAACTCTTTGCTCCCGTTTCGGTCGGACTCGCGGGGACGAGATACAGCGGCGGACCGGCTCTCGACGGACGAGCCCCGGACCCTAACTGTTCAGGCTCACCGTTTAGGGGCCCGGAACAACGTGGTTCTGGTATGGGTCAGCTCGACCGCGTGGACGCCGACCGGCTCCGCGCGTGGCTCGCGGAGGTTGAGTCGGCGGAGGCGACCGCGGCGCTGATGGTCGCCGTCGCGTACGACAGGGGAATCGGCACGGCGGAGCTCGCCTCGTGGTACGACCGGTCCGAGGAGTGGATCGAGGACACGGTTGCGGCTCTCGACTCGCCGCGGCTCGTCTCGACGATCGCCCGGCTCGAAGGGGTCGACGTCGAGGCGGTCGCCGGGGAATCGAACCTCGCGCCGTCGACGGTCCGCGACTGGTTCGACGACCTCGCAGACGGGCCGGTCGCGGAGGCGGCGGACGTGGTCCGGCGGTACGCGGAGGGGTCCGTGGAGCCGGTCCGCACCGGTTCGCCCTCGACCGTCTACCACCTGGACCGGAGCGTCATCGCCGAGAGCGGCTGGTCGATCGATGACGAGGACCTCTTCGAGAAGGCGGCCGAAGCCGACCTCGGCCTGCCGGAGTACGGGCGCTTCCTGGTCGAGCCCGGCGAATCTATACTTGAGGCCGCCGAGCGCGGCGGGCGGTCGTGGCCGTACGCCTGCCGCGGCGGCGCCTGCTCGAACTGCGCCGTGGTCGTCGTCGAGGGCGACGTGGCGATGCCGGGGCAGTCGATCCTCTCCGACGAGCAGATCCGCGAGGCGAACGCCCGCCTCTCCTGCGTCGGTGTGCCGATCACCGACGAGGTCAAGATCGTCACCGGCGTCGGCGACACCGAGGACCTCGCCGACCTGCGGCTTCCGTCGCCCGCCGACGAGGCTAGCGCTTCGGACTGACGAAGCCAGCGACTCGGATTGTCGAAGCCGGCGACTCGGACTGTCGAAGCTGGCGGCTCGGACTGTCGAAGCTGGCGACTCGGACTGTCGAAGCTGGCGGCTCGGACTGTCGAAGCCGCCACGACGGGGAGCCCGTCCGGTCGCGACTACTCTTCCGTCTCGTAGTGTTCCCCGGCGGCCTCGGGGATCTGCGTCCGGCCGACCAACGCGAGGACGACGATCACGACGACGTACGGGATGGTCTGGACCAGCGTGTCCGGGACCGCGTATCCGAGCTGCTGGAGCCGGATCTGCATCGCGTCGAGGCCGGCGAACAGCGCGCCCGCCCCGAGCGTCCCGATCGGGTTGTAGTTGCCGAAAAGGTACGCGACGATGGCGATGAACCCCTTTCCTTGAACCATCGTCTCGCCGGAGCCGACGAACTGGCCGATCGACAGCGCCAGCGCAGAGCCGCCGACTCCGGAGAGGACGCCCGAGAGCAGGACGCCGGCGTACCGCACCTTCGAGACGGAGACGCCGACCGTGTCGAGCGCCTTGGGGTTCTCGCCCGCAGCCCGGAGGTGTTTCCCGAAAGCGGTCTGGTTCAGCAGCCACCACGAGCCGACGGTCGCGAGGACCACCAGCGTCGCGGAGTACTGCCACCCGACGCTCACGCCGAGGTTGGGCGTGTTGACGCCGCCGAAGAACACGGTTGACATGAACGGCGCGAGCCCTAAGGCGATGAGCCAGACGGCCAGCCCGGCGATGATCTGGTCGGCCTTGAACTCGATGCAGACGACCGCGAACACCGCTGCGAGGAACGTCGAGGCCGCGATGCCGGCGAGGAACGCGACCACGAGCGCCGGGACGCCGAGGACGGCGTTCCCGACCCCGACGACCGACGCGGCGTACACCGACACGAACGCCGAGATGATTAACAGTCCCTCCAGCCCGATGTTTATCACGCCCGACTTCTCGGCGAAGATGCCGCCGAGCCCGGCGAGCACGATGGGCGCCGCGAGCCGCGCCGTCGACGCCCCGGTGCTCGTCGAGAAGACGATGCGGGAGAGGTCGCCCGCGACCGACTCGGGGAACGCGACCCCGAGCACGCCGAGCAGCGCGAGCACCCCGACGGTGCCGACGACCAGCGAGCGCACGTAGCTCGACTCGCTCGCCCCCGCGAGGAGCGACGACGGCGAGAGCGGGTTACGCATCGGTCTCACCTCCGTCGCCGCCGGCGGGCTCGTCGGGTTCCGTCGACCCCGAGCCGCCCGCACCGCGCGCGCCGCCGACGCCGGTGTACCGCCCGATCATCCGGAAGAACTCCGGCATCGCGACGAACAGGATGATGAGCCCGCGCAGCACCGCGACGAGTTCGGTCGGGACGTCGGTCCGGAAGCCGATCTCCAAGGCGCCGCCCTTCAGGACGCCGAAGAGGAACGCCGCCGGCAACACGCCGATCGGGTTGTTCCCGGCCAGAATCGAGACGGTGATCCCGTCGAAGCCGAGGTCGGGGATCGAGGCCATCCACCGCCCCTCGGACATCAGCACCCACACCGAGCCGCCGACGCCGCCGAGCGCGCCGGACAGCGTCATCGCCCGGACCGTCGTGAGCTTCGCGTTCACGCCCCCGTACTCGGCCGCTGCGGCCTGGACGCCGCTCGTCCGGAGGTCGTACCCGAGCGACGTGTGCTCGACGAAGTAGTAGAGCCCGCCGATGAAGACCACCCCGCCGAGCAGCGCGAGCAGCGCGAAGTCGCTGGACGCGGGGAACAGCCACGGCCGGAACTGCGCGTACTCGGGGACGTAGCGGGTGGCGACCACCGAGGAGCCCTCGGCGCGGAACACCTCTAACACGAGCACGTACGCGACGTTCGCGGCGACGAAGTTGAGCATGATCGTCGTGATCACCTCGTTGGCGTCGGCGTACGCCTTGAGCGCGCCGGGTATCGCGCCCCAGAGCCCGCCGCCGACCGCGCCGGCCGCGGTGCCGGCGACGATCAGCACGACCCCGGCGACGGGGCCGGCCGGGAGGAGGGGCGCGAGCGCGAGGACCGTGAGCGCGGTCGCGAGCGCGCCGACGACCAGCTGTCCCTGCGTCCCGATATTGAACAGGCCGGCGCGGAAGGCGACGGCGACGGAGAGCCCGGTGAAGATCAAAAGTGTCGTCTCAGAGAGCGTCAGCCCGAACGAGAGGTTAAACGGCGTCCATCCGGGGGTGAACAGCCCGGGGTCGCCGACGGCGAACGGGTAGCCGAGCGCGCCGTTGAACAGCACGAGGTACACCTCGATCGGGTCGTAACAGAAGCCGAGTCCGGTGAGCGGCATCGTCCACGCCGCGCTCGAACACCCCGCGATCCGACCGGAGACGAGCACGAGCGCGAAGCCGACGACGATCGAAAGGAGGATCGCGGCGACGCTGATGAGGAGCCGCTCCGCGACGCTCCGGTCGACGAACGGCGCGACCACGCGGGCAAGGACGGACTGGCCCCGACTCTCCTCTGAGTCAGAATCGCTCACGCGTCCACCCCCTCCTCACCGCCGGTCGCTCCGTCGATCCCGTCGTTCGACGCGTCGTCCGCGCCTTCAGCGCCGTCCGCGCCGTCGACTGCGGCGTCGTGGAGGGCCGCCCCCTCGACGGAGTCGTCGTCGAGCGACTCGCCCGCCATCAGCAGGCCGATCTCCTCTTCGGTCACGGTCGCGGGGTCGACTACCCCTGTGAACTCCCCCTCATGGATCACCGCGAGGCGGTCGGAGAGCCCTTGTACCTCGTCGAGCTTCGAGGAGACCAAGAGGACCGCCTTCCCCTCGGCGCGCAGTTCGAGCAGCCGGTCGTGGAGGAACTCCGTCGAGCCGATGTCGACGCCGCGGGTCGGGTGAGTAGCGACGACGAGCTCTGGGTCGCGCTCGAACTCCCGCCCGACGATGAACTTCTGCTGGTTGCCGCCCGACAGCGACTCGGCCTCCGCCTCGGCGTCCGGCGGCCGGACGTCGTACTGCTCGATGACGGACTCGGCGTGGTCGCGCGCCGCGCCCCAGTCGAGCCGGCCGCCGCGCGCGAACGGCTCGTCGTGTTGGCTCCCGAGAATGCCGTTCTCTGTGAGGTCGTACGACATCACCAGGCCGCGCTCCTGGCGGTCTTCGGGGATGAACGCCATCCCGCGGTCGATCCGGTCCCGGCGAGTCTTCCCGACCATCGACTCGCCGCGGTAGCGGATCTCGCCGGACGCCGTCTCGCGCAGCCCCGTGACCGCCTCGACGAGCTGGGACTGCCCGTTGCCGTCGACGCCCGCGATCCCGAGGATCTCGCCGCCCCGGAGCTCGAAGGAGAGGTCCGAGACCGCCTCGACGCCTCGGTCGTCCTCGACGCTGAGGTCGGTCACCTCAAGCACGCGCTCGCCCGCCTCCTGCGGCGAGGTCGCGGGGTCCATCAGCACCTCCCGGCCGACCATCATCTCCGCGAGCTCCTCGCGCGTCACGTCGGCCGCGGCGACGGTGCCCACGTTGACCCCGTCGCGGAGGACGGTAATGTCGTCGGCCGCCGACAGCGCCTCACCGAGCTTGTGCGAGATGAAGATGATCGTCTTCCCCTGTTCCGTCAGCTCGTCGAAGACGCCATACAGCTCCTCGACCTCCTGCGGGGTCAACACCGCGGTCGGCTCGTCCATGATGAGCACGTCGGCGCCGCGGTACAGCGCCTTCAGTATCTCGACGCGCTGCTGTTCGCCGACCGAGATGTCCGCGATTTTCGCGTCCGGGTCCACGTCGAACCCGTAGCGCTCGCTCAGTTCGACGACGGCTTCGCGGGCCGCCTCCCTGTCGACGCGGAGTCCGCCCCAGCTCTTCGGCTCGTTGCCCAAGACGACGTTCTCCCACACCGTCATCGGGTCGACCAGCATGAAGTGCTGGTGGATCATGCCGACGCCGGCGTCGATCGCGTCCCGCGGCGAGTCGAACGACCGCGGCTCGCCGTCGAGGCGGACGGTCCCCTCGGTCGGCTGGTAGAGGCCGTACAGCACGTTCATCAGCGTGGTCTTACCGGCCCCGTTCTCGCCGAGCAGGGCGTGGACGCTCCCGCGCTCCACCGCGAGATCGACGTCGTCGTTCGCGACGACCCCGGGGAATCGCTTCGTGATGCCGTCCAAGTGGACCGCCGGGTTCATTCACCCGTAACTCCGCGTCGGAGCCTAAAAACGCGCGGATTCCGAGCTAACACGCCCGGTCCTGTCTCTCGTCTGACCGGAGTGGCAGAAAATTCCGCCGGCGGGATCTCGGTCCCGAGACCGGAGTCCCCCGCGGCGCGTTCAGTCCGTCGTCTCCGGGACTTCGATGTTGCCGTCGATGATCTCGTCGCGCGCGTCCGCCACCGCGGTCGTGATATCTTCGGGCACTTCGTCGCCGATCTCCTGTCCGTAGACGCACTCGACGCCGTTGGAGTCTAAGCCGAGCGCCGTGGTGCTTCCGCCCTGGTGGTCGTCGTCGATGACGTTCGAGATCGACTCGTACACCGCGGTGTCGACGCGCTTCACCATCGACGCCAGGATGACGTCGGAGAACGACTCGTTGGAGACCGACTGGTCCTGGTCGACGCCGAAGGCGAACCGGCCCTCCTCTTCCGCGGCCTGGAAGACGCCGACGCCCGTCGCGCCCGAGGCGTGATAGATGATGTCGGCCCCGCTCTGGTACATCGACAGCGCCGCCTCCTGTCCGCCCGTCGGGTCAGCATAGCTGCCGACGTAGCTCGTGGTGACGTCGACGTCGTCCGTGGCGTAGTCGACGCCGGCCTCGAAGCCGGCCTGGAACCGGCGGATCACCGGGCTGTCGACGCCGCCGACGAAGCCGACGGTCGTCGAGTCCGGGTCCGTCTCGCCGGCGCCCGCCGAGAACTCGGTCTCGGTCAGGCGGCCGGCGAGCACGCCCATCAGGAACGAGCCCTCGTGCTCGCGGAACAGGTAGCTCGCGACGTTCGGCTCGTCGACGACGGTGTCGACGATCATGAAGTCCTGATCGGGGTACTCGGGCGCCGTCTCGGTGAGCGCGTCGCCCTGGTTGAACCCGATGGTGGCGACCAGGTCGTACGCCGGGTCCGTCGACCCCGCGTACTGCTGTTGGAACTGCTCGAACTCGCCGGCGCCGTCGGGCTCCGACTCGTCGTACGCGATGCCGAACTCCTCTTCGGCCTGGAAGATGCCCTGCTGGGCGGCGTCGTTGAACGAGTTGTCGCCGAGGCCGCCGTCGGAGTAGACGATGCCGACCCGCGCCGGCACGTCGCCGTCGCCCCCGTCGCCGCCGTCGCCGCTCGGGCCGCCGCTACACCCGGCGAGGCCGACGAGGCCCGCTGCGCTTGCCGCCTTGATGAACCGCCGCCGATCGAAGTCGGATGCCATCTCACTCGTACCCCCGTCGGAACGCGGCATAAATTCGTCGTTCTCGGGGCGTCGATGTGGCACGTTCGTGAAAAGAGGCGGGCGTTTCCGGGGGAATCCTCGGTCTATTCCGGCGTTCCGATCCACGAACCCGGATTTCCCACGGTCGTTCATCGGACCGGGCACCGCGGCGGAACGGCGGCGGAACGGCGGCCGAACCGCCCGGGTGCCTATGCGGCGGCCGAACCGCCCAAGCGCCTACGCGGCGGCGACCGCGTCCTCGACGACGCCCTCGACGTCGGCGACGAGGGCGTCGACGTCGTCGCTCTCGGCGTAGATGCGGACGTACGGCTCCGTCCCGGAGGGGCGAACGAGCGTCCACGAGGCGTCCTCGAACTCCAGCCGGACGCCGTGGTCGGTGTCGACTGCGGCCTCGGGGAACGCCTCCGGCAGCGTCGTCTCCAGGCGGTCCATCACGGGTTCCTTCGCGTTGTCGGGACAGCAGACGCTCACCTTGCGGTACGGGCGCTCGGTGACCGGCTTCCGGAGCGCCTCGAGCCCCTCATCGGCGACGAGTCGGGCGATCACCGCCGCCGAGGTCACGCCGTCGATCCACCCGCCGAAGGCGACGTGGATGTGCTTCCACGGCTCGGCGGCGAACACGACTCGGGTGTCGTCGCCGCCCGCTCCGTCCGCGGCCGCCGCCTCCCGCACCGCCGCGATGCCCTCGTGGAGCGCGCCGAGCCGCACGCGCTCGACGCGGCCGCCGGCGTCGCGGACGCGCTCGTCGATCCGGCCGGAGGCATTCGGCGTCGTCACGACGACGGGGTCGGCCGCGTCGCTCGTGCGGGTGTATCGCTCCGCGAGGACCGCGAGGACCGTGTCCTCGTGGACGACCTCGCCGTCCGCGTCGACGATCACGATCCGGTCGGCGTCGCCGTCGTGGCCGATGCCGAAGGCGAACCCCTCGGCCGCCCCATCTTCATCACCGCCGACCTCGGGTAGCCGGCCCGGGTTCTCGACGTCCTCGTTGGCGTCGGCGATGAACGCGCGCAGGTCGGCGAGTGTCTCCGGGGTCGGCTTGCTCCCGCGACCCGGGAAGTGGCCGTCGACGTTCCCGTTGAGCGTGACGACGTCGGCGCCGAGCTCGCGGAGGACGGTCGGCGTGGCGGGCGCGCTCATCCCGTTGCCGCAGTCGACCGCGACCCGGAGGCCGTCGAGGGGCGCGCCGAACCCCGCGGCGTACTCCCGCACGTCGTCGAGGTAGCCGCCGAGCGGGTCGGTCCTTGTCGGCTCGGTCCACTCGTCCCACGGGGCGACCGGCTCCTCGTCGGCGACGCGCGACTCGACGGCACGCTCCGCGTCGCGGTCGAACTCGGTCCCGTCGCGGAACAGCTTGATCCCGTTGTCGGTCGGCGGGTTGTGCGAGGCGGTGAGCATCACGCCGTAGCGCCCCCGCGAGGCGTGCGCGAGCACCGGCGTCGGGAGCCGCCCGGCGCGGCGCACGGCGACGCCGCCCGCGGCCAGTCCGGCCTCCATCGCGGCCGCGAGCGCCGGGCCGGTCACCCGGCCGTCGCGGGCGAGCACGACGGTCGGCTCGGGGGTCGAATCGGAGGACGATCCGGCGGTCGGTTTCTCGGCAGAGTCGTCGGTTCGGCTTCGAATCTCGGCGCCCACGGCTCGCCCGACGGCGAGCGCGAGCGCCGGCGTGACGCGGTCCTCGACGCCGCCGCGGATCCCGGCGGTTCCGAACAGGTCCATGTCGACCACCTCGGCGCCCGGGAGTTAGTAGGCGTCGGTTGCGGGCACGGCGTTTAAGCCGGACGCGGCCGCACCGTCGGCCGATGACCGACCGCGTTCGCGCGCACGTGTTCGTCTCAGGTCGCGTTCAAGGCGTCTACTACCGGGCGAGCACCCGCGACGCCGCCCGCGAGACGGGCGTCGACGGCTGGGTGCGGAACCTCGACGACGGCCGGGTCGAGGCCGTCTTCGAGGGCCCAGAGGGCGACGTTCGCGACATGGTGGCCTGGTGTGAGACCGGAAGCGAGGCCGCCGACGTCGACGACGTAGACGCGGAGTACGGCGAGCCGGAGGGCGAGGACGGGTTCGAGGTCAGGTGGTAGACCGCGGTGCGGGGAGACGCAGCAGCGACGGGCCCGGATACGACTCAGTCGTCGTCCGCGGCAGTCGTCGGTCCGGCGATGCCGCCGGGTCCGTCTCGAACGCCGAGTTCCTCCAGCGCGCGTAACACCACGATCGCCTCGACCACGTCGCGCTCCTCGGTGTAGGGGTCGTCGACCGCGTCAAGCGTCGCCTCGGCCTCCTGTTCGAGCCGCGATTCCAGCTCCGTCTGGTCTGTCTCGGCCTTCGTCGCGGACAGCAGCGCCTCGTGGTCCTCGCGGAGATCCAAGGAGACGTGCGCGGCGTTACATCGCGAGAGGGGATGCGTGTCCATCTCGATGGCGAGGTCGCTCACGAGGTCCCAGTCGTCGGCACAGAAGCGGAGCGTCACCGTGCCAACCACGTCACGCCACGCGATCGGCTCGCCGTTCTCCAGCAGCCTGAGCGCCCGCGGCGGCACCGCGATCCGGGTGTGGGTGTCGTCCCGGCCGCACAGGCAACAGGGGGTGTTCTTCAGTCCGGCGTACACGGCGATCCGTACGCGCCGGAGAAGGGTGTGCGTTTCGCCGGCGGAGCGCTTTCGCCCGCGCCGGGAGCTCGGTCGACGGGTCGCGATCGCACAAAGCACTTACACCGTCGGTGGAACGAAAGCCACGATGAGCCGCCCGTCACCGGCACTCCTCGCGGCCCTCTGTTTGTTCGTCGTCGGAGTCGGTCTCGTCATCGGCGGCGCCGCGGGCGCGACGGATTCAGGCCCGGTAACGTACGTGGTGGACGAGACGGACGGCGAGGTCCATCGATACGCGGACCTCTCCGAGCCGGCACGGGACGTCGTCGACGCCGGCGCCGATGGGAGTGCCGTCGCCGTCGACGACGTCCCGTCCGAGTTCCGGTCGGGGAGATGGAACTTTGTCAGGGACGGCGACGAACTCGCGTGCTTCCTTCCGACCGACGACGCCGACTCCGGAGATGTCAGCGTCACGTTCGCCCAATGCGGGGGGTTCGCCTTCGAGTACGAGGAACTCTCCGAGCGAGGACAGACGCTCTTCACGGCAGCGATGGAGAACCCCGACGGCTACGTCTCGTTCGCCGGAGCTCCCCCTGCGGGGCTCGGCACCGCCTCGATCAACGGGGTCGACGTAGCGGACGCCCCCGAGGAAGAAGGACGCTACTACGTGTTCGCGAACGAACGCGTCTACGAGTTCGGGATCTACGGAGCGGGTCCGCTCGGCGGGTTCGGCGAAGTCATCTACGCTCTCATCGTGTTCGCCCTCGGTCTCGTCCTCATCGCCGGCAGCGCGTACGGCTATCGGATCTCGGCCGTTCACGCGCCGGCGGCCGCCGCGGTCGGTGCGAGCGTGTACCTCGTACAGCCGCTCGCGGAGGCCGTCGGGCTACTCCGATGGTCGATACGGCTCGACGGGTACAGCCCGTGGGGAGTCCCGTTCGTGATCGCTCTCGCGGTGGGCGGGGTGGCGTACGTGCTCCCGGAGCTGTACGCGTTCGCGCGACGATACCTGTGAGAGTGGCGCGGCGGCACAATTCATAGACAGATTCGAGCGCCTGCGCCGCTCACTTATATATCAGGCCGTGGCGCGTGCCTACGAGGCCGCCCCGCGGTCGAGCCGGGAGGGACCTCCGGCCACTTTAGAAGCCGGCGCTTCGCGCCGGCGACTGACAGGGCGAGAGCTTCGCTCTCGCTTGCAGCCGGACGTAGTCCGGCGACGAGGCTGGGGAGGCGTGAGGCTGCGGTCCCGCGAGCGACCGGAGAGAGCGAGCGAGAGGACGGAAGTCGCAGCCCACGCAGCGAACGGTGCGAGGTGCGAGCGGAGCGAACGAGCGAGGAGCGTGGTTCGAGAGAGTTTCGCACTCTCGTCATCGCCGGAAGTCGGAGACTTCCGGCTAGCAGTCAGAATCCATGGGATTCTGATAACCTCCCGAAAATCGGAGATTTCTGGCGACACCGAGCTGCGAGTCTTCGCGGCTGGGGATTTGGAAGTGTTCGCTGTAGGCACGGTATCGGCCCGAACGGCCGGACAGTGAACTGTGATAACTCACTTAACATTCAGTTTGGCAAAAATTTTAATATAGGTGCCATATACATCCCGGCTGAAATGGGCCTGTTTGGTTCAAGCAGTAAGGGAAACTGTGAGCTGTGTGGCGGACAAGCAAACGCGAAGTCGAACGACGCCGCGAAGTGTAGCAACTGCGGAGCGATAGCCCATAAATCGTGTATGCGTAACCGGGGCTTGGTCAAGGAAACGGGGATAACGAATCCGTTCAGCGATGGGAAAGTCAAATGCCCCGGGTGTGGAGTCGTCGGTAAGTATTAGCACACACCGGCGCCCAACTTCTGTCAATTAGAACGAATTTACCGCTAGAACCGACCGCTCAGGCGTCACATTCCGCGAGCCACTCGTGGGCCCAGTCGTCGATTTCTTCGAAGACGGGCGCGAGCGACTCGCCTTTGTCGGTCAGGCTGTAGTACGTCGCCACCGGGGAGTCCTCCTCCAGTCGCCGATCCACGAAGCCGGTCTCCTGGAGGTCGTCGAGCACGCGCGAGAGCGTCCGGGCGTTGGCGTCGGTCTCGCGTTTGAGCTCGTTGAACCGCGACTCGCCGTTCAGCAGCTCGTGGAGGACGACGAGCCGCCACCGCGAGCCGATCTGTTCGAGCGAGTCGACGACCGGGCAGGGCGTCTCGGGCGTCGTCGCCTCTGCCGTCGCCTCCGTCGTGGCGTCAGCGCCCGAGTCCGCCGTCTCCGCTGGCTCCGCTGCCTCAGCCGTCTCCGCCGCCGAAAGGTCCTGTGATGACATCGGTGTTACCTACTAACCGTATTGTCCGGGAAGCGATAAATAGGTTACGTCCGTATAGCAGGTTACACGATGTTAGCTGAATTCGGAACGCTACCGCTCCAGCTCGACACCCCCCTCGCGGGCGAACTCTTCCTACTCGGCCGGATCCTGTTCGGCGCGACGCTCGCGTTCATGGGGCTCAACCACTTCACCGACCTCGAGACGATGGCCGGCTACGCCGAGTTCAAGGGCCTCCCCGCGCCGCGGTTCTCGGTGTTCGCGTCCGGCGCCGTCCTCGTGCTCGGCGGCCTCGGCGTCGCGGCGGGCGCGTTCCCCGTCCTCGCGGCCGGGAGCCTCGCGTTCTTCCTCCTCGTCTCCGCCGTGACGATGCACGACTTCTGGTCGGTCGAGGACCCCGAGGAGAAGCAGAACGAGATGACGGGCTTCCTGAAGAACGTCTACGGCGCCGGCGCCGCGCTCGCGCTGCTCGCCGTCGGCGGGTCCGCGTGGCCCTACGCGGTCGGCCTCGGCCTGTTTTAAGACGCGACCAAACTGCCCGGTTGTCCGGGGGCGCCAGTACGACTAACTACCTTCCCGACGACCGTTCACACAGACCATGACCGACGCGCCGCCGACGACCGGACTCCACCACGTCACGAACATCTGTACCGATATGGACGAGACCGTCGCGTTCTACGAGGACGTCCTCGGCTGGCACACGGTCAAGCGGACCCAGAACTACGACGACCCCGGAACGCCCCACTACTACTTCTCGCCGACGCCGGAGGGCGAGCCGGGCACCAACGTCACCTACTTCGAGTACCCCGACTCGCAGGGGACGCCCGGCCCGGGCGCGAGCCACCACTTCGCGTTCGGCGTCGAAGACGAGGCAGCGCTCAGCGAGTGGCGGGACCACCTCAAGAGCCACGACGTTCGAGTCTCCGAGGTGAAAGACCGCACCTACTTCAAGAGCGTCTACTTCACCGACCCCGACGGGCTCGTCTTCGAGCTGGCGACGCAGGGGCCGGGGTTCACGCGCGACGAGGCCGACCCCGGAAGCGCGGTCATCGACCCGTTCGAGGAAGGCCACGAGAGCTGACCGGGCGGTGAGCGCCTCGGTCCCGAAACCGGCGGACGAAAGGCGTGCGAGGAACCGCCCGGCGGCCGACGTGGTCAGTCGTTCCCGTTCCCCCTCGCGCCGCTCTTGCCTCTCGCGCCGCTCTTGCCTCTCGCTCCGCCGTCGTCGTCGTCCGAGCCGTCGACGCGGGGGAACGCGCCGTCCATCGGGGGCAGCGATTCGAACGACCGGGTCGTCGTCCCAGTCTCCCCGGCGTCGACGGTCAGTTCCGTTCCGTCGGAGAACGACACCTCGGTCGGCTCGTCGCCCGCGTTGTAGGCGACGTACGTCCGCGTGCTTCCGTCCCGGAAGACGCTGTAGAGGGGCGTGTCCGCCGAAACCGTCGCGTCCGGAACGCCCACGGCGTCGAGGGTGTAAATCCAGTGTGCGGTGTGCGCGCGGGACTCTCCGAAGTCGCCCGCCACGTAGTCGGTCTCGTACCAAGACCGCGCTTCGTCCGGGTCCGAGAGCGCGCGGAACTCCCAGAGGAAGTCCGAATACCAGCCGAGGTCGAACGTGCCGTCGCCGCCGTCGTTCTCCAGCAGCTCCGCCCAGTTCGCCGAGGCGGCGTCGCGGTTCCACCCGAGGTAAAGCGAGTGCCCGCCGATCGGGAGGTAGTTGATGGCGTGGATCGACTCCGGATCCTGGTTGAACCACGTCGCGTACTTGTAGCCGCGACCCCAGACCATCCCGGCGTAGTCGTAGGGCCACGCGTCGGGGAGTGTCTCGTCGGCGACGTCGAACCAGTACTCGAGGGCCGCGTGGACCTCGTGGGTGTAGAGGTAGATCCCGGCGTCGCGAAGCTCCTCGTCTCCCGTCAGCTCGCCCCACAGCACCAGAGCGGCGTAGGCGTTGACCGCCTCCGAGGAGGACTCCTGATTACACCCGGCGGGTAGCTCGCCGCTCCCGGACGCCCACGAGTGGCCCGCGTACGGGCTGAAGTTTCGAAAGAGCGGGTACCGGGGGTCGTCGCGGTCGGGATTCGCGTAATCGCGGACGAGGTGGTCGACGATCCCGCCGTACGCGTCCTCGCGCGCCCACTCCGGGTCGGCCCGCGCGAGCTCCGCCGCGGCCTTCACCCAGTAGCCGTAGTGGAAGTGGTGGTCGTTCAGATCGGCGTCGGCGCCGAACCCCATCGGCGTCCCGTTCAGCGTCCCCCAGACGTCGTCGTACCAGAACAGGTCGGTCCCGTCGACCTCGCCGTCGGAGCCGGCGGAGAACCACGTCTCCAGTTCCTCGCGCATCGCCTCTCGGAACCGTTCGGCGGCGGCCTCGTCGTCGACCTGTTCGGCGAGCGGCGCGAGCTGGAGGAGCCGTTCGAAGTTCTTCCCGTTCCAGTAGGTCCCGTCGCCCTGCCAGTCGCGGATGAGCGTCTCCGCCGATTCCACCGCGTCGACGTGCTCTCCCAGGTCCGGGACGTCCGTCGCGTCCGGGAGGAACGGGAGAATCCCCCGGTACGGGAGTTCGGTCGTGAATGTCGAGCCGGCGTAGACGGGCATCTCGCCGCGCGGAGAGACGTACGACCAGTCGCGCAGCTCGTCCGTGGTCCGCCTCGCCTGATGGGGGTAGAGGGCTGTCAGCGTCTCGTCGGCGCGGCCGTGCTTGGCTTCGAGTTCGAACTCGTAGTCGGTGACGACCGCCGAGCGCTCGGCGTCGTACTCCCAGGTGACCGTCGTGTCCGCGACGAACGCGTACGCGCGTCGTCGGTACGCGTTCAGGACCGACTCGCCGGCCTCGGGAAGCACCGCCACCGAGACGTATCCCTCGCCGTCGAGCCGGGACGAGACCGCGTCGCCGCCGACGCCATCCCAGGTGGCACCCGGCGGCGCGAACAGGCCGTAGTGGTGTCCCGCGACCGTCACGCCTAGGACGTGGTCCCGCTCGTGCCAGACCGAGACGTCGCCGTCGAACGCCACGTCGATGCCGCCCCCGTTTGCCTCGAAGTACACGAACGGCGACCCCTGTGCGAGGGTCGCATCGAGGCTCGCCTCGCCGTCCGTCCGCCGGTAGGTGACGGACCAGTCGCCGTAGTCGGCGACTTTGGCCGGCACGTCGCCGTCGACTTCGGGATGAGAGACGGTGAGGTCGGCGGCGATCGGGCCGGTGCTCGCCTCTGGCGACGCCGCCATCGCCGCGAAGTCGTCGGTCCGCTCGCCCCACGTGAACGGCGCGTCGCCGATTTGCCACTCGTCGGGATACGTGATTGCGAGCCCGGACTCGGTCACGCGCGCCGCGAGCGGGTGGACCCAGAGGTTCTCGGAGAGCGGTCGCCACAGCAGCGTCGTCCACCAGTCGTTCGAGGGATACGGGCTCGAGAGCTCGTCGACCGCGTACACCTTCCGGGGCGGTGCGCCGGCTTCCTCCGGTTTCACGCGTGCGATACTGCCCGCACCGACCTGTTCGAGGTCAGCGTCCGCCGCGCTCGCGCCGAAGCTCCCCGCGGCCGCGAGCGTGCCGCCCGCGAGCAACCCCTTGAGCCAGGTGCGTCTCCGTACGTTCGTACTCGGTCCGTCGATCGGAGTGTGTGAGTCGTCTTTCATAGCTGTCGCTTGTCGTGCGTCGGCGGCCGAATACCGCGCCGCAGGGGGAACATCAACTTCATTTATTAAAAATATTGGTTAAAATAAAAATAAATTGTCTTATATCCGGTTACTAATCAATATTCTTATATGACCGGCGCCGCCGCCTCACCAACGACGGTGCGACCGGGAGGGCGAACCACCGGCGTCTCGGAAGACCAGGGCGCCGCGCTCCCGTCGCGGGGGGACCCGACATCACTCCGACCCTCCCTCACTCCGACCCTCTCTCACTCTGACCTTCCCTCACTCTGACCTTCCCTCACTCTGACCTTCCCTCACTCTGACCTTCCCTCACTCCCATTCGGACTGCTCTCTCCGTCCTCCACCAGCCGTGCGAACCGGTCGAGCGCGCGACGACAGACCGGAACGTACGCGGCCGCGATCAGCGGAATCTCGATCACCGCCCGACACCGGTCCGGATCTCCTGAGTACCGCTCGACGCGGTGCCCGGTCGCGGGGACCCTGGCAACTGTCCAGTCCCACCGGAGGCGCGTCGCTGCGGTCACCCGGAACGGGATCCAGACCCCCGCGACCCGGACTCGCCCGGTCGTCCCGGCCTCGACGTACCGGTCCGCGCTCTCGACGCCGCGGACCGACGGGCTCCACTCGGGCCACCGTCGGGTGTCGCGGAGCGCCGTCGCGGTCGGCTCTGGGGGCGCGTCGACGTCGCGACCGACCGCGAGCGTCGCGCCCTCGCGGACCACCGAGTCGCCGTGGTCCCGGGCAGAGTCACCGGCCGCATCTCGGTTTCCGAACACGTCAACTCTTCCGGCGGCCACACCCCTCATCGCTGCGGTTCGCCGGGTATATTTGAATGAACGTACGGTTTCTTCCCCTTCAGACGACGGTAACTCTCGGTTCGTCCACCGATCGAACCAGTTCCCCTTCCAGCTGATATTAATACCTTATATGGTATCAGGACTCATTATCTCTTTCCACGAAGGGTTAATACGGGGATCCCCGCTATCGCAGGTCAATATGGCAAGCGATCGCGACACCATGAAAGACGTCTCGCACACAGCACCGAACGGCACCTCCGCGGACGCCGTCTGGGAACGAGGACGCGGACCGGTCGAGGAAGAGGAAGAAGAGGAGTAACGCGGCGTTTCGATTTCTGCGTCCCGGCAAAGTCACCGACTGACACGGCTACGCGTCTCGGACTGGGAGCGGTGCCTCCCCGCTAACTGCGGGCCTCCGGCCGACACCCTCTTTGACCTAGTTTTTATAAACACGGGTCATGGTCGGAGTTCCACTTGGGGTGGCGGGGGTCTCGGCGGTGGTCGTGTTACTAGCGTTCAGCGCGTTCTTCTCGAGCTCTGAGACCGCCATCTTCTCGCTGCCGGCCGAGTGGTTCGAGCAGCAGGCCGGCACTGACGACCCACGGGGGGACGTGCTGAAGGAGCTCCACGACGACCCGCACCGACTCCTCGTGACGCTGCTCGTCGGAAACAACGTCGTCAACATCGCCATCTCGAGCATCGTCACCGTCCTGATCGCCGGGTACCTCCCCTCCGGGGCGGCGATCGTGACGACGACGCTGTGCACGAGCTTCCTTGTCCTCGTGTTCGGCGAGATCGTCCCCAAGGCGTTCGGCCTCGGGAACGCCGAGACGTGGTCGCTGCGGGTCGCGTCACCGGTCCGGCTGGTCGAGCGGGCCCTCTCGCCGCTCATCTCGCTGTTCGACGGGATCACCCGCCGGATGAACGCGTACATCAGCGGCGACGCGAACATCGAGAAGCCGTACACCGACTGACGCGGACGGGGCCGTTCTCGCGGCTGATACCCGCGGGCGTGGGTTTAACTCGGGCGCCGCCGGACCCGAGCGCATGATCGAGGCCTCGGGGCTGCGGAAGACCTACGGCGACTTCGCGGCCGTCGTCGACAGCGACTTCGCCGTCGACGACGGCGAGGTGTTCGGCATCGTGGGCCCGAACGGGGCCGGGAAGACGACGACGCTCAAGGTGATCGCCGGCCTCGTCGAGCCGACCGCCGGCGAGGTGACCGTTGCCGGGTTCGACGCCTCGGACCCCGAGATGCGCCGGCACCTCGGGTTCCTGCCGGAGGAGTCGCCGTTATACGAGGAGATGACCGCGCTCTCGTACCTCCGCTTTTTCGCCGACCTCTACGACGTGCCCCGGGAGGTCGCCGACGAGCGGATCGGCGCCGCGCTCGACCGCCTCGAACTGGACCACCGCGAGCGCCGCCTCGGCGACGTCTCGAAGGGAATGAAACGCAAGGTCGCCATCGCGCGCTCGCTCGTCAACGACCCGGACGTGCTGGTGTACGACGAGCCGGCCTCCGGGCTCGACCCAGTGACGACGAACTCCGTGCTGGCGTTCACCCGCGAGCTGCGCGAGACGGGCAAAACCGTCGTCTTCTCCGCGCACAACCTCTACCACGTCGAGTCCGTCTGCGACCGCGTCGTGGTGATGAACGAGGGCCGGATCGTCGCCCGCGGGAGCGTCGACGGGATCCGCGAGCGACACGGCGAGACGACGTACCGCGTCTTCACCGACACCGAGCCGACGGCGACGCCCGCGCTCGCCGACCTCGACGCGACGACCGAGGAGGTCGGCGACCGGTACCGGACGGCCGTCCCGACCATGGACGCCGTCGCCGCGGTCCGCGAGGCCGTCGGCGAGGCCGGCGGCGAGGTCGTCGACATCCGGAGCCGCGAGCCGAGCCTCGAGGACGTGTTCCTCGACATCGTCGGGCGGCCAATGCCCGGGCGGTACACTGGCGACCTCGGCGGTGATGGAACCGACGCCGAGAGCGACCACGACGGCGACGAAGAGGAGACCAAGACGACGAAGCCGGCGACGACGGAGGCGACCGAGTGACCGATCGGCTGCGTCGCGTCGGCAGGCGCCTCGCGGTCGGCGTCCGTCGCGTCCTCCGGGTCGCGAGGTGGGAGACCGCCCGCGCGTCCGGGGGCGTCGACCGCCGAACCCTCGCCGCCGGAATCGCGCTCCTCCTCGTCGCCGGCGGCGTCGTCGGTGTCGGCGTGGCGACGGGCGTCGCCGGCCTCGACGTCGACCGGGACGTGTACCGCGTCGGCGTCGACGCCGAGTCGCCGTACGCGGAGGCGATCGAGGAGGCGCCGTCGCTGCGCCCGGTCCCCGGCGGCACGGCATCGCTCGGCGACTCGACCGACGCTGTCGTGGTGACGGTGGTGCGACCCGGCGCCGGCGACGACGGGGCGATCGACGCCGCTGACGTCGACGAAGTCGTCGTCCGCGCGACGGACACGCGGAAGGGCGAGGCGGCGGCCGCGTCGGTCCGCGAGGCCGTCGAGGCGCGAAACGAGCGGGTGCTGCGCGCCGAGCCGAACCGGACCGCGGCGTTTCCGGTCACCGTCACCCTCCGGTACGTCGGCCGGACGACCGGGTTCGACGACGGCGCGACGCTCGGCGGCAGCGACGGCGGCTCGACGGGCGACTCGGACGGGGACGGCGGCGACGAGAGCGCCAGCGGGGGTACCGTGACTGACGCCGACGGATCCGGTAGTGGCACCGACGCGGAGGAAACTGGATCTGACGGGTCCTCTGCGACCGACTCCGAGGCCGACACCGGCAGCGATGGCTCGCCCGGAGACGATACCACGGCCGGGAGGACAGACGGGACCGACGGCGACGGAAGCACGACCGGGGGGACAGACGGGACCGACGGCGACGGAAGCACGACCGAGGGCGTCGATTCCACCGACGACGGCGCGGACGCGGACGACGGCTTCGCCGTGCCCTCGATCGGCGGCGGCGCCTTCGGCGCGAACACCGTCGGCTCGCCCGGGTCGATCACGCCGCCGTTCCCCTTCACCTCGCTGCTCTTGGCGTTCGCCTTCCTCGTGCCGATGAACTTCCTCATCCAGGCGTACGGCTCCTCGATCCTCGACGAGCGGACGAACCGCCGGGGGGAACCCCTGCTCGTCACGCCGCTGTCGCCGGCCGAGATCGTCGCCGGCAAGACGCTACCGTACGCCGCGGCCGCCGCGGTCGTCACGAGCCTTATCGCCCTCCTCGTTGGCGGCGGGGCGCTCTCGGTGATCGCGGTGGCGCCGGTCGCGGCGACGTTCCTCGGAGCCACGTTCGTCGGCGCGATGTTCGCGCGCTCGTTCAAGGAGCTCACCTTCGTCACGGTGGGCGTGAGCGTCCTCCTGACCACCTACGCGTTCGTCCCGGCCATCTTCACGAACGTGACGCCCGTCGCGCTCGTCTCGCCGCTGACGCTCGTCGTCTTCGACCTCCAGGGCAAAGCCGTCTCGGCTGGCGAGGTCCTCTTCTCGACGGCGCCGATGGCGGTCGGGGCCGCACTGTTGTTCGGCCTCGGCCTCGGCGTCTACCGCGAGGAGGACATGTTCTCGCAAAAGCCCGTGACGCGGAAGTTCCTCGACGCGCTCGCGGTGCGGCTGGCTCCCGTGTCGGCGGGCGGCGGACTTCTCGACCGCGACCGACTCCGCGGGCTCGGTTCCGTCGCGTTCCTCACCGCCTGTACGATCCCCTTCGTGTTCGTCGCGGAGCTTCTGGCCGTCGCGGTGCTTTTCGCGCTGCCGGTCACCGTCTCGATCCCGGTCCTGCTCGTGACCATCGCGTTCATCGAGGAGGTCGCGAAGAGCGTCGGCCTCTACGCCGGCTTCGAGCGCGGCGTCTTCGAGCGGACCGACGGCGTCGGCGTCGGGGACGCCGATGCGGGTGACGCCGACGTCGGGGACGGCGATGCGGGTGACGCCGGCGTCGGGGACGGCGACGGATCGCTCCGCGTCGCGCTCGCGGTCGGGATCGCCTCTGGGACCGGCTTCTTCCTCGCCGAGAAGGCGACCGCGGTCGTCCAGGCGGTCGGGCTCACAGACCTCTTCCTCGGCCGCGCCGCCTTCGCCGACGTGGCCGGCCTCTCCGGGCTGCCGCCGCTCGCGCTGGCGGCGCTGTTCTTCGCGCCGCTCGTCCTCCACGTGACCGCGACGACCGTCGCGAGCGTCGGCGCGAGCCGCGGGCGGACCGCCTACGCCGTGGCGCTGACCCTGGCGACGCTGGGGCACGCCGCGTACAACGTCGGGGTGGTGAGCCTTGGATAGCCGGCTGACGATCGCCGGGCGCGAACTTGCGGGGCTGCGCGCCGAGAAGACGATCCTGCTGGCGATCGGTATCCAGCTTTTCATCGCGATGTTCTCGTCGTTCCTCGTCGTCGGGCTCGTCTCGATGTACGACCCGGGCGCGCTCGACGGCGCGGAGATCGAGGTCGCGGCCGCGGGCGACGCGGTCGACGACTTGGAGCGCGCCGCGGGCGACGTCCCGGGCGCCTCCGTCACGCCGTACGACGACGCGGGCGCCGCGCGGAGCGCCTTCGAGCGGAACGCGGCCGACGCGGTGGTGGTCGCGACTCGCACGGAGGACGGGCGGGTGTCGGCCGCCGTCACCGCACCCGACTCCACCGTGGAGACGACGGTCATCGTGGTGCAGCTCCGCGAGATGTTGCGGACCTACGAGCTGAACGAGCGCGACTCCCGTGCCTCATACCTGGAGGAGTCTCCGCTCCCCCTGCCCGACCGGAGCGACACTAGCCCGTACTTCACGTTCACGTACACCGTGTTGATCCCCCTCCTCGTCTTCCTCCCGGTGTTCATCTCGGGGTCGCTGGTCGTCGACTCGATCACCGAGGAGAGAGATCAGGGGACGATGGAACTCCTCCGCGTCGCGCCCGTCACGATCGCCGAGATCGTCGACGGGAAGGCGGCGGCGGCGATCGGGATCGCCCCCGCACAGGCCCTGCTGTGGCTCCTCCTGCTCGAGGCGAACGGCACCTCGGTCGCGAACGTCGGCCCAATCTTAGCGCTGATGACCGCGCTGACGACGCTCGTCGTCGCCGTCGCGGTCGGCGTCGCGGCGGTCGCGCCCGACCGCCGGGCGGCGCAGCTGCTCTACTCGGTCGCCGTCCTCGTCCTGTTCGGTGGCGCGACGGCGATGGCCGGCGGCCCCGCGAACGCGGTGGCGCGGCTCGCCATCGACAGCGCGGATGCGACGACGGGCGTCCTCGTGGTCACGTACGCGGCCATCGCCGCGGCCGCGTACCTCGGCGTGCGGCGCGTCGTCGCCGTCGAGGGCTTCGCTCGCTGAGCGGGTCAGTTCCGAGACGGGGCGGCTCCGGGCCGGTCCGGCTCTTCCGCGGCTCAGTCGCCGAACCGCTCGCCGACACGCTTCGCGGTCGGGAGCCGCCAGCCGCGAGCGACCGCGACGAGCCGGAGACCGACCGTCACCGCCGCGCACGTCGCGGCCGCGACGCCCGAGGGCCCGCCGAGCGCGCCCACCAGCCAGTAGGCGACGCCGCCCAGCACGGCGCAGCTGGCGTAGAAGTCCTCGAAGAGTATGAACGGCGCGCGGTCGAGGAGGACGTCGGCGAGCGCGCCGCCGCCAACGGCGTTGATCGTCGCGACGGCCACCACGCCAAACGCGGACACCCCCGCGTTCGTCGCGACGATGGCGCCGGTGGTGGCGAACGCGGCGAGACCGACGGCGTCGGCGACGAGCGTCACCGGGTGTTCGTCGGGGGAGGCGAGCCACGCGCTCAGCCCGACCGCGAGCGCGACGCCGAGCAGTCCGAGGAGGATCTCGACCGGCGAGCGCAGCGCGAGCGGGACGCGCGCGACGAGGAGGTCGCGGGTGACGCCGCCGGCGAACGCCATGGCCAGCCCGACGACGGCGACGCCGAAGAGGTCGAACTCCTCGCGGACCGCCTTGCTCGCGCCGACGAGGGCGAACGCGACGAGCCCCACCGTGTTCATGACGGCGAACGGGTCGCCGAAGAGGACCGCCGGAACGCCTCCCGTCACCCGCCGAACGCCCCGAGGCTCGACTGGAGCTCCCGTTCCGGCACCGCGTCGGTTAGCTCGTAGCCGACGAGGTCGCGCGCGTCGACCGCGTACGTCGAGCCCCCGCGGTCGAGGACCAGCACCCGACCCTTCCAGCCGCGGACGGTCCCCGCGGCCATCGTCTCGGCGACGGGGCGCTCGTCGAGGTCGAGCCCGTAGTCGAACGCGAACCGCTCGATCGGGTCGAACCGGTCGAGGAGCGCCCCCCACGCGGCCTCGTCGACCGCGCGCCCGAACCCGTCGAGCTTCGTCGGGACGCGGACGCGGTCGACGAGGTCGTCGCCGGCGGCCAGTTCTGCCTCCACCTCGCGGGCGATGCGACCGTTCGGAAAGGTTCGGATATGCGCCGCGCGGTCGGCGCCCTGCTCGCGGAGGCGGGTCCCGAGCCGCCACTCCTTCGTGACGCCGACCTTCAGCACGTCGGGCGCGAACGCGGCGAGGTACATCGCGTGCGTCTCGTGGCAGTCCATCTCGTCTTTCAGGCACGTCCCGGTACACCGGGCGCACACCCAGACGCGCGAGTGGTCGTCGCAGTACGGCGCGGTGGGGGCGTCGCAGGCGACGTGGTCGCCCTCGTGGACCGTCCCCGCGCAGCGGCGCTCGCCGAGCCCGAAGGCGAGCTCGGTGCCCGGGCTCGCGTCCACGAAGTCGACGGCCCCACCGCTCGCGACGTAGAGCCCGCCGCCGATCGGTCCGTCCGCCTCGGCGATCGGACCCCGCTCGGAGTCGCCGTCCGCGTCCGGCGAGTCGCTCGCGACGTCCGTCTCGTAGCCGACGACCTGCACGCGAGCCGATAGGCGAAGCCGACGCTTATAGGCGTCGTCGTCGGTCACGTCCGCGGGCTTCCGAGAGACCGGAGCGCGCCCGCCGAGGAGTTTTCCCCTCGCGCGTCGCAGACGCCGCCATGCTCGACGCAGCGCTCGCGGCGACCGAGACGGACGGCCGAGTGGCGCTCTCGCTGCGGATCGAAAACGCGGGCGCGGAGTCGGTGACGCTCGACTTCCGGACCGGTCAGCGCGCGGAGTTCACCGCGTACCCGGCGGCCGAGGAAGCGCACGCTTCCGACGGGAGAGAGGCCGACCCGGTCTGGCGATACGGCGCGGGGCAGATGTTCACGCAGGCGCTCGGCAGCGAGACGATCGCGCCCGGCGAGGCGGTCGGCTACGAGGCGACGTGGCGGGGCCCTCCGTCCGGGAGCTATCGGGTCGTCGGCGAGGTCACCGCGACGAACCGCGGCGCGCGCGCCGAGGCGGTCGTCGACGTGGGGTGAGGCCCACGCCGGCCCGAGCCGAGCGCTCGCCCGACCGGGATTTATAAGTAAAACCGGCGTCGGCTCACGGACATGCGCACCGCAGCCCTCCCCCCGGTCGTCGCCGCGGTCGTCGCGCTCGCGGTCAGCGGCATCAGGCGGCTCTCGCCGATCCTCCTCCAGTCGTCGGTCTCGCTCCCGTCGGCCGAGACGCTCTCAGTGTACCTCGTAAGCGGCCGGTTCACGGCGTTCCTGCTGATCTACGGCCTACTGTTCGGCGTCGCGCTCCTCGCGGGACTGCGCGACGCGGACGCCTCCGCGACGTCGACCGCGCTGGCGACGGGCGCGAGCGCGACCGTCGCCTTCCTCGCCGGCTCGGTCGCCGTCCTCTGGTACCTCGGTCCAGACCGCGGGCCGATCGTCGCCGCCGTCTTCGCGCTCGGCGCGAGCCTCGGCGTCGGGGTCCAGTTCGCGGTCGTCGCGTACGCAGGGGTCGCGCTCGGCGAGGCTCGCCGTGAGGGGCCGCGCCGGACCGCCCCCTGACCGCTTACTCGTCTCCTGCGTTGCCGCGGACCGCGCGCTCGACGGCGGCCGCCAGTCGCTCGCGCGTGCGGTGGCTGGCCTCGGCGTCGGTCGCGACCTCGATCAGGTGCGACCCCGGGGCCTCGTGCGCCCGCGAAACGGCCTCGCCGACCTCGTCCGCGACCGCTTCCGCGCGCTCGGCCGGCGTCTCGCCGCGGTCGGCGAGCGCGTCGGGCCGCGCGTCGATCCGCGCGTACTCGAGGCCGTGGAGCTCGGCGAGGGGTTCGAACTCCATCCCGTGCGGCGTCTTGAACGACTCGGAGAACGGCGGCTCGAACGACTCGATCGGAAGCTTGTGGAAGATCCCGCCGCCGTCGTTGTTGATCGCGACGACCGTGACGTCGACGTCGCAGCGCTCGACCGCGAGCAGCCCGTTCGAGTCGTGGTATAAAGCGAGGTCGCCGACGACGAGCGTGAGGTCGTCCGTCGTCCCGGAGCCCGCGCCGAGCGCGCTGGAGACGATCCCGTCGATGCCGGAGACGCCGCGGTTGCCGAGCGCGGTGACGTTCGCCGTCGTCGGCCCGACGAACCGGTCGAGGTCGCGGACGGGCATCGAGTTAGAGACGAAAAGCGTCGCCGGGTCGGGGAGCGCGTCCGCGACCGCGCGGAGGGCGTCGCCCTCGTGGAAGCCGCGTTCGCTCCCCGCTCCGTTCGGGACGTCGTCGCCTTCTCTCGTGTGAACCGCCTCGGCGACCCGGTCCGCCTCCTCCCACTGCGCGCGCCAGTCCGGATCGCCGCTCCCGCCCCGGGCGAGCCGCGAGAGGCGGGCGCAGAGCCGGCTCGGCTCGGCGACGACGAGGTCGGTCGCGGCGAACTCCGCCTCGCGCCAGCCCCCGGCGGGGTCGACCTGATACTGGTCGGCGCCGGTCCCGGCGAGGTACTTCCGGAGCCGCTTCGAGGTCGGCGAGGCGCCGAGCCGGAGGACGAGGTCCGGGTCGGCCCAGCCGTCTGGCCCGTCTGCTTCGCCGGCTTCCGTCCCGCCGCCCGCGAGGTCGGCCGAGAGGTACGCATCGTAGCCCCCGATCACGGGCGCGACGCGCGTGTGTCCGCCGTACCGGAGTCCCGAAAGCGGGTCGGCCAGCACGGGGAACCCGCTTGCGTGCGCGAGCGCCGTGACGGCCTCCGGGTCGATCCCCGGCGGGTCGGCGGGGCCGGCGACGATCAGCCCGCGGTCCGCGTCGCTCAGCTTGTCGGCGAGCGCGCGCAGCTCGTCGTCGCCCGGTTCGGGCGCGCCGCCCGTCACGTCGACGTAGGGACCGTCGCGCCCGCGCTCGGCCGCCTCGGGCAGGTCCTCGGGCACGTCTCCCGGGACCGGCGTCGGCTCCAACGGCTTTTTAAACGGCACGTTGAGGTGGACCGGTCCCTTGTCGGCGCCCTCGGCGGTCGAGACGGCGCGAGCGACGGTGGTCCGCAGCGAGCGCAGCGCCCGATCGTTCGCGGCGGGCTCCGGGAGATCCTTATAAAAGCGCACGGCGTCGCCGTACAGCTTCTCTTGGTCCGTGGTCTGGTTCGCGCCCGAGTCTCGCAGCTCCGGCGGCCGGTCGGCGGTGAGCGCGAGCAGCGGGACGCGGGCCTCGCTCGCCTCCATCACGGCGGGATGGTAGTTGGCGGCGGCGGTGCCGGAGGTGCAGATCAGCGGCGTCACGCGGCCGGTCCGACGGGCCCGGCCGAGCGCGAAGTACGCGGCGGCGCGCTCGTCGAGCTGCGAGAACACGCGGAGCTCCTCGTGGCCCGCGGCGGCGACGGTCAGCGGCGTCGAGCGGCTGCCCGGCGAGGCGACGACGGCGTCGACGCCCGCGGCGACGAGCTCGTCGACGAGCGCGTTCGCCCACAGGACGTTCCGGTTCGGCGCGGTCATTGCCGTCGCTTCGGGCCCCGACGTAAATACTCCGGCGAGTTCGGTCGGCGGGCGGTAGGGTGGCGGGCGGTGGGGTGGCGGGGCGGTGCCCGCCCCCGGGAGGCGTCAAGGTTGGTGTCACTCCGACGCCGACTCCGACTCGCGTCCGGTCACCCTCCGGATACAGGAGGACCCGAACGGGCCGAGTTCCCCGGCGTCCAGCCGGATGAAGTGGCCCGTCGAAATCGACGTGCCGCAGCGCCGGCACTCGAACTCGCCCTCGCGGGCGACGACCTGGCTCTCGTACTCGACGTGGGTCCCGTTGCGGCGGACGCGGAGCCGCGCGCCCTCGCGGTCGATGACCCCGCGCTTCTCGGCGGCGTCGAGGATGTCGCGAGTGAGCGCCGGGCTCGTCGTGATCGTCTCGATCCGGTCGACCGCGGCGGCGAGGTCGAGCTCCTCGCGTTCGAGGTGGGCGAGCAGCTCGACGCCGAGCTCCAGCTTCTCGTCGCGGGTCGACGGCTCCGTCACGGCCGGCGAGACGGCGCGATCCCTCTTAAGTCGGCTGGATGGAGGTCAGGCTCCGGCCGGCCCCGACCGGTAGAGCGCGAATTGGCGCCCCGCGGACCGGCAGATTCACGTCTGTCGGCCGACATCCGATTCTGTGTCTCGAGCCCGCGACCGGTCCCGTCGCCGCCCCGCCTACCGCCGCCGGCCGAACGAGTTCTACTGGCTGTGGATCGCGGCGACGGCGACGTACGGCGTCGGCGACATTGTCTCCACTATCGCCTTCCTCCGGTACGTCCCGACGATCGAGGAGGCGAACCCGGTCGTGCGGTTCGCCCTGGAGTCGTTCGGCCTCTCGGGGCTCGTCGCACTGAAGATCGCCGTCTACCTCGTCATGCTCTGGATCAGCGTCGAGGGCGCGCGCGAGGGCGACGGCCTGCTGTACTACTTCCCGCCGGTGCTGCTTACGGCGACCGGGACGTACCTCACCGCGAGCAACCTGCGGCTGTTGTGGATCGCCTGAAACCCCGCAGACGCGGGCCGGCGATCACCCCCACCGACACCGACTTTCCCGCGCGGCGCCTCTCTGCCCGCATGCTCTCTGCCACTCCCGGCCTCCACCACGTCACGGGGATCGTCGGCGACCCCGCGGCCGGCGCCGAGTTCTACGGCGGGACGCTCGGGCTCCGCCTGCTCCGCCGGACGGTGAAGGACCGCCCACAACTTCGGAGGATGGAATTGATGCGTGGTTCGACAGAAGTTCCCTGACGGATCTCAACCGGGCGGAGAACATTTGCCAGAAAATCACTCCGAGTTCCTACAAGTAGGATGCGAATAGTGTTTGTGTGCCACAGTTGTTAACACGCATTTTCGACCCAAAAGCAGGACATTCGCCACGAGAGAGCAATTCATATTACAGACGAGAAGTATTCTATCTCCGGGACGGGAGTATCGCCGTTCACGGCGAGAAGGAGATTATGTGATGATCTCGACCTTGAATTTGCTCCGCCATCGGTAGCGTCGGCCGCCCCAGACGAACGTGTTCCGCGAGAGTGCGTATATCATCAGCGGCACTTGGAGGATGATAGCGGGATACGATAGTAGAGCGGTCCAGCGGTAAATTCCGAAGTACGCGTACAAACCTGCGGCCAAGAGGGTCACACAGACTCCCGCATAAACCGGAGAAAGGAGACAAAACAGTGCGAGTAGCGACGTGATGAGCCCCATCACGATGGTATCTCGGGGATTGTGTTGGTGGATGATCTGTGTGAATCGGACATGCCGTTCCAACGTCTCACGGATTGTTCCACCGATCTCAACCTGCCGGATCCGCTTGAGTGTCGTTGTGTCCAGATACTCCGAGAGTAATTGGTCGTCACTCACGGTCCGTTGGAGATTCCGGAGAAATGACTCCCAGTCTAGGTCGTCGCGTTCAAACATAACGGCACCACCCCACGGCTTATTATTTGCGTACGTCCCGAGTGTCCCGCCAATGGCGTAAATCGGCTCAAGTAGCGTTGAGAGTACGTCGCTCCCGACGAAAAAGTAGAGTTCTGAGACAGGTCCCTTCTCGTCGTATGCCTCGTGGAATGCTGCCAGCCAGTCAGAGGGATGGTGGAAGTCGTCGTCAGTCCAGACGATGCGGTCGTGGGTTGCTTTGTCCATTCCCGTGGCGAGCGCATTCGCTTTACCTGAACAGCCCGTAGGTTCACCGGCTACGACGACCTGTACATTCTGTACCCCCTCGCCGTAGTCGGCAACTGGATCGGACTCGTCGTCGCAGATAATGAGTAGTTCGTCGGACGGGTCAAGTTGTGTGGCGATCTCCTCGATAACCGGGGAGTGTGTTGTCGTCGGGAGGAGAATGGTTGTTGGTGGGGTCATAGTCGGTTTATTTACTAATTGTGAACCCGAAGTCGCGCTTTGACTGGATGATTCGGGGCTAAGGTCGTTGATACTGCGAAATCCAAGTCTTTAGTGACGGGGTCGAATCGGTACTGCTGTAGCAGTCGTGCGAGTACTAGTCGGGCTTCGAGTAGCGCAAACCGCCGCCCGATACACATCCGAGGACCACCACCGAACGAAAAATACGCGTATTCTGGCGGGTCGATTTCTTTCCAGCGTGTCGGACGATACGCGGTTGGGTCACTAAACAAGTCAGGCCTGCGGTGCGTCGCCCACTGCGAACAGACCACGAGTGCATCTGCAGGGACGTGGTATCCCTCGACGACGTCGTCTTCGGTTGCCTCTCGCATGATCAGGTGAATTGGAGGATACAACCGCATTGCCTCTCGAATAGCGCGATCAGTGCGAGGCAAGGGTTGCCCGATCGTAGGTTTGCCATCCAGCGTAGTAACCTCGTCCACGACAGCCGCTTGTTCCTCTGGATGGGTAGCCAGACAGTACAGTGTGTAGGTGAGTGCGAGTGCCGTCGTCTCGTGACCAGCCAGGAGAAACGTGACGAGGTGGTCACGGATTTCGTCGTCATCCATATCGGCCGAGCGTAACGCCGAGAGCAGATCGCTTTCCTCAGACGGTGCCGATCGACGCTCGGCGAGGAGGTCGTCAACGAACTTATTGAGTCGTTTGACCGCGTGACGGTATTGTATATTTCGTGGGAGCGGGACCCAGTCTGGAACGTGGAAGGGTACCCTACTGTCTGGACTAAAGCGATTTGTCACGGCACGGGCCGCCGCACGGACGGCCGTTGCGTCCTCGAAGTCGGTATCGAAGAGGACCTCACCGAGAATTGAGAGGGTGATTTCGGACGTTACGTTCACGAGATCGATCGTCTCACTGGGCTTCCAATCCGTGATGTAGCTGTCTGTGCGTTCGATCATTGACGCTGTATAGTCGGCAATTTGACTGGGATCGAACGCTGGTTGAATAGCCCTTCGGGCAGACTCCCAGTCAGTACCTTCACTCAGTAGCAACCCATCGCCGAGAAGCCCCTCTAGTTCGCGTCGTTGGAAATTGCCCTTTCGGTAATTCGAAGTATTGTCTGCGAGCACGTGACGTATTGCTGCCGGTTCGGCGAGCAAGACGCCCTCTTGACGCGGAATACGAAAGGACACGATCGGGCCGTACTCGGCGACTGTCTGCTCGACGAACCCGAGTGGGTCTCGGGCGTAGGGTAGTGTGTGGCCGAGAATGGGTGGTGCGGGTGGTTCTGGTGGTCTGGGATTATCGGTGGGTGATAGGCGACCTTGTGAACCGCTCATACCTACAGTAAGAACGTCATCGGCACCGAGATTTTTCCCACGTATAGATGGTTATTTAAATAAAACGAGGCGGAGCTAGGAGTATGAAGCAAGTTCGAGTTCGTGTCGCCCCGCCGAGTGAGATGTTGCTTCCGATTCACCAAGCAATTTGTTCGACACCGGAGTTGGGAGATGCGCTGTTATTATCCGGAGGCCAGAATTCGAATGATCCAACGGAGCTGTTCTCAATTAGAGGCGGGCGGGAGGCCGTCCTCGGAGCTTTGACTGGGCAACCAGGGATACGGTCGGTTGATGTCCTCTCTGCTGGGGAAACAGAGACATACGTGTATGTACGAGAGGTTGATCAAGAGCGGACAATTGCAGATGTGTTCACGGCGAGAACACTCGTTGTGACACTACCGGTTCAGTTTCAAACGGACGGGAGTGTCAAATTCACCGTTCTCGGCTCCAATTCCGATCTCCATTCGGCGTTTAACTCCGCTCGTGAGCTTGCAGATGTGACTGTATTAAAGGTACGAGACGGTTGGTCCGACCAGATGGGCGACTCCCTAACAGAACGCCAGCGAACGTTACTGAAGACCGCCTATGAGGGCGGATACTACGACTATCCAAGGACTACCACCCAAAACGATATAGCAAATTCAGCCGACGTTAATAGCAGTACTGTAGCCGAACATCTCCGCAACGCTGAGGCGGTACTCGTACAACAGGCTCTAAACACAGATCTATAGTGACCGGCCACGCGACGGCCCTCTCGCTCCCGCCGCGCTTCGAGGACGACCGCGAGCTGATCGAGTCGCAGCTGCCGGCGTTCGACGGGCCCGGAGAGACCGGCGGGCCCGACGGTTCGGACCCGGAGCGCCCCCGATGAGCCGCCGGATCCCCGGCGTCGACGGGCCGCACGCCGAAGCGACGCTCGTCACCGGCGGCGCCCCCAGCGCGGTCCGGTCGACGTGATTCCCGGCCCCGCACGAGGCGCCGCTGTCGGCCAACGAGCCCGCGCTGACCTCCGCGGTCGACTGCCGGATCGACCCGGGGGACGGCCACGGCCTCTCGGACGCGACGATGGAGCGGATCGGCGAGCGGATCGAGAGGCTGCTCGGCGACGACTGACGCGCGCCCTCGCCTGTCGGCCCTGCTCGACCCCGCGAGTCCCGAACGTGTTCGCGCCGCTCGCCATGCGGCTGCGGCGTCGAGGGTGACGCGATGTCCGAACTCGACGTCAGAGAGATACCGCCGAACGAGCGACACGACCGCATCCACGACGCGTTCGCCGACCTGGAGCCGGGCGAGTCGCTCACGATTGTCAACGATCACGACCCGAAGCCGCTCTACTACGAGCTCTCGGCCGAAGTCCCAGCCTTCGACGACGAGGCGTACGCGGTCGAGCGCGAGGGGCCGGAGCGCTTCGTCGCCGAGCTGCCGAAGGCGGCGTCGGCGTCCGGGCCGGAGACAGTCCGGCTCGACGACCTCGACGGCGAGCCGCACACCTCGGTGTTCCCGGGAGAGGAGCCGAAGACTGTCCGGCTCTCGTTGGCGGCAGGCGAGGTCGTCGCGGAACACGATCATCCCGACAGAACGGTTGTGTTCCACGCGCTGGAGGGCACGTTCGACGTCGCGCTCGACGGCGAGGGCTACCGCGTCGAGGCCGGCGAACTGCTCCGGTTCGACGGCGAGCGGAGCGTGGCACCGACCGCGCGGGAGGACGCCACCGCGCTGATCGTGTTGGCCCCGCGGGACGAGGCGTAGCTCCCTCGGTCGTCGCGGGCCCGGCAGCGGTTCGCATCGTTCAAGCACGAACATGTTCGACGGGATTCCCGCCCGACTGGGCGACGCACGGACGTTACAACTACCACCCACCAACCACCGACCACATGACCGACGACACCACACTCGATCGGCGGCGGTTCGTACAGGCGACGACTGCTGCGGGCGCGACCCTCCTGCTCGCCGGGTGTTCCGGCGGAGGCGGTGATGGGGGCGACGGGTCCGACGGAAGTGACGGGTCCGACGGAAGCGATGGAAGCGATGGAAGCGACGGAAGCGACGGATCGGACGGCGGCGACACCGAGTACCTCGGCGAGGAGCCGGATTACGGCGGCTGGTTCGACGGCGCGAACAACTACGAGCAGACCGTCGACGCCACCGGCCAGGACGAGGTTACGGTGGAGGTCGGCGCGGGCGACGGCCTCTCGTTCGGTCCGGCGGCCGTCGCGGTGAGCACCGGAACGACCGTCGTCTGGGAGTGGACCGGTAACGGCGGCGGGCACAACGTCTCCGCCGAGTCGGGCGACTTCGAAAGCGAGACTGTCACAGAAGAGGGCCACACCTTCGAGTACACCTTCGAGGAGACGGGGACTCAGGAGTACGTCTGTACGCCCCACGAGGCGGTCGGCATGAAGGGCGCCGTCGTCGTTCAGTGACGGCCCGGCACGACTGAACCGCGCTTCGCACAACAACGCGGCTGAACCGCGCTTCGCACAACAACGCGACGCAACCACTTTTATTCGGTTTATTTTATGCGTACCGAACTCCCGACGCCGAGAGGAGATTCTCACGGATTCGGAACGCGGTCGGCGATCGCCGAACGTGTTCGAGCGCTTCTAACCGCGCAGCAAGCCGCTTGAGGGGCTATATACGGGAGTCCGCAACGTCCGCCTGTCGCGAGGGAATCGCCGCTCGCGGATCCACTATGTCGAACGACACACAGCGGTCGACGGACGCGGAAGAATCGGGCGACAAGACGACCGGCTCGACGGACGGGTTCGACTCGATGCTCCCTGGCGTCCGTCGCCGGGACTTCATGAAGGCCGGCGCCGCGGCCGGCGGACTCAGCGGGCTGGCGGGCTGTACCAGCCTGCTGAGCGAGGACGACGGGGTTCAGGGGACGGCCTCGGCGAGCGGGGCCGACAACTCCGTGCCGCCGGGTGAACACGACGAGTACTACGCGATCCTCTCCGGCGGGCAGGCCGGGGACGTCCGCGTCCACGGGCTCCCGTCGATGCGCGAGCTCATCCGTATCCCGGTGTTCAACCCGGACGCCTCGCGCGGCTACGGCTTCGACGACGAGAGCAAGCAGATGCTCGAAGACGCCGGCGGCTACTCGTGGGGTGACACCCACCACCCGCGGATCAGCCAGACCGACGGCGACTACGACGGGCGGTTCGCGTACGTCAACGACAAGGCGAACGGCCGGATGGCCCGGATCGACCTGACGTACTTCGAGACGGACGCCATCGTCGACATTCCGAACCAGCAGGGGACCCACGGCGCCTGCGCGCAGCTGCCCGACACGGACCTCATCTTCGGCGTCGGCGAGTTCCGGACGCCGATCCCCAACGACGGCACCGGTGAGTTGGAGGACCCGGACTCGTACGGCTCCGTCCTCGCCGCCATCGACCCCGAGTCGATGAACGTCGAGTGGGAGGTCCTCATCGACGGTAACATGGACAACGGTGACGGGAGCAAGGAGGGCCGGTACTTCTTCACGAGCGCCTACAACACCGAGGAGGCGGCGACGGAGTCGGGGATGACCCGCGCCGACCGCGACGACGTGAAGGCGTTCGACATCCCCCGAATCGAAGCGGCCGTCGAGGCCGGGGAGTACGAGACAATAAACGAGGTCCCGGTCGTCGACGGGCGGAAGGACAGCCCGCTCAACCAGGGCGACGAACCCATCGTCACCTACATCCCCACGCCGAAGAGCCCGCACGGGGTCAGCGTCACGCCGGACAACGAGTACGTGATCATCAGCGGGAAGCTCGACCCGACCGCGTCGATCATCGAGATCGACAAGATCGACGAGGTCGACGACCCGACCGATGCCATCGTCGGCCAGCCGAAGCTCGGGCTCGGTCCGCTCCACACGGCCTACGACGGCCGCGGCCACGCGTACACGACGCTGTTCATCGACTCGCAGGTCGTCAAGTGGGACATCGAGGAGGCGGTCAACGCCGAGCCGCGCTCGGAGAGCCCGGTGATCGAGAAGATCGACGTCCACTACAACCCGGGCCACCTCATCGCCGCGGAGTCGTACACCGAGGAGCCCGCGGGCGACTGGCTCATCTCGCTGAACAAGCTCTCGAAGGACCGGTTCCTCCCGGTCGGCCCGCAACACCCCGAGAACGACCAGCTGATCTACATCGGCGACGACGAGAACGGGATGGAGCTGGTGAAAGATTCGCCGGCGCAGGCCGAGCCGCACGACGCCTCGATCTGTCACAAGTCGAAGATCGACCCGAAGGCCACCTACGACCCCGAGGACCTCGAACTCGACTACACCGCCGAGGGCGAGGAGACGATGGAGCGGGTCGGCGACGGCCGCGTCGAGATCGAGATGTACTCGACCCGGAACCACTACGGGTTCCAGGAGATGGTCGTCCAGGAGGGCGACGAGATCGAGATGCAGGTGACGAACATCGAGACCACGAGCGACATGCTCCACTCGGTGGCGATCCCCGACCACGACGTCCACATGCGGCTCGCCCCGCAGGAGACGCGTAAGGCGACGTTCACCGCGGACGAGCCGGGCGTCTACTGGATCTACTGCGCGCACTTCTGTAGCGCGTTGCACCTAGAGATGCGCTCGCGGCTCATCGTCAAACCGGAGGAATAACGCCATGAAATCGTCGCTCGCGCGGCTGACCGAGATCCGGCGCGCGCTCCCGCTGGCAGCGGCGGCGCTGCTCGTCGGCGCGCTGCTCGTCCCGATGTGGAAGATCACGCTCACGGCGCCGCAGTACCCCGGTCAGGAGCTGCTCATCGAGCTGTACGCCTACCCGCGTCTGGGCGGCGACTTCGCCGAGGTACAGGGGCTCAACAAGTACGCGGGGTTCTACTACCCCGACCCGGTGTTCATCGACCCGAACTACCCCGTCAGCGAGGCGGCGATCGACGTCCCCGAGTGGCTGCTCGGGCCGGTCGTGTTCGTCGGGCTCGCGCTGACGGGCGCGTTCGTCGCGTTCGCGCCGACGGTCCGCAAGCTGAAGGCTGGGCTCACCGCCCAGCTCGTCGGGACGATCGCCGTCTTCGTCGGGATGTTCGCGTTTATCCAGTACCGGCTCTACCAGGCCGGCCACTCGCTGGACCCGGACGCGCCGCTCCGCGGCATCGAGGCGTTCACGCCGCCGCTTTTGGGCCCCTACGAGGTGGCCAACATCAGCGGCTTCGCGTGGTTCGGCCCCGGTGGGTACATGACCGTCGTCGCGGTCCTGCTGCTCGCGACGGCCTACCTCGCGCGGGACATCGAGGCGACCGTCGACGAGCTCCCGGCGCTGGCCCGCGGGCTCCCCGGCGCGGTCCGCGAGCGCGTCGCGAGCGATGAGGGCGGCGACCGGGAGCGGGACGTCGGAGGGGGTGACCATGTCCGATGACCGCCTCGAAGCCGGCTTCCTCGCGGCCGCCTGCGTCGTTGCGGTGATCGCGGTCGCGCTCGGCGTCGCGCTGCCGGTGGCCGGCGCGGGCGGCGCGGGCGGCGGCGGTACGGGCGGCGCCGGTGCGGGCGGCGCCGCGGACGCGAGCGGGGCGGTCGCCGGACCGAACGCCTCCGACGCTCCCGGGCTCGACGTCGCGACCGACTTCGCCGCGACCGGCGTGACCGCGCCCGACCGCGAGGGGACCGCCACCGTCGACGGCGAGTCGTTCGCGTCGGCGCAGGCGGCGGTCGACGCGGCCGACCCCGGGGAGACGGTCATCCTCGACGGGCGCTTCGACGAGCGCGTGAACGCGAGCGTCGACGACCTGCGGATCGTCGCGGACGAGGGCGGCGCCGTGATCGACGGCGGCGGCGAGGGGCGCGTGTTCACGGTTTCCGGCGAGAACGTCACCGTCTCCGGCGTCTGGGTCCGCAGCTCCGGCAGCGATCTCGGGGCCGAGGACGCCGGCGTGTTCGTCGCGGGCGACCGCGCCCGGATCGAGTCGGTCCGGATCACCGACACCGCGTACGGGATCTGGATCGACGGCGCCGACGAGGCCGCGATCGAGGACGTGCGGATCGACGGCCGGAAGGACGTCTACCCGATCACCGACCGCGGCAACGGGATCCACCTGTTCGAGACGAGCGGGACTGTCGTCCGCGACACGGAGATCACCGACGTCCGCGACGGGATCTACTTCTCGTGGGCGACGGACGTGCTCGCCGAGAACAACACGATCCGGCACGCGCGCTACGGCGTCCACTACATGTATTCGGACGACAACCGCCTCGTCGACAACGTCGCCGCCGACAACGGCGTCGGCTACGCGCTGATGGTGAGCGAGGGGCTGACCGTCCGGAACAACACCGCCCTGCGCAGCGACGACACCAGCGGGCACGGGATCTTGGCGAAGGACATCGAAGACTCGACGATTGCCGGCAACCACCTCGTCGCGAACCGGAACGGCGTCTACCTCTACAACGCGCAGGGGAACCGCCTCGTCGACAACCTGATCTACCGCAACGAGATCGGGATCCACAGCGCCGCCGAGAGCGGGAGCGAGGTCGTCGCGGGCAACAGCTTCGTCCGCAACGGGCGCGCGGTCCGGACGGCGCGGAACTCGCTCGTCGCGTGGAACGGCACCGACCGCGGCAACTACTGGTCGGGCGCGCAGGTGGCCGACCGCGACGGCGACGGGGTGAGCGAGATCCGCCACCGGCCGATCGGGATCGTCGAGAACCTCGTGGCCGACCACCCGCAGGCCGCGGCGTTCGCGAACAGCCCGGCGTTCGAGGCGGTGCGGCTGGCCGAGAGCTCCTTCCCGGTAATCGAGTCCCCCGGCGTCGTCGACCGGCGACCGCTCGTCGAGCCGAATCACGACTGGCGCGCCTACGAGCCTCGCGACGCGGCGGGCGCCAGCGACGGCGGCGACGGCGGACCAGACCGCGCCGCGAACCGAACCGCGGACACGGAGGACACACCATGAGAATCGACGCGACCGACGTGCGGAAGACGTACGGAGACGTGACCGCCCTCGACGGGCTCTCGCTTACGATCCCGAGCGGCTCGACGTTCGGGGTCATCGGCACCAACGGGGCCGGCAAGTCGACGCTGTTCCGGCTGCTCGTCGGCCACGACCGCCCCGACGCGGGGGCCGTCAGCGTCGGCGGCACCGACGTGACCGACGACGGGCGGCGGATCCGCGAGCGCGTCGGCTACCTCCCCGAGCACGTCGGGTTCCCCGACGGCCTCACCGGCCGGGAGGTCCTCGGCGTCCACCGGGCGATCCGCGGCCTCCCGAAGGACGGTCGGACCGCCGATGCGATCGACCGAGTCGGGCTGACGCCGAACGAGGCCGACCGGCGCGTCTCGGGCTACTCGAACGGCATGCAGCGCCGGCTCGGACTGGCGACGGTGCTGCTCCCGGACCCGGACGTGCTCGTCTTGGACGAGCCGACCGCCGGGCTCGACCCCCGCGGCGTCGACGAGTTCCACGCCATCGTCGAGGAGATAACGGAGGAGACCGACGCGACGGTGGTGTTCTGCTCGCACGTGCTCGGGGAGGTCGAGCGGCTCTGCGACCGCGCGGCCGTCCTCCACGACGGCCGGGTCCGCGCGGCGGGCCCCGTCGACGAACTCGCCGCCGACGCGGAGACGCACGCCGAAGCGGAAACACCCGCCGACCGCGACGGAGGAGCGACGACCCGCTCCGGTCGCGGCCGCGACGGTCTCCGGGCGGCGTTCCGCGAGGCAGTCGGGGACGACGCCGCGCGCACCGGACGGGTCGGCGAGGGCGGGGCCGACGACCCGAACGCCGACCCGGAGGAGGTGGCGCCATGAGCGACCGGACGGACCCGCGAAACGGGGAGGGAACGACGGAGACCCGGTCCGACGGCGGCCATCCGGACGCCGCGGCCGCGGTCGGGGCGCTCGACGGCGACACGGAGGTCGACGCGACCGACGCGCCGGAATCGACGGCAACCGCCGACCCGACCGAGCCTGCGACCGCGGACGGCGTCCGCGGGGCGCTCCGGCACGTCTTCGTCGTCGCCGTCACGGAGTACCGGCTCGCGGTCAGGAGCCGGTGGGCGCTCGCGCTGACCGGGCTGTTCGTCGTGTTCGGCGGGGTGATACTGACGTTCAGTGGGTCCGCCGTCGGTCCGGGGAGCGCCGAGCGCGTCGTCGCGTCGCTGACCAGTCTCGCCGCCTACCTCGTCCCGCTGGCGGCGCTCGCGCTCGGCTACGACGCGATCGTCGGCCGCGAGGACGAGGGGTGGCTCGCGGTCGTGTTCTCGCTGCCGGTCCGCCGGAGCGAGGTCGTCGCCGGGACGTACCTCGGGCGCCTGGCGGTGTTAGCTGGCGCGACCGTGCTCGGCTTCGGTTTCAGCGGCGCCCTGATCGTCCGCGAGTACGGGGTCGGCGAACTGCCTGCGTTCCTCGGGTTCCTCGGCGGCGCCGTCGGTGCCGGAGCCGCCTTCCTCGCGGTCGCGCTGCTGCTGTCGACCGTCGCCCGCGAGAAGACCCACGCGCTCGGCGCGGCGCTGCTCGTGTGGGTGTGGTTCGTGTTAGTCCACGACCTGCTCGCGCTCGGGGTCGTCGCGGCCGTCGAACTGCCGGACGCCGCGCTGTCGGCGATGGTGCTGTCGAACCCGGTGAGCGCGTTTCGCGTGCTCGTGTTGAGCGGGCTCGGAACCACCGCGGGCGGCGGGTTCACCGCCGTCCTCGCGGGGAGCGGACTGTCGACGGTCGCGCTCGCGGCGTCGCTCGTCGCGTGGGCCGTCGTCCCCGTCGCGGCCGCGGGAGTACTCGTCCGTCGCCGACGGCTCTGAGAAGAGTCGACCGCACGCGTTCTCGGCCCAGGTCTTCTTCGGTCGCTACTGAATCCGCTCGACGCCGTCGTCTTCGGGCGACTCGAAGTCGATCGGGCGGCGCGGGAGGTCGTCGACGAACTCCCTGACGATGGTGCGCTCGACGCGCTGGAGCACCTCGCTACAGGTCGATTTGGCGATGCCGACGTGGTCGGCCACCTCGGTGAGCGTGCACTCGCGGGGCACGTCGTAGTAGCCGCGGTCGACCGCCTCGAAGAGGACCTCGCGCTGGCGCTCCGTGAGCGACCCGCCCGGGTTGACGCGCTGTTGGACGTACTCCACCTCGAACTCCGCGCCCACGTCGCGGAGGGCGTCGCCGAACTCCGCGACGCGCCCGTGGTCGCCGGTGACGTCGACGCGGGCGACGCCGTCGCGGATCTCGACCGGCATCTCGATGGGGACGCCCGCCCGCCGTGCGACCATCTGTAACAGCGGGACGAGCGCCTCGACCTGCGCGGTGACCATCCCGTCGTCCTCGGCCATCACCGAGGAGTGGGTGATCGTCTCGTGGTCGTCGATCGCGTCGAGGATCGGGTCCGTGTCGTCCGCGGTGATCCGGACCAGCGCGAAACCGGCCCCGTCGTCCGGCGTCGCAGTCAACACCTGAAACCGCGCGTCCGGGAACTCCCGCGAGACGTCGCCGACCCACGGGCCGTCCGGGATCGTCACGCGGAGGCGTGCCTGTGCCATGCCCGCCGCTTCGACGCCTGCGTGGAAGTACCTTCGGCTCCGCGGCGACTGCCGGAACATGTTCGTCACAAACGACCCGGGAATCGGGCCCTTACGGTCGGACATGCGCTCCGAACCCGGCGATCCCGCGGCGGTCGAACGGGCAGCGATCGAACGAGCGGCGGCCGAGCGGACAGAGGCGCCGACGGACCTGGAGACGGTCCCCCTCGACGTCCGGAACCTCGGGCCGCCGAAGCCCCTGCGCGAGACGCTCGAACGCGTCGAGACGCTCGGCGACGGCGACGTCCTGGTCCAGTACAACGACCGGACGCCGCAGTTCCTCTTCCCGCGGCTGGAGGACCGCGGGTTCGCGTACGCCGCGGTCGAGACCGACGCGACAGACGCGGTCGTCACGGCGATCTGGCCGGCCGACGGCGAGCGCGCCCCCGCGGACGATCGGGGCAGCGAGGGAGATCGGGGCGGCGAGGGAGATCGGGGCGGCGAGAGAGATGGAGGCGCCGAGGGCGATGCGGCCCCGAGCAACGAGACCGCGACCTGACTACGGAGGGTTCGAAGTACAGGTGACTACGCGATCTCCTCGACGTTTCTCTCGGAACTGCGCGAGAACCGGCAGGCCGACGACGCGGTCTCGCTCGGTCAAGATGGTACGAGTAACGAGACCGTCCTACTCGTCGTGGTTGAGCGGTTCGCGGTGGAGTACCTCCCTCTCGTCGAAGACGACGACGGCCATCCCCGGCTCCGCGTCGATCTTGACGCTCGTCTCGTCGCCGGCGGCCACCTCGTCGGCGTCGGAGTCCCAGGGTCGCAACCCGTCGGTCGCGGGTTCCACGACCACGTCGACCCGGTCGGCGTCGAGTGAGTCGCCTTCGACGTGGGTGAACGTCACCACGCCGCCGTCGCCGTCGTCTGACGGTTCATACGCGACCTCGAACGTCGCCTGCGGGGGGATCTCGTGTTCCGTTACGGTTCTGGTCTCGTCGCCGGCCGTCCACTCGACGGCGACCGTCGTGCCGGCGGACAGCGTGCCGAGCGACAGCGTCTCCCCACCGGTCAGCCGGCCCGTCTCGTCGGCGGGCTGATCGGGCGCGGGGTCACCGTCGATCAGCACCTCGAAGACGTCGGCGTCGCGACGGACCTCGTCGACGTAGCGGAGCGTCGTCTCCGCCCCGTCGCTGTCGCCTCCAGTCCCGTCGTCGACGACGAATCCGCGGCGGGGGGCCGCCGAGAAATGGGCGACGGAGCTGGTCGCCGACCCGTTCTCGAACTCGGTGTGGACGCTGACGACCACGGTGTCGTCGAGCCCGACGTCGTCGACCGTGACCGTGTCTCCCTCCGTTAGTTCGTCGTACTCGGCCGCGAACGCTGACTCCTGCTCTCGTTCTCGACCCCGCGGCGCGCCGGTACCGCTCACCGACACGCGCAGCCGCTCGGGGTCGGCGGGCTGTTCGCCGATGTACTCGATCGTCATGGCCTCGGCGTCGGCGTCGTAGGTCGCCGCGACCGCGTCGCGTGCCGTTGTCGTGCCGCCGAGATGGTGGTCGCGGTCGCCGCCGGTCCACACGAGTCGCACCCGCGAGAGCGGCGGCACCGGAGCGCTGAACGAGTCGTCGGGACCGAACTCGTCGAGTTCGTCCGCCGGCTGGACGTCGGTCGGCGTCCGACCGGCCTCGAGCTCAAGCTCCGACGTGGGAAGCGTCCGACCGCCTCGGTGCCGGACCGTGACCTCGCCCGCCTCCGGGTCGTACTCTATCGACGCGCGCGTGTTGGGAACGACCTCGTGTTCGGCGACGACGACCGGTTCGTCCGGCTCCCGCCACTCTACGGCGACCGTACTCCCCAGGGGGAGTTCGCCGAGGACCAACTCCTCGTCGCCCGAGAGCGCGTCGTGCTCGTCAGCGAACTGCGCGTCGGTCGGCTCTCCGTCGAGCAGTGTCACGAACGCGTCAGCAGGACGCGACTCCTCGCCGTCGTACCTGACCGTGGTCCCGTCCTCTGCGTGCGAGTGGATCCAGACGCGCGGTGGGCGGGCCCGGTAGTGGACGAGCGAGCCGCCGCCCGACGGCTGCTCAACGTCGAACGTCAGTTGTACGCTGTCGCCGATCGACACGTCCTCGACAGTGACCGTGTCGTCGGGCTCGAGCGTGCCGTCGGTGAATTCCTCGCCCACCGTTCGGACGGCGCCCTCGCCGCGGTGGACCAGTCGAAGGTCGCTCGCGTCGGCGGAGCGCTCGCCCTCGTAGGTGAGTTCGAGGGTCTCCTCACGCATGTCGTAGTCGACGGCGAACGCCTCGCGGTCGACCCGTTCGCTGGCGTACGTGTCGTAGACGTTCGCGTCCGAGTCGAACCACCGCAGCGCGACGGTCGCGATCAGTCCGGTTTCGAGCGTGATCTCATCGCCGGCCGCGAACTCGTCGGCGTCGAGGACGGCGTCGCTCACCTCCTCGCCGTCGTGCCACACCTCTAGCTCGTCGGCCGGCACCGCCTCGCCGTCGACGTGCTCGAACGTCACGGTTCCGGCGGCGCGGTCGAACTCTGACCGAACGCGGGCGTCCGGCGACGCCTCGTGGTCGAGTTCCGGCGGGGCCTCGACGACGGCGTCGACGAGCACGACGCCGTCGGTACGGGTGATATCCGTCTCGACCGGGTCGGCGGGATCGACGGTCCGCACGAGTCGCCTGACTGCCTCGTCGTCGAGACCGTCGGCGTCACCGTCGGGCCGGATCACGTACGCGTTCTCCGCAGTTCCGTCGAGTTCCCTGAGGCCTTCCGGGTCGGTCTCGAAGCCGGCGGCGAACGCGGCTACCTCGTCGGGGACCGTGAGCGGAAACGGGCCGCCGGCGGCGTCCGGAACCAAGATGACAGTGTCGAACCCGCCGAGCCGAGGGAGGGCGGCCGTGCCCAGCGGCGATTCCGCAAAGCGGTCGGCCTCGTCGGCGGCCGCACGTCCGGCGGCGCGAGCAGCTTCGATCCGCCGCTCGCTCAGGTCTTCTGCCGACGAGTTCGACTGACCGCGAGGACGCGGCGAATGGCTACTGGCGGTCGCGGCTGCTGCGACCCCGTTACCGGTGACGAACGCGGTCTCCCCGTCATCGAAGAGTCGCCAGCCGGCGGGGAGGTCGTCCGTCGTTTCGGCCTCCGCGGGGTCGTCGTCGTTCGACCCGTCGCCTCCCTCGCCGACCGCGATCGTCTCACCGCGGTCGAGCCGGTCGAAGCTTCCGGCCGCCGTCACCAACTGGGTCCCGCGGTCGGCCGGCATGATCCCGACCGTCGCGGCCAACTCGTCGGCATCGATGTCGAGCCGGTCGGTCGCGGAACGGGCGCGGTAGCTCAGGTCGTCTTCGGTGTCGGCGTCGACGCGCTCCGCGATAACCGTCGCATACGTCGTCGAGAGCGCGTCGCCCGCCGGAAGCGGGAGGAACGCGTCGGCGAGCGGCCCCGAGATGTCGATGTCGAGGTCTCTCGGACGGGCGGAACGGTGCGCGTCGGTTTCGGGCGCGAGAACGCCGGTCAGCGCTGCGAGCGTCAGGGCGCTTCCTCCGAGGAAGCGCCGACGGGAGGGCCGTACCATACGCGACGATGTCGACCTCGCGTATAAAAACGGTCGATGGATGAAATCGTCGTTGTAGTCTCCGGGCGTCGGTCGCGCCCGTCGTGCCGTCGGCGGCGACGAGAACGGTCTTACACGTAATCTTCGGGTAGTACGGACAAGAAGGTGGCGTCGACTGGACGCGCCGGTGTGAGATAGCTCGACAACATATACGTCTGGAAGCCCGACTGAGCGTAGATGCCGTCCGATCCACGAACCGCGCTGCGACGGCTCTACAGACGAGTGACACCGATGGATCTCACAGAAACACGAATTCAAGAATACGACCGTCGTGCGGTAGATAGCGACGAAACCGAAACGGCGACGTTCGGGCTCGGCTGCTTCTGGGGCCCAGACGCCCGGTTCGGCGCGATCGACGGCGTGGTCCGCACGCGCGTGGGATACGCCGGTGGCACGACACGCGACCCGACGTACCACTCGTTGGGGAACCACACCGAAGTGTTCCAGATCGAGTTCGATCCGGACACCACCACCTACCGGGACCTGCTGAGCCTGGTCTTCGAATCGCACACCCCAGGCCGTCAGCCCAGCAAAACGCAGTACCAAAACGTCGTCCTCACGGCGACGGATACCCAGCGAGCGACCCTCGAAGCGTTCCTCACGTCCCGGGGGGTTACGGCCGACGCTATCGACACGCGCATCGAGCGGCTCTCCCGATTCTACCCCGCCGAAGACTACCATCAAAAGTACAGGCTCCGGTCCGTCTCCTCGCTCATGGATGCGTTCGATGCCGCGGGATACGACGACGACGCGTTGCGTGAGTCGCCGATCGCCGCCAAGCTGAACGGATACGCTGCCGGACACGATGTGGCCGCGGTCGAATCTCTCACCTCCGAGTAAGCCACTCAGTTATCGGTTCGCGCGGAGCGCGGCCGGTAGCCACGGATGCCACAGCCTTTCCGTGTGGCGCGTCTCGTCTCGGTATGTCGATAGCTACTGGCGACGCCGTGACGATCGAGTACACCGGCCGACTCGACGATGGCACCGTGTTCGACACCTCGCGGGAATCGGTTGCCGAGGAGGCGGGACTCGCCGAGGCCCAGCCCGACCGCGAGTATACGCCGCTGACGGTCGAAGTCGGTGCCGGGCAGGTGATCGATGGGATGGAGGACGGGCTGATCGGACTAGAGGCCGGTGAGACGGAGACGCTGACGATTCCGCCGCAGAAGGCCTACGGGCAACCCAGCGAGGAGAACGTCGAGGAGTTCGAAACCGGAGAGCTCCGGGAGATGCTCGGCGGGCAGCTCCCCGAGGAGGGCGCGTACCTCGAGGCGCAAAACGGCAGCCAAGGCGAGATCATCCACGTCGACGAGGATGTCGTCCGGGCGGACTTCAACCCTCCCCTCGCCGGGGAGACGCTGACGTTCGACGTCGAAGTCATCGAAGTCAACTGAGCTCGAACGGGAGCAGTTGTCGCACAACGAGGTGGCTAGAATTTGATTTGGAACTGTCTTCGACCCCCCCTTATCCAAATTTGTTTATACGCAGTATGATTAAGCCGCGGTAGAGACCGTACTTCACCGCAGACGGATCACTGGCCGGTTCGATGCGAGTCGACAGACTGCTTGTAGACACGCACTATCTTTAAGCAGCGAGAGAATCCCGCCGTTCACGGGGGGCGTGAATCGCGTCACTCCACTATGCAAACCACGAGCGACAGCATCCTGAATACCTCACGCCAACACAAACCTTTATAGTACGAAAAAACGTACGTAAAATCGGATGCGAGTTGACATCGCCATCGATCGTGGGAGCGACCTCCACGAACGAGTGAAAGAATACTCTCGTGAGAACGGCCTGCGAATGGATTTCGCATACGCCGAACTCATCGAAGAAGGCCTTGACTCTGTGGAAGAATGAGTGAAGAGTGCAAGACGCTCGAAGCGTATCTTGCCCCACCCACTCAGCACAAGCAGCGCAAGCTCCACGACGAAGACGAGCGATACGAGGCTCTCCTGCGCGAGAGTTTCAACGACGAGTGCGACACGATGAGTGCCGTCAACGAGGTTGTCAGCGGTGAAGACCTCAACTGGCACTCGAAAAACGCACTCAAACAATACGTGCCGAATCTCCTCGACAAGGACACGTATGATGCAAAACAACTCGCAGACACACATCCAATCCGTTACGCGAACACCGCAGCCGTCTTCGACCACGATGACGACCGCCACCACGAAATCTGCTGGGAAGTCCCACTTCCCGGTCACGGGACGAACTTTTGGATTCCGCTCCAGTTGAATCCTGAGCAAGAAGACTGGTGGCACTCTCTGATTGACGAAGACGACGACAGTGTATGGGCTGGCGAACTCCGCCTGCAACGTGATGGAAGTCGCTGGGTGTTGCATGTCGCCGCGAACTACGAAGTCGAACCAGACCACGCATGTTCGACCACAAGTGATGATGTGACGCCGATTGGGTTCGATGTGGGTGAAGCCAAGCTCTTGGTGGGCTGTGCCCTCCGAGACAACACGCCCGTTGACCCGTTATTCGTAGATGGTAGTCGCGTCCGACACCTCCGACAAAAACAAGCCAGTGCCGAAGACCGCTTGAAACCACGATACGCGTCGAAGCTTCTCGATGACCTCGTGTGGGGGCGGTGGCAAGACGCCATCGAAGACGAAATCGAAAAAGCCTCTACACGAGCCGTTGAATACGCTTCCCAGTTCGAGAATCCTGTTATCGTTCTCGAATTCCTCGAAGGCATTACAGATGAAGATATTGGGAAGTACTGGAATCGTCGCCTCGGAAAGTGGCTGTTCTCCCAGTTGCAGTCACGCATCGAGGATAAGGCAGCAGAGCGCGGAATTCCTGTAGAATACGTGCATCCGCATCACACGTCGAAAACGTGCCACGCCTGTCAGCACATTGGGTACCGGCCGCATCAGGGTACGTTCAAGTGTACGAACGATGAGTGTTGGGTGTCGGAGTATCAGGCGGATTTGAATGCAGCAGCCAAAATCGCACAGCGATTAAATCCGTGGGGAGAGAGCCTGCCTTGGAAATCGGCAGGCAATGACTCGCCACAGAGTGGGGGCCAGTGGCAGGCCCACGAAGACACGTCATCGAGCGAGAGACTCCTGTCCGAAAGGCGGGCTCTCAATGACAAGGTTTTGTCTAGCTCACCAGCGGTGGGAGCGGGGGCGGAGCCGGAGACCGGTGACGCGAACACGTCTTGAAACCTCAATCCAGCACGTTGCTGGTATTCCACCTGCGGTGGAAGCCCCGGCGTTCACGCCGGGCGAGGATGTCACCTGCCGCGCAGCGCCCGCCACTTCGCGGCGACGAACCCCGCCAGGATGAACGCGAACCCGACGACGGTCGCGGGCGTCACCTCCTGGCCGAGCACGAGCCAGCCCGCCAGCGCCGCGAACACGGGGATCACGTACTCGATGAAGCTCATCTCGATGGGCCCGAGGTCGTCTAACAGCGTGAAATACAGCAGGAAGCCGCCGACGCCGGCGACCGCGGAGAGGTACGCGGTGGCGCCGAGCGCGGCCGGGCTCCACGTGGCGGTCGCGAACGACTGCCCGGGGAGCGCGACCACGGCGGCGTGGAGGACCACCGCGCCGACCGCCATCATCCACGCCTGCGTGGAGATAAACGGCATCGACGGCGATCGGCTGTGGGTGACGACCGCGGCGACGGCGAACGCGAGCGCGGAGGCGAGCACGAGCGCGACACCGAGGACGCTGTCGCCGAGGTTCGAAGGGTCGGGGTCGGCGATAATGACGACGCCGACGAACCCGAGCGCGACGCCGAGCGCGGTGGCGGCGGTGAACTCCTCGTCGGTGGAGACGAGCCGGGTGAGCGCGGGCGTCACGACGGGGACGAGTCCCAGCAGAACCGCGGCGACGCCGCCGGTGACGTACCGCTGGCCGGCGAAGAGAAACGCGTGGTGGGCGCCGATGATGAGGGCGCCGCCGACGAGCACGTAGACGTAGTCGTCCCGCGTCCGGGGGCGGACGTCCACGCCGGAGGCGAGGACGGCAGCGAAAAGCAGCGCGGCGGCGACGTCGAAGCGCACGGCCGCGAACGGTACCGCGGGGAGGTCCGCGAGGCCGACGTCCGTCGCCATGAACGCGGTTCCCCAGACCGCACACAGCAACAAGAAGCGGCCGGCCGTCCGGTAGCGACTCATTCACGAGGAACTCGCCGCCGACGGCGAAGTATGCGTCGAACCGCTCCGCCACTCGGCCGGGTCCGTCAACTCGCCGGTGAAGCGACGCCGTTTAAGCAGACCGATCCTCGAGGAACCGATCCGAGGCCACCGAGCGGATGATAGCCGATGGGCGAACGGCGAGGCCGCTGACGAGCAGGAAGCCGACGAAAATCACGCCGAATCCCGCGACCGACAGCACGGAGAGCGTCTCTCCGAGCAGCGCCCATCCACCCACCGTGGAGACGATCGGCACGAAGTAGAACAACAGGTTCGCTCGGGTCGCGTCGGTCTCGTCGATCAACGCGAAGTACGCGAGGTACGCGACGGCGCCCGAAAACACGCCGACGTACAGCAACGCGCCGACCGCGACGGGCGGCACCGAGAGCGGGGCGACGGACTCGCCGGCGCCGAAACTAAGCGCGTGCGAGAGGACGGCGGCCAGCGGAACCCCCCAGACGGTACGGGCGGTACTCGACAACGTCGCATCGGCGCGGCGAATCGCCACCGCGCCGAACGCGCTCGTCACCGCTGCCGCGAAGAGGAGCGGGACGCCCAATCCGCCGCCGAGCAGCGCCGACGGCGACGGGTTCGCCACGAGGAAGACGCCGAGCAGCCCGAGTCCCATCCCGACGACACCGCGGCCGGAGAGCCGACTGTCCGTGAGCAGGAGGCCCGCAAACACCGGCGTCAAGATCGGATTCAGACTGAAGATGACGGCCGCGACGCCGCTCGTCACGTACTGTTGCCCGACGAAAAGCAGCGCGTTCGTCAGTCCGATCACCAGCACGCCGGTCGCGAGGATCCCGGCGACGTCGCCGGCCGTCCGCGGACGGAGTTCCGCACGCGAGAGGCGCATCACCGCGAACGCGACGAGCACGACGGCCCCGATATCGAACCGAACGGCGACGAAGAACAGCGGCGGCAGGTGAGCGAGGCCGGCCTTCGCCGCCACGAACGTCCCGCCGAACAACAGCGCAGAGACGACGAACAACACGGCAGACCGTCGAGTGAACACGTTAGCGTAACACCTCGCTATCGCTGTCACGCGAACCGGCAATTAGAGACCGTATATCAGTCACAGTTCAACGAAGGTTCCCCAGATATTTAACGAAATTCAGAAAATATTCGGCGTTGAGAAACGTTCGCCCATAGTGATAACATTTCATGGCGTGAAACCCGTGCGGGAGCGAAGCCGGTTTATCCGTAAAGGGACTGAAGCTTGTATGGAGGCGCCGCTCGAAGAAATCGAGTTTCTCGCGCGCTCGACGAACCGCGTCGAGGTGCTACGGCTGCTGGCGACCCGGCCCCGCACTCGGGGAGAACTCGCGGCGACGACCGGGGCGTCGCAAGCGACGCTCGGTCGGGTCCTCGAGGACTTCGCCGAGCGGTCGTGGGTCACGCGGGAAGGCGGGAAGTACGTCGCGACCGCTACGGGGGAGCTGGTGGCGGACGGGATCGACGATCTCGTCGCGGTACTGGAAACCGAGGGGAAACTCCGCGACGTGGTCGCGTACCTTCCCACGGCGGAGTTCGGATTCGACCTCCGTCATCTCGCCGACGCGACGGTCACGGTGCCGAGTCGGACCCGACCGAGCGCGCCCCTTCAGCGCGTGCTCGAGGGCATGGAAGGTGCGACGACGCTGCGTGCGGTCTCGCACACCCTGAACGAGCAGAGCCTCGCCACAGCGCACAGCCGCGTCACCGGTGGTCGACAGACGTTCGAGGCCGTGCTCTCGTCGAGCACGCTCGAGGCCCTCGCAGCCGAGGATCAGCTCTGGGCACAGGTGCGAGCGCTCGCCGACCACGACGACGCAGCGATTCGAGTCGCCGACGGGAGCGTACCGCTTTCAGTCACTATCGCCGACGACACGGTGTACCTGCTCGTCCGCGACGAGGGCGGGATCCTCCGCGCGGCGATCCACACCGACGACTCGGCAGTTCGCGATTGGGCCGCGGAGACGTTTTCGGGCTACTGGGAGCACGCGACGCCGTTCGATCCGACGCCCTTCGAGGCGTGATCTGTCGGCGACCGGTCTACCCGTGAAACCGGTACAGCGACGTGACGTACGGAAGCCGGTTGAGCATCCAGATCGCGACCGGCAGCCCCACAACCGTAATCGCGAGGGCCGACGCCACGTTCGCCCACAGCAGGCTCAGCCACCAGCCGACGAGGACGAAGTAGATCCCGCGGACGACGAGCGACCGCTGCCCCCGAGCCGAGTCGGGGTCCGAGAGCGACCGCGGCTCCGCGAGGGTGAGCACCGTCGGCACCAGGTTGATCAGCTTGATACCGATCGGAAGGAAGACGACCGTGACGTTGAGCAACCACGCGGCGTTGACGACGATCGGTGTCGCCCACCAGCCGACGAAAACGAACCAGAGCGCGCGAACGAGGAGGGACCGTTGTGCCATTGCCGGGAGTAGACGCTCAGGAGGGAAACCCGTGTCGTCGCTCGCCGCTGCCGTTCCGTGCCGCGGAACGACGAGACATTGTCGATTACATATCAGTATTTCTTAAACGAGGGTTGCGGAGTCGTTGTCGGATCCACGCCCGTCGTAAACGACGGTGCTCTCGTTGAAGAAAGATAGCCCCACGGGTCGAGCTGACCGACACGATACGACCGGAAGCGCGTTTCCGTCGATCGCCCGCAAGCTCCCGCTATCGTTCACCGCTACCGCCGGGGAACACGTTCGGGAACGACCCCAAACGGGTCCGGATCGTAGTCGGGCGTGAGCGATGTTCGACGACCTCGACACGGACCGGCGGCCGCTGGTACTCGTCTGGGAGGTCACGCAGGCCTGCGGGCTCGCGTGTCGGCACTGCCGGGCCGACGCGCGGCCGCAGCGGCATCCCGACGAGTTGACGACCGCGGAGGGGAAGCGACTGCTGGAGGACGCCGCCGAGTTCGGTGACGGACAGTTGGTCGTCCTCTCCGGGGGCGACCCGCTCGCGCGCGACGACCTCACAGAGCTGGTCGCGCACGGCGACGAGTTGGACCTCCGGATGACGATCACGCCGAGCGGGACGCGGTCGCTCACGCCCGAGCGCGTCCGCGACCTCGGCGACGCGGGGATCGCGCGGATGGCGCTCAGCCTCGACGGACCGACCCGGGAGCGCCACGACGCCTTCCGCGGCGAGGAGAGCTTCGAGGACACTATCGAGGCCGCCCGCGCCGCCCGCGACGCCGGGATCCCGCTTCAGGTCAACACCACCGTCTGCGCCGACACCGTCGAGGACCTCCCCGCGATCCGCGACCGCGTCCGGGACCTCGGCGCCGTCCTCTGGAGCGTCTTCTTCCTCGTCCCGGTGGGTCGCGGCCGCGTCCTCGACCCGATCTCGCCCGAGCGCGCCGAGGACGCGATGGCGTGGCTCCACGAGGCCTCGGAGGAGGAGCGATTCGGCGTCAAGACGACGGAGGCGCCGTTCTACCGCCGGGTGGGCATCCAGCGGGCGGAGGCTGGCGAGACCGACGGATCCGCGCAACGGCGGGGCGGAATCACAGCCGGGCGCGGCTTCGCGTTCGTCAGCCACACCGGCGAGGTGTACCCGTCGGGCTTCCTCCCCGAGTCGGCCGGGAGCGTCCGCGAGCGGTCGGTCGTCGACGTCTACCGGAACGCGGAGCTCTTCGAGTCGCTCCGGGACCCCGACGGCTTCTCGGGGAAGTGCGGCGCCTGCGAGTACCGTCACGTCTGCGGCGGGAGCCGGTCGCGCGCGTACGCCGTCACCGGCGACCCGACCGGCAGCGACCCGCTTTGCCCGTACATTCCGGAGGGGTACGACGGGCCGCTCCCGGAACGGCAGCGAGCGTCTGAGGGCGGCGATCCGCCTGAGCCGGCGGACTGAGACTGACCCCCGCCGCGGCTAGTCCGGCCGCTCGCCGACGAGCAGTTCGAGGTCGGCGACGTCCCCGGCCGGATCGAAGCCGAACGCCGCGCCGTAGAAGGCGAGCTCGGCGGCGTGCGCCCGGGCGACGTTGTCGGCGTCGCGGAACCCGTGTCGCTCCTCCGGGAACTCCACGTACGCGTACGGCGTCTCGTTCGCGACGAGCGCGTCGATCATCGCCTCGGCCTGCGCGGGCGGGACGACCTCGTCTTCCCCGCCCTGGAGCAGCAGCAGCGGCTCGGCTATCCCCTCGGCGTGTGCGACCGGCGACCGCGCCTTGTAGACGTCGGCCGCCTCGGGGAGCGGGCCGACCAGCCCGTCGAGGTAGCGCGACTCGAACTTGTGGGTCTCCTCGGCCAGCGCGCGGAGGTCGGCGACGCCGTAGTAGCTCGCGCCCGCGTCGAACGCGTCGTGAAACGCGAGCGCGGCCAACACCGCGAAGCCGCCGGCGCTGCCGCCCGATATCGCCAGTCGGTCCGGATCGGCGAGTCCTTCTTCGGCGGCGTACCGCGCGGCGTTCACGCAGTCGAGCACGTCGCGGACCCCCCACTGCCCCTTCAGCGCCTCGCGGAACGCGCGCCCGTAGCCGGTCGACCCCCGATAGTTCACCGCGAGCACACCGACGCCGCGGGTCGTCCAGAACTGGACCGTCGACGACAGCGACGCCTCGGACCGGCTCGTCGGGCCGCCGTGAACCCGGACGAGCAGGGGCGGTGTCGCGTCGACCGGCGGCTCGACGTCCGGGTTGTGGGGCGGGTAGTAGTACGCGTACGCCGTCGCGTCCTCGGCGCCCACGGCGTCGCCGGTCGGGAAGGCGAGCGACTCCGGCTCCGAGACGTACGCGGGGTCGAGGGCGTCGTCGGTCGCCTCGCGGAGGCGCGTCGTCCCTGCGCCGTCGCCGTCGGGTCGCCACGAGACGACCGCGCTCGGGGCGTCCGTCCGGTGGCCGGCGAAGACGACGCGCTCGCCGTCGGACCGGACCGAGGCCGGCCGGAAGGAGGTGTACGGGAGCTCCGCGTCCGTCAGGTCGCCCGTCTCCGGGTCGAGCAGCCGCAGGCTCGGTTCGCCCTCGTCGGTGAGCAGCGTCGCTATCCGCCCGTCGTCGAGGAACGCGAACGTCGACGCGCCGAGCGTCCACATCGGCACGCCGAACGCCGCCGCCGTCTCGCGGAGGTTCTCGGCGTCCGCGGCCGTCGGAAGCGCGTCGGCGTCGGCGCTCGCACCCTCGGCGCTGTCGTCACCTCCGGACCCGGCTCGGAAGCGGTAGAGGTTCCACCAACCGGTGCGGTCGGCGGCGGCGTGGAGGACGCCGTCGGGCGACCACTTCGGCGAGACGACCGACTCGTCGGGACCGCCCGCGACGACGCGCTCGTCCCGGAGACCGCCCGCCTCGTCGACCGCCGCGACGACGAGTTCGGTGCCGTCCCACGGCATGTTCGGGTGGTCCCAGCGCAGGTACGCGATCCGGTCGCCGTCGGGCTCCGGCCGCGGTGCGGCGTAGAAGTCGTGACCCTCGGCGACGACGACCGGGTCCGCGACGCCGGCGTCCTCGCCGTCCGCGTCGTCCCCGTTCGGATCGTCTCCGTTCGGATCGTCTCCGTCCGCAACGCCCTCGGACTCCGGACGGAGGGGGAATCGGACCAACTCGTTCCGGGGTTCCTCGTCGGTCCCCGGTCCCGCGTGTCGCTCGCGGACGGCGTACACCGTCTCGCCGTCAGGGGCCGTCCGCATGTCGGCGTAGCGGTCGGCCATCGGTTCGGGCGGCTCCGGGGTGACGGGGACCGGTTCCGCGTCGCCCGCGACCGCGCTTCCGTCCGCGGGGAGGCGGTAGAGCCGCTGGTCGTCCATGTTCGCGACGAGCAGCGTCCCGTCGACGACGAGCAGGTCGCCGCCGCCGTACTGGTGGACCAGCGTCCGGACGTCCAGGTCCGCGGGCGTCACCTCGGTCGGTCCGGCGTCGGGGTCGTCGGTCGGGGCGCGGCAGACGACGCCGCGCTCGCCCTCTGAGGGGCGGCGTTCGAGCCAGTACACGTGGTCGCCGTCGGTCGCGACTGACGCGAACGACCGCACGCCGGCGGCGACGTCGTCGGGCGCCACCGGCGAGGGCCACTCGCCGTAGGGTGTCGGCATGGGTAGTACGGGTGTCGGCACTCAATTAAATCCACGTGGGCGGAGCGGGCGTGACGGCGACCCGCGGCCGGTCAGCGCGCCGCCCGCCCCCGCGACGGGCACCGTCTCGCGCGGGACCGCCGTCTCACGAGTACGCCTCGAACTCCCGTCCGAACGCGAGGAAGTAGCCGGTGCCGGCGACGCCAATGACGGCCGCGACGGTGAATGCGACCTCGGGGCTAACGAAGTCCCACAGGTACCCCCCGACCGCCGCGCTCGGGATCACGATCGTGTTTCGTATCAGGTAGTACGTCCCGGTGACGCGGCCGCCGATCCCCCGCTCCGCCGGCCCGACGATCAGCGCCTTATGCGACGGCAGCCCAGCGAACCGGAGCCCCGAGAACGCGAAGACGGCGACCATCACGGCCCAGAGCGGCAGCGCCGACCCAGCCAGCGCCGGCGCGTAGATCAGCACGACTGGGAAGACGGCGTACACCGCGAAGCCGACCGCGACGACCGGCTTCAGGCCGACCCGCTCGGCGAGCTTCGAGGCGGGGACCATGATCAGCAGCGCGACGAGCATCTCGACGCCGAGGAGGTAGCCGAAGAAGGCCTGCGGGGAGAGGTCGACGTCATAGGCGAACCCGCCGAGCGCGACGGTCGTTTCCAGCCCGACCTCGAAGAACTGGGTGACGACGAGGACGAAGAACACGTACACCATCCCGTTCGCGAACCGCACGAGCGTGTCGCCGACGAGCAGCGGCCGGAGGGGCGCCGGCATCTCCCGGAGGTCCCGCCGGATCTGGTCGAGGCCGGCGAAGGAGCCGCCGAGGGAGTCGTCGCTCGCGTCGTAGAGCACGTGCTGGACGAGCGTGCCGAGGATCCCGAAGCCCACCGCGACCGCGAGGACGAACTGGAAGCTCACCGTGAAATCGGTTCGGAGCCCGATGAGGACGGCGGCCAGCACGGGGCCGACGAGGAACGCCGTCCGCCGGAACGTCTCCGTGCTGGCGAACCCCGCGGCCAGCCGGGAGGGGTCCGTCGCCTGCTTCACCACCGCGAACGTCGCGCCGAGCCCGAATGACTTCCACGCCTGCGCGAGGACGAGACCGACAAAGATCCAGATCCAGGGGTCGACGGTGAACCCGGCGACGGCGAGCGGCCCGACGCTCGGCGCGACCAGCCAGACGAGGAAGCCGAGCGTCGACAGCAGACCGAAGAGCGTCAGCGCGTACCGCGAACCGATCCGGTCCGAGACTGCGCCGCCCGGGTACGGATACAGCGCCGAGATGACGTTCCCGAACGTGCCGAACAGCCCGACGACGAACCCGGACGCGCCGAGCGCGACCATGTACTCCGGGAGGTACCGGTTCGTCATCTGGAAGCCGAGGCTGAACGCGAACATCGCGACCGACAGCACGAGCACGTCCCGCTCTAACGCGAAGAACCGTCGGAACGCGTCCAGCGGTCCGGATCCTTCCCCGTCGCTCGCGCCGCCCGCGTCGTCGTCGCTCACGAGCGCACCTCCGGCGTCGTCGGACGGCTGCGATCGTCGACTCCGAGTCTGGCAGGGGAGCCGAACGCTGGAGCCATACGCGTCGTCCGTCTCGCGTCGTCAAAAAGCCACTCCGTCGGGCGGGACGCCGTCACTCTGTGGCCGACTCGGCCGCCCGAACGAACGCGCGCAGCTCCTCGGTCAAGTGCGGCTCGATCCGCTCGCGGGTCCCGTCGCTCGTGTAGAACAGGCTCGTCTCGACCTGCTTGTCGGCGAACCACTCGTCGAGGACGTGGTAGTAGACGCTGAGCTGCTTTCTGTACTCCGACTCCGCGCGCCGCGTCGCGTCCGTCTTGTAATCGATCACCTCGATCCGGTCGGCCGTCTCGTGGACGAGGTCGGCGATCCCGGAGACGGTAACCCGGCGGCCGTCGACGTCTATCGGGAGCGTCACCGGCTCCTCGACGTGTTTCTCGCCCGACAGCCCGTCGAGCAGTTCGACGATCCGTCGCTCGTGGTCGTTCGACGGCGTCACGTCGTCGCCGAGCGCGTACGCCTCCGCGAAGTCGTGGACCCGCGAGCCGAAGTCCATCCCCCGGGTCTCGGGTTCGGGTTCGGCCTCGGGGCCGGTCTCCGGCCGTTCGCCACTCTGCTCGAACACCGACTCGTCCATCAGCGAGTGCGGCGTGTGGCCGATCGGCCCGTCCGGGGCCGTCACCGCGAACGGCAGCTCCGCGTCGGCGGGCTCGCCGCGGTCGAGGGGCTCGACGTCCGGCTCGATCTCCTCGACGGCGACCGGGAGCTCCTCGAGGAACGTGTTCGGGTCCTCGCCGGCCGCGAACACGACGTGGCTCTCCGCGCGCGTCACCGCGACGTAGAGCAGCCGCCGCTCCTCGTCGTACGCCCGGGGCAGACAGCGCCTGATGACGTCGTGGCGCCAGCTGTCGTACACGTGCGGGTGCTCCGCCTCCTCCGAGTACAGCTTCCGCTGTCGAAGGCCGACCGGGTCGCGATACTGAATTACGCTTGACCTGCCGCTTCGCGCCGGGAAGCGGCCCGCGTTCATGTTCGCCATGACGACGATCGGGTACTCCAGCCCCTTCGCGGTGTGAATCGTCTGAACGGTCACCGCGTCGTCGCCCGCGGTCGCGCGGACGTCGACCGTACTGCCGGTCTCGACGCCGCGCTCGATGTGCCGGATCAATTCGCCCCGGGTCGCCGTCGTCGAGTCGTGGACGGACTGGACCGTGTGGAGGAGCACGTCCGCGACGTCGCCCGTGAACCCGTAGCGGTCGAGGACACGACGCGCCACCGCGCCGACCGACGCCAGCTCGCAGAGCTCGTCGCGGAACGCGGCTGGCTCGGCCGGGTACGACCCCGTCTCGAGGAGGCGGTCGATCTCGTCGAACGCGTACCCGATCCGTTCGAGCACCACCGCCCAGCCGCGGTCGGCGTCCGACTCGAGGATCCGGAGCCACGCGAGCAGCAGCTTCGCCGGATCGGTCCGGAACAGCTCGATCCCGCCGTCGTAGGCCAACGGGAAGTCGTACTCGTCGGCGACGTCGAGGAGCTCCCGGCCGTAGTCTCGCGTCCGCGTGAACACCGCGACGTCGCCGTACTCCGGCGGCCGCGGCTCGCCGTCTTCCCCCTCGACGGCGTAGTCGTTGTCGCCGACGATCTCCTGTACCTTCGAGAGGACGGCCTCGTGTTCGTCCTCGTGGCGCACCCCCTCGACGACGGTGTTGTCGAAGGCGGCGTTCGAGGAGAGCTCGACGACGTCATCGAGGTCGGTGTCGACCGCGTCGCCGCTCGCGGCCGGCGTCACGATCGCCCGCTCCGAGAGGTCGATAACGGACTCGGTCGACCGGTAGTTCTCCCGCAGTTCGATCGTGGTGGGGTCGGGGGAGTCGAACGGAACCCGGTCCGCGTCGTCGTTGAGGTCCGCGGCGAACCGCTCCAGCCGCGCTCCGAACTCCGTGATGTTGCGCACGTCCGCGTACTGGAACGAGTAGATGCTCTGCTTCCAGTCGCCGACGACGCAGAAGTTGTCGCTCCCGGAGAGCAACAGGGCGAGCTTGAACTGGACCTCGCTCGTGTCCTGAAACTCGTCGACCATGACGTACTCGAACGACGCCGCCTCGCGGGCGCGCTCGTCCTCGCAGAGGAGGACGAACGCGAACAGCTGGAGGAAGCTGAACGAGAGGTAGTTGCGGCGCAGCGCGAAGCGGAGGTACTCGACGTAGACGTCGTGGACGAACGCCTTGAGGGCCGACCGGTCCTCGTAGAAGACCTGCCGGGCCACGTCGTCGTCGAGCCGCTTCGTCCCCCGGCCGCCGCGGAGCGTCGACTTCGACGGCGCGTCCGGGCGGTACGCCTTGTCCCGACCGAACCCGCTCAGGTCTCCGCGCAGCTTCGACTGCTTCCGGCCGTCGTTCCGGGGCCGATTCACGTCGTCGAACCGGTCTTCGAACGCCGCGAAGTCGCCGTCGAGGTGCGCTTCGCCGTTCCGGTACCAGCCGTCTGCCGTCGGGAAGATCCCCTTCGACGCGAGCTCTTCGATCAGGTCGAGCAGCTCGCCCGGGGCGGAGAGCGCCCGATAGAAGTCGGCGTGTTCCGGGTGGTCGTCGCGGAACCCGCCGAAGAACTCGCGGAACCGCTCGGCCTCGATCAGCTCGTCTTCGAGGATCCGCGTCGAGCCCGTGATCCGCTCGTCGAGGCCGAGGTGCGTCGGGGCGGCGAACCCGTGCTCTCGGAGGAGCTCGTGGCAGTGCGAGTGGAACGTCCGGATCGGCGCGTCGGCCAGCTCTCGCAGGTCGTACGCGCTGTGGTCGACGATCCGCTCTTTCATCTCCGTCGCGGCGCTCCGCGTGAACGTCGCGAGCAGTACGTCGTCCGGCTCCACGTCCGGCCGGTCGACGATCCGCCCGTAGCGCCGGGTGACGGCGAACGTCTTCCCGGTCCCGGGGCCGGCGTCGACGAGGTACGGCCCCTCGGTGCTCTCGATGAGCTCCCGCTGGGCGTCGTTCGGCGTCGGCTCGCTCATCGGTCGCCCCCCAACAGCAGGTCGCGGTTGTCCACGCGCCGGTAGTTCGGCTCTCCCGCGAGGCCGTCGACCGGGAACCGCTCCTCGCCGGCCCGTCTGGCGTTGAGCTCGTCGAGGCGCTCCTCGACGAACGCCTCGAAGGCGTCCAGGTCCTCCTCGAAGAAGGCCCGTTTCCGAGCGCCGTTGAGCTCGCGGATCGCCTGGTCTACCCCTTTCTCGGCGTCGACGTCGGCGGCGGTCTCCGCGTCGACCGCGGCGGTGAACGCCGCGGCGAACTCCGAGTCGCGCAGCTCACCCCTGTCGGTCGTCTCCGGGAACGTCAGCTGCGCGACGATCCCCTCGTAGGCGGCGTAACCGAGGTCCTCGAACGTCTCTCGGCAGTCGGCGTAGCCGTCGAGCAGCCGGTCGAAGGCCTCCCGGGAAGAGACGTACTCGTCGAACGAGACCGGGTGGTAGGTGACGGTCGTGAGCGCGTCGTCGAGGTCGGCGTCGCCCGCGATGACGTCGGCCATCGGTTCGAGGAAGTGGAAGAACGTGAACTCCAGCCGCTCGTCGGGGCGGACCGTCCGGTAGTAGGTCAGGTACAGCGCCGCCTGGAAGTTCGGGACGTCCGCCGGCGGATCGGTCGCCGCGCCCGTGACGACCTGCGTGAGTCGCTTCTTCCGCCCGCTCTTGTAATCGAGGAGCTGCGTGGGCGACCGCACCAAGTCGATCTTCCCCTTCACGCCGAGCGCGTCGTCCTCGAACCAGCGTTCGGTGAGCGGCGAGTCGACCGGCTCGCCGAAGCGCTCCGCGAAGAAGTTGGTCCCCCACCCCGAGGACGGCGTGAGGAAGTCGTCAGCGTCCGGCCCCGCCCCGTCGAGGTACTCCGTTATCAGCTCCAGGCCGATGCGGTACTTCCGGCGGCGGAGCGTCTCGTCGGCGGCCGAGAAGAACGCCTCGGCCTCCGCGACCATGTCGTCGACGAGGTCGTCGGTGTCGGCCGCCGCGACGACTTCGGGGTGGTTCACGTAGAACTCCGCGAAGTCGTGGAAGAGGTTCCCCTCGACGAACCGCTCCCGGTCGGGGGCGTCGAGGAGCCGCCCGAAGAGGTAGTCCCGCGGGCTGTTGACGTAGCTGTTCAGGGACGACTGGCTGACGGTCTCGACCGACTCGGGGGCAACCCCGGTCGACTCGCGGTCGAAGCCCGCGCCCGTCGGCCGCGGTCGCCGCCGGTGTTCGACCGAGTCGAGGTCGCTGAACCGTTCGAACTCCTCGTCGAGGAGGTCGCCGAGGTATAGACAGGGGGTGATCGGCTCCCCGCCGGCGGCGTCCTGAACGAGGTAGTACCGACGGTCGCCGCTCTGGAGCAGGCGCTGGAAGCTCCCGACGTAGCGCTCGAACTGCGTCTCGGTGTCCACCCACGGCCGCTGAGGCGCCGAGTGTGTCCACTCCTCGCCCATGCCGAGGTGGAAGACGACGGGGCGGTCCACGTAGGCGGAGGACTTCGCGTCGGCGAGGATGACTCCCTCGTTGTCCCTGTCGACCGGGACCTCGTAGGTCTGGAGGTAGTAAGCGAGCCGGCCGACGGCGCCCTCCGTCACGCGGTCGTCGGCGAGACCGAGACTCTCCAGCTCCTCGTCGAGCCGGCTCAGGTCGACGCCGGCCTCGGTCGCGTACGCGTCGAGCGCCGCCGCGAACGTCCGGTCCTCGACGCGGTCGCGGAACGCCCGCAGCCACTCCACGCCCGGTCGGTCGACGGCCTCCAGGCGCCGCTCGCGGTCGGCGATCGGCGCGTCGATCCCCAGCCGCGAGAGGACCGGGGCGGCGTCGCCGACGGTCGTCTCCGAGCCCTGAAAGCAGAGCCGGAGGAGCCGGAGGAACGCTCGGTGGTGCGGGTCGTCGGCGAACCCCGGGCCGCCGTAGAAGGGGATGTCCGCCGCCTCGAACGCGGACTCGACGAGCGAGGAGTACTTCCCGCCGCCGTCGAGGACGACGGCGACGCGGTCGGCGTTGCGCGCCGAGACCGTGTCGAGGAGCGCGGCGACGATATCGGTCGCCGACTCGAAGACGTGGAAGGGCGGGTAATCGAACGCCTCGTCCGTGAACAGGTCGACGCGGTCGAACGCGTCCGGAAGGACGCTGCGCTCTAAGTTGGTCAGCTGATCGTGGCCGACCACGGCGACGGACTGGTCTTCGTCGACCCCTCGATCCCCGTCTATCGCGTACTCGCTGAGCCGCTTCGACGTCGTCCGGAGGGTGCGCATCACCTCGACGACCTCGCGGGTCGCGTCGTCGACGTAGGCGTCGTACGCGAAGATCGCGTCGAGACGCCCCGTGTGTTCCCAACACTGGAGCACGTTCCCGACGGCGTACGCGACCGCCTTCCAGTCGTGGTCCGTCTCGCCGACGAGTTCGAGGAACGCGCGGCGGTCCTCCGCCTGCTCGCGCCGGCCGGCCGCGAGGCGGCGCGGCGTGGTCGCGAACGTCCCGAAGTGTGGGCGGTCGAGGCGGCGGTTGATCGCGCTCGCCAGCGCGGCGTCGGGAGTGACCACGAGGTCGTACTCCGCGAGTTCCGCGTAGAGTGACTCCGCGGGTTTCGCTCTCCGAATAGGCACGACTACCGCGAACCGGACGAGTCACAAAAAGCTAGTGGGGCGCGCGGCGTGCGGGCGGTCTCGGCGCACGCGGCGGGTACCAACCCCGTACTGAACCGACCGGTGCGTTACGAGCCCCCGTCGGTCGCCGCTCGGGACCCCGGAGACGCCTGCGCCGCGGTCGTGGGCTCGGTCTCGAACCCGGCGACCTGCTGGTTCAGGTCGTCGGCCAGCGCGGAGAGGTCCTGAACGGTTTCGGCGGTCTCCGCGAGCGACGACGTCTGCTCTTCGGTCGCCGCCGACACGTTGCTCGACTCCGCGGCTGTCTGTTCGCTCACGCTGGCCACCTCGTCGACCACCGAGACGACCTCCTCCGTCGAGGCGGCCTGATCGTCGGTCGCGTCGCTGATCTCTCGGATGCCGCTCTCGGCCTCCTGTACCGCGTCCGCGATCTCGTCGAACGTTTCGATCGCGTTCTCTATCGTCTCCGACCCGCGCTCGACGCGCTCGCTCATCCGCTCCATCCGCCCGACCGTCTCGGTCGTGCTCGCCTGCGCCGTCTCGATCCGCTCTTCGACGGCGGTCGTCGCCTCCCCGGCCTCCTCCGCAAGCGATTTGACCTCGGAGGCGACCACGCCGAACCCCTCACCGGCCTCGCCGGCGCGCGCCGCCTCGATCGAGGCGTTCAACGCGAGGATGTTCGTTCGCTCGGCGATCCCGGAGATCATCTCGACGATCTCACCGATCTGGTTCATGTCCGCCTCGAGCGCCTCGACCTGCGCGGCCGCCTCGTCCGCCTGCGTCTCGATCGACTCGATCTCCTCGGTCGCCTCCGCGGCGTACTCGCGGCCGGCGTTCCCCCGATCGACCGCGGTCTCCGCGGTCTCGGTCACCTGATCGGCCGACGATGCGATCTCCTCGACTGTCGCCGACATGTCGTTCATCTCGTTGGCGACCTCCTGGAGGTTCTCGCTTTGCGTGTCCGCGCCGTACGAGATCTCCTCGACGGACCCGGCGACCTCCTCGCTGGCGTCTTTCACCTCCTCCGTGTTCTGCGCGACCACGTCGCTCGACGCCGCGACGTTCTGTGCGATCGATTTTACGCTGCCGACGCTGTCGCCGAGCCGGTCGATCCCGCCGTCGAGGGAAGCCAGCACGTCCCCGTACGCCCCGGGGTAGTCGGTGTCGATGTCCTGCGCGAGTCGCCCGCGCTTGAGCCCGGCGCTCGCGGCCGAGATCTGGTCGAAGCTGTTCGATAGCTGGGTGGTCCCCACGTCGAGGTCGTCGAGCACGCTGCCGTACTGTCCGGGGCGGTCCGTGTCGACGTCGCCCGTGAGATCGCCGCGCTGGAGACCGCTGCTGACGCGCTGTATCGCGTCGAAACTCGCGGCGAGCTCGGCGGCGCCCGTCTCGAGGTCGCTCACCGTCTCGCCGTACCGACCGGGATATTCGGCCTCGAACTTCCAGCCGAGGTCCCCGCTCTTCAGCCCGTCGCTCGCCGTCTCGATCTGGGAGAACACGCCTCGGAGATTCTCCCGCATCTCGGCGTACGCGTCGACCATCCGACCGAGTTCGTCGCTCTCGACGTGCGGGTCGACCGGCGTGTCGAGGTCGCCGCTGCTGATCGCGACGAGCCCCTCGGACAGCTGCGTGATCGGCGGCGTGATGCGACCGGCGACGAACAGCCCGATCGCCACCGCCGCGACGAACGCGCCGACAGTCAGTCCGAGCACCTCCGTGCGCGCGTTCTGTGTGGTGGTATCGGCGGCGACGACCGAGGCCTCCTTGTCCTCGATGGCCGCCCGTTCGAGTGCGGTCGCGGAGTCCTTGGTGTCGGCGACGAGCGTGTCCAGCTCGTCGCTCTTCTCCCGTGCCACGTCCGTCTCGCCGGCGTCTAAGGCCGTGAACAGCTCCTGACCGACCGCGGCGTACTCCTCGTGTTGCGTCTGTAGCTCCTCGAGCTCCCCTCGCTCGTCCTCGCTCAGGTCCTGCTGTTGTAGCGCCGCCGAGTACTCGTCGAACCGCTGTCCGGCCGCCTCGAACGCCTCACGTTCGCCCTCCTCCCCCAAGCGGGCAGCGTGGACGGCGACCTGTTGCTCCTCGATGGCGACGAGCATGTTCAGCGAGGCGTCGATCTTGTCGGCGTCCTCGGAGATGATGTGAGCCTCCTCGTCGACGGTGCCGACGGCCTGGTAGCCGACCGCACCGGTGACGCCCACCAAGAGCGCCACCAAGACGAACGCGATGATGAGCTTCGGTCTGAGGTCCAGTTGGTCAATTTTTACGTTGTTTAACATATCTGGGGGTCCCCAGTAGTGTGATAAGTAATTACGTGCCAAACTATTGGTCGTGATAATCAAGTAGGACGGTCCCTCGGCCACGCTGACGGCGGTATGTGACGCACTGAAGAGGACCACTCGGATATTCCATCGCGACCCGTTTGATTAACCACCTACCAGCCTCGATAAGATGTACGCGAACCGTCGGACTGAACCCCGCCTCATTCGGAATCGTTCGACTATCGAACGAAATCGAATTTGGCAGCCAGAGTCGATTTATAAGTGACTTGCCGCAGTCTGTCGGATTTAGATCGTTCGAAAAGCGAATGGGCGCTACAGGATTTGAACCCGTGGCAACTTGGTCCGAAGCCAAGCACTCTGTCCAAACTGAGCTAAGCGCCCGTACCGCGATGTACTTGCGAGAGCATGTTAAGTCCCGCGATTCGAAATCGCCGTCGCGCAGTCCGCCGGTCTGCGGCCGGTACCGCTCGCGATCGATTCGGTCGCGTGACACGTCCCGGCGCCCCGGCACCGGGCGGCCCCGCGTGTGTACCGGGATCTGCCAGCTGATCGGGGCCACGACCGCGCTGAGGCGCACGACCGGCTCGCAAGGGGCGATCAAAAAGAATATTATTCGGAGCGGGCATGTTTCGGTAGTAGATGTGTCCTGGTCGTACGGCCTCGCGGCCGAACGAGAGGCTCGCCCCGACGACGCCGCCTTCGAGGTGCGTCCATGTATGAGCTGACGCCGCATTTCGACGCCGAGGTCGAGCCCGGGACCAACATCCTGTTGACCGGCCCGCCGCTCAGCGGGAAGCGGTCGATCATGATGGACATCCTCGCTGCGGGGACCGACCGCGACGAGGGAAGCATCGTCGTCACCACCAAGGACGGCGCCGACCGGGTGCTCCGCGACTACGAGAAGCGGACGCCCTACGAGGGGAAACCCGTCGCGGTCGTCGACTGCGTCACCCGCCAGCAGGGCGGCGACACCCGCGAGTCCGACCGGATCAAGTACGCCTCCTCGCCGGTGGACATGACGGGGATCGGGATCAAGCTCTCCGAGTTCCTCCAGGCGTTCGGCGACCGCGGCATCGAGCGGAACCGCGTGATGGTCCACTCGCTGTCGACGCTTCTCATGTACTCCGACCTCCAGACGGTGTTCCGGTTCCTCCACGTGTTCACCGGCCGAGTCCAGAGCGTCGACGGACTGGGGCTGTACAGTATCGACTCGACGGCCCACGACGACCAAGCGATGAACACGCTCAAGCAGCTGTTCGACGGGATCGTCACCGTCCCCGAGGACGGCGAGCCGGAGATCCGGCTTCCCTAAGCAGACGGGGGCGGCTCACGCCGGTTTTTACACCGACAGACGGCGCTTCGCGCCAGTTCCCGGACCGCGACGACCGTGGGATCCGCTTAATCGTGTCGCGACCGTACGCGGAGCCATGCCTATCACCGACGACGCGGGGCTCGACCGCCTGCTCGACGCCGAGACGATAGCGGTCGTCGGCTGCTCGACGACGCCCGGGAAGGCCGCCCACGACGTGCCCGCGTACCTCCAGAACGAGGGGTACCGCGTGATCCCGGTGAACCCGTTCGCCGACGAAGTGCTCGGCGAGCCGGCGTACGACGCGGTCGGCGACGTCGAAGAAGCGATCGACCTCGTCGACGTGTTCCGACCGAGCGAGGAGGTGCCGGAGATCGCCGACGCCGTCCGCGAGCGCCACGCCGAGCGGGGCGACGCCGGCGCGCTGTGGCTCCAGCTCGGGATCAGTCACGACGAGGCGGCCGCGGCCGCTGAAGCGGACGGGATCGACGTGGTTCAAGACCGGTGTCTCAAAGTCGAACACGGTCGACTACGGAGTTAGGCGGCGGTTACTCGCTTAAAATCCTCTCTCTCAGACGGTATCCGTCCGAAACAGCCGGCCGCTGAAGCGTGCGTCTCGATCGGTTTCGTCAGTAGATCGTACAGCGGTGAACGCCTCCAAATCTCCAGCCGCTCGGTTATAAACTGATGCTCGCAGATCAGCGGTGAACGCCTCCAAAGACCCGTCGTGTTAACTTAAGCATGATTCCACCAGACGGCGTGGGCTTGCAACCACGTTTCCGCGGTCGGTGGATCGACATGGCTGAAACAGTTTGAAAACGAAGAGGTTCGTCGTTCTACTTCTCTAAAGACACGTTCGACAGAATTTCTGAAGCCGTGTTGTTCGACACGGTAGCTGTAGTTTTCGCGGCGGAGCCCACCGATCAGATCGTCTGCGTCATCGACGAGAAACAGAGCGTCTTCGACATCATGTTTCTCAGCTAGTTCAGTGAGAAATTCTCGTGCGATCGGGATCGTATACGTCGGAAACAGCCGCGAAT